>CAMDFO010000032.1 GCA_945897515.1 Rhodoplanes serenus | reverse complement strand
CGGTCGCGCCCGATGGCGCGCCGTCTATCGCCGGCCGCTACCGCGCCGCGACTTAGCGTCGGGCCGGCGCCGCCGGCTGTTGTGGGCGTGCTGGGGCCGGCGCCGGCCGCCGCTCGACAATGCGGCCGGCCGCTTCTTCGGTGTCTTCCAGCAGGCTCTTGAGCCGTGCCGCGTTGGCGCCGAGATCGTGGCGGCCGTAGCGCGAGGCCGAGCGCGCATCGATGCGCGCGCCGTCAGGTGTGGCTCGCACCCGCACCACCACGTCGTCGCGGAAGCCCATGACCGGGGTCCGCGCCACCGCTTCGATCTGGCCGTCGCGCCGGCCGGGCTGCGGCGGACGGTCGACCACCACCCGCCACTTGCGCTTGTTGACGACGCCGAGCACCGCTTCATAGGCAAGCTGCGGCGTTGCGGCGACATTGAGCGGCTCGATGTCGGGATAGGCGCGGCGCTGCTGCTGGGCGGCGGCAGGCCCGGCGTATTCGACCGTGCCGCGCGGGCGCAGCCGCGCGATCGCATCGAAGCGGGGCGGGTCGGTGGCGTCGGTGGTGATGTCATTGATCGCCGGCAGCAGGTAAGCGCGGCTGGCGAGGTAGCCGGGATATGCGAGCAGCGCCGCGCCAATCGCCAGCGCTGCCAGGGAATAGCCCAGTCCAGCGACGCCTTGCCGCCAGATCACGATGAAGGCGCCGAACGCGAGCACGACGGCGAAACCCGCCATCACCAGCGCCGCCGCCAAGGTCGCGAGCGCCGGCTCGATCTCCAGCAGCCCTGAACGCACGATGACGATGGCGAGCACCGTGGCCGCCAGCGAAAAGAATGCGCAGCGGCGGGCCCAGATCGCCAGCCGCGAGGTCGGCTCGTCGACGATGCGCCGGCGTGCCATGGCCTACCCGCAGACGCGGCGCAGCGCGCGCCATTCGGCGGCGTCGAGCAGCGGCTTGCGCTCGAACTGCAGCACGTCGGTTGCGGCGTTGATGGCGGCGACGCGGGCCTTGGTCTCGGGATGGTCGAGAAAGATCTTCACCCCAGGCTCGATCGCCCCCTGGATGCGCTCCAGGATTGCGCCGAGCGCTCGCGGATCGCCGCCGATCCGGGCCATCAACCGCACCGCGTAGAGGTCGGCCGACGCCTCGACATCGCGCGAATAGGAGGATTCCACGATGGTCTTCACCGCGATCACCGCCAGGCCGCCGCCGGTGAAATCGCCGAGCAGCATGCCGAACAGGAACGACAGGCCGGCGGCCTGCAGCAGCGAACGCGTGCCGTCTCGATGGGCGACATGACCGATCTCATGGGCGATGACGGAGGCCAGTTCGTCGGGCGTTTCGGCCTTGGTCACGAGTCCGTTGAACACGTAGACATAGCCGCCCGGCAGCGCAATGGCGTTGGAATCGCGCCTGCGCACCACGACGGTCTTGAGCGGGATCGGCAGACTGGCCGCCCCCTCCATCAGACTCAGCAGCTTATCGAGCGCGGCGCGGCCGGCTTTCTCGGCTTCGGCGGTGCCGCACTCGAACGCTGTGCCGGAACTGCCGGTGTTGAGCATGGCGCGCACCTGCGGCTCCACCGCTGCACCGAGGCGTTGCTCCAGCGACAGCGGAATCAGCGGCGTGAGCCGCTCGACCAGTGCCGGCAATCCGAACAGCGCGACCAGCACCAGCGAAACGGTGGCGGCGAACGCCCAGCCGATGACCTTGTGGCGGGCGCGGCGCGCGGTCCTGCCGGTCCGGTCGACCGTGCCGGCGAGATCGTCGATCGCCAAGGCCAGCGCCGGATCGCGCACTTCGAGGCGGGCGAGCGTGGGACTGTTGATGCGGCTGAGCCGGAGCACGTCATCCGCCGCCGACAGGTGCTGCAACTCGTTGTAGGGCCATTGCGCGAGCAGGGTGCCGTCCGCGCCTTGGATGCGCAGCGCGTCCGGCGCAGCGTCCACCGTGACCTGGTGCCGCTCGCTCGACGTGCCGTCGTAGAAGATGCCGGCGCCGCTCGCCATCTAGAAGCCGCCCACGTTGAGTGCGTCGGCCAATCCTTCGCCGACCGCCGAGCTTGCCGCGCCGCCCGCCTCGACGTGATCGAGAACATCCAGGCCCTCGATTTCGAGCGACTCGATGCCGTGACGCCAGAGCGCGAGCTTCACCGTTCCCTGGTAGATGGTGGAGAAACCGAGCATCACAAACACGTAGGAAATCAGGCCGCCGATAATCGTGGCGATCTCGGCGATTTCGGGACGAGCGGTCGCGCCGATCAGGATCAGCAGAACCGCGTAGCCGATACCGGCGAGGACGGCGGCGGCGATCAGCAGCAACAGCCCGTACAGCAGGAAACGCAGATATGCGCCATAGATCTGGCCGGTGCGAAGCCGGGAGTGCGTGGCGAGATTGCCGAAACGCACGCCGGAGGCCCACCAGCGCAGCGTCATGGCCTGGAACGCCGGAAAAAGGATCGCCGCCATCGCCACGCTGACGACCGAGGCTGTGATTGCGACCACGATCACCACGTAGAATCCCGGCGATGCCCCTTCGATCCGCGCGGGCAAGTCGTTGCCGCCGCGGCTTGCGAGCTCGGCGACCGCGGTCCAATCCACCGTCGCGATTGCGACGGCGATCGTGAACAGGAACGGTCCCACCACCAGCAGCCACATCGGCAGGCCGCGCAGGAACAGCCGGAAGCCCGAGCCTTCGAAGCGTCCCGCAAGATTGCCGTAGTAGGTGTTGCGCAGCTTGAAGCGCTCCAGGCTTGCCTGTGCGAACGGATAGGCGAGGCCGACGGTAAGCGCGATCATCATCCACCAGAAGATGGCGCAGACCGCATAGCGAAACGCCGATCCGGTCTGGTGAAATCGCACGCCGCGAAACACCGTGCGGGTCAGGCGATAACGCCGCGCGCGATAGATCGCGTATTGGCCGAGGAACGCGAGCGCTGGTAGCGACAGCGCGCTGATGAACTGGCCGATCGGCCCCATGCTGAGCGTGAGCAGGAAAAACACCGCGTAGATCGGAACCAGCAGCGCAATCGCAATCAGGAAGCCCAGCAGCAGCTCGACCGCGGTTCCGGTGTATTCCAGGCTCTCGCCATTGACGTCGGTATGGGCCCAAAGGAAGCGGCGAATGTCGGTCGCGAGCCAGAACCGGTAGATGCCGAGCGTGATCGCAAGCAGGACGGCGCCGCGGATCAAGAGCCGCCAATAGGCGTGGGGATTACCGGTGAAATGGACCGGCCGGGCCGGAACCGCGGGAACGCTGGCCGGCGCCGCGGTTGCTTCGAGGAAGGTCATTCGTCGCCCTGTCGGGAGGATCGCCGCGCCATCCTATAGCGCAAACACGTTCGGGCTTCGAGCCGCGCGTTGTTATCTCTCCGTCATTCCGGGACGCGCGAAGCGCGGGGCCCGGAATCCAGTCACATACGCTGCAATTTGCTCTGGATTCCGGGCTCGCTCGCTGCACTCACGCCCCGGAATGACGGGGAGATTACTCCGCGGCCGCTGCGGTCGGCAGCACGTAGTCCTTGAATTGCTCGCGCAGCGCCATCTTCTGGATCTTACCGGTGGCGGTGTGGGGAATTTCCGCGACGAAGACCACGTCGTCGGGCATCCACCATTTGGCAACCTTGCCCTGCATGAAGCCGAGGATTTCGTCCTTGGTGGCGGTCTGGTCCTTCTTGAGCACGATGACCAGAAGCGGACGCTCGTCCCATTTCGGATGGCTGATGCCGATCACCGCCGCCTCCGCCACCTTGGGGTGGCCGACCGCGAGATTCTCCAGGTCGATTGATGAAATCCATTCGCCGCCCGACTTGATGACGTCCTTGGCGCGGTCGGTGATCTGCATGTAGCCATGCGGGTCGATGGTGCAGACGTCGCCGGTGTCGAAGAAACCTTGCGGGTCGAGGATGTCGTCGTCCTCCTTGAAATAGGAGCGCGTGACAGCAAAGCCCCGCACCTTGAGCCGTCCGAACGTCTTGCCGTCGCGCGGCAGCTCGTTGTCGCTGTCGTCGACGATCTTCATCTCGACGCCGAACGGCGCATGGCCCTGCTTGACTTGGATGTCCAGCCGTTCCTCGCCCGTGAGGTCGGCGTATTCGGGTTTCAGCGAACCGAGCGTGCCGAGCGGCGACATCTCGGTCATGCCCCAGGCGTGGCAGACCTCCACGCCGTACACGTCCTGGAACGTCTTGGTCATCGCGCGCGGGCAGGCCGAGCCGCCGATCACCACCTTTTTCAGATACGGCAGCTTGGCGTTGTTGGCTTCGAGATGCGCCAGCAGCATCAGCCAGACCGTCGGCACCGCGGCCGTGAAGCTCACGCGATAGGTGTCGAGCAGCTCGAAGATCGAGGCGCCGTCGAGCTTGCCGCCCGGCATCACCAGGGTTGCCCCGACCATCGGCGAGGTAAGCGCGAGCCCCCAGCAGTTGGCATGGAACATCGGCACCACCGGAAGCACCACGTCGCGCGACGAGACGTCCATGGCGTCGACCTGCGCCGCCATCAGCGAATGCAGCACGTTCGAGCGGTGCGAATAGAGCACGCCTTTGGGATTGCCGGTGGTGCCGGAGGTGTAGCACATGCCGGCGGCGGTGCGTTCGTCGAAGTCCTTCCACGCGAAATCGCCGTCGGCTTCGGCGATCCACTCCTCGTAGGGCACGGCGTTCTTCAGCGCGGTTGCCGGCATGTGGGCGGCGTCGGTCAGAACCACGTAACGCTCGATTGGCTTGAGCTGGCCGGCGAGCTTTTCCAGGATCGGCAGAAACGTGAGATCGGTCATCATCACGCGGTCTTCGGCGTGATTGACGATCCAGGCGATCTGCTCGGGGAACAGCCGCGGGTTGACGGTGTGGTAAATCGCGCCGATCCCCATGATGCCGTACCAAGCCTCGAGGTGCCGCCAGGTGTTCCAGGCCAGCGTTGCCACCCGGTCCCCGAGCTTGATGCCGTCGCGGTCGAGGCGCTGGGCGACCTTCAGGGCGCGCCGGCGCAGCTCGAAATAGTTCGTGGTATGGAACGGCCCTTCCACCGACCGTGAGATCACCCGGCGCTCGGGATGATAGGTGGCGGCGTGGTCGATGATGCGATGGCACAGCAGCGGCCAGTCCTGCATCAGACCCAGCATAAGCGTCTCCCTCCGGTCCGGTTCTTGACTATGCTCTTGGGTTCGGCGCCCCCGCCGGCCGGGAGACAGGTTAGAGCATGATCCCGAAAAGTGGGAACCGGTTTTCGGAAAAGAACACGCTCGAACAATGAGCTGGGAGGCATGGCGGGCGGCGAAACCGGGGTCCGGAGCAGGCTGGAGCCGCGGTTTTCTAGGGTAATCAGGACTTAACGCGAAACCTCTAATTTGAAGGATACCCAGAGACCGCACCCATGACCTCCCTCGATACTCCGGCCGTCGATCTCGCGCCGGCCGATGCCGCCGGGCCCCGCACAGGGGTCCACGCAGCCCGTCTGGCGCCCGTGCTGTTCGCCGGCACGCTGTTCGTCTCGGCGCTGCTGTTGTTCGCGGTCCAGCCGATGTTCACCAAGATGGTGCTGCCAAAGCTCGGCGGCTCGCCCTCGGTCTGGTCCGTCGCCATGGTGGCGTTCCAGGGATTTCTGTTTATCGGCTACGTCTACGCCCACGTGCTGTCGCGCATGCTGGCGCCGGGCCGGGCCGCGGTCGTCCATCTCGGTCTTCTTTTGGCGGTCGCGACATTGCTGCCGCTCGGCATCGCCCAAGGCTTCGACGCGCCGCCGGCCGAAGGCGTGATGCTCTGGCTGGTCGGGCTGTTCGCGGTCTCGATCGGCCTGCCGTTCGTGGCGCTCTCGGCCACAGCGCCGCTGTTGCAGAACTGGTTCGTCGCGACCGGGCATCCGCAGGCGGAAAATCCTTACGTGCTCTACGCCGCGTCGAATCTCGGATCGTTCTGCGCGCTGCTGGCTTATCCGTTCGCGATTGAGCCGTTCCTGACGCTGCGCGACCAGACGATGATTTGGAATTTCGGCTTCGCGGTGCTGGCGCTCGCCATTTTTGCATCGGCATGGATGGTCAGGCGCAAGGCCCAGGTCGAGTCGGTCGCCGCAGTCGCGCCACCGCTCGGACGGCGGATCGCGGAATGGGCGTCGTGGACCGTCCTGATGGCGGTGCCGGCGGGCCTGTGCATCGCGGTGACGGCCTTCATCACCACCGATCTTGCGGCCGCGCCATTCCTCTGGGTGCTTCCGCTCGCAGTCTATCTCCTGACCTTCGTCGCGGTGTTTCGCGAGCGGCCGTGGATCCCGCACGCCTGGGTGCTGCGGCTGATCCCCTATGTGGTCGCACCGCTCGCCATCAGCATGCTGGGCGGCGACAAGGTGCATTGGCTCGCGATCATCACGCTCAATCTCACGGCCTTCGTGCTGATCGCGCTCGCTTGCCACGGCGAGGCCTACCGCAAGCGGCCGGAGCCGGCGCGGCTGACCGAGTTCTATCTGTGGACTTCGTTCGGCGGTGTGATCGGCGGCGTGTTCGCGGGGCTGATCGCGCCGAACGTATTCAACAACGTCTATGAATATCCGATCCTGGTCGTCATCGCGCTGGCAATCATGCCCGGCGTGTTCTCCGGCGGTGCGGCGCATGTCATGCGCGAGCTTGCTCCGCCGGCGATTGCGACGCTGGCCGTGATCCAACTCTACCTCATGCTCGACGTGCGGTTGCCGGTCGAGGCCGAACTGACCATGCAGGTGCTCCTGGTCATCGTCGCCGCCATGATGCTGCTGCAAGCCACGCGGCCGGCGCGGTTCTTCGGTTTGGTGGTGATGGCGTTTACCGTCACGGGTCTGTGGCAGGCCGGCGTCCGCCCGGTCGAGGTGGTGCGCAGCTTCTTCGGCGTGCATCAGGTGGTCGAGACTGCCGATGGCACGCACCGCCTGCTGTTCCATGGCACCACAATCCACGGTGCCGAACGCGTGCGCGACCCTTCGGGCCGGCCGCCGATCGATCGTCCGGTCCCGCTGACCTACTACTATTTCGGGGGCCCGATCTCGGAGGCGGTCGACGCAACGCGCGGTGCCCGCGGCAGGCTCAACCGCGTCGCAGCGGTCGGGCTCGGCACCGGCAGCATGGCCTGCCACCGACGCAGCAACGAGAGCTGGACGTTCTTCGAGATCGACCCCGAGGTGATCCGGCTGGCGAGCGACGACAAGAACTTCCGCTTTGTGTCGGGCTGCGGCCCGCTGGAGGCGATCGTGCCGGGCGACGCGCGGCTCACGCTTGCGGCATCCTCCGGGCGCTATGACCTGATCGTGCTGGATGCGTTTTCGTCGGACGCCATCCCGGTGCACCTGCTCACCCGCGAGGCGTTCGCCGGCTACCTGTCGCGGCTTGAGCCCGGCGGCGTGATCGCGGTTCATGTCTCCAACCGGCACATGGAGCTGATGAGTGTGGTCGCGGCGGTCGGCGCGACCGAGGGGCTGGTCACCTACGGCAAGCAGGACGACCAGGCCAACGACTTCGTGAAGGACTACCGCGCCAAAGCCGAGGTGGTGGTGCTGGCGAAGTCCGCCGCCGATCTCGGCGACCTGCCGCAGCGGCGAGGCTGGCGCAAGATCGAGCCGCGTCCGGACGTAGCGCCGTGGACCGACGATTACTCCGACGTGCTGCGCGCGATCCTGCGGAAGAAGTTCGGGTGGTAGGAGGGTCGCGACAGTCTCTCTACGTCATGCCTGGGCTTGTCCCGGGCATCCACGTCTTGGCCAAAAAGTAAAACGTGGATGGCCGGGACAAGCCCGGCCATGACGAACGTTAGTTAGGCATGCGGGTGCTCACCAGATCCGCGATCACCGCCTGTGCCGCGTTGTGTCCCGGCGCCCCCGTCACGCCGCCGCCGGGATGGCCGCCCGATCCGCAGAGATAAAGCCCGCCGATCGGCATCCGGTAATCGGCGTGGCCCAGCATCGGCCGCATCGAAAACAACTGATCGAGCGTCAGCGCGCCGTGGAAGATGTCGCCGTTCGGCAGGCCGAACACCCGCTCCAGATCGCGCGGCGCAAACGATTGACGCGAGATGACGCTGGCTTTGAATCCGGGCGCAGCGCGCTCGACCGTGTCGATCATCAGATCGGCAACGGTCTCGCGGTGATCGTCCCATGACGAGCCGTCGGCGAACTGCGGCGCGACGTGCTGGCAGAACAGGCTCGCGACATGCGCGCCCTTCGGCGCCAGGCTATCGTCGAGCGTCGAGGGAATGACCAGCTCGACGATCGGCTCGCGGCTCCAGCCATACGCGACACAGTCCCGATAGGCCCGGTCCATATATTGAAGGCTCGGCGCCAGAATGATGCCGGCGGTGTGGTGGTCGGAAATCTCGCGGCCGGGCAAGGCCGAAAAGCTCGGCAGCTTCGAGAGCGCCAGATTCATCCGGAAGGTGCCGGAGCCGGCCTTCCACTTCTTCATGCGGGTGGCGGTGGCCGCCGGCACCGCCTCGCGCGGCACCAGCACCTGGAACAGGTATTGTGGATCGACGTTCGACACCACCGCGCGCGCCCGGATCGGCGTGCCGTCCTCCAGCACCACGCCCACGGCGCGGTCGCGCTCCACGATGATCTCACGCACCGCGGAACCAGTGTCGATCTGCACGCCGTGCTCGCCCGCCGCCTTCGCCATCGCCTGGGTGATCGCGCCCATGCCGCCGATGGCGTGGCCCCAGACACCCGGTTTGCCGTTCACCTCGCCGAACACATGATGCAGCAGCACATAGGCCGAGCCCTTGGTGTAGGGGCTCGCCAGATTGCCGACCACCGCGTCGAAGCCGAGCACCGCCTTGATCGGATCGGACTCGAACCAGCCGTCGAGATGCTCGCCCGCGGATTTCCGGAACAGCGCGAACATCGCGCGCTGGGCGTCGGCCTGCCAGACCTGCTTGCCGAGCGCGAACAGCTTGCCGAGCTCGCTCATGGCGCGCTCGAAGCTCGGCAGCGCGAAATTCGGCGGCGCTTTCAGAATGAGGCCGCGCAGCACGTTGGCAAGGCGCGCGATGTCGGCCTGGTAGGCGCCATAGCGATCCGCATCCTTGCGGCTGAACTTGGCAATCTCGCTTTCGGTCCGGCCTTCGCCGGTCAGCAGATAGCGGCCGTCGGCGGTCGGAAGGAAATTCTGCGCGCGGCGCTCGACGATCTTAAGCCCGTGCTCGTGCAGCTTGAGATCGCGGATCACCTTCGGCTGCAGCAGGCTCACCGTGTAGGCGGCGACCGAATTACGGAAACCCGGATGGAATTCCTCGGTCACCGCCGCGCCGCCGACGACCTTGCGCCGCTCCAGCACGCGCACACTCAGGCCCGCCATGCCGAGATAGGCCGCGCAGGTCAGCCCATTGTGGCCGCCGCCGATGATGATGACGTCGAGGTCCGACATGGACGTCTGATTAGCACAGACGGACTCAGCGTTGCGACAGCGCCGTCACATGCGGGCGGATGATCTCGATCATGCGATCGGTCGATGTGTCGGGCGGGAAAAAGCCGAGATACTCGCCGGTGCGGCCCATCAGATAGACATAACCGGTGTGATCGATGCCCCGGTCGGCGGGTTTCGCCGGCTGGGTCTTGGCGTAATAGACCTTGTAGGCCTCGGTCAGCCGGCGGATTTGCCGGGCATCGCCGGTGAGGCCGATCAGCCGAGGGTGGAACAGCCGGACGTATTCCTTGAGCTGCTCCGGTGTGTCTTTTTGCGGATCGACAGTGATGAACAGCGGCTGGATGGTTTCGGATGCAGGTCCGAGCTTGTCCAGCGCGCCCGCGATCGATTGCAGGTCGGTTGGGCATACGTCCGAGCAGAACGTGAAGCCGAAATAGATCAGCATCAGTTTGCCGCGGAAATCGGCATCCGTGCGTGGCTGTCCGTTGTGGTCGACGAGCGCGAACGGTCCGCCGACCGGCTCGCGATTCCACATCAGCACGTCCATCAGCTCCGCGGCCGACCGCGGCGGAGCGTGCTGCGGCCAGAGCAGCCAGCCGGCGGCAGCGGCTGCGATGCCGCCGGCAAATCCCAGTGCGAGGAGTGTCTTGCTCACCGTCCTTTACGCGCTGAAGGTCAGGCGGCTCCCGGTCGAGGTATTGAGGACGTTGTCCGGCATCTGCGCACGCGCCTCCAGCAGGAAATTGAGGCCGCTGCAGTGCATTGGGATCAGAACGTCGGGTTCCAGCTTCTTGATCTCCCCGACGACCTGCTTGAGGTAATCGGGCGAAGCCGGCCCAAGATGGAAGCCGCCGACGATGGCGTGGACCTTCTGAATCCCCGACACCTCCTGCGCCTGTCGCACCGAGTTCACAATGCCGACATGGCCGCATGAGCTGATCACCACCAGACCCTTGCCCCTGATGTTGAAGCAGGTGGCGTGCTCGTGGATGTGTTCGTCGGGAACGGTCTGCCCCGCCAGTTCTGCCGGCGTGTAGTGGCCCGCGTTGCAGCCCAGCCCGTCCTTGATCTCGAATTTGACGAAGCTGTTGGGCAGCACCCGCTCGATGCCGGAGCGCTTGATCTTGCCGGTGGTGAAGGCGTGGTCGGCAATGACGGTCGGGGTTTCGCACAACACCACCGTGACGTTCTTCCTGGCAAGCTCCCTTCGGTCGAGCACACCGAAGTCGGTGAACTGGCCGGTGGTCGCGACGCGCGAGAACCGCTGGCAGAAATTATCCTCGCCGCCGGCGTAGAGCTTCAAGTCGGCGGGCAGCAGGCTGCGGTACTTGTCGAGGAAGCCTTGCAGGCCGCCGAAGTGGTCGTAGTGCCCGTGGCTGATGATCATCGCCTGGATTTTCGCGGGGTCGACGCGCATCAGCCCGATGTTGTTGGCCAGCGCCTCGGCGGTGTAGCCGAAGTCGAGCAGGATGGTGCGCTGCTCGGCCGCGCGCCGGGTTTCGAGGTACAGCGACAGTCCCCACTGATTGTGAAAGACGTTCTTGACGTCGGGGCTGCGGCCCGGCCCAGGGCCGTCGTGGACGACGCCCTTCACCGTGCTGCCGCGGAGGAACTGATCGTGCGCCTGATCGATCAGGACGCGCATCGTCAGCTTGTCGATCGTAGGAACCTGGATCGCCTGCGCGTTGGCGATCTCGACGCAGCCGAAACCGCCGGCGGCGGATGCCGCCGCGAATGCCGCCGAAGCTTTGAGAAAGTCGCGCCGCTTGAGGTCTGTCATGTCGCCCTCTATGACCATGAAATTGCTTCTGGAGCATGGGCTTTGCGGGCAGCCATGTCTATTTCAAATAACACGCCGGCCAGAGAATCCGGTTATCCAAATCGCGCAAGCGCGAAGCGGGAAATATCGTGCCGCGTGCGTCCGTCCATCGCGATGTCGGCCAGCACCTCGCCGAGCACGGGAGCAAACTTGAAGCCGTGGCCCGAGCACGGCGAGGCGACGATGACGTTCGGCGCGCCCGGCATCCGGTCGATGATGAAATCGTGGTCCGGCGTCACGGTGTAGAGGCAGGTCTTGGCCTCGGCCAGAGTTCCGTTCGCCGCCGGGATGTGATCGGCGAGGGCGGGACGGATCAGCGCTTCGTCCGCGGCCGAAATTTCGCGATCGACACGATCCGGGTCGACCGGCTCGTTGCGGCCGTGGTGCTTGGCGATCTTGACGCGTCCGCCGCCGTCCGGCGGGAAGCCGTAGTGCACGCCGTGCGTGCTTTCGAGCAGGAACACCGGGAACCGCCCGTCGGCGAATGGTGCGGCGTCGATCGGCTCAAACCACGCCATGACTTGACGGGTGACGCGAAGCGCCACGGGAAGCTCCGGCAGCAGTTGCTTCACCCACGCCCCCGCCGCGACGACGGCGGTGCCGGCTTCGAAGCTGCCGCGGTCGGTTTCGATGCGGATACCGCCGGCATGCGGCGTGACACGGCGCACAGCCGTGCCGGTGTGAATTTCGGCGCCCGCGGCTTTCGCCAGCGCGAGCTGCGCCTCGATTGCGGGCTCCACGGCAAGATAGCCGCCGTCCGGCTGGAACACGCCGACGTAGTCCGCCGGCACCCGATACGCCGGAAACCGCCGCATCGTTTCCGCCGCGTCGAGCACCTCGTGCGGCAGGCCGTGCTGCCGGGATGCCCGCAAGGTGCCGGCGATCACCTCGCCATCCGGCGGACCGATCTCGGCGATGCCGGTGATGTGCATCAGCCGCTTGCCGCTCGCCGCTTCCAGTTCGCGCCACAGCTCGTAGGTTCGGCGCAGCAGCGGCACATAGGACGGGTGCTCGAAATAGCCGAGCCGGATGATGCGGGTGCCGCCGTGCGAGGAGCCGTTGTCGTGGCCCGGCGCGAACCGCTCGATCCCCAGCACGCGCGCGCCGCGCCGCGCCAGGGTCGCGAGCGCCGCGCTGCCCATTGCGCCGAGACCGATCACCGCCACGTCGAATTGCGCCATCGCCGAGCCCGATTGAGACACCTCGTCCGGGCGTTTATAGTCGTGCTCGACAATCGAGAGGAATTTTTCTCATGGTGCGCACCATCCGTCTGCAAGGCGACAGCAACGCCCACGACCGGCCGTGGCGGGTGGCGGTGGAGCAGGGCTTCTTTGCAGCCGAAGGGCTCACCGTCGAATACACCGAGGACAACCCCAAGGGTGTCGCCGGGCGGGTCGAGGACTTCTCGCAGCGCTGGAAAGAGTCCCAGCTCCAGCAGGGCGCGCTGGAGGTCTATCCGGTGTGCGAATGGGGCGCGATCGAGCGCGTGCAGTCGCTCGGCAAGGGCAAGATCATCGGCCTGGACACCACGGTGCGCACCGGCGCGATCATGGTCCGCGGGGATTCCGGCATCCGGAGCTTGAGCGATCTGCGCAATGTGCCGATCGCGGTGACCTGGCACGCCGGCACGTTCTACGCCGCGATCGAGGTGATGGAGGCCGCGGGCGTTCCGTTCGACGACATCAAGCTCGAACACGCCAACGACCGGCTCGACGCGCTGCTGTCCGGCAAGACGCAGGCCGCGGCGCTGATGGAGCCGCTGGTCAGCCGCGCCCTCGAAGCCGGCTGCCGCCCGATAGCCGAGTTGCGCTGGCGTGGCGGCATCGTCGCCGGCGACGACGTGGACGAGGAGACTGCGTCCAAGCTGCGCCGGGCGCTCAATCGCGCGGTCGAATGGCTGCGTGAAAATGAAGACCGCTCGCGGGCGGAACTGCTGCGCGACATCAAGCCCGAGCTGCGCTCAGGCGGCATGATGCCCGAACTGACCGGCGTGCAGAGCTACCGGGCCGCGGAGTTCAACGAGAAGGTCGACTGGATGCTCGACCGCGGGTTCCTGAAGGAAGCACCGGATTACGACGCCACCGTCCGGAGCAAATAGCGGCCGGCCGCCAACGAAGCGGCCGGTAATAATCGAATCCGTTCGAGGCGATTTTTGAATCAATCTTGCTCGTCGGGTTCGGGGCCGGCTGTTTCTGGCCGCAATAAACGCGCGTCGGCCGTTGAATGTGAGTCAAAAACGCCACACGCGAATCTCAAACTTGTCCTTGGCCAACTTGGCGTAGCGATTAACAAAAACTTTACCTAAAAGAATCAGCGCGAGACTGATTCGCGCATTCCGCATTTCAGTTTCGATCAAGTGCCTTGCCGGCGAGTCCGCAGATTGCTTGCGCCGGTTCGTTGCGGTTTGTTGCGCATCGGCGTGCTTCGCAGACGTCGCGCACGCGAATGCTTTGCGAGGCGAGACCTTCTCAACAGTCCAGGTTCAAAGGCGGCCATCACGGGGTGGTCCGCGAGCGCTCCCGCTTGGTCCTCGCCGCGCGGCGACACCGATGGCAGCGCCGCGACGGATGTAAAAGGGGGCTATCCTGCGCTATCCGGAATGCGGGCAACACGCGCCCGGCCGATCGCACGGCAAACGGCAGCCACCGGCAGTCCTTGTAGCGCGCGGTCCGCGCCGGCTGCATTTGGCAGCGGCGGCGCTGCTGGTTGGAACCTGCCTCGGCGGCGGTGCGGCACAGGCGCTCGACGCGATCTGGACCGGGCTCGGGCTCGACGGGCAATGGACCACCGCCGCCAACTGGGACACCGTGGTGCTGGTGCCGGACGGCACGGCCACGTTCACACTCACGGCGTTTCCCACCAGCATCACGATCATGTCGGGCGCCACGACCAGCATCGGCGAGATCCAATTCATCGCATCGCCGGACTACGACTACACGATCACCGGCAATACAAACTTCGCCTTCAACGCCGGCGGCATATCCAGCGTGCAAGCGAGCTTCGTTACCAACGGCGGCAGCAGTTTCGATATTTCGGGCATCTCCGTGGCCGGGGCGACGGTCGGCTCGATTGCGGGCGCCGGCAATTATGCGCTCGGCGCCAAGCAGCTCACCACCGGCGGCAACAATGCCTCAACCGAAGTCAGTGGCGTCATCTCGGGCACCGGTGGGTCGCTGGTGAAGCAGGGCACCGGCACGCTGATCCTGTCGGGAACCAACACCTATTCCGGCGGCACCACGGTCTCTGCGGGCACCCTGCAACTCGGGAATGCAAGCGCCACCGGCTCGATTGTCGGGGATGTGACCAACAACGGGACGCTGATCTTCAACCGTTCCAACGCCTACACCTTCGCCGGGGTGATCTCCGGTTCGGGCGCGGTCGCGCAGGATGGCGCCGGCGCCACGACGCTTACCGCGACGCATGCCTACACCGGGGCAACCACCGTCAATGCCGGCACCTTGCTGGTGAACGGCTCGATCGACAACTCAAGCCTCGTGACTGTCAACGGCGGCACCCTCGGCGGCACCGGCACTGTCGCCACCACCATCGTCAATGCCGGCACGCTGGCGCCCGGCAACTCGATCGGCACCATGGTGGTGTCCGGTGACCTGACCTTCAACAACGGCAGCACCTACTCGGTCGAACTGTCGCCGACCGCCGCCGACCGCACCCAGGTCACCAACGTCGTGACCATCAATGCTGGCAGCGCCGTCGTGCTGACTCCGGAAGTGGGACGCTACCAGCCCCGGACCTACACGGTGCTGAATTCGATCCTCGGCACCGTCACCGGAACATTCGCAAGCACGACCGTCGTCCCTCCCACCTTCTTCAGCACGAACAGCCCGTGGGTGACCAACCCGCATCTCACCTATGACGCCCAGAATGTCTATCTGGTCCTCGATGCCGCGCCGCTCACGCCGTTCCTGCCCGCCACCGCGTCGCAGAACCAGCGCAACGTCGCGGGCGGAATCGACCGGGCGTATCTTGCCGGCGCGACGCTGCCGACGGCATTTCAGGATCTGTACTTCCTCCCGCCCGCGACGCTGGCGGCCGCAATGACGATGCTCTCCGGTGAGGTCCGCGCCCATACCTCGCAAGCCGGCATCCGGCTGATGAGCCCGTTCCTGTCGATGATGCTCGATCCGTTCGTCGATAACCGTCTTGGCGCATTGGGCGGCGGATTCGGCCCGGCAACCGGATTTGCGGCCGAGCGCCGGTTGTCGCCGGAGGCGGCTGCGGCCTATGCGGCGGTCAATCCAAAGGGCAAGGACGCCCTGGCGCAGGCGAGCGCGTTCGATCGGCGCTGGGGTACTTGGGCATCGGCCTTCGGAGGTCACAACAAGATCAACGGCGATGCCACACTGGTTGGAAGCGGCGACATGTCGATGCGCGCCAACGGCGTGGCTTCCGGTCTGGATTATAGGATGTCGCCGGATACTGTGGTGGGCTTCGCGCTCGCCGGCGGCAACACGTCCTGGATGCTTGCCGACGGCATGAGCGGCGGACGAAGCGAAGCGCTGCAGGCTGGCCTCTACGCCTCTCACCGCAACGACGGCGCCTATGTATCGAGCGCGCTGGCCTACGCCTGGCACCGGATGTCCACCGACCGCCTGGTGGTGATGGGCGGGGTCAACCGGCTTGGGGCGGAGTTCTCGGGGCACAGTTTGGGCGGCCGCATCGAATCCGGCCGGCGCTTCGCAGCGGGCAATGTTGGTTTCACGCCCTATGCAGCGCTGCAAATCCAGGCGTTCAGCGTTCCGGCCTACACCGAGATCGCGACGCAGGGCTCGTCGACCTTCGCGCTCAGCTACGATCGACGCATGACGATGGCGATGCGAACCGAGCTCGGTGCCGGGTTCGACAAGGTCAATACCTACCGCATGGGGCAAGTCACCATACGGGGCCGTCTGGCGTGGGCGCACGACCGTAACTCGGAACCGAGCGTCACCGCCGCCTTCCAGGCGCTTCCGGGTTCCAGCTTTACGGTCAACGGCGCCAAGCCGCCGAGCGATCTGGTCCTGGCTTCGATGGGGATGGAAATCCGCACGCCGCGGGGCATATCGCTGGGCGCCAAGATCGATGGCGAGTTTGGCCGCGGATCGGAAACCATCACCGGCACGGGCTCGCTGCGCTACACGTGGTGACCGGCTGTACCGCGCCGGCGTTCAGCAATCGATAACCTCGTGTGCATCGGCAGGCGTCGGCGTCCTTCGATAGCAGCGCGATTCCAAGAAATGCCGCATTCGTCGCCGCATGTGAGGCGGGTGAGACCTCTCCCCTGCATGGCCTTGTTCGCTGTTGCGCTTGTGAGCGCGGCCGCAGGCATGTTTGCGAACGTGGCTGTTGCGGAAACGCCGCTGCCGCGGCCGAGGCCGGTCCCGCTGCAGGAGCGGCTTGCCATCCAGCCGTCGGGCGAGCCGGCATCGCCCACATTGTCGCTCGCGCCTGCGCCCGAGTTGCAGGGACTGG
This sequence comes from Rhodoplanes serenus, assembly GCA_945897515.1. GTDB lineage: Bacteria > Pseudomonadota > Alphaproteobacteria > Rhizobiales > Xanthobacteraceae > Z2-YC6860. The sequence goes on along the minus strand of CAMDFO010000032.1, from coordinate 31,904 downwards.
TGTTTCCGCCCGCCGTCGCGGGACCGTCGGCTTGCGAGCTGCGGCTGTCGGCCATGGCGCAGTTCACGCCGCTGCCGGTGCTGATGGGCCCCGGCGAATGCGGCGCCAGCGACGTGGTGCGGCTCGAATCGGTCCGGATGCCGGACAACACTTTCGTCGCGGTCAGTCCGACCACGCTCAGCTGTGGCATGGCGGAAGCGTTCGCGATCTTCGTGCGGCAGGATATCGGTCCGGCCGCGCTGGCGCTGGGTTCGCCGCTGAAGGCGATCGCCAACTACGATTCCTACGAATGCCGCGGCAGGAACCGCGTCGCCGGCGCCAAGCTCTCCGAGCACGCGCGCGGCAACGCACTCGACATCCGCAGCGTCCGGCTCGCCAGCGGTCACGTCTTCGATCTGACCGATCCCAAGGTTCCGAAGGATTTTCGTGACCGGGTCCGCACCGCCGCCTGCGGCCGCTTCACCACCGTGCTGGGGCCCGGCTCCGACAGCTATCACGAGACTCACATCCATCTGGATCTTGCCGAGCGCTCGCGCGGCTATCGGATGTGTCAGTGGGACGTGCGTGAGCCCAAACCGGAGCCGAAACTCGAGGTCAAGGTGGAGACCAAGCCGGAGGTGGCATCCGATGCGGTTTCCGAATCCAAGATCGCGCCGATCGCGGCGGGCGACGTGCCGCTTCCGCAGCCGCGGCCTGCATGGCTCGACAGGCGCCGGGTCCGAAGCAGAATTTAGCGGCTGGGGCGAGCTACGAAAGTGCACAAACAAAAACGGCGCCGGGCAAGCCCGACGCCGTTTTTCGATTTAGTTTCGCGTTCGCGATTACATGTTGTGGTCGATCGCCCCGAAGGCGACACGCGGATTGAACGGCGAATCGCCCTGGCCCGCTGCCAGCACCACGACCGACGAACCGATCTTCACCCGGTTGAACAGGTCGATCACGTCCTCGTTTGTCATGCGGATGCAGCCTGAGGAAATCGCCGAGCCGATGTATTCCGGCTGGTTGGTGCCGTGAATGCGATACAGCGTGTCCTTGTTGCCGGTGTAGAGATAGAGGCCGCGCGCGCCCATCGGATTGTGCGGGCCGGGCGCGACGAAGTCCGGAATGTTGCCGAGCCGCTGCTTGATGTTCTGCGTCGGCGTCCACGACGGCCACTCTTCCTTGCGGCCGACCTTGGCGACGCCGCTGAACACCAGCGCCTCTTCGCCCACGGTCACGCCGTAACGGATCGCCTTGCCGCCGGGCATCACGTAATAAAGGTAGCGCGCATCGGGATCGACCACGACCGTGCCGGGCGCTTCCTTGCGGTGATAGTCCACGATGTGGCGCATATAGGCTTCAGGGATGCTGGCCTGCGCGTAGGGCGCGTTCGCCAGCAGCTTCTTGTCCCGCGGCGTCAGGTTCGCTTCCGGCGCCGGTTCGATGGTCTGAGTCCCGCCGGCGCAGCCCGCCAGCGCAGCGCCCATGACGAGAAGGAGGACTGCGGTCCTCTTCTTGGCCTTATCGATCATTGCCATGCCTTACCCCGACGTCTTGCGAATCTATTGATAAACGAGAATCCGGCGTCGGCCCAGATGTTACGCGTTCGGCCACGATCCTGCTGCCAATCTGTTGCAGGAATGTTGCAGAAACGGCGCGGTTTCTATGTTTGCCTCGGCCCGGCGATTCCGTCCGTGATACCAGCTTGCGGCCAAGCTCTTAAGCAATGGTTTACCATAATGAGCTTTTACTCGGGTTGACGAGACCGGCAGCTTTTTATCGGCTTTTGCAGGTAACACGGGCATTTGTGGCCGTAAACGTGACGCGGTGGGCTCGGAATGGCCCCTGTAGGACACGATTTGCCGCCCATTTCCGCCGCGATCGGCGCCCATTTTTGGGCGTACACCAGGGACGAGTGGAGGAAATGATGACTGCCCAGCCCAGCCGGAAAACCGGCCAAGAACAGAATCAAGAACGGCCCCAAGACACTGCGGGCCGCCGCGAAACCAATCTCGCTGGCTGCTATGGGGCGATCGGCATCGCCTCGGTGGCGGCGGCGGCACGCTACACCCGCACGGCCAAGAACCCCGCCGATGCGCGGTCGCCGTCGCAACTCGATGAGCGCTTCGTCGAAGCTGCGGCCTGAGCCTCTGCCGGCAGGCTTCGAGACTGGCAAAACCGTCACAAACCTAAAATATCTTGCAGGCCCGGCGCGATCGAGCCAAGAGTTGCGCGCCAAATCCTGATCGCGCCGCTGGGGGCGCGGTCATGGTGCCGCTCTCCGCACGCGTTCGCGCGTGCTCGGGACGGCCCCGGCAAGCGGACCGCCGATGCTCGTCGCCTACACGCCACACGGTTCCTCCCTCGAACGGCAAGTGATCGCGCCGGACGGCAAGGTTCCCGACAACGCGGTGTGGATCGATCTGGTCAATCCCGCGCCCGGCGAGGACAAGCTGATCGAGAAGATGCTCGGCGGCGTCCTCATCCCCACGCGCGAGGAGATGCAGGAGATCGAGGTTTCCAGCCGTCTCTACACCGAGCATCACGCGCGGTTCATGACCGCGACGCTGATGTGCAACTCGGATACCGCGACGCCCAAAACCACTGCCGTGACCTTCATCCTCGCCAGGCAACGCCTGGTGACCGTGCGCTACGACGAGCCGAAGCCGTTCATGCTGGTCAGCAACAAGCTGACGCGGACCTGTCCGCAGAATGTGTCCGGCGAGACCGTGCTGATGGATCTGCTGGACGCGGTGATCGACCGGGCCGCAGACATTCTGGAGCGCATCGGCATCGAGGTCGACGAGGTGTCGCACGCCATCTTCGATCCCGACGACGGCCTGAAGCAGCAGCCCTACACCGTCACGCTCAAGGCGATCGGCAGCAAGGGCGACCTGACCTCGAAGGTGCGCGAGAGCCTGGTCTCGCTCGGGCGGCTGCTGTTGTTCCTCGCCAACGAGGCCGAGGGCATGCGCTGGCTCAAGGACGTGCGGCTGCAACTGGTCTCGATGCAGCGCGACGTGCAGTCGCTATCCGACCACGCCACCTATCTGAGCAACAAGAGCACCTTCCTGCTCGACGCGCTGCTCGGCGTGGTGACGCTCGAGCAGAACAACGTCATCAAGATTTTCTCGATCGCCGCGGTGGTGTTGCTGCCGCCGACGCTGGTCGCCACGATCTATGGCATGAACTTCAAGAACATGCCGGAGCTGGAATGGCAATACGGCTATCCGCTGGCGCTCGGGACGATGGTCATCGCCGCGGTGGTCCCGTATTTTATTTTCAAATGGAAGAAGTGGTTGTAGGCGGGAGATCGACGAGGGCTCAGTACGCCGTGTGGGTCGAGAACGGCCCGTAGCGTGGCGTCGGCGCATAGCCCAGAGTTTCGGTTGTGTCTTGCTCAGCCCGACCCTTCGCCGCACGCGTTTTCTTCCGCGCGCCCATTTCGGCCTGCGCCTTCTCCTTGGCCATCTTGGCGTAGGGCGGCGTTTTGATCGCAGGCTTGGCAGCAACCGCAGGCGCAGCGGCAGCGGGCGGCGGGGGTGGGGAACTGAGCGTGAAAGTCTCCTCGATCCTGGGCTTCGCCAGCTTGGCAGGTTCCGGTGCAGGCTCGACAGAACTTGCGGCCACCATCGGTACCGGATCAGGCGGTGTCAGAGCGATCCCCAGCGCGGCATACATCGAAACGACGATGGCCACGACTGCGACCAGATAAGCCGCCATGCCCAACAGTTCCCTGCGCACCGACATGGTCCCTCACGGAAAGCGCCCCGTGGGCCAACGTCGTTGTCATTCTACAGTTCCAGGATGTTCGAGCCGTATTGCCGCAGGGCCGAACGGCGCTGGGTCATGCCCTAAACGTGCTGGCCGCCGTTGATGTGAATTTCCGCACCATTCACATAGGAGCTGGTCTCGGTGCACAGCACGTAGATGATCTTGGCCACCTCGTCGGTGGTGCCCAGGCGATGTAGCGGGATATGCGGGATGATGGTCTCGGTGCCGGGCGACAGCATCGCGGTGTCGATCTCGCCCGGCGCGATGGCGTTGACGCGGATGCCGAGCGGGCCGAAGTCGGCCGCCATCTCGCGGGTCAGCGCGGCGAGCGCGGCTTTCGACGTCGAGTAGGCGGTGCCGGCGAACGGATGCACGCGCGAGCCCGCGATCGAGGTGACGTTGACCACCGAGCCCTTGGTTGCGGCGAGTTCCTTGGCGAGGCCGCGCGCCAGCATGATCGGCGCGAAGAAATTGACCTGGAACACCTGCTGCCAGACCGCATGCGCGGTGTCGATCGAGCCCAGTCTCTTGCCGCCCTCGGCCTTGGGCGAGATCGCCGCGTTGTTGACCAGCGCGTGCAGCTCGCCGCCCACCAGCCGCTGCTTGATCTCCTCGATGGCGTGCCGCGTGTTCTCGGCATCCGCAAGATCGACCTGGATGTGATCCTCCGGCCCCATCTCCCACGGGCAATTCTCCGGGAACGGATGCCGCGAGCAGGTGATGACACGCCAGCCCGCCGCCGAGAACCGCTTGACGGTGGCGTGCCCGATGCCCCGGCTGGCTCCGGTCAGGAGCAGCGTGCGTCGTGGATGGTTGGCAGCTTGCGTGTTCGTCATGATGGTGTCCGCGGCCATGCTAAAGCATTTCTCCAGCCAAGTGCGCGGTCATCGCCGCCGGGGACGAGAACTAGAGCTAATCTAGTTCAATCGCCGGTCACGGATAGAGCCGCGCCTTGCTCCACGGCGCGTTGCGGCCGGCTTTTCGGAACTCGACGCGGTCGTGCAGCCGGAACTGGCGATCCTGCCAGAATTCCATGACGGTCGGAACGATCCGAAACCCCGACCAGTTCGGCGGCCGCGGGACCGTGCCGATGGCGTGCTTGGCGGTATAGAGCGCGATCGCCTTCTCGAAGGCGAGGCGGCTTTCCAGCGGAGCGGACTGCTTGCTTGCCCAGGCGCCGATCTGGGACAGCCGCGCCCGGCTTCCGAAATAGGCGTCGGCCTCCGCATCCGTCACCGGCTCGACCGGGCCGCGAATGCGCACCTGGCGGCTCAGCGATTTCCAGTGAAAGCTCAGCGCCGCTTTCGGGTTGGCGGCGAGCTCCTGGCCCTTCTGGCTGTCCAGGTTGGTGTAGAACACCAGACCCTGCGGATCGAAGCCCTTCAGCAGCACCATCCGCACGTTGGGCATGCCCTCCGCATCCACGGTGGCCAGCGCCATGGCGTTGGCCTCGGCCGGTTCCGAGCGGGTCGCCTCGTCCAGCCATGCGGCAAACAGCCGTAAGGGTTCGTCCGCGTCGGTGAAATCACCAGTCGTTAACCGTTTTGGTTCTTCTATCGGGGCAGTATCGGACATTTTCCGGAGTACCCATCATGGCCGGCCCGGTGGCCTGTCCCGCGTCCCGGCGGCCTCCTTATAGTGGAACCGCGTCAGCCCGCATACGCTGCCTGCTGGCGGCGGCTGGGCTCGGACTGTCGGTCGGCGGCTGCTCGGTGTCGGGCCCGCTTGGATCGCTGTTCGGAGCCGACGACGCCAGGGCGGAAGTCACCGGCACGATTGCGGCGAAGCCCACCGTTGCCGCCGCGACCACGGGCCTGCCGCCCGAAGCCGACCTGGTGCTCGCGCGGGCCGCGGTTGCCGATGTGCTGACCCGCGGCGCCAAGGATGCCAGCGCGTCCTGGGAGAACCCGCGCACCGGGGCCCGCGGCTCCGTTACCCCGATCGCGACCGCCTATACCGTCGACGGCGCCACCTGCCACGATTTCCTGGCGAGCTACGTGCGGGGGTCGTCCGAAGCCTGGATGCAGGGCGAAGCGTGCCGCGCCGCCAAGGGAAAATGGGAGGTGAAAACCCTCCGCCCTTGGAAGCGTTCCTGAAACTCACCACATATACTGTCGGATGTTGGGTGAAGCGGCTGCGCGTTCCGTGCGGCCGCAGGGACCTTTGCGGAGCGCGAACGGATGCGAGACCCCTATGACGTCTTGGGGGTGCAGAAAAATGCGGGCCCGGATGCGATCAAGAGCGCATTCCGGAAGCTCGCCAAGAAATTGCATCCGGACGCCAACAAGAACGACAAGAAGGCGGCGGGAAAATTCGCCGAGCTGAACGCGGCCTACGAAATCCTCGGTGACGAGGACAAGCGCAAGGCGTTCGATCGCGGCGAGATCGACGCCGAGGGCAAGCCGCGCTTTCAAGGGTTCGGCGGCGGCGGCCCGGGCGGCGGTGGCTCCGGTCGCGACGGTTTCGAGACCTACACGTGGGGCGCCGAAGGTCCGCAGCGCGGTGGCCGCAGGGCTGGCGGTGGCGGCGGCGGTTTCCGCGGCTTCGGCGGTATCGATGACATCCTCAAGGACATGTTCGGCAGCGCCGGCGCGGGCGGCCGTCGCCAGTCCTTCGAGGGCGAGGACTTCCATACGCCCGGTGGTGGCCAGGGCCGCGACGTCACGGGTTCAGTCAGCATCACGCTGCCGGAGGCGGCCAAGGGCACGTCGCGCCGGGTTCATCTGCCGTCCGGCAAGGAGATCGACGTCAAGATTCCGCCCGGTCTCGCCGACGGCCAGAGCATCCGCCTCAAGGGGCAGGGGCTGGTGGGGCCAGGCGGCAGCGGTGATGCGCTGATCACGGTTTCGGTCGCGCCGCATCCGGTGTTCGTGCGCGACGGTGCGGATCTTCGGCTCGAGCTTCCGGTCACGCTTTACGAGGCGGTCCTCGGCGGCAAGGTGCGGGTGCCGACGCTCGACGGTGCGGTCGAGCTTGCGATCCCGCCCGGCACCAGCAGCGGGCGCACGTTTCGCATCAAGGGCAAGGGCATGCCGGGCAAGGGCGGCGCCGGCGATCTCTACGCCGCGGTACGGATCGTTCTCCCCGAGCGCTCCGATCCGGCGCTCGAGGAGCTGATGCGCAAATTGCGCGACGCCAGCCCTTACGATCCGCGCCGCGATATCAACTGATCGGCCGAACTGCGGGTGGTATTCGGCGGCGCCACCGCGGGCGGCGCCGATGCCGGCGTGCGGATGTCGAGCTGCTCGTACAGGCGCTCCGCGATGCCTTTGAGCCGCGGCTTGTCGTCAGGACCGCTGACCACCCAGCCGTAGCCGCCTTCGCTCCAGCGCAGCGCGCCGAACTTGTCGCTGACCTTGTAGCGGAACGAGGTCCGCGGCTCAGTGGTGCGCGAGATGTAGATCGTCACGCGCTCGCCGCTGCCGCTCTCGTACATGAACAGCGCGGCCGGCGCGTTGACGCCGGGCAGCAGCCGGCCGCCCAGCAGCTTGAGATCGAACGTCGACAGATCGGGCGCGCGCAGCGCCGTTCCGACGCGCCGCGACAGCCACGGCAGCAGATGGTTCTCCTCGGCCTTGACCTCGATCGGATGCCGCACCTCGCCGATGTAGAGCCGGTGTGCGCCGATCGCTTCGTTGGCAAACACCTCCATTTCGCTCGGCGCCGAGGCCGACGCGCCGCGTGCGATCCAGCCCGACGCGCCGCCGATCACGAAGGCGGCGACTGCGGCCGCTGCGGCGATGCCGGCCCACGACCGCCGGGTGCGGGTGATGTAGGCAAGCGTGAGGCGCTCGGGCACCGGCTCGTTCGCCACCGCGCCATAGCGCGCGCGGATGGCTTCCGCCTGCGCCCGCCATGCGGCGACGCGCGCGGCGTCCTCGGGATGGTTGGCGAGCCACGTCTCGATGGCGGCGCGGCGGTCTGCCGCAAGCTCGCCATCGACGTAGACGTGAAGCTCGTCTTCCGTCACGGGTGAGTTGTGATCGATCATGGTTCGACCTCTTGTTATTACTTGATGCGGCGAAGCGCGGGGCGCTCGCCGTCCAGATAAGCTTTGATCTGCACGCGTGCACGCGACAGACGCGACATCACGGTGCCGATCGGCACACCTTGCACCTCGGCCACCTCGCGGTAGGTGAGGCCTTCGAGCACGACCAGCAGCAGCGCGGTGCGCTGGTCTTCCACCAGCAGCGCGAGCGCGCGTTCGATATCGCGCCCTCCCGCTTCCGGTCCCGCCGCATCGGGCGCGTCGTCGTCCTCGATCGACGTTAACGTCGGACGGCGCGCCAGCGACCGCAGGCGGTTGCGGTTGAGGTTGGTCAGAATCGTGTAGAGCCAGCTTCGAACGTCGCCGCCGTGGAACAGATGTTCCGAGCGCAGCGCCCGCACCAGCGTGTCCTGCACCAGATCGTCCGCCGACTCGGCTTCACGTGTGAGCGACCGCGCATAGCGCCGCAGCGCCGGTATCGCGGCCTCGATGTCTTGCCGGAAGCTCACGCCGATTGTCCCCAGGTCTTGTGCCAACAGGTCTCGCAGCCAACAGGTTTTGTTGGCCCAAGGTGTCTCGCCGAAGCTCCGGTTCAGCCACCCCGTTCGCAGCCGCCGTCTCGCTTCGACCAACACCGCCCGTTTGTCGCATATTCCCTGCGCGATTCCCCTGCAATATCTGCGGAAATGCGGCCCTTTTGACACGGGTCCGCGCGCTTGAAGCACCGGAAACCCTATGCCATAGGAAGAAACAGGCCGAAACCGGCGGGTTGGGGAGCAGCATGGCGGAAGCCTCGGGTCTCATGCGCGGCAAGCGGGGCCTGATCATGGGGGTCGCTAACAACCGGTCGATCGCCTGGGGCATCGCCAAGGCCTGCCGCGCCCACGGCGCCGACCTGGCCCTGACCTACCAGGGCGACGCGCTGCGCAAGCGCGTGGAGCCGCTGGCCGAAGAGGTCGACGCGCTGGTGCTCGGGCACTGCGACGTCTCGGAGCCTGCCACCATCGATGCAGTGTTCGCGGCCGCCAAGTCGGCCTGGGGCTCGCTCGATTTCGTGGTCCACGCCATCGCGTTTTCCGACAAGGATCAGCTCGACGGCCGCTACGTCGACTGCACGGCGGACAATTTCACCAAGACCATGTTGATCTCCTGCTACTCGTTCACTGCGATCGCGCAGCGGGCCGAGAAACTGATGACCAAGGGCGGGTCGATGCTGACGCTCAGCTATTACGGCGCCGAGAAGTGGATGCCGCATTACAACGTGATGGGCGTGGCCAAGGCCGGGCTCGAAGCGTCGGTGCGCTATCTCGCGGCCGACCTCGGCGTTAAGAACATCCGCGTCAACGCCATCTCGTCCGGGCCGATCAAGACCCTGGCCGCAGCCGGGATCGGCGACTTCCGCTATATCCTGAAGTGGAACGAGTACAACACGCCGCTGCGCCGCAACGTCAATCTCGACGATGTCGGCAACGCCGCGGTGTATTTCCTCTCCGACCTGTCGAGCGGGGTGACCGGCGAGGTGCATCACGTCGACGCCGGCTACCACATCGTCGGCATCAAGCATCCCGACGCGCCCGACATCGCGATCGACAAGGAGTAGGCCGGCTCGCTGCCGCCGATCCCCGACATGCCGCGGCCCGTCCTCTACTATGTCCGACACGGCGAAACCGACTGGAACGCGGAGCGCCGGCTGCAAGGCCAGCACGACATCCCGCTCAACGCGCTCGGCCGCACCCAGGCTTCGCGCTGCGGCGAGATCCTTTGCGATCTGTTCGCGCGCGACGGCCGGACCGCGGTCGACTTCGACTATATTTCAAGTCCGCTGGGACGCGCCCGCGAGACCATGGAGCGGCTGCGTACAGGGCTGGGCCTCGATCCCGGGAGCTACCGCACGGACGCCCGCCTGATGGAGATGTCGTTCGGCCGCTGGGAGGGCTACACATTCGAGGAACTGCAGTCCCGCGAGGCCGAAGCGTTGGCTGAGCGCGAGCGCGACAAATGGGGCTTCGTGCTGCCGGGCGGCGAAAGCTACGCCCAGCTCATGGTCCGGGTTCGGGGCTGGTACGAAAGCGTCGAGCGCGACGCGGTGGTGGCGGCGCACGGCGGGGTCTATCGCGCGCTCGTCGCGCATTTGGGCCTGGAGCCCACCGCAACGGCGTCGCTCGGCAATGTCGGACAGGGTTGCGTCTATGTGTTCGCCGCCGGCGGCGGAATGACCCACCACGCGTGAGCGCAATCGGTCCTGCACGCGATCTGCTGCCTCAAAAATCAAAACGGCCGGACTTGCGTCCAGCCGTTTTGGCGAAATACCCGAAGGCATCTCGCGAAGTCATCTGACGGCAGCGGCCTCGCTCATGCGAGAGTCCGCGCCTGCCAAATTACATCTTCTTCTTCGCCTTCTTCGCCTTCTTCTTCGCAGCCATGGCAGCCATCCTTGTCTGTGTTACCGGCGGGGCGTTTCCCTACCGTTCCTGGAACATGGCATAGCAGGTCACGCTCCGCAAGAGGGAAAACGCGAAAAACGCTTATATTTCCGTAGCTTAACAACCGTTCAGGTTGACATTAACTTTCGTTCATGATGCTGCATCGCGATAAAGTGTCGCAGCGCTCCTTTGACCGCGGAACGAGCGCGGGCTACCACCACGCTGAAGAGCAGAACCTCCATGTCGTTCAATACTTTCGGCCATCTCCTGCGGGTCACGACCTTTGGCGAAAGCCACGGGCCGGCGATCGGCTGCGTGGTGGACGGCTGCCCGCCCGGCATACCGCTCACCGAGGCCGACATTCAGCCCTATCTCGACAAGCGGCGCCCCGGACAATCGCGCTTCACCACCCAGCGCCAGGAGCCGGACACGGTTCGCATCCTGTCCGGGGTGTTCGCCGACGAGGCCAGCGGCGCTCAGGTGACGACCGGGACGCCGATCGCACTGCTGATCGACAACGTCGACCAGCGCTCCAAGGACTATTCCGCGATCAGGGACAGCTACCGGCCCGGCCACGCCGGCTACGCCTACGACGTCAAATACGGCCTGCACGATTACCGCGGCGGCGGCCGCGCTTCGGCGCGCGAGACCGCGATGCGGGTGGCGGCGGGCGCCATCGCGCGCAAGATCGTGCCGGGTCTCAACGTGCGCGGCGCGCTGATCCAGATGGGCGAGCACGAGATCGACCGCGCCGCCTGGGACTGGGCCGAGGTTGACAACAATCCGTTCTTCTGTCCCGACGCCAAGGCGGCCGCGCTCTATGCCGACTATCTCGACGGCGTGCGCAAGAGCGGCTCGTCGGTCGGCGCCATCATCGAAGTCGTGGCCGAGGGTGTGCCGGCGGGTCTCGGCGCTCCGGTGTATGCCAAACTCGACGGTGATCTCGCCGGCGCGATCATGGGTATCAATGCGGTCAAGGGCGTGGAGATCGGCGCGGGCTTCGGCGCGGCCACGCTGTCGGGCGAAGACAATGCCGACGAGATGCGCATGGGGAACGACGGCAAAGCGCGCTTTCTGTCGAACAACGCCGGCGGCGTGCTCGGCGGCATCTCGACCGGGCAGCCGGTGGTGGTGCGGTTCGCCGTCAAGCCGACATCGTCGATCCTGACCCCCCGAAAGACCGTCGATCGGTACGGCCGGGAAACCGACGTCGTGACCAAGGGCCGACACGATCCCTGCGTCGGCATCCGGGCAGTCCCCATCGGCGAGGCCATGGTGGCCTGCGTGATCGCCGACCATTATCTACGGCAGCGCGGCCAGGTTGGAGCCAGTCCGCGCTGGCCGTTCAGTCCTCCCACATGAGTGAGAATTCCGTGCTGGAAAGCCATCTCCGCGTCGACGAAGCCATTGCCGCCTTTGCCCGCGGTGAGCTGGTCGTGGTCACCGACGACGACGACCGCGAGAACGAGGGTGACCTGTTTATCGCAGCCTCGCTGTGTACGCCGGAGAAGATGGCGTTCATCATCCGGCATACCTCGGGCATCGTCTGCGCGCCGCTGTCGGTCGACGAGGCGCGGCGATTGCGGCTCGACCCGATGGTGGCGGCCAACGATGCGCCGCTCGGCACCGCCTTCACCATCACGGTCGACGTCCGCCACGGCCTCTCCACCGGCATCTCGGCCGAGGAGCGCACCAACACGGTGCGCGCGCTCGCCAACGGCAACAGCGGCGCTGCGGATTTCGTGCGGCCCGGCCACGTGTTTCCGCTGGTCGCCAAGGAGGGCGGGGTGCTGATGCGCTCCGGCCATACGGAGGCCTGCATCGATCTCTGCCGGCTGGCCGGCCTGCCGCCGGTCGGCGTGCTGTCGGAGCTGATGAACGACGACGGCACCGTGATGCGCGGGCCGGCGGTGTCCAAATTTGCCGAGCAGTACAAGCTCAGGCAGCTCTCGATCGCCGACCTGATCGCCTATCGCCAGACCCGCGATAAGCTGGTCAAGCGGGTCGGCGAGTTTCCGGTGAAGAGCGAGATCGGCACTCTGACCGGCTATGCCTATGTCACGCCGTTCGACGCCGTGCAGCACATGGCGTTCGTCTACGGCAAGATCGGCGACGGCAGGAACGTACCGGCGCGGCTGCATCGCGCCGACATCATCCGCGACGTGTTCGGCGGGGCGCACCCGATCCACGCGGCGCTGCAGCGGATCAAGGAGGAGGGGCGCGGCGTCATCGTGTTCCTCCGCGACGGCGCCGCCGGCGTGCCGACCCAGGCGCTGCCGTCCGGCGAATCGAGTTCGGAGGCCGCCCGCACCCGGCAATGGCGCGAGGTCGGGCTGGGCGCGCAGATCCTCAAGGACCTCGGGATTTCCTCGATCCGGCTGCTGACCTCGGCCAAGCTCACTTATGTCGGATTGGCCGGTTTTGGCATCGAGATCACCGACACCGAAGCGACGGAAGGCTGATCCCCGCTTTCCCGGTTCCTCCGCCCGTGCCACCATCGCCGAGTCTCTGGGCTGGAGATTCGCAAATGCGCGCACGGCTTTCGATCTTGGCCTTCCTGGCTCTCGTCGCCGCAGGGGCGGCCATTGCGGGATTGAGCATCGCGGCGCCGACCGGCCCGCAGCTTCTGGCGCAGCGCAACTCCAACGCCATCCCGGTCGATGTCGAGCTGGTGCTGGCGGTCGACGTCTCCTACTCGATGGACCCGGAGGAGCAGCAGCTCCAGCGCGAGGGCTACATCGCGGCTCTCACCTCGACCGAGTTCCTGAAGGCGCTGCGCGAGGGAGGACACGGCAAAATCGCGCTGATCTATTTCGAATGGGCCGGCATGCACCATCGCCACATCATCGTGCCGTGGCGGGTGATCGACGGTCCGGAATCGGCCGACGGCTTTGCCGCCGACATCGCGCGCGCGCCCTACAGCCGGGCGTCGCGCACATCGGTGTCGGGCGCGCTGCTGTTTGGAGCTGCGCTGTTCGACGGCAGCGGCTATCGCGGCATCCGACGGGTGATCGACGTGTCGGGCGACGGCGTTAACAACAACGGCCCGCTGGTCGATATCACCCGTGACGAGGTGCTTGCCAAGGGCATCACCATCAACGGCCTGCCGATCATGTGGAAGCAGCCGAGCAGCGCGACCATGGATATCGGCGAGCTCGACGTCTATTTCGAGGATTGCGTGATCGGCGGCCCCGGCGCCTTCGTCATCCCGATCAAGAACCGCGAGCAGTTCAAGGAGGCGATCCGCACCAAGCTGGTGCTGGAGATCGCAACGCTGACGCCGCAATCGCGCGTGATCCCGGTGCAGGCGAAGACGCCGCGCGTCTCGTGCAGCATCGGCGAGCGGATCTGGCGCGACCGCTGGGGGAATTGACACACCGGTGTCATCACCCGCGAAGGCGGGTGATCCAGTGCTGGATGCCCCGCCTTCGCGGGACATGACAGTCTTTGTGTTGCGAACCTCGGTAACCTACCGTTCCAGCTTCGCCACGATCTCGACATGCGCTGAATAGCGGAACTGATCGACCGGCGTCACGCTCGTCATACGATAGCCGCCGTCCGCCAGGATACGGGCGTCGCGCGCGAAGGTTGCGGCGTTGCACGACACCGCGACCACGACCGGGACGGCGCTCTTCGCCAGTTCGCGGGCCTGCGCCTCCGCGCCCTGGCGCGGCGGATCGAACACCACGGCCTCGATGCGCTTGAGCTCCTGCTCAACGAACGGCCGCCGGAACAGGTCGCGCGCCTGCGCCTCGACCGGCTTGAGACCGCTGGTCGCGGCTGTGGCTTGCTTGAGCGCGGCGATGGCCGTGGCATCGCTGTCGGCCGCGGTGACGCGTGCGGTCTCGGCCAGCCGCAACGCAAATGGGCCGACGCCGCAGAACAGGTCGGCGACCGCCTTGGCTCCGCCGACGTGCAACCGGACGAGCCTCGCCAGCTCGGCTTCGCCCGCGGCCGTGGCCTGGAGGAAGCAGCCGGGCGGCAGCGCGACCCGGGCTTTGCCCATGACGACGGTAGGGGTGGCGCGTTGCGCGATCAGTTCGCCGTGACGCGAGAGCCGCGCCAGGCGATGGGTGTCAGCAAGGCGCGCGAGTTTGGTGGAGCGCGCGGACGTCAGTGGTCCGGAGCCGCGTACGTCGACGTCCATGCCGGTGTCGGTGGCGGTCACTTGAATGTCGAGCGGTTTGCGTTCCGGCCGCAGTTCCTCGGCGATGGCCCAGGCCGCCTTGACCGCGCCGTCGAGCGCGGGCGCCAGCACCGGGCAGCGATCGATCCCGATCACATGGTGGGCTCGCAGCGCCGCGAAGCCGACCTCCAGCACGTCACGCCCGCTGCGCCGGGCGTGCAAGGTGACGCGCCGGCGTCCTTCGCCATGAGCGTCGATCGGATCGTCGACCGCCGCGTCCAGGCCGGCCGCGGCTAGCGCAGAAACGACGAGACTCCGCTTCCATTGCCGGTAGCGCTCGTCCGTCCAATGCTGGATGGCGCAGCCGCCGCAAATCCCGAAATGCGGACAGATCGGCGTCCGCCGTTCGTCGCTTGCCATATCGACATGCAACAGATGGCGCCGGTCCGGATGGCCGGGAACGGGTTCGACCGTGACGGTCTCGCCGGGGAGCGTGTAGGGGACATAGACCGGCCCCGTCGGCGTGTCGGCGACACCGTCGCCGCGACCGGCCAGGCGCTGGATGACGAGCTGCTCGATCATGTCAGGCGTTCCGTCACGCCGTGGTGGCAACGTCGGGAAGATAGCCCCGCGCGGTCAGCGCATGGAAGCGCCACACCAGCAGAACCGCATAGACCATGAGGCCGAGCGACAGTCCGATCCAGATCCCGAACGCCCCCAGGCCGAGCGGAAAGCCGAGCGCGCAGCTCGCGGTGAATGCGATCCCCCAGAAGCAGATCGCGGACAGGAGCAGCGGCACGCGGGTGTCGTTGAGGCCGCGCAGCGCGCCGGCCGCGACGGTCTGCACGCCGTCGGCGATGAAGAAGCTCGCGCCCACCACCAGGAGCGTCGCGGTCAGCGCCGCCGTGGCGTCGGCCCGCATCGCCGCGCCGCCGAGGAATGCCAGCGGGATGATGTCGCGTGCCGCGATCACCAGCACCGTCATGCCGGCCATGAATAGCGCGCCGAGCGCGATCCCGACAAAGCCCGCGCGGCGCGTGGCATGGGTGTCGCGGCGTCCGACCGCGTGGCCGACGCGAACCGTTGCCGCCATCGAGATGCCGTAGGGCACCATGAACATGATGGATGCGATCTGGATCGCGATCTGGTGCGCGGCCAGTTCGGTGGTGCCGATCCATCCCATCAGCAGCGCGGCGGCTGCGAACACGCCGTATTCCAGCAGGAACGTGCCGGAGATCGGCGCGCCGATCGCGATCAGTTGCGCGAACAGCGTCCAGTCCGACCGCCAGAACTTGCCGAGGATGCGGTACTTGCGGAACGGATGGCAGGCGTAGGCGACCCAGACGGCGGCCACGCACATGCCGACGTTGACGATGCTGGTTGCGAGCCCGGCGCCGAACAGCTCCAGCCGCGGCAGGCCGAACTCGCCGTAGATCAGCGCGTAGGCGAGCACGAGGTTCACCGGAACCGCCACAACCGTGATCCAGAGACCCGGTTGCGGACGGTTGACCGCGCCCATGAAGCCGCGGATCGCGATGAACCACCACGCCGGCACCAGGCACCACGCCAGGCCATACAGATAGTTCGCGGCCAGCGCCGCGGCGTCGGGGCTTTGGCCGAGTGCGACCAGGATGTCCTCGCCGAACGGCCAGGCGAGACTGAGCGGTACGCCGAGCAGGGTCGCCGCCCATAGGCCGACGCGCAGCGAGCGCCGCACCAGCCGCGGCCTGCGCGCGCCAAGGGCCTGCGCGGCGAGGGGGGCCACAGCCGATACGATGCCCATGCCGATGACGAAGGCTGCGAACAGCACGGTTTGCGCCAGCGCCGCGGCGGCGACGACATGGTCGCCCAACCGGCCCAGCAGGGCGAGGTCGGTCGTCATCATGGCGACCTGGCCGAGCTGCGTCAGCGCAATAGGCCACGCGAGCCGGACCGTTTCGGTCAGCTCGGTGCGCCAAATGGAATGCCTTGCGCCGCGGGGCAGAGCGGCGCCGGCGAGGGTGTGTCCCGGCATGATCTTTGACTGAGTGACTGTCGAGCGGCGCGCCAGCGCGCGCAAGGGTCTTAACTAACGATCGTGGAGGAAATGGGAAGTGGCGAAGTCAGTCCGGGCCATGCCAAGCGTTGATGGAATTCATCAGCCGCGATCATGCCCGGCGCAGATTCCGCTCACGCCAGCTTGACGGTCTCCGCCGTAACATCCTTGCCGAGCGCCTCGAACGCCTTCGCCACGATGCCCTTGGCGTCGAGACCGGAGCGCGCGTACATCGCGGCCGGCGTATCGTGGTCGAGGAATACGTCGGGCAGCACCATGGCGCGAATCTTCAACCCGCGGTCGAGCGCGCCGTGCTCGGCGAGCGCCTGGAACACCTGCGCGCTGAAGCCGCCGATCGAGCCTTCCTCGACCGTGATCAGCACCTCGTGCTCGCGCGCGAGCCGCAGCAGCAGGTTGGTGTCGAGCGGCTTGGCGAAGCGCGCGTCGGCGACCGTGGTCGACAGCCCATAGGCCGCAAGCTCGTCGGCGGCCTTGAGGCATTCGCCGAGCCGCGTCCCGAACGACAGCAGGGCGATCTTGGAGCCCTCGCGTAGGATCCGGCCCTTGCCGATCTCCAGCGGCTTGCCCTCCGCCGGCATTTCGACCCCCAGGCCTTCGCCGCGCGGATAGCGCAGCGCCGACGGACGGTCGTCGATCGCGACCTGCGTTGCGACCATGTGCACCAGTTCGGCCTCGTCGCCCGCCGCCATCACCACGAATCCCGGCAGGCAGGCGAGATAGGCCACATCGAACGCACCGGCATGGGTCGGGCCGTCGGCGCCGACCAGGCCGGCGCGGTCGATGGCGAAGCGCACCGGCAGCGACTGGATCGCGACGTCGTGCACCACCTGATCGTAGGCGCGCTGCAGGAACGTCGAATAGATCGTCGCGAATGGCTTGAAGCCTTCGGTCGCGAGCCCCGCCGAAAACGTCACAGCGTGCTGTTCGGCGATACCGACGTCGAAGCAGCGCTTGGGAAACTCCTCGGCGAACAGGTCGAGCCCGGTGCCGGACGGCATCGCGGCGGTCACCGCGACAATCCTGTCGTCCTTGCGCGCTTCCTTGATCAGGCTCTCGGCGAACACCCGCGTATAGGCCGGCGCATTGGATTTCGATTTCGCCTGCGTCCCGGTCGCGACGTCGAACTTGACCACGCCGTGATACTTGTCGGCGGAGGTCTCGGCCGGCGGGTAGCCCTTGCCCTTTTGCGTGACGACGTGGACCAGGATCGGCCCGTTATTGGCGTCGCGCACGTTGCGCAGCACCGGCAGCAGGTGATCGAGGTTGTGGCCGTCGATCGGGCCGACGTAATAGAATCCGAGTTCGTCGAACAGCGTGCCGCCGGCCCAGAAGCCACGGGTGAATTCCTCGGCGCGCTGCGCGGAATATTCGATGAACTTGGGCAAGCGGTGCGCGAGTTGCTTGCCGACGTCGCGCAGCTTGAGATAGGTGCGGCTCGACAGCGTGCGCGAAAGGTAAGCCGACATGGCGCCGACCGGCGGCGCGATCGACATGTCGTTGTCATTGAGGATGACGATCAGCCGCGAGTCCATCGCGCCGGCGTTGTTCATGGCCTCGTAGGCCATGCCCGCCGACATCGCGCCGTCGCCGATCACCGCGATGACGTTGTTGCGCTCGCCCTTGAGGTCGCGCGCCACCGCCATGCCGAGTCCGGCCGAGATCGAGGTCGAGGAATGCGCCGCGCCGAACGGGTCGTATTCGCTCTCGGCGCGCTTGGTGAAGCCGGACAGGCCGCCGCCCTGGCGCAGCGTGCGGATGCGGTCGCGCCGTCCGGTCAGCACCTTGTGGGGATAGGCCTGGTGGCCGACGTCCCAGATCAGGCGGTCGCGTGGGGTGTCGAATACGTAGTGCAACGCCACCGTCAGTTCGACCACGCCCAGGCCGGCCCCGAGATGGCCTCCGGTCACGGCGACGGCGTCGATGGTCTCGGCGCGCAGCTCCTCGGCCAGTTGCGGGAGGTCGGTCGCTTCAAGCTGGCGCAGGTCGTCGGGGGTATCGATCCGGTCGAGCAGGGGCGTCTTGGACGGTTTGGGCACCAAAATCTCCGCGGCGGGCCGTATCTGGCCAGCCCCCGGCCCAGCCCCGAGGTTTTGGCTTATACCAGATGGACTTTCGGCGCAATTCGCCCGGTGGGCCAGTGCCTTGGACGGGATGCGACGCCGGCGGGACTGCGATAATGCTCCGGTTTGCGCCTATAGTGAGACGGTGGTCGACCGGGACCGGATCCCAAGGAAACCTCTATGAATCGCGTCGGTGAAACGCTCCGCATCTTCCTGGCCGTGACGCTGCCGTATTTCCGCTCGGAGGAGCGGCTGCGGGCCAGGCTGCTGTTGGCGGCGGTGGCGGGGGCGGAGCTCGGCCTGGTCTATGTGGCGGTCGCGGTTACGCAGTGGAACGCGCGCTTCTTCAACGCGCTGGAGGCCAAGAACTGGCAGGCGTTCCAGGACGAGCTGATCGTGTTCTGCTTCATCGCCATGGGCGCGATCCTGGCCGGCATGGCGCAGTACTACTTCGGCCAGACCTTGCAGATACGCTGGCGGCGCTGGCTGACCGAGAACTACGTCTCGAATTGGATGGCGGAGGGCCGGCATTACAAGGTGCGCTTCATCGACACCAGCATCGACAACATTCATCTGCGCATCGCCAGCGACGTTTACCTGTTCATCCAGCGCACGCTGGAGCTCGGCACCGGTATGCTGGGCAGCATCGTGGCGCTGCTGTCGTTCTCCTACATCCTGTGGGGCCTGTCGGCGACCACGCCGTTGCCGATCTTCGGCGTCAACCTGGCATTCCCCGGCTACCTGATCGTCGCCGCGCTGGTGTATGCGGCGATCGGCACCCTGGTGGCGCATTGGATCGGCTGGCGCCTGATCGGGTTCAACTTCAACCAGCAGCGCTACGAGTCCGACTTCCGCTTCGCCATCGTGCGCGCCGCCGACCATTCCGAGCCGGTGGCGCTGATGCGCGGCGAGCCGGTCGAGCGCGCCGAGCTGGGCCGGCGCTTCGCCAATCTGGTGCGCAACTGGACCGCGCTGGTGGCGCGTCAGACCAAGCTCACCGCATTCACCGCGGGCTACGGCCACGTCTCGACCCTGGTGCCGACGCTGATCGTGAGCCCGGCCTATCTCACCGGCGCCATTCCGCTGGGCACCCTGGTGGCTTCGGCGCTGGCGTTCCAGCGGGTCGAGGCGGGGTTTGCGTTCTGCATCAGCGCCTATGCGAAGCTCGCGGAATGGAAGGCGATCATGGACCGGCTCTACCAGATGGAAAACGCCATGTCGGCGGTCGACGCGCGCGACGTGCGCGCCGAGGGCACCATCGTGGTGGCGCAGGGACAGGGGCCGGACCTCGAAGTCGCCGATCTGGCGGTGCGGCTGCCGAGCGGCGCCGCGATCGCGCAACTGCCGTCGCTGTCGGTCAAGCCGGGCGAGCGCATGCTGATCACCGGGCCATCGGGCGCGGGCAAATCGAGCCTGTTCCGCGCCCTGATCGGGCTGTGGCCGCCGGGCGAGGGGCGGGTGACGCTGCCGCGCGACGCCGACGTCCTGGTGCTGCCGCAGCGGCCGTACTTCCCGCTCGGCACCCTGCGCCAGGCCATCGCCTATCCGACGCTCGGGAGCAAGGTCACCGACGAGGACGTGCGCGACGCGCTGACCGCGGTCGGGCTCGGCCATCTGGGCCAGCGGCTCGACGAGGATGCGGACTGGAGCGTCATGCTCTCGGGCGGCGAGCAGCAGCGCGTGGCCTTCGCCCGCGCACTGCTGCGCAAGCCTGCGGTGCTGCTGTTCGACG
The DNA here is from genome assembly GCA_945897515.1 of Rhodoplanes serenus. Classification (GTDB taxonomy): domain Bacteria; phylum Pseudomonadota; class Alphaproteobacteria; order Rhizobiales; family Xanthobacteraceae; genus Z2-YC6860. The sequence goes on along the minus strand of CAMDFO010000032.1, from coordinate 11,766 downwards.
AGCCGGTATCCACGTTGGACGATGCCGCAGGCCGCGAGCTCTATCGCACCTTGCTCGAGCGCCTGCCGCAGACCATCATCCTGTCGATTGACCGGCGCGGCGTATTGCGCGACTTCCATGGCCGCACCATCGAGATGGCGGTGGTGGCGCCGCCGCCGCCGCGACACCATGCCGGCTTGGCGCCGGTGCCTGCCTGATAAGATTCACAACGACACCCTTCCGGAGGAAACCGATGCCGAAGATGAACTACTGGACCGACAAGTGGGACCTGCACGAGGACGTCTGCCCGTGCGACGTCCACTTCAACCAATGGGTCGCCAAGCAGAAGATCAAGAACAAGCAGATCTACCACTTCGGCAGCGGCACGCATCACGTCGTCGGCATCAAGCAGGCGGCGCAGAAGAACCGCACGTTCTGCATCACCGCCTCGAAGGAGGAGTACCAGGCCTACATCGACCTGGTCACCGAGAACTCCGGCGTGGCGAAGAACTATCTCTGCTATTTCGGCGACATCTACCTGACCAATCCGGCGCTGCTGCCGGATTTCGACGTGGTGACGATGTTCCACCTCTGCGAATTCTTCTTCCCTAACACCGCGAGCAAGGAATACGGCGGGCTCACCGACGCCAAGGTGCTCGACCTGTTCACCGCCAAGACCAAGAAGGGCGGCTACATTCTGTTCTACACGCGCTCGATGGGCTGGGAGAAATCCAAGGCGGTGATCGCGAAGTGGGAGAAGAAGGCGAAGGTCAAGAAGGTCGGCGAGTTCAAGACGCTGCTGGTGTATCAGAAGAAGTAGCGCGCTTTGGGTATTTGATTCCCCGACTGCCGCTTCACAACAGGTGTCATGCCCGGGCTTGACCCGGGCATCCACGCGATGGTGCGACAGCCGACGCCCGTACGAATTGCGTTTGCGGCGCGCGCTCTTGGATCGCCGGGTCAAGCCCGGCGATGACAGCGGTGGGTGAATCCGCACGAATCCCTCAGCAATCCGCACTTATCCCCGCTCTCCGCGACGGTCGTATAATGCTGGCGTTCTGTCCAACGGAAGGGCGTTGTCATGAGACGTCGGTCAGCGGGACAGGATGCGGCGGCCTGCGGGCGGGGCTCGTAACCCTGCACTCGGGCGGTTCCGGGCATCAACCGGGCGGCACTACGATCGCTCTGTCAGGTGCTGACTGCATTGGCCCAGCGCAAATGCCGGGTTCAAGAAGCTTGGCCCGGAACTGTTAAATGCCGCGGTGGAGCGCCGGGAGGCGCTGTTAAAATATTAGGATGCGCTTTTCGGCGCTCCGCCTCCCTTCTTGGGAGGAAAAGGGGAATGCAGGCGCACCCCGCGCCTGACAAACAACAGGGGCGGCGGAGCCGTTGGCTTTAAGCCGGCTGTTTGAAAACTGAATAGGGAAAACGGCGAACCGCTACTTCACGTCCAGCGGTTCGGTGCCGGACGGCTTGCCGGACGCATCGAGCGTGATCTTCTCGACGCGGGCTTCGGCGTGACGCAGCAATTCCTCGCAGCGGCGCTTCAGCGCCTCGCCGCGCTCATAGATCGCGACCGACTCTTCGAGCGGCACCTTGCCCTCTTCGAGCCGCTTCACGATCGACTCCAGCTCTTCGATCGCGCGCTCGAACGGCAGTTTGGCGATGTCGGTGTTGCTGTCGGCCATGGTCCGTCCGCATCCGCGCTAAGGGGCGCCCGCTGTCGGAGTGCTTGTATCACATCCCCGCGCCGGTGCGAGCGCCGCGGGCGCCTGTGGATGACCGGCGATCCGCTGCCACGCGGCGCGGGCCGCGGTCTCGTCGCCCGCCACCGCGTCGGTCACCGCGCGGGGCATGGCGACGCGCTGCGGCAGCGAGAATGGGCCGGCGACGATCATGAAGTAGTCGTAGTCGTTCGGCTTCTCGTTGGCCCGCAGGAACTGGAAATGCAGGCTGAAGAAATGCCAGCGCAGCCAGGCGAACCGCTCCGGGCTGACGACGTCGCGAAACTGCACCGGCACGACCTTGAGGCTGAGCGGGCGGTTGCCGACTTCGATCCGATGGCCCGTGACCGGGTTGAACGGAAAGAAGTTCATGACGTCGCGGCGGGACTGGTAGTCGACCCAATCGATCGAAGGCTCGAACGCCAGCCGGGCGATCAGGTCACGGAACCACTGGGCGCCGCGGTGGAAGCCGACGATCGGCAGGTTGGCGCCGATCGTCAGCAGCACCACGCGCGGCCCATGCCGGCCGAGATCGGGATCGCGGGCCAGCGCCCGCGTCAGCACGTCGACGGCGAGGAACGACCCCGAACTGTGGCCAACAACGACGATCTCGTCGGCCGCGCCGGTTTGCGCCGCTTCGATCACGTAGCCGGCGAAGGTTTCGAGGCGCTCCTCCCAATCCGCTCGCTCGCGGCGCGCGTATTGCGCGGTCGAGGCCGCGTCCTGGAACAGATAGAGCATGTAGGTGGTGGGCTCGGTGAGCCTGATCGCGGCGAGGAAGGCGGCGATGGCCGTGCCGATCCCGAGCAGCGCGGGCAGCGGCGCAGGAATTCCGAAATGCGCGCCCAGTGCGGCGACCGCAGTGCCGACCAGTCCCGCGCTCACGAACCAGCCGAGCAGCAGCATGTACGGGTACAGGACGAACAGGCCGAACCGCCAATGGGCGCGCAGCACGCGAAACAATCCGCCCTGGAATACCGCGCCGAGCAGCGCATGCAGCGCCGCGACAATCGCCCAGCCCATCGGCCGCTCGAAGTCGCGGCGAATGATGTCCTCCCAGCGCAGGAACTCATAGGTCGTGTCGACTTGCCAGTCGCGGCCTTGCGTATGGACCGACCAGAGGCTCGCATTGCGGTCCGGCGCGCCGTCCACCCGCGCGATATCGCCCTTGAAGCCGTACAGCGCGAGGAACTTGCGGTATTCGCCGCGGAACATCCGGTAGTATTCCGCGAGACCGCGCGGATCGTAGCCCTGGACGTAGATGACGTGACGTCGGCGGACCACGCGCGTGCCCTCATGCCGTCCGATTGTAGATGCCGGGAGAGTGCCTCGCCAACGCGGCGAAAAGAAGCTGTGTCGAGGGCGTTATCCCCGCATCAGCGCCGTGACGTGGGCTGCGGCCGACAGCGCGAGCCCCTGCAGGTCGTAGCCGCCTTCGAGCACGGACACCACGCGGCCCTGCGCGGTCTTGTCGGCGATCTCCATGATCTTCTTCGTCGCCCAGGAAAAATCATCCTCGACCAATTGCAGGTTTGCGAGCGGGTCGCGCTTGTGCGCGTCGAAGCCGGCGGAGATTACGATCAGCTCGGCCCCGAACGCCGACAGCCGCGGCAGAATGCGGCTTTCGAACGCGGCGCGGAATTTGTCGCCGGCGTCGCCCGCGCGCAGCGGCGCGTTGACGATGTTGTCGTGGTCGCCGCGCTCGGAGGTGGAGCCGGTGCCGGGATAGAGCGGCATCTCATGGGTCGAGCAATACATCGCGCTCGAGTCGGACCAGAAAATCTCCTGCGTGCCGTTGCCGTGATGGACATCGAAATCGACCACGGCGACGCGGCCGAGCCCGTGATGGTCCTGTGCGTAACGGGCAGCGATCGCGGCATGGTTGAAGATGCAGAAGCCCATCGGCCGGGCGGTCTCGGCGTGGTGGCCCGGCGGCCGCATCGCGCAGAACGCGTTGTCGGCGCGCTTGCCGATCACCTCATCGACGGCGTGCACCGCGCCGCCGACCGCGCGCATCGCTGCCTCGAACGAGCCGGGCGACATCGAAGTATCGGCGTCGAGCCGCACGATGCCCTCCTTGGGCACCGCCTCCTTGACGTACTGCACGTAGTCCATCGGATGGCAGAGCGCGATGGTCTCCAGCGGCACGCTCGGCGCCTCGACGCGCTGCAGCGCCGAGAAACGTTCCTCGCCGAATATTTCCTCGAGCGCCCGCAACCGGTCCGGCCGCTCGGGATGGCCGAGCGGGGTGAGATGATTCAAGCCTGCAGGGTGAGTGACGAGGAGCGTTGTCATCAGGTTGATCCGGCCGGTGCGCTTCCGAGACTTAGAGCTTCATTCAGGCGAAGCAAAGGCTCAACCCCACCTTTTCCCCGTCACGGCGACGCCGGGCGGCGGCGGCGGGTCGAGCGGCACGAAGAATGTGCTGGCCAGCGGCTGCCCCGGTTCCACCCGGTACTTCTCGAAATCGGTGACGCCTTCCTCCGCCAGAAACGAATCGTCAATCAGGAAATTGCCGTTAAAGGTCTTCGCCGGCTTGTGAAAGACCGCGTAGGCCGCGTCGGCCATGATCTCGGGTGTGCGCGACATGCGCATCACGCGTTCGCCGCCGAGCAGATTCTTGATCGCGGCAGTTGCAATCGTGGTGCGCGGCCACAGTGCGTTGACCGCGATCCCCTTGTCCCGCAGTTCGCCGGCGAGACCAAGCACCACAAGGCTCATGCCGAACTTGGCCATCGAATATCCGGTCGATCCCGCGAACCAGCGCTCCTGCATGTCGAGCGGCGGCGAGTTCATCAGGATGTGCGGATTCTCCGCCTTTTCCAGATGGGGGATCGCGTACTTGCACACCATGAAGGTGCCGCGCGCATTGATCTGGTGCATGAGATCGAAGCGCTTCATGTCGGTCTCGGCGACCGGTGTGCGCGAAACCGCGCTGGCGTTGTTGACCACGATGTCGATGCCGCCGAACGCGGTGGCGGTCTTGTCAATCGCGGCTTTCACCGAGGCTTCGTCGCGAACGTCGACCACGATCGGCAGCGCCTGGCCGCCGGCTTTCGCAACCTCGTTCGCTGCGGTGTAGATCGTGCCTTCAAGCTTGGGATGGGGCTTCTCGGTCTTGGCGGCGATGACGATGTTGGCGCCGTCGCGCGCGGCCTTCAGGGCGATCGCGAGCCCGATCCCGCGCGAAGCACCGGTGATGAACAGCGTCTTGCCCTGGAGCGACATCAACGTGACCCTCGCAATTCCAACCGCGCATTCCTAGATGACCGCCAATCAACGCCGCCGAGGTGACTCATGCAACTGACCGGCATCCACCATCTTACCGCCGTTTCGGCCGACGCGCCCGGCAACGTTCGGTTTTACACGCAGACGATGGGGATGCGGCTGGTCAAGAAGACCGTCAACCAGGATGACGTTAGCGCCTACCACCTGTTTTATGCCGACGGCGAGGCGCGGCCCGGAACCGATCTCACCTTCTTCGATTGGCCGGCGCGCCCCGAAAAGCGGGGAACCCATTCCATCGTTCGCACCGCCTTGCGCGTGAACGGCGCAAGCCTGCCGTGGTGGAAGGAGCGGCTGACCCAAGCCGCCGTCCGCCACCGGGACATCGTCACGCTGGATGGCCGCGCGACGCTGGAATTGGAGGACCCGGAAGGCCAGCGGCTGGCGCTGGTCGACGACGGCGGCTTGGGCGATGCGAGGCCGTGGGGCAAAAGCCCGGTGCCGGCCGAACATCAGATCCGCGGGCTCGGGCCGATTACGCTGAGCGTGCCGGAGTTACGCTCGACCGACGTCGTCCTGACCACCGTGATGGGCATGCGCAAGGTGCGCGACTATTCCCATCCGCAGACCCAGGACACGATCCACGTCTATGAGATGGGCGAGGGCGGTCCAGCCTCCGAGCTGCACGTCGTGGTGCAGCCGGGCCTGCCGGTTGCGGAGCAGGGTGCGGGCGCCGTGCATCACGTCGCATTCCGCACGCCCGATGCCGAATACGAGGCCTGGGCGGATCGGCTGAAGTCGATGGGCATTCCGAACAGCGGCAAGGTCGACCGCTATTATTTCCGCAGCCTGTATTTCCGCGAGCCGAACGGCATCCTGTTCGAGATCGCAAGCGACGGCCCGGGCTTCGCCACCGACGAGCCGTTGGAAAAGCTCGGCGAGAAGCTGGCGCTGCCGCCGTTCCTGGAGCCGCGGCGCAAGGAGATCGAGGCTGGGTTGAAGCCGCTGTGATCGATTCACGGCGGGCAACGACATCCGAGCGACCGTCAGCGTTTGCGATTCACAAAGGCTTCGAATGCCGCGCGCGCCTCTCCCGACCTCAGGCGCTCACCGAACAGGCTCACCTCTTCGTCGATGCGAGCGACAATGTGTTCGACCGGACCGCGCATGAGCCTACGCGACGCCGCGACCGCTTCGGGCGGAAGTGCGACGATTTCGTTGGCCGCCGCGATCGCGCGGGCGTCCACTTGATCCCGTGCGACCGCAACATTGACAAGGCCGCAGGCCAGCGCGGCGGCGGTATCGAGGCCGTGCCCCATGACCAACGCGGCGAACGCGCGCCGGTGACCCATCAGGCGCGGCGCCAACAGGCTCGATCCCGCTTCCGGCACCAATCCCAGCCTGACGAATGGCGTGGAAAAGCGCGCGTCGGTCCCGGCGACGACATAGTCGCAGTGCAACAGCAATGTCGTTCCGATGCCGACCGCGTCGCCTTGGACGCCCGCGACCAGCGGCACCGGCGAGCGCGCGAGTGCATGAAGGAACGTGACCACGTCACCGTCGAGCATGCCGGCTTTTGCGGCAGCCAGGAATTCATGCAGGTCGTTGCCGGCGCAAAAGGCGCCGGGTGCGCCAAGGATGACGATGCACCGGATACCGTCACCAGCCGCTGTATCGATCGCGCGCGCCATGGCCCGGTACATCGGCGCAGTCAGCGCATTCTTCTTGTCCGGCCGGTTCATCCGCACGGTGCGGATGCTGTCGGCGTCGCGAACGATGACGAGATCGGTCATGACCTAGCCCGCCAGCGCGGCGTCGGCTCCGTTCACGCTATCGGCGCCTTCCGTGACGGCGCGCTCCAGTCCGGACGCCTGCGCCGCAATGTTTTCCGCGAAAAAACGTGCGATGCCGATGCGTGCCGCGGGCTCACCCTCCGCAAGCCGGAGCGCGGCGAGCGCCTCGTCCGCCAGCATGCAGCCGCCCGCCGCGTTGCCGAACAGGCGAAGATAGGGCGTTGCGCCGGCGAGCGCCGCCTGCGGTTCACTCTCGATCTTGCCGAGCAGCCATGTAGTGGCGCGCTCTAGGCACTCGACGGCGTCGAGCAGCCGCGCGCCGGTCGCGCCGAAGGCGGGATCGTTGGCAGCCTGCACCGCCTGCACGGTGCCGCGAAGTTCACCGATATAGGAACGCACCGTCTCGCCGCCGGACAGCGGCAGCTTGCGCATCACCAGGTCGACCGCCTGGATGCCGTTGGTGCCCTCGTAGATCGAGGCAATCCTGGCGTCGCGGTAGTGCTGCGCCGCGCCGGTCTCTTCGATGAAGCCCATGCCGCCGTGCACCTGGATGCCGAGCGAGGCGACCTCGACGCCGATGTCGGTGGAAAATGCCTTGGCGACCGGCGTGAGCAGCGATGCGCGCCCGTTGTCGCCGGAATCGATGGCGCCGGCCGTGGCATAGCAGATGGTGCGGGCTGCCCGGGTGAGCGCGCGCATGGTCAGCAACATGCGTTTGACGTCGGGGTGCTCGATGATAGCGCTCGAAACCGCACCGGAGCCGGCGGCGCGGCCCTGCTTGCGTTCGCGCGCATAGGCGAGCGCGTGCTGTGTCGCGCGCTCCGCGATGGCGACGCCTTGCAGGCCGACCGCGAGCCGCGCCAGGTTCATCATCGTGAACATGACGTTGAGGCCGCGGTTCTCTTCGCCGACGAGATAACCGATCGCGCCGCCTTGGTCGCCGTAGACCATGGTGCAGGTCGGCGAGGCGTGGATGCCCATCTTGTGCTCGATGGAATGCGCGCGGGCATCGTTGCGCTTGCCGAGCGAGCCATCGGCGTTCAGCAAGAACTTGGGCACCAGGAACAGCGAGATGCCCTTGTTGCCGGGCGGCGCATCGGGCAGGCGGGCCAGCACAAAGTGGATGATATTGTCGGTAAGGTCGTGCTCGCCGTAGGTGATGAAGATTTTTTGGCCGGTGATGCGATAGCTGCCGTCGCCGGCCCGCTCGGCCCTGGTTCGCAGCGCGCCCACGTCGGACCCGGCCTGCGGCTCGGTAAGCTGCATCGTGCCCATCCATTCGCCGGATGCGAGCTTGGGCAGATAGGCGCGTTTGAGGTCTTCGGCGCCATAGGCGGCCAGCGCCTCGACCGCGCCCATCGTCAGCACCGGTCCGATGCCGAACGCCATCGAGGCCGAATTCCACATCTCGATGCAGGCGGCGTTGACCGCGTGCGGCAGGCCCTGTCCGCCCCATTGCACCGGCGCCGAGACCGCATTCCAGCCGCCCATAAACCAGGCGCGGTAGGCCTCTTTCCAGCCCGGCGGTGTGGTCACCTCGCCATTCTTGAACGGTGTGCCGTGGCGGTCGCCGATCGCATTGAGCGGTGCGATGATGTCGGTGGCAAAGCGGCCGGCCTCTTGGAGCACGGCATCGACGTCGTCGGCGCCGAGTTCGCCGCCGCGTGCGAGCGTGGCGCTCAAGCCCGCGCCGTGCTTGAGCGTGAACGCGATATCGGCGACCGGTGCGCGGTAGGTCATGAGGCCAATCTAGTCTGGGCCAGGCTCCCGTCCAACGGGGCGATGCTTGCTACTTCGCCGCCGGCATCGTTTTGAACAGTTCCTTCCATTTGGCCGATTCCGCGGTCAGGAAGCGGCCGAAGGCGGCCTCGTCCTCATACTCCGGCTCGACCGACAGCAGCAGGATCTTGGCCTGTACATCGGGCCTGGCGACGACGGCGGCGATATCGCTCGACAACTGCCGGATTTTGGCGGCCGGCGTTCCGAGCGGTGCAAAAATGCCGATGAAGCCGGCCGACCCGTCAAAGCCCGGCACGCCGCCCTCGGCGATGGTCGGAATCTCCGGCGCGGTCTTGGCGCGGGTGGTGCTGGTCACGCCGAGGGCATGGAGTGTGCCGGCCTTGATGTGCGGGTGGGCGGAGGTCAGGTCGACCGAAGTCAGCGGGATCTGGTCGCCCAGCACCGCGGTCACGGCCGGCGTGCTGCCGCGATAGGGAACATGAAACAGATTGGCCCCGGTCATCGTCTTGAGCAACTCGACCGCGAGATGCTGGCTGGAGTTGGCGCCGGTGGTGCCGAAGCTCAAACCTCCGGCCGTCGCTTTCGACCGTTCGATCAGTTCCTTCACGGATTTGGGTCCGGTCTTGGCGTTGGTGGCCATGACGATCGGGATGGAGATCAACTTGGCGACCGGGACGATTTCCTTCAGCGGATCGTACCCGCTCGAGCCCGGCACGTTCGCATTGATCACCAGCGCGCCTGTGGCCCCGACCGACAGCGTGTCGCCGTCGGGCGGCGCTTTCGCAAGAATTTGCAGGCCGAGGCCGCCGCCAGCACCTGGCTTGTTCTCGACAATCACCTGCCGTCCGGTCCGCTCGGCGAGGCCTGCGGCGACGATCCGGGCGATGCCGTCGGCCGAACCGCCCGGCGCGAACGGTGCGATGACCTGGATCGGTTTCTGCGATTGTGCGAGTGCGGGCTCCGACAGAGCCACCGCCATCGCCAGCAGCAGGCAGCGCCGCAGCGGCATGGAGACCTCCCCTTAGATCGTTGCCGATACGGTAGCCCCAACCCCCGCCGCGATCCAGGCATCCGACGAGGGGCTGCCGTTGCTGCTGTTGTGAGGTAGACCTGATCTAAATCCTCACATATTGCCGTGCCCGCGCTTGACGGTCTGGCGCATCACCGGCGCGACGATCTGATCGGAGATTTGGATGTTCCAGATTTCGCTTTCGCCCTGTGCGGTAAAGTCGGCGAACAGCTTCGGGATGATCGACACATCGCGAATCTCGTGGCCACGCAGGCCGAAACCGCGCGCGATGTTTTCGAACGCAGGCCGGCCGAACAGCGCCAGGCTGTCGTCAAGGCCGTCGGCGCGCAGCTTGTGAAACTCCGAGCCGTATCCGCCGTCGTTCATCGCGCAGATCAGGATGCGATAACCCTGGCGCTTGATAGTCTCAAGCTCCTGAATATTGAAAAGGAGCCCGCCGTCGCCCTCGAACAGCACGACCTTGCCCTCGCGGCCCTGCCGGCGCGCAGCCGCAACCCCAAGCGCATAGGACAGGCCGTTGCCGACCGCGCCAAATTCGCGGACGGTCGTGTAGCGCTCTGCCGGCCTGCCTCGCATCTGGGCGTTGAAATAGGCCTGATGGCCGCCGCCGACGACGATGTCCCAGTCCTTTGGAATAACCGGATCGAGGGCCTGGATTACGTCGCGTGGATCCAGCACCCCGGGCGCGGCATCGAACTCCATCGAGTCCGCCGGCTCGGTCGCGATGCGATGCGCCAGTTCCTTCGTGCGGATCGCCGCCGCCGTCGGTTTGCCGGCGCCCAGCTTCTTGTCGAGGCCGGCAAGGATTGCTTCGGCGCCGACAAGCGCATCCGATTTGAGGTAGAGGTCGGCGGCCTTTATCCCATCGCGCAGGCCGCGCGGGGCATCGTCCAACTGGATCTTGTAGGCCTTGGGCCAGAAGTGCCCGCCGCCGACGTAGTAGGACAGGCTTGTACCGACCGCGAGCACGACGTCCGCGGACTCGTAGGTCTCCCGGCCGAGCGCCGTGAAGTAGCTGCCGGTGATGCCGAGCCCGAACGGATGGTCGTGGAACAGACCGCGCGCCGGCAGCGTGTTGGAAAGCAGGGCGCCGCAGCGATCGGCGAGCTTGACCAGCGCGTCCCGTGCGCCGGACCGCAGCACACCACGGCCACCGAGGATGATCGGCCGCTTCGCCGCAGCCAGCCGCTCGACGGCCTCGGCAACAAATTCGGGATCGGGATGCATGCGCCCGACCTTGGGCTGATACATCTCCGAGGTCTCGTAGGGCGTGTTGGCCATGTGCTCGACCTTCTGCAGGTCGTAGGGAATGCCCAGCACCACCGGCCGCCGCTCTTGCTTGGCGATGTGGAAGGATTCGCGCACGTAGTCCATCATGCGCGGCACGCTGTGCGCGGCGATGTAATGCGCTCCGGTGGCCGCCACCAGCGGCGCCTGGTCGATGGCCTGATTGTAGTACTTGGCGTTGATCGGAGACTCGCCGGCGAATACCACCATTGGCAGGCGGGCGCGGACCGCTGCCGGCAGCGCCGTCATCAACTGGGTCACGCCGGGACCGCATGTGACGGAGGCAACGGCGACCTTGTCGGTGGCGACGTTGTAGGCCGTCGCTGCCGCGACCGTGCTGTGCTCGTGCCTGACGTGGCAGGTATGGACGCCCGGCAGTTTGGAAAAGGCAGTGGACCAGTGCATGTTGCCGTCGCCCATCAGGACGAACTGCGTATCGACTCCCTCCGCAAGGAAGGCTTCTGCGAGGGCTTCGTAGAGTTTGGGCATGGGCGCGGTACTCTTGGTTGGAGGCGCGCCGATGGCACCTTGCCGCCGTTGCAACAATTGGGGTTCGGCATTTCCCGCTGGCGGCTCCAAGGAAGGTACATCAGGCTTGCGCGCAGGCGGAAGGGGGCATCATCTTTTTCCCTGCCGTCACCCACCTCAGCGAGTTCAAGCCGCTGTTCGATGCCTACGAGAAGCAGGATACGGCGGAGCTGTGGAACGTTCCGACCGGGTGGTCAATCCGAGCACACGGCGTCAGATGGGCCGCGGCCACGGCAAGATGTAAGGCTGCTGTTGGCTTCGCGCTGGAAACGTTGATCCGGCGGCGGCTCGCCGGTATATCGGGCGCAAGTTGGGGCGTAGCCAAGTGGTAAGGCAGCGGATTTTGATTCCGCCATCCCCTGGTTCGAATCCAGGCGCCCCAGCCACATCACCGTTCGCATCTGTTCGCACACGGTCGGCATCGTTCACAAGCTTCTGAAATCCCTTTCAGAATTTTCCG
>CAMDFO010000031.1 GCA_945897515.1 Rhodoplanes serenus | reverse complement strand
AGCATCTGCTCGGCGCTGGCCTTGCCGGCGTCGTATTCGACCACGCCGAGGTGATCGAACATGAACGACACCGCGCCGGTCTCGGCCAGGTTGCCGCCGCTCTTGGTGAACGCGGCGCGCACCTCACCCGCGGTGCGGTTCTTGTTGTCGGTCAGCGATTCCACGATCACCGCAACGCCGCCGGGGCCATAGCCCTCGTAGCGCATGTCTTCGTAGCTTTCGGCGTCATTCCCCGAGGCCTTCTTGATCGCGCGCTCGATGACGTCCTTGGTCATGTTCTCCTGGCGGGCGGCGAGCATGGCGGCGCGCAGGCGCGGATTGAAGGCCGGATCGGGCTGCCCCAGCTTGGCGGCGGTGGTGATTTCGCGGGCCAGCTTGCCGAACAGCTTGGAGCGCACCTTATCCTGGCGCCCCTTGCGGTGCATGATGTTCTTGTATTGGGAATGGCCGGCCATACGCGTCTCGCCTGAAAAGGATGCCTGCCGGACTACCAAGGCAGGCGGAAGCGATCAACCCCAGAACGCTGGCTGCGCCTGTTCCAGCTTGCCGCCGAGCCGGACCGGACCGACACGCAGCGCGAGCCCGGTGTCGTCGTCGGTCTCCACCGCGAGCCCGCAGAGCGTGGCCGGCCCCAGCGCCGGCTCGAATTTCGACGACGGGATGCGGCGCAGAAAGCGCGACAGCGGCTCATCGGACTTCATACCGATGACCGACTCGTAATCGCCGGTCATGCCGACGTCGGACTGGAAGGCGGTGCCGTTCGGCAATATCCGATGGTCGGCGGTCGGCGCATGGGTGTGGGTGCCGATCACCAGGCTGGCGCGGCCGTCGGCGAAATAGGCCATCGCCTGCTTCTCGCTGGTGACCTCGGCGTGCATATCGATGACGATGGCGTCGGCGCCGGATTTCAGCGGACATGCGGCAAGCTCGCGCTCGATCGCCGCAAACGGGTCGTCGAGCGGATCGAGGAAGATGCGGCCCATGGCGTTGATGACCAGAGCACGCGCGCCGTTCTTCGCGTCGATCATCGCGGCGCCCCGGCCGGGCGTGCCGGCGGGATAATTGATCGGACGGATCAGTCGCGGCGCGCGCTCGATGAACACCAGCGCCTCGCGCTGATCCCAGGCGTGGTTGCCGAGCGTGATCGCATCGGCGCCGGCGTCGACCAGTTCCTGGTAGATCGCCTCGGTGATCCCGAAGCCGCCGGCGGCGTTCTCGCCGTTGATCACGACGAGGTCGAGCTTCCACTGCACGATCAGGTCCGGCAGCCGCTGCGTGACGATGGTTCGCCCGCTGCGGCCAACGATGTCCCCGATAAAAAGAATTCGCATACTACGGCCTGCGGCAGTCGATCACTTCGCGCTCCGTTAGCACGAGATCGAGGCGCGCGTCGCGGGGCGTGGTCGGCACTACTGCGACCTGCTGCGCGGCATAGGCCAGCCCGATCGCGGTGACGGGCTTGAGCATGCGGAGCCGGTTGATTGTCATGTCGTAATAGCCCGCACCGTAACCGACGCGATTGCCTCTACGGTCGAACGCCGCCAACGGCACGATCAGGATGTCCGGCCAGACCTCGGGCGCGTCCTCGGTCGGCTCGCGGATTCCCCACACGCCGCTGCCGAGCTTCTGGCCGAAAGCCCAGGAGCGCATGACCAGCGGCTTGCCGCGACCGATCACGACCGGCAACGCGAGCTTGGCGCCTGCATCGGCCAGCTTGCGCAGCAGCGCCACCGGGCTGAGCTCGCTCTGCAACGGCGAATAGCCGGACACCACCGCGTCAGGGGGAATGGCGATCGGGAACGGACGCGCCGCGACCGCTTCCGCCGCAGCCTGTCGCGCCGCCGCCGGCAGCGCATCGCGCTTGGCGAGCGACGTTTTGCGCAAGTCGGCCTTGAACGTGTCGATCGGAATGGTCGCCATCGGCCGGCCTACGCCTAAACATACCGGCCAGAAATAAAGTGCGGAGCCGCACTGGCCGTCAGAGCTATGATCCCGGGAACCTACATAAGTAGGTGGGCGCCATGTGACCGAGACCAGGGTCCCGGCCAGGGACAGCTCCCTTCAGGATCGTAAGGCCCCGGGGAATTTGACTCCAGACGCACCCCGCAGCCCCGCAGAGCCAATGTAGTGCTTGCAGGATGAATACGCCACTCGCTGCTTATGCAGCGGAATTCTGTGAGAAAGACAGCATTTCAGCCGAGCGCCACCCCGGAGCCGCCCCCGGTCTGGTTCAGCTTCTTGGCGACGGACTCGATTCGCTCGGCCGCGGAATGGAATGCGGCGGCGATGGCGGCCTGCGCCGCCTGGGACCGGTCGGCTGCCACCGTGCGGGCGTCCTGCAGACCGGCGAGGTCCTCTTCCAGACGGCGGAGCTTCTTGCCGGCTTCCGACAGCTCGTCGGCAACCATGAGCGCGGCCATGATGGTGAGTCGTGCGTCTCCGACCTCGCCGAACTTGCCGCGCAGCCCCTCGATACGCTCATCCAGCCCCTTGGCGAGCTGGGTCAGATGGCCTTCCTGCCCGTCCTCGCAGGCCATGCGGAACTGGCGGCCGTTGATGGTGACATTTACCTGCGCCATGAAGTCCTCAGCGTGTCGCTACTGCTGCTGCGCATCGAGCACCGACCGGACGTTGTCCATGGCGGCGTCCAGGCGGCGCGCAACTTCGTTGTTGGCCGCCTCCAGCCGGCGCGAGCGGGCCGTGGCGGCGTCGAGATCGGCGGCTAGCTTGGCGCGATCGGTGCCGAGCGCGTGAACCTGCTCCGCAAGCCTGGCTTCGCCGCGGTCGGATTCGAGCCGGTGCTCGACCGCCGCATCGAGCGCATCCAGCGCGAGCGCCAACCGCTTGGTCGCCCCTTCGATGGCAGTCTGATCGGCCATTGCTTGGTCCAGGCTTGATCCGGGATTCCGCCCTTCACTCCGAGGGCCGAACCGCTCCCAACCTGCGAAAAAAGCTCTGCGCAGGCAAGCAATTAGACAGAGAACCTTACGTGCCCTCGCGACCGCGCGTCAACGCCGCGCCAAGCCTTGTCCCCTGCGTTCGGAGCCGCTGTGCACAGTGGTTTCGCCACAGGGCCGCTTACATTGGATTCCAGGGTCCACCGTGCTATCCCACGCCGCATTCAAACAGGCTCCTGATGATCGCAAATCCCTCGTCTGCCGCAGCGGCCTCACCATCGCCGCGCGAAGCCACACGCACAGAACACGACCGCATGGCCAACGCCATCCGCGCGCTTGCGATGGATGCCGTGGAGCTCGCAAAATCCGGGCACCCCGGCCTGCCGATGGGCGCGGCCGATGTCGCGACCGTGCTGTTCACGCAGTTCCTCAAATTCGATCCTGCGGATCCGAAATGGCCCGACCGCGACCGCTTCGTGCTGTCGGCCGGTCACGGCTCGATGCTGATCTACGCGCTGCTTTATCTGCTGGGCTACGAGGCGATGACGCTCGACGAGCTCAAGCGCTTCCGGCAGATCGGCTCGCTGACTCCGGGGCATCCGGAGAATTTCATCACGCCGGGGGTCGAGACCACCACCGGGCCGCTCGGCCAGGGCCTCGCCACCGCGGTCGGCATGGCCATCGCCGAACGGCACCTTGCGGCGGAGTTCGGCAAAGAGGTCGTCGATCACCTGACCTACGTGCTGGCCTCCGACGGCGACCTGATGGAAGGCGTCAGCCAGGAGGCGATCGCGCTCGCCGGTCACCTCAAGCTCAACCGGCTGGTCGTGCTGTTCGACGACAACGGCATTTCCATCGACGGACCGCTGTCGCTTTCGGATTCGGTCGACCAGGTGAAACGGTTCGAGTCGGCCGGCTGGGCGGCGTCGCGGGTCGACGGTCACGATCCGCAGGCCATCGCGGCCGCAATCGAGCAGGCCAGAAACTCCGACCGCCCGGTGATGATCGCCTGCAAAACTGTCATCGGCTACGGCGCGCCGACCAAGGCCGGCAAGTCGTCGTCGCACGGCTCGCCGCTCGGCGCCGACGAGATCAAGGGCGCGCGCGAGGCGCTCGGCTGGAGCGAGGCGCCGTTCCAGATTCCGACCGACGTGCTCACCTCCTGGCGGGCCGCCGGCCAGCGCTCGAAGAACGCGCGCAAGGAATGGGACAAGCGGCTGGCAGCATTGCCCGCCGACAAGCGCGCGGAATTCGAGCGCCGCATGCGCGGCGATCTGCCGGTGGCACAGCTTGCCGCAGCCGTGCGCGCGGTGAAGGAAACGCTGGCGGCGACGCCGAAGGACATCGCGACGCGCTCCTCGTCGGAGTTCGCGCTTGAGGCGCTGGTGCCGGCGGTGCCGGAGATGATCGGCGGCTCGGCCGACCTGACCGGCTCCAACAACACCCGCACCAAGTCGATGAAGACGATGTCGGCCGCGGATTATTCCGGCCGCTTCATCCATTACGGCATCCGCGAGCACGGCATGGCCGCCGCGATGAACGGCATGACGCTGCACGGCGGCATCATCCCGTTCTCCGGGACATTCCTGGTGTTCGCCGACTACTGCCGCCCGGCGATCCGCCTGGCGGCGCTGATGGGCGAGCGCGTCGTCCACGTGATGACGCACGATTCCATCGGTCTGGGCGAGGACGGCCCCACGCACCAGCCGGTCGAGCATCTCGCCGCGCTGCGCGCGATCCCGAACCTTAACGTGATGCGGCCCTGCGATGCGGTCGAGGTGGTCGAGTGCTGGCAGATCGCGATCGAGTCGCGCGAGACGCCGAGCGTGCTGGCGCTGACGCGGCAGAACCTGCCGCAGCTTCGCAAGACGCTCGATAACGACAATCGCTGCGCCGCGGGCGCCTACGAGATTTCACCGGGCGACGGAAAAGCGCAGGTCTCGATCTTCGCCACCGGCTCCGAGGTTTCGATCGCGGTCGATGCGCAGAAGCTCCTGAAGGACAAGGGCGTCGCCGCGCGCGTCGTGTCGGTGCCGAGCTTCGAGCTGTTCCTCGCCGCCTCTGACGAGGCGCGCCGCGCCGTCATCGGCGACGCACCGGTCAAGGTGGGCGTCGAGGCCGCGATCCGCATGGGCTGGGACGCCATCATCGGCAGCGACGGCGTTTTCGTCGGCATGTCGGGCTTCGGGGCCAGCGCGCCGTACAAGGACCTTTACAAGCACTTCGGCATTACCCCCGAGAAGATCGCCGAAGCCGCATTGAGCAGGCTGGGCCAGAAGTGATAATAAGCGGCTGAGCCATCTATTTTTTGGTCATGGCCGGGCTTGTCCCGGCCATCCACGTCTTATCTGCAACGTGAAGCAAAGACGTGGATGCCCGGCACAAGGCCGGGCATGACGACGCTGATGAGGAGCTAAATCATGACCATCCGGGTTTCGATCAATGGGTTCGGCCGCATCGGCCGCAATATCCTCCGCGCCATCGCCGAGTCCGGCCGCAAGGATATCGAGGTCGTCGGCATCAACGATCTCGGCCCGGTCGAGACCAACGCGCATCTGCTGCGCTTCGACAGCGTGCACGGCCGCTTCCCCGGCACGGTGACGGTCAAGGGCGACACCATCAGCGTCGGTAACGGCGCGATCAAGGTTTCCGCCGAGCGCGATCCGGGCAAGCTGCCGTGGAAGGACCTCGGCGTCGACATCGCGCTGGAGTGCACCGGCATCTTCACGTCGAAGGACAAGGCGGCGGCGCACCTGACCGCGGGCGCCAAGCGCGTGCTGGTGTCGGCGCCGGCCGACGGCGTCGATCTCACCGTCGTCTATGGCGTCAATCACGACAAGCTCACCAAGGATCACAAGGTCGTCTCCAACGCGTCGTGCACCACCAACTGCCTGGCTCCGGTCGTCATGGTGCTCAACAACGCGGTCGGTATCGACAAGGGCTTCATGACCACGATCCACTCGTACACGGGCGATCAGCCGACGCTCGACACCATGCACAAGGATCTGTATCGCGCGCGCGCCGCGGCGCTGAACATGATCCCGACCTCGACCGGCGCGGCGAAGGCCGTCGGCCTGGTGCTGCCGGAGCTGAACGGCAAGCTCGACGGCGTTGCGATCCGGGTGCCGACGCCGAACGTCTCGGTGGTCGATCTGAAGTTCGTCGCCAAGAGGGCGACCGACAAGGACGAGATCAACGGCGCGATCCGGCGCGCCGCCGACCAGCAACTCAAGGGCATCCTGGGCTACACCGACCAGCCCAACGTGTCCGGCGACTTCAACCACGATCCGCACTCGTCGGTGTTCCACATGGACCAGACCAAGGTCATGGACGGCACGCTGGTGCGGGTGATGTCCTGGTACGACAACGAGTGGGGCTTCTCCAACCGCATGGCGGACACCGCCGTGGCGATGGGCAAGCTGATCTGACGCGATGTCGCGTCTCGCCGCCATGACGGTGTCGGAGTGGCTGGGCGTCCTCGGCTTGATCGTCTTCGGCGCCGTCCTGGTCTGGTCGCTGTTCAAAGGCCCCAATTCGCCGCCGAACCGGCATTGAGCGTTCGCGATGAGCATGACCTTCCGCACGCTTGATCAAGCAGACGTCAGCGGCAAGCGCGTCCTGCTGCGCGTCGATCTCAACGTCCCGATGGACAACGGCAAGGTCACCGACGCCACCCGCATTGAGCGCGTTGCGCCGACCATCACCGAAATCGCCGACAAGGGCGGCAAGGTCGTCATCCTGGCGCACTTCGGCCGGCCGAAAGGCCCGGATCCGAAGGAATCGCTGCGGCCGGTTGCCGCCGAGGTGGCGAAGATCGTCGGACGTCATGTCGGTTTCGCCGAGGACTGCATCGGCGAGAAGGCCGAGAGCGCCGTGGCGGCGATGAAAGCCGGCGAAATCCTCGTGCTGGAGAACACCCGCTTCCACAAAGGCGAGGAGAAGAACGATCCGACCTTCGTCGAAGCGCTCGCCAGGCTCGGCGACCTCTGGGTCAACGACGCATTCTCGGCCGCGCATCGCGCGCACGCCTCGACCGAGGGGCTCGGCCGCAAGCTCCCGGCCTATGCGGGGCGCACCATGCAGGCGGAGCTTGAGGCGCTGGCAAAGGCGCTGGAGACGCCGCGCAAGCCGGTGATCGCCATCATCGGCGGGGCCAAGGTCTCCACCAAGCTCGAACTCCTGGAAAATCTGATCAAGAAGGTCGACGCGCTGGTGATCGGCGGCGCCATGGCCAACACGTTCCTGTATGCGCAGGGCGTCAAGGTCGGAAAATCGCTGGTCGAGAAGGACATGGCGGACACCGCGCGGCGCATCATCGACAAGGCCGAGGATGCCAAGTGCGCGATCATCCTGCCGGTCGACGCCATCGTGGCGTTTCACTTCGCCGCCAACGCGCCCTCGCACGCCTACGGCGTCGACGCCATTCCCGACGACGGCATGATCCTCGACGTCGGCGATCAGTCGATCGAGCGCATCAAGGGCGCGATCGACGACGCGGCCACGCTTGTCTGGAACGGCCCGCTCGGCGCCTTCGAGATGCATCCGTTCGAGAAGGCGACGGTCGAGGTCGCGCGCTACGCCGCCGGGCGCACGCAGGCCAAGAAGTTGGTTTCGGTGGCGGGCGGCGGCGATACGGTTGCGGCGCTCAACGCCGCGGACGTCGCGGACAAATTTACCTACGTATCGACCGCGGGGGGCGCCTTCCTGGAGTGGATGGAAGGCAAGGCCTTGCCCGGGGTCGAGGTGTTGAGGCAAAAATAGCTCCGAAGTTTCCGGATACGGATTCCGGTTCGCGCTGCCGCACCCGGAATGACAAAAGAGGGAGATCGCCGATGAATCTCGCAGAGCTCAACAAGGTGGCGATAGCCATGACGGCGCCCGGCAAGGGCATCCTGGCCGCTGACGAATCCACCGGCACTATCAAGAAGCGCTTCGATGCGATCAACACGGAATGCACCGAAGACAACCGCCGCGACTATCGCGAGATGCTGTTCCGCTCATCCGAAGGGATGAAGCACATCTCGGGCGTCATCCTGTACGACGAGACGATCTGGCAGAAGGCCAAGGACGGCACGCCGCTGGTCGACATCATCAAGAGGTCGGGCTCGCTCCCCGGCATCAAGGTCGACGAAGGCACCAAGCCGCTGCCGAACTGCCCGGGCGAACTGATCACCGTCGGGCTGGACAAGCTCGCCGACCGGCTGCCGAAGTATTACGAGCAGGGCGCGCGCTTCGCGAAATGGCGCGGCGTGATCGACATCGGGCCCGGCATTCCGAGCTACACCGCGATCCACACCAACGCGCATGCGCTCGCGCGCTACGCCGCGCTGTGCCAGCAAGCTCAGATCGTGCCGATCGTGGAGCCCGAGGTGCTGATGGACGGCGACCACGACATCGACCGCTGCTACGAGGTGACCGAGTTCGTGCTCAAGGAGGTGTTCCAGCAGCTCTACTATCAGAAGGTCGCGCTGGAAGGCATCGTGCTCAAGCCGAACATGGCGATCTCCGGCAAGAAGAATGGCAAGCGCGCCGGTGTCGAAGAGGTCGCGGAAAAGACCGTGAAGCTGCTCAAGGGTTGCGTGCCGGGCGCGGTGCCGGGCATCGCTTTCCTGTCCGGCGGTCAGTCCGACGAAGAGGCGACCGCGCATCTCGACGCCATGAACAAGATCGGCAACCTGCCGTGGTCGCTGACCTTCTCCTACGGCCGCGCGCTGCAGCACGCTCCGCAGAAGGCGTGGTCGGGCAAGTCCGAGAACGTCGCCGCGGCGCAGCGGGTGTTCGCGCATCGCGCGGCGATGAACGGCCTCGCCTCCAAGGGCCAATGGAAGCAGGATCTGGAGAAGAAGGCAGCATAACCGCCGCCTCACTTGTCGGACCGGGCGGTGCCGCTTAGGCTTCCCTCGCGCTGCGCGACTGAAGAACGCGGCGCCGGAGGGGCGACCATGGCATTCAAACTCAAGCTGACCGCGACTGCGCTTGCGGCTGCGGCGTTCGCGTTCGTGCAGCAGCCGTCGGCGCGCGCCGACTATCCGACCCGGCAGATCACCATCATGCCGCTGCTCGCACCCGGCACCGGCCTCGACGTCGTGGTGCGGCTCTATGCCGAGCAGCTCTCGCAGGCGTTCGGCAAGCCGGTGATCGTCGAGAACAAGCCGGGCAGCGCCGGCCTGGTCGGGGTCGCCGCCTTGAAGGCCGCAACGCCCGATGGCTACACGCTGATGGTCGCGACCAGCGCCGTCATGGCGATCCGTCCGACCACGCTGAAGCAAAAGTCCTACGATGCCCAGAAGGACTTCATACCGCTTTCGCTCTACGTGAAGTCGCCGTTCATCCTGGTTGTGAATCCGGCGCTGCCGATCCATTCGGTCGCGGACATGATCAAGTACGTCAAGGAGCGGCCGGGGCAGCTCAGCTACAGCTCGTCCGGCGTCGGCGGCGCGCCGCACCTGTCGCTCGAATACATGAACCAGCGGTTCGGGCTCGACCTCACGCACGTGCCCTACCGCAACAGCCCGCAGTCGATCGCCGACGTCGCCGCCGGCCACGTCGCGCTCGCCTTCGCCGAGGCCGGCGCGTCGCTGCCGCTGATCAACGCCGGCAAGCTGCGCGCATTGGCGGTGTCGTCGGCCACGCGGATTCCCACCGCCCCCGAGGTCCCGCCATTCGCCGAAGCCGCCAACGCACCCGACTTCGAAGCGGTGTCGTGGCATGTCCTGCTGGCGCCAGCCGGCACGCCGAAGGAGGCGGTCGACCGCCTGCACGCCGAGATGAAGCGCATCATGGCGGTGCCGGAAATCCGCCAGCGGATCGCCAGCACCGGGCTGCTCCCGGTCGACTCCGGCTCGGTGGACGACATGCGGGCCTATATTCGGGCCGAAGGCGAAAAGTGGGGCTCGCTGGTGCGCAAGCTCGGCCTGGAGGGCTCGCAGTAGCCCGCGGTTGACAGAGGCACAGCGAATCGCCCCCTTTCCGCCCGATTGCGACTGCATGCGAGCATCATGTCCGAACGACAGCAGGCGGAAATAACGCGCCCTGCCCCGCGGCTCTACCTCGTCACGCCCGAGGTCGAGGACGCCGCGGCGTTTGCGCGCGCGCTGGCGCCTGTGCTGGCGGCAGCCGATGTCGCCGCGGTGCTGCTGCGGCTGAAGCCGGCCGACGAGCGGACGCTGATCAATCGGGTCAAGGCGCTGGTGCCGGCCGTGCAGCAGAGTGGCGCTGCGCTGGTGCTCGCCGGGCATCCTGGCATCGTCGCGCGCGCGGGTGCGGACGGCGCCCATCTGGCCGGGATCGAAGTCTTCCAGGCGGCGCTCGCAAGTCTCAAGCCCGAACGCATCGCCGGCTGCGGGGGGCTGCAATCCAAGCACGATGCGATGACCGCCGCCGAGCAAGGCGCGGACTACGTGCTGTTCGGCGAGCCGGAGGATAGCCGGCGTCGGCCGGCGTTCGAGGCGATCGTCGAGCGCGTCGAATGGTGGGCCGAGGTGTTCGAGATTCCCTGCGTCGGCTTTGCGGCGAGCCTCGACGAGATCTCTGCGCTCGCGGCCGCGGGCGCCGACTTCGTCGCGGTCGGCGACCTGGTCTGGCAGGACCCCGGCGGGCCGGAAGCGGCGATCGCCGCCGCGACCGAACGGCTCGCCAGGCCGGAGCCGGTGGCATGATGGCGGCGCGACTGACGATGCGGCTCGTGTCCGCCGCGCTCGCCGGGGCGATCATGACCGCGTCGGCAGCGGCCGAAACCAAAAGCAAGCGTCCGCAACAAACGCCGGCACCGGCGCCCATAGCGCAGCAACCGGCGCAACCGGCGAAGGGCGCGGAACCCGACCTTGCCTACAGCGCGTTCCAGCGCGGCCAGTACGTCACGGCCTTCCGGGAGGCGCTGCGCCGCGTCGAGGAAAAGGGTGACGTAAAAGGCATGACGCTGCTGGGCGAACTCTACGCCGACGGCCTCGGCGTTCCACAGGACGATAAGAAGGCGGAGGCCTGGTACAAGCTCGCCATCGACCGCGGCGACCGCGAAGCGATGTTCGCGCTGGCGATGTTTCGCATGACCGGCCGTGCCGGCTCGCGCGACCGTGAGGACGCGGCGCGCCTGCTCACCTCGGCCGCCAAGCTCGGCCATGCCGTTGCCGCCTACAATCTGGCCCTGCTCTATCTCGAAGGCCAGTTGTTCCCGCAGGATTTCCTGCGAGCCGCCGAACTGTTCCGCGTCGCGGCCTACGCCGGCAGCGCGGAAGCGCAGTACGCGCTGGCCACGATGTACAAGGAAGGCCGCGGCGTTCCGAAAGACCTGCGCGAAGCCGCCCGCCTGCTCGGAGCGGCGGCGCTCGCCAACAACGTCGATGCCGAGGTCGAATACGGCATCGCGCTGTTCAACGGCGCCGGCATTCCGAAGAACGAAACCGCCGCCGCGTCCTATCTGCGCAAGGCCGCACGCAAGGGCAGTGCGATCGCACAGAATCGGCTGGCCTTCATGTACGCCAGCGGCCGCGGCATTCCGGCGAATCCGGTGCAGGCCATACGCTGGCACCTGATCGCAAAAGCCAGCGGCAACAACGATCAGTTCCTCGACGACTACATGCGCAAGGCGAAGCCCGAGGACCGCACCACCGGCGAGGAGGCCGCAAAGCCCTGGATCGCGCTTCTGGCTCCAGCCGCAACCGCCAGCACCACCGCCCGCCCTTGACGGACCTTCCGTCGCCGGGGCATCTCATCGGCCCAGGATAGAGACATGGCGAGAGCGGACCTTCATGGCCAAGATCAGCGGCAGCGACATCCGGCCCGGCATGCTGATCCAGTATGACGGCTCGCTGTGGGCCACGATCAAGACCGGCGCGGTAAAACCCGGCAAAGGTCCGGCCTACAACCAGGTCGAGTTGAAGAACCTGCTCGACGGCCGCAAGCTCAACCAGCGCTTCGGCTCCTCCGACCGGGTGGAAGAAACCGAAGTCGAACGCCGGCAATACCAATTTCTGTACCGCCAGGACGAAAAGCTCGTGTTCATGGATACCGCGAGCTACGACCAGATCGAACTGCCCGACGAATTCGTCGGCGACCGCGCGGCGTTCCTGCAGGACGGCATGATGGTGCAGGTGCAACTGCACCAGGATCTGCCGATCGGTATCAAGCTGCCGGAAACCGTGGTGCTCGAAGTGGTCGAGGCCGATGCCTCGATCAAGGGGCAGACCGCCGCGTCCTCCTACAAGCCTGCGAAGCTGGAGAACGGGCTTCGCATTCTGGTGCCGCCGTTCGTCTCAGCCGGCGAGAAGATCGTGGTCAACACCGACGACGTCGCGTACGTGCGCCGGGCGGATTGACATTGAAGTCACCGGCAACAATCTAGGTCACATGGTCCATTCCGCGCTGCTCAACGTCATGATCGCGGCCGCCCGCAAGGCCGGCCGCAACCTCAAGCGCGACTTCGGCGAGGTCGAGCACCTGCAGGTCTCGCTCAAGGGGCCGGCCAATTTCGTCACCGCCGCCGACCGCCGGGCCGAGGAAATCCTCTACACTGAGCTTGCCAAGGCTCGTCCCGGCTACGGCTTTCTCGGCGAGGAAGGCGGCAAGCGCGCGGGCACCGACGCAACCAACACCTGGATCGTCGATCCGCTCGACGGCACCACCAATTTTCTGCACGGCATTCCGCAGTTCGCCATTTCCATCGGATTGCAGCGCGGTGACGCGATCGTTGCCGGCGTGATCTACAATCCGGCCAGCGAGGAACTTTTCATCGCCGAACGCGGCAAGGGCGCCTTCCTCAACGACAAGCGCATCCGGGTCGCGGCGCGCAAGCGGATGGCGGAGTCGGTGATCGCCTGCGGGCTGCCGCACATGGGCCGAGGCGATCTTGAGCTTGGACGCCGCGAACTATTCGCGGTCCAGGAGAAGGTCGCGGGCCTGCGCCGCTACGGCGCGGCCGCTCTCGACCTCGCGTTCATCGCCGCCGGCCGCTTCGACGGCTATTGGGAGCGCGATCTCTCGCCGTGGGACATGGCGGCCGGCACCATCATCGTGCGCGAGGCCGGGGGCTACATCACCGACATCGACGGCCAGGACGCCGCATTCACCAAGGGTCACATCCTGGCCGGTAATGAAGCCATTCATCACGAGCTGCTGGCGCTACTGAAGGCCGCCGGCAAGGATTGAGGCTTTTTTTGCCATCCGGCCAGTTCTGCCGGGGCCATGTGCGCAGCGTATGCGTTGACAACGCTGGTGTTCCCGACGAGGCGCGGTTTGCTTTCGCCTCGCCTGTGCCATATTGAGTGCCGATTGCTGCGGCGACGAGAAGGCTTGCCATGGCGAAAAATATCGATCCTTTCAAGGTTTCCTCACCGCGCATCTTTCTCGTGCGGATGCTGGTCTTTCTGATTCTGTGCGGCCTGGTCGGCGTGGTCATCCACAAGCAGATCTGGACGGCCTTCATGGCCAATCCGCCGCTCAACGCCCTGATTCTCGGCGTCCTGTTCATCGGCATCATCCTGGCGTTCAGGCAAGTGATCCGGCTGTTCCCGGAGGTGTCCTGGATTAATGGATTCCGGCTGGCCGATCCGGGACTGCGAAGCGAGCGCTCGCCGGTCCTGCTGGCGCCGATGGCGGCGATTCTCGGCGACCGGGCAGCCGGCCGCATGCGGATTTCCACCGCGACGATGCGCAGCATCCTCGACTCGATCGCGATCCGGCTCGACGAGGCGCGCGAGATTTCGCGCTACATGACCGGACTGCTGATCTTCCTCGGCCTGCTCGGCACGTTCTGGGGCTTGATCGAGACCGTCGGCTCGGTCGGCGGCGTGATCAACAACATGAAAGTGGGCGGCGACGCCGCCGCAGTGTTCGATACCCTGCGGGAAGGACTCGCGGCCCCGCTCAGCGGCATGGGCATCTCGTTCTCGTCCTCGCTGTTCGGTCTTGCCGGTTCTCTGGTGCTCGGGTTCCTCGACCTCCAGATGAGCCAGGCGCAGAACCGCTTCCACACCGAAGTCGAGGACTGGCTGGCGACCACGGTGCAGGACCTCAGCGGCGAGCCGACCGCCGTCGCCGCTCCCGGCGGCGGCAACGTGTCGGGCGAGATCAGGGTTGCAGTCGATCGGTTGCGGGAGGCGATATCCGAAGCCGGCTCGGGCAAGGCCGCGACCACCGCGATGGCCAATCTCGCCGAGGCGATCCAGGGCCTGGTCCACCACATGCGCACCGAGCAGCAGATGATCCGCGACTGGGTCGATTCCCAGGCCGAGCAGCACCGCGAGATCCGCCGCCTGCTCGAACATCTGTCGCGTGAAAGCATCAACAAGTGAGCGGAGCCACGACTGGCAAAGCACGTGAGTAAGAGGATATGGCGCTAGCCCGCAGCCGCCGCGACCGCGGCGTCGATTACTGGCCCGGATTCGTCGACGCGCTGTCGACGCTGATCCTTGGCATCATCTTTCTGCTCTCCGTGTTCGTGGTGGTGCAGTTCGTCCTGTCGCAAGAGGTGACAGGCAAGGACACCGCGCTGACGCGGCTCTCCGCCCGGATCGCGCAACTGACCGACCTCCTGTCGCTGGAACAGACCGGCAAGCTGACGATGGAGGAGCAGGTTGCGCAGATGCGCGCGAGCCTGGCCGCCACCGAGGGCGAGCGCGACCGCTACAAGGGTCTCTACGAAGACCTCGGCAGCGGCACCGCGACCGCGCAAGGCAAGGTCACGGAGCTGTCGAGCCAGGTCGACCTCGAACGGCGTGCGACGCTGCGCGCGCTGGCCCAGGTCGAGGTGCTCAACCAGCAGATCGCAGCGTTGCGTCGGCAGCTTGGTGCGCTCGAGCAGGCGCTGGAGATCACCGAGAAGCGCGACCAGGAATCGCAGACCCGCCTCACCGAGCTTGGCCAACGGCTCAATGTCGCGCTGGCCCAGCGTGTCCAGGAGCTGTCCCGCTACCGGTCCGATTTCTTCGGGCGGCTGCGCAACATCCTCAGCAACCGGCCCGACGTGCGCATCGTCGGCGACCGCTTCGTGTTCCAGTCGGAGGTGTTCTTCGACACCGGCCAGGCGGTGCTAAAACCGGAAGGCCGTGCCGAGGTCGACAAGATCGCCAGCGCGTTGATCGAGCTCGACCGGCAGATTCCGCAGGAGATCGCCTGGGTGATGCGGGTCGACGGCCACACCGACGTGCGCCCGATCGCACCGCCGCGGACCAACTGGCAGCTCTCCGCCGAGCGCGCCATCGCGGTGGTGCAGTACCTGGTCAGCAAGGGCGTGGCGCCGCAGCGCCTGGTGGCCGCGGGCTTCGGCGAGTTCCAGCCGATCGACCCCGAGCGCACCGAAGACGCCTACAACCGCAACCGGCGTATCGAGCTGAAGCTGACAGAGCGGTGAGCGCGCCCTTCACGCTGCGCCCCTACAGCGCCGCCGACGAAGCCGCGGCGATCGAGCTGTGGCGGGAAAGCTGGCAGAAAGCCTATCCACGCATCGACTTCGCCGCGCGCGTCAACTGGTGGCGCAAGCGATGGCGCGAGGATCTGGTTCCGCAGACCAAGATCGTAGTGGCGCAAGCCGGAGACGATCTCATCGGCTACGTGACCGTCGATCCGCGCACCGGCTATCTCGACCAGATCGTGGTCGCGCCGGACCGATGGGGCCACGGTATCGCCGAAGCCCTGCTCGCGGAGGCCAAGCGGCTGTCGCCGCGGGCGCTCGACTTGCTCGTCAACAAGGATAACGCGCGAGCGATCCGCTTCTACGAGAAGCACGGCTTCCGCTACACCGGCGAGGGCGCCAATCCGGTATCCGGCCTGCCGGTCAACAAGATGGGCTGGCGGCCGTAGTCAGTCCTCGTCGCCCTTGTCCTTGCCGCCGAGTTGCTTGAGCTTGGCGAACACGGCATCGACGTTCAGATCGTCCTTGGCCTTCGCGGCGGCCGGGGTTTCCTCTTCCGGCTCGCGCGGTGCGGTGGTGACGGAGGCCGGCAGCAGCGTCGCGCCCGCTTCGGCCGGAGCCGGCTTCTCCTTGGCGGCGCGCGCGACTTCGAGATCGAGGTCGATCTGCGAGCACAGGCCCAGCGTGACCGGATCGAGCGGGCTCAGGTTGGCCGCGTTCCAGTGCGTGCGCTCGCGGATGCCCTGGATCGTCGACTTGGTGGTTCCGACCAGCCGCATGATCTGGGCGTCCTTCAACTCCGCATGATTGCGGATCAGCCACAGGATGGCGTTGGGCCGGTCCTGCCGGCGGGACACCGGCGTGTAGCGCGGGCCCTTCTTCTTGCCGCCCTTGGCCTCAGGCAGGCTCACCTTGGGAGTCGACAGCTTGAGCTTGTGGGCCGGGTCGGCCACCGCTTTTTCAATCTCCTCGCGGCTCAGTTGGCCGGTCTGGATCGGGTCGAGACCCTTGATGCCCTGGGCGGCGTCGCCGTCCGCGATCGCCTTTACCTCAAGCGGGTGCAGCTTGCAGAAATCGGCGACCTGGTCGAACGACAGCGCGGTGTGCTCAACCAGCCAGACGGCGGTCGCCTTCGGCATCAGCGGCGCTTCCTGCATGACAAATCTCCTCTGCGCCCCGCCCGCCCTTACGGACGAGGCCTTTGTCATCGATGGATGACTGGAAAGTGGCCGGAATATAGGCGGTCCCCCCCGCAAAGCGCAATGCCCGGGCCCAAGCTTGACAGGCCCGCCATGGGAACCCCATGTCGTCGCCATGGCCGCTGGAAACACAGGCGAATCCGGCAAACCGGCGCTGAAAATCCTGCTGTGCTCGCCGCGCGGCTTCTGCGCCGGCGTGGTGCGCGCCATCGACTCGGTCGAGCGGGCGCTCAAGCTGTATGGCCCGCCGGTCTATGTCCGGCACGAGATCGTCCACAATCGGTACGTGGTCGAGAGCCTCAAGGCCAAGGGCGCGGTGTTCGTCGAGGAACTCGACGAAATCCCGGACACCCGGGCGCCGGTGATCTTCTCCGCCCACGGCGTCGCCAAGGCGGTTCCGGAAGCCGCCAGCCGGCGCAATTTCTTCGCGCTCGACGCCACCTGCCCGCTGGTGACCAAGGTTCACCGCGAGGCCGAAATCCATCACCGCCGCGGCCGCGAGATCGTGCTGATCGGGCACAAGGGCCACCCTGAGGTGGTCGGTACCATGGGGCAATTGCCCGATGGCGCGGTGACGCT
Source organism: Rhodoplanes serenus (assembly GCA_945897515.1). Taxonomy (GTDB): domain Bacteria; phylum Pseudomonadota; class Alphaproteobacteria; order Rhizobiales; family Xanthobacteraceae; genus Z2-YC6860. The sequence goes on along the minus strand of CAMDFO010000031.1, from coordinate 34,583 downwards.
GATCGAGACCCTGGCGGACGCCGCGGCCTTCACCCCGCGCGATCCCGGCAATCTCGCCTACGTCACGCAGACCACGCTGTCGATCGACGACACCGCCGAGATCGTGGCGCTGCTCAAGCGGCGTTTCCCGGCGATGGTCGCGCCGCACAAGGAGGACATCTGCTACGCCACCACCAACCGGCAGGAGGCGGTCAAGCGGGTGGCGCCGCTGGTCGATGCCGTGATCGTGGTGGGCGCGCCGAACTCATCCAACTCGCAGCGCCTCAAGGAGGTGGCCGAGCGATCCGGCTGCCCCCACGCGGCGCTGGTGCAACGCGCCGCCGATATCGACTGGTCGACGTTCGGTTCGATCGGCAGCCTTGGCATCACGGCGGGCGCCTCGGCCCCCGAAGTGCTGGTGGAGGAAATCATCGACGCGTTTGCGCAACGATATGCCGTGACGGTGGAAACCGTTTCGGCCGCCGAGGAGGACGTGTTCTTCCCCCTGCCCCGGGCGCTGCGCGAGAACGCCGCAGCGGAACCGCTCCCCCCTTGACGGGGCGACCCGGCGCAGTGCCGTAGTACGCTTCATGGCGGTCTACACCGACGTCGAAGCCGACGACCTCAACAAATTCCTGGCGGATTACGCGCTGGGCGATCTGCTGTCCTACAAGGGCATCGCGGAGGGCGTCGAGAATTCGAATTTTCTCGTCCGCACCACCAGCGGCCACTACATCCTCACGCTCTACGAGAAGCGGGTGGCGGCGGGCGACGTGCCGTTCTTCCTCGGGCTGATGGAGCATCTTGCGGCGCGCGGCGTCATCTGCCCGCAGCCGGTGAAGAGCCGCAACGGCGAAACGCTCCGCTCGCTTTGCGGCCGGCCGGCCGCGATCGTGACCTTCCTCAATGGGCTGTGGATCCGGCGACCCGACGCCCGCCACTGCGCAGCGGTCGGCGAGGCGCTGGCCAAAATGCACCTTGCCGGCGCCGACTTCGCAGGCAAACGCAAAAACGCGCTCTCGGTCGGCGGCTGGCGGCCGCTCTACGTACAAGCGGGAGACCGCGCCGACAGCGTGCAGCCCGGCCTGCGCGACGCGATCGCCAGCGAACTCGATCACCTGGAGAAGAACTGGCCGCGCGATCTGCCGGAAGGCGTGATCCACGCCGATCTGTTTCCCGACAATGTGTTCTTCCTCGGACAGAAACTCTCCGGCCTGATCGACTTCTATTTCGCGTGCACCGATGCGCTCGCCTACGACGTTGCGATCTGCCTCAACGCTTGGTGCTTCGAGCCCGATCATTCCTACAACGTGACCAAGGGCCGCGAACTGCTGGCCGCCTACATGCGCACCCGGCCGCTGTCGGCCGCCGAACTCGACGCCATCCCGCTGCTGGCGCGCGGATCGGCATTGCGTTTCCTTCTGACGCGGCTGGTGGACTGGCTCAACGTGCCGGCCGGCGCATTGGTGCAGCCGAAGAATCCGCTGGAATATTTCCGGAAGCTGCGCTTCCACCAGGCGATCGGCAACGTGCGCGACTACGGCGCGCTTCCGGAGCGAGCCGGCGCGTGACCAGCGGACCGCACGTCATCATCCACACCGACGGCGCCTGTTCGGGCAATCCCGGACCGGGCGGCTGGGGCGCGATCCTGTCGTTCGGCGACAAGGAAAAGGAGCTCAAGGGCGGCGAGCCGCACACCACCAACAACCGCATGGAGCTGATGGCGGCGATCTCGGCGCTGGAGGCCTTGAAGAAGCCCTGCACCGTCGATCTGCATACCGACAGCAAATATGTGCAGGACGGCATCTCGAAATGGATACACGGCTGGAAGCGCAACGGCTGGCGCACCACCGACAAGAAGCCAGTGAAGAACATGGACCTCTGGCAGCGGCTCGATGGGGCGATCAAGCAGCACGACGTGCGCTGGCACTGGGTCAAGGGTCACGTCGGCCACGAGCTGAACGAGCGCGCCGATCAGCTTGCGGTTTCCGCCATCGCCGAAATGCGGGCGGCGGGGAAATAGTACTCCGTCATCACCGGGCCGCGCCAACGGCGCGAGTCCCGGTGATCTCGATTCTTGTGGCACCATGTTGCCCCATGAATCGAGATGGCCGAGACAAGCCCGGCCATGACGACAGTGGATAGCTCGCTATGCTTACAGGCCCTTCAACAGATTATCCGCGCCGGACATCTCGGCCTTGCCGGGCGCGTCTTCGACGTTGAGCGTCTTCACCACGCCGTCGTCCACGACCATGGCGTAGCGCTGCGAGCGCACGCCGAGCCCGCGCTCGGTCAGGTCCGCGGTGAGACCCAGGGCCTTGGCCCAATCGCCGCTACCGTCGGCAAGAAATTCGATGTCGTCGGAGCCGGAAGCCTTCTTCCAGGCATTCATGACGAACACGTCGTTGACGCCGGTCACCGCGATGGTGTCGATGCCCTTGGCCTTGATTGCGGCGGCGTTCTTCACGAAGCCGGGGAGATGGTTGTTGCTGCAGGTCGGCGTGAACGCGCCGGGCACTGCAAACAGCACCACCTTCTTGCCCTTGAACAGTTCGTCGGTGGTCTTCGGCTTCGGGCCCTCCGCCGTCATTGCCGTGAACTTGCCGCTCGGAACGCGGTCGCCGACCTTGATCGCCATGTTACAAATCCTCTCGCTTGGTTTCTGATTGGGCAGCCAATCTCTCGGCGCACAAATTAACGCCCCCGGCGGATTAGTCGAGACGAAATGCAGCCTCGACCGCCTCCCTGCCCGCCACCGCCGTGAAGCGCAGCGTAGCGCCATCGGGCTTGGCGCCGGGCGGCAGCCCATCGAGCTCGAAGGCGAAACGGCGCAAGCCCGCCGCCGCGCCTGGCACCGGCTCCGGCAGCGGCAAAGCCCAATCGGCGGCGGGACCTTCGGCGAACAGATCGAGTGCGGCCCCGGCCGGGGCGGCAACATCCACCACGATGCGCGGCTTGCTCCCGCCCACGTCGCGGCGCACCGCCCGGATCGAGAGCGGACCGCGGTCGCCAACGTGGCCCGCTTTCGGCACGCGCGCCTCCGCGGCGTCGAGCGCCCGGTCCTGCGCGCCGCCACCGCCGGTCAGCCGCAATTCCGACTGGGCCTTGGCCGGCACGCACAGCTTCTCGCATACGCCGTAGTCGAATTTCATCCGCAACGTGACCGGCTTGCCGGCGTCCTGCGGCACCACGCGCAGCGGAAAGATCACATCGCCCTTGTAGCCGATCGAGGTGCCGCCGCCGTCGACGAAGCGCTCCGGCGCCGGCCAGAGCACGGTCACCTGCTTGACGTTGTCGGACTTCGAAAAATCGAAGGTGGGCGGCACGCCGGAATCCCCCGGATACCGCCAGTAGGTCTTCCAGCCCGGATTGAGCTTGACCTCCACGCCGGCGCGCAGCACGCGTCCGCCGGCTTCCGTGCGCGCACCGGCCGCAATCAGACGGGCCGCCGAGCGCAGGTCGTTGTCCCACGCCGATGCGTCTGCGGCAAAAGCAGGCGGCGGGGCGGCGGCAATCAGGCAGCCCGCGAAAAATACCGGCAATATCCGCTGGAAACCTTCTGGCATTGCGGTTGTTTAATTCACGCGACGGGTTGCTACCACTGACATGCTCGTGAACGCCGGACGGCTAGCCTTATTTCCAAATCATTGCCGGATCGGGTAACCTTTAGGGATGCGGATGACACGCAAATCCCTGGAAAAGACTTCGGCGCGCGGCTATCTCGACGGCCAGATGCTGATCGCTGCGCCGGCGATGCAGGACGAGCGCTTCTCGAAGAGCGTGATCTATATCTGCGCTCATTCCTCCGAAGGCGCCATGGGCATCGTGGTCAACCAGCCGGCAGCGAACATCAGCTTCCCCGATCTGCTGGTGAAGCTCGACGTGATCCCTGCGGCCGACGTGATCCAGCTTCCCGGACGCGCGGGCGGTGTGAAGGTGCTCAAGGGCGGACCGGTGGAGACCGAACGCGGTTTCGTGCTGCACAGCGCGGACTTCTTCATCGAGAATTCGACGCTGCCGATCGACGACGGCATCTGCCTCACCGCCACGCTGGATATTCTCAAGGCCATTGCGCGCGGCAGCGGGCCGGCAAGCGCGCTGCTCGCGCTCGGCTACGCCGGCTGGGCGCCGGGCCAGCTTGAGACCGAGATTCACACCAACGGCTGGCTGCATTGCACAGCCGATTCCGATCTGATCTTCGGAACCGATATCGAAGCGAAGTACGACCGGGCTCTCAAGAAGATCGGGGTCAGCCCCGGCATGCTGTCAAGCGACGTCGGCCACGCCTAGGACCTGATCCTGGGCGGACCGTTTGAGACCATGCTCTAGGGGGGCAACGCCATGATCAAATCTTTTGCAGCGATGCTGGCTGCGGCTACGACGCTCGCAGCGTTTTCGCCAGCGACACCGGCAAGCGCCGCCGAGCTCAACGTCATTTCCGCCGGCGCCGTGCGCAGCGTGGTCGGCGGCATGATCGACGACTATTCCAAACAGACCGGCCACAAGTTCAACTTCACCACCGGTCCGACCGGACTGCTGCGCGACACCATCGCATCCGGCAAACCCGCGGACCTGATCATCGCTTCGGGGCCGCTGATGTCCGAACTCGAGAAGACCGGCAAGATGGTGCCGGGAAGCCGTGTCGATCTCGGCCGGGTCGGGCTGGGCGTCGTAATCCGCGACGGTGCGCCAGCCCCGGACGTTTCGACTCCGGAAGCGCTGAAGCAGACGCTGATCAAAGCGAAGTCGATCGCGCACACCGATCCCAAGCTCGGCGGCACCTCGATCATTCACCTGATGAAGATCGCCGACGGCTTCGGCATCCGCGACGTAGTTTCCGGCAAGGGCGTCAACGCCACCGGCGGCAACGACGCCGTGGCCAAGGTCGCCAGGGGCGAGGCGGAGCTTGCCGTCGTGCTGGTCAGCGAGATCCACACCAAGGGCGCCAATCTGGTCGCGCTGCTGCCGGAATCGCTGCAACTTTGGACGGTCTATTCCGCCGCCATTCCGGTGAACAGCACCGATCCGGCGAACGCCCGCGCGTTCGTCGCAGCCCTCGCCGGTCCGGCCATGGCGCCGCGCTGGAAGGCGGCCGGCTGGGAGCCGGCAGCGAAGTAATCCGAAGCTTCGGTCAGCGCGCCGGCTCGAGTTGGTCGGCCATCAGCAGGTCGAGCGCGGCCTCCGCGGTCATCGGCTCGCCGAACGCGAACCCTTGCGCGTATTCGCAACCGAGCTGGTAGAGATCGACCGCGTCGGAATCGGTCTCCGCCCCTTCCGCCACCACGTCCATGCCGAGATCGTGCGCCATCGAAATGATCGAGCGCAGCAACACCGGCCGCGTGCCTTTGTTGCTCATGCGCACGAACGACTGGTCGATCTTGATGGTGTCGAACGGAAACCGCTGCAGGTAGGCCAGCGACGAATGCCCGGTGCCGAAATCGTCGAGCGCCAGGCCCGCGCCGAGCTCGCGGATGCGCGTCAACAACTGGGCTGCGTGCTCCGGATTCTCCATCACCAGCGACTCGGTCAGTTCCAGCTTGAGCGTGCCGCGGATGAGCTGCGAGCGCGACAGCACGGTGCGCAGATCGTGGATCAGGTCGTGCCGCAGCAACTGCCGCGACGAAACGTTGACGCTGGCGAACACCGGCTCGCGCAGCCGGACGGTGCGCTGCCAGGTGCTGAGCTGGCGCGCGGTGCGCTCCAGCACGAACAGTCCGAGATCGACGATCAGCCCGATCTCCTCGGCGATGCCGATGAACTCCACCGGCGACATCCGGCCCATCTTCGGATGGTCCCAGCGCGCCAGCGCCTCGAAGCCGGCGACCGAACGGTCCTCCAGCCGCACGATCGGCTGATAGAGAATGGTGATCTCCTCGCGCTCCAGCGCCCGGCGCAATTCCGACTCCAAGGTCAGGCGGTCGGTCTTGCGGGCGCGCATCGCAGGCTTGAACACCTCGATGCGGTCGCCGCCGATGCGCTTGGCGTGATACATCGCAAGCTCGGCGTCTTTCAGAATTTCCTCGGTGCGGTTCGATTGGCCATCGGCGAGCGCCAGCCCGATCGAGGCGGTGAGGAATATTTCGCGATCCTTGAAGGTGATCGGCGCGCGCAGCGTCTTGCGGATGGTCTCGGCGAAGCCGATCAGGCGGGTCGGGTCTTTCTCCGACAGAACGATCATGGCGAACTGATCGCCGGTGAGCCGCGCCAGCGTGTCCTGCGGCTTGAGCAGGCGGCCGAGCCGGCGCGCCAGTGTCAGCAGGATCGAGTCGCCAACCGCGATACCGACGGAATCGTTGACCTGCTTGAAGCGGTCGAGATCGATCACCACCACCGCAGGCCGGATCGTGGTGTCGGACTTTGCGAAGCCCAGCACCGATTCCAGCCGGTCGATGAAGAGCTGGCGGTTCGGCAGGCCGGTCAGGTTGTCGTGCACCGCGTCGTGCAGCAGGCGCTCCTCGGCGGTCTTGAATTCGGTCACGTCGGTCAGCGTGCCGACCAGACGCACCACCTCGCCATCGGAGCCGACCACCGGCCGCGCTTTCAGCGCAAACCAGAGATAATGGCCGTCGGGCGTGCGCAACCGGAAGTCCTGCACCAGCCGCCCGCGGCGCTGCTCCAGCACACTGTCGAGCGAAGCGCGGAAGCGGTCGCGGTCGAGCGGATGCAGCACGTCGAGCCAGCGCGACGCCGGCCCTTCCAGCGCGCCGCGCTTGAGCCCCAGAAGCTGCTCGGTCTCGGGACTGGTGTAGACGCGATCGGTCGAGACGTCCCAGTCCCAGATCATGTCGCCCGCGCCGGTCAGCGCCAGCGCGCGGCGCTCAACGTCGGAGACGATGTTGTGGGTGATGCCGCCCGCGAAGGCGTGCTGCATCACCGTGAAGCCGATCAGCATGACGATCAGCACCAGGCCGCCAAGCAGCGCCGGACCGATGATGTCGTTGGTCACCCAGTCGGTGACCGTGAGCGTGGCCGCAATCGCCCACACCACCAGCAGGAACCAGGTTGGGATCAGCAGCACCGCGCGATCGAAGCCGTGGGTGGAGAGATAGACCACCATGGCAAAGCCAAGAACCGCGACGCCCAAGAGCGAGATGCGCGCGATGCCTGAGGCGACCGGCGGATTGAACAGCGCGAGCGCGACCAGCGCCGCCAGTCCCGCAAGCCAGGCCATCGTGATGTGCATATAGCGCACGTGCCAGCGGCCGAGATTGAGATAGGCGAACAAAAACACCAGCAGCGTGCCCGCGAGAATGGCTTCGCCCGACGCGCGCCAGATGCGCTCGGCGCCGGCGCCCATGTCGAACACCTTGCCCCAGAAGCCGAAATCGATGCCGATATAGACGAGCACCGCCCAGCCGAGCGCGGCGGCAGCCGGAAACATCACGCTGCCCTTCACCACGAACAGGATGGTGAGGAACAGCGCGAGCAGCCCGGCGATGCCGATGACGATGCCGTGGTACAGCGTGAAGCTGTTGACCTTGTCCTTGTAGGCGTCGGGCTCCCACAGATAGAGCTGCGGCACGCGGTCGGTGCGCAGTTCGACGATGTAGGTGATGACCGTGCCCGGATCGAGCGTGATGCGGAAGATGTCGGCGGTGGCGCTGTCCTGCCGCTCCGGCCGTTCGCCCGAGCTTGGCGTAATGGTGACGACGCGCGACAGACCGAGGTCGGGCCACAGCACGCCGGAGCCGACCATGCGGTAGTGCGGCACCACGATTAGCCGATCGATCTGCTCGTCACCGGAATTGGCGAGCGCGAACACCGCCCAGTTGGTCGAGCCCTCGCGCGCCGGCTGTTGCATGCGGCGCACGATGCCGTCGGCGCCGGGAGCCGCGGAAACCTGGATGCGGTCGATTTCGGTCTTGACGATCTCGGCGACGCCGGTGAGGTCGATCGCCGTGACGTCGGTGCGCACGTTCACCGCCTCGACGGCGCGAGCGGGCGACGCGCCGACCAGGACGGCAATCAGGAGTGCCGCGAGCGTTGCCGCACGCAAAAAGCTCAAGCGACGCCCTCCGCGTCCGGTCCCGTTTCCCGCGCCCATCGGCACGAGAAACCCCTAACATTATGCCCATTTCGCGGCTTATGTGGCGAACGGGCCGGCACCCCATTCCCGGCCCGATCAGTAACCTCCGCAACGCCCGAGGGCAAGGATGTCGCCGGCCGCCGCGCCGCCCGACGGGCTGGATTTAACCATATCGATCAAGGACCTACGCTTGGAACAGCGCATCAGACGGTCAGCACGATCTTGCCGATGTGCTGGCTGGTCTCCATCCGCGCCTGGGCCGCGCCGGCCTGCGCCAGCGGATAGGTCGAGTCGATCACCGGCTTGATCCGGCCGGCCGCAACCAGCGGCCAGACCTTTTCTTCGGCGCCGCGCACGATCGCAGCCTTCTCCGCGACGGTCCGCGGCCGCAGCGTCGAGCCGGTGTGCGTCAGGCGTTTGGCCATCAGGCGCGCGAAATTCACGGTGGCCTTCGGCCCCGCGGTGAACGAAACCTGCGCGATGGTGCCCTTCTCGGCAGCGGCATCGTAGTTGCGGTCGATATAGTCGCCGCCGACGATGTCGACGATCAGGTTGGCGCCCGCGCCGCCGGTCGCCTTCTTGGTGGCCTCGACGAAATCCTCGGTCTTGTAGTTCACCGCCACGTCGGCGCCGAGCTTCCTGGCCGCCGCGCATTTCTCGTCCGAGCCCGCGGTGGTGATGACCTTGGCGCCGAACGCCTTGGCCAGCATGATCGCCGTGGTGCCGATGCCCGAGGTGCCGCCGTGCACCAGCACCCAATCGCCCGGGTTCACCTCGGCGCGCATGAACATGTTCTGCCAGCAGGTGAAGAACGTCTCTGGGATCGCCGCGGCTTCGATCATCGAAAGCGCGGGCGGCACCGGCCATGCGTGGCTTTCATAGGCCAGGCAATATTCCGCATATCCGCCGCCCACCACCAGCGCGCACACCTTGTCGCCGAGCTTCCAGCGCTGGATGCCTTCGCCCAGCGCCACCACCTCGCCGGCGATCTCGAGGCCGGGAATGTCGGTCGCGCCCTTGGGCACCGGATAAGTCCCCTGCCGCTGCCTCACGTCGGGACGATTGACGCCCGCGGCCACGACCTTGACCAGGATCTCTCCCGGCCCCGGCGTCGGCACGTCGCGCTGCTCGGGCACCAGCATCTCCGGTCCGCCGGGAGAGCGGATGGCAATCGCGGTCATACGGGAAGGCAATGTCATTTCATCCTCATTCGATGTCGTGGAGACGAATAGTCGCCCTGGCTTGATGTGACAACTGCAATGCCCGCAGCTATTTTTCAGACAGCGCGGAGGATCGCCATGGCGGCCATCGATGACGACGACAAGCCGAAGAAAAAGCTGGTCCATGAGATCGGGCAGGATCTGACGTTGCTATCGGTCGGCGAGCTCACCGATCGCGTCGCGCTGCTGAAGCAGGAAATCGCCCGGCTCGAAGCCAACATGGCGACCAAGCAGGCGTCGAAGTCGGCGGCCGATCTGTTCTTCAAGAAATGAAAGCAGCCCCGGTCGCGGCGTCGTAGATCGAGTTACCCGAGCGCGCGCAATTTCGCGCGCACCGTTAACCATATGTTAAGCTTTCCCCTTCATTACTATGATCGTCCATCTTCATGGACGTTGAGTGGCTCCTGTCCACTCTGTTTGACGCCTCCCTGTTATCACCTTTGAGCCGCCGGAAACGGCGGCTCTTTTTTTCTGTGTCATTTCGGGTCATCGCAACCCTTCCGGAAAGTTACCATTTTGTAAACTTTGTGGCGGGGTTGCTGGACAGCCTGCACGACGGGGGGCAATGTCCGCCCCGTTGGGGTGAGGCGTGATTGCATGAAAGAGCGTTCGGTTAACGAAGGCGCACCTGTGTCCTTCGGCGAGAAGCTCGCCAGTTCACAGGCGTTTGCCACGCTGTTTCGCGACGGCATGGGCTTGGTCGAGGAGACCGCGGCCTATCTCGATGGCCCCGGCCGACAAGAATCCAAGAAACTGGAGCGCAGCGCGGCGCTCTCCTACGCCACCGAGAGCATGCGGTTGACGACGCGGCTGATGCAGCTCGCGTCATGGCTGCTGCTGCATCGCGCGGTGAAGGAAGGCGAGATGTCGCTCGCCCAGGCCAACAAGGAAAAGACCAAGGTCAAGCTGTCCGCCGGGGAACCGGGCGACCCGGACGCTATCAAGGCACTTCCGGAAAAGCTGCGCGACCTGATCGCGCGCTCCAAGAAGCTCAACGACCAGGTCCGCCGCCTCGACGCCAACATATACGCGCCGTCGATTGCGCCGGATCATCCCCGGGTCGGAAACCCGGTCGAGCGCCAGCTCGGGCTGCTCAAGGCCGCATTCGAGACCGACGGGCGATAAACGAATTCAAGGGTGTCAAACAGAACAAAAAGCAAAAACCCCCGCGCAAGCGGGGGTTTTTCATTCCGGACGATGCCGAAGCTTACTTCTTGTCGAGGCCGAGGTTGGCGAACTTCTTCTGGAAGCGCGACAGCCGGCCGCCGCGGTCCATCAGCTGCTGCTGACCGCCGGTCCAGGCCGGGTGAACCTTGGGGTCGATGTCCAGGTGCAGCACGTCGCCCTTCTTGCCCCAGGTTGTGCGGGTGGTGAAGGTCGAGCCGTCCGTCATCTGGACGGTGATGGTGTGATAGTCCGGGTGCAGATCAGGCTTCATTTTGATGTCCCGCGCGACCGCGCGCGCCGTTGGAATTTCATGGGAATTGGGCGGTTCTATACAGGACGAGGCCGGGCCGGACAAGCGCTTCCATCGCAATTGCCTCCTGCCCTCCGGGCGGGCATTGTCCGGCGGAAAAGAGGCAATGGGGCATGAACGACAGGGCCGGAAGCGGAGAGCGCGGGGCCGTTCTGTCGGCACGCGCCGAAGCCGCGGCCGCGGTCGATGCGCCGGGAACCACCCGCAAGGTCAAGATCGAGCCGCTGAAGCTGCTCCTGCCTTACGTGCTGCGCTACCGGAACCGCGTCATCGCAGCGCTCATCGCGCTGGTGGTGGCCGCGCTCGCGACGCTGGCGGTGCCGATCGCGGTGCGCCGCATGATCGACCACGGCTTCTCGGCCGAAGGCATCGAACTGATCGACAGCTATTTCGCCGTCATGGTCCTCGTGGTCGCGGTGCTCGCGGGCGCAAGCGCCTTGCGCTATTACCTCGTGACCACGCTCGGCGAGCGCATCGTGGCCGATTTGCGGTCCGAAGTGTTCGGCCATCTCGCTTCGCTGTCGCCGGCCTTCTTCGACAAGGCGCAGAGCGGCGAGCTGCTGTCGCGGCTGACCGGCGACACCACCCAGATCAAATCCGCGGTCGGCGCCTCGGTGTCGATCGCGCTCCGCAACCTGGTGCTGTTCGTCGGCGCCGCCGTCATGATGGTGGCGACCAGTCCCAAGCTTTCGGCGTTCGTGCTCGGCGCGATCCCGCTGATCGTGCTGCCGCTGGTCGGGTTCGGCCGTTCGGTACGCCGGCGTTCGCGCGCAGCGCAGGACACGCTGGCCGGCGCGTCGGCCTATGCCGGAGAGCAGATCGGCGCGGTCCGCACGCTTCAGGCTTTCACCCACGAGCAGGCCGCGCGCGAGCGCTTCGGCGGTGCGGTCGAGAGCGCCTATCGCGCAGCCCGCGACTCCACGCGGGCCCGCGCGGTGCTGACCGCCATCGGCATCTTCCTGGTGTTTTCGAGCGTGGTGGTCGTGCTCTGGATCGGCGCGCAGGACGTGCTGGCCGGGCAGATGACGGCGGGGCGGCTGTCGCAATTCGTGCTCTATGCGGTGCTCGCGGCCGGCGGCCTCGGAGAGCTCGGCCAGGTGTGGGGCGAGATCGCGGCGGCTTCCGGTGCGGCCGAGCGGCTGTTCGAAATCCTGCACGTGCGGTCCGCGATCCAGCCGCCGGCGCGTCCGGTCGCGCTGCCGGTACCGGGGCGCGGCGAGATCGCATTCGACGACGTGCACTTCGCCTATCCGACGCGCGCGGAAACCTCCGCATTGCATGGCGTGTCGTTCCACGTGCGGCCCGGCGAGAAGGTCGCGATCGTCGGTCCCTCGGGCGCCGGCAAGAGCACAATCTTTCATCTGATCCTGCGGTTCTACGATCCCTCGGCCGGCGCGGTGACGTTCGACGGCGTCGCGCTCGAAGCCGCCGACCCGCGCGAGCTGCGCCGCCGGATCGCGCTGGTGCCGCAGGAGACCGCGATCTTCGCAAGCTCGGTGCGCGACAACATCCGGTTCGGCCGGCCGGACGCGTCCGATGCCCAGATCGAACATGCCGCGCAGGCTGCGGCTGCCACCGAATTCATCGGCAAGCTGCCGCAGGGCTACGACACGCTCATCGGCGAGCGCGGCGTGACGCTGTCCGGCGGACAGCGCCAGCGCATCGCGATCGCGCGCGCGATCCTGCGCCGCGCGCCGCTGCTGCTGCTCGACGAGGCCACGTCATCGCTCGACGCCGAGAGCGAGACGCTGGTGCAGAAGGCGCTGGCGCGCCTGATGCAGGACCGCACCACGCTGGTCATCGCGCACCGGCTCGCCACCGTGCTGTCCTGCGACCGCATCCTGGTGCTGGACCAGGGCCGCATCGTCGAGGAAGGCACGCACGAGAGCCTGGTCGTGCGCGGCGGGCTTTATGCAAGGCTCGCCAAGCTGCAATTGCAGGGCGCGCCGTAGCCTAAAGCTCGACCCCGAGCTTGCGGTCGAGCGAATATGGCCCGCCGCCACGCAGCGCGATGGCTGTCGCGACGAAGCCCCATAGCAGCGTGAACTCGTAGCCGCGACGCAGCCAGGAGAAGCCGTTCGGCCAATAGAGTCCGGTGATGATCAGCATCTCGACCGCCAGCGCCGCCGCAAAGAAGCGCGTGAACAGCCCGAGGATGATCGCAATGGCGCCGAAGAACTCGATGAACGTCGCCGCGTAAATCCACGGCAGCGCCGGGTCAAAGCCCTGTTCGACGAACGCCTTCACGTAGGCGTCCGGTCCGCGCGAAATCTTGCCCCAGCCGTGCACCAGCAGCACCCAGCCGCAGCCGACGCGCAGCACCAGCCAGGACAGCGGAACGGCATGATCGTAGAACGGCTTGAGAAACGGCAGCAGAAGTCGTGGTTCAGCCTGTGTGTCGGCCATGGCGTCCTCCCTCTTTGATAGCAATATCGTTGTTGTTATTGGCGCCATGATAACTGCGGCAGAGGACGTTTACAGCAGGCACGGAGGGTCATTTGCGCTGCCCATGCGCCAATGGGCCCTGTCTGCACACTTGAGATCGTCAAACAGTGCGCCGCAGCAGCATCCGGTCGACGGCGTAGCGTCCGGCGCCGGTGATGAACAGCAGCACGGTGCCGCCCATCATCGAGACGTTCTTCCAGAAATGGCTGCTCTGGTTGGCCTGCTGCGCTTCCGGATAACTCCAATAGCGGTGCGAGCTGAAAGTGGCGATGATCAGGAACAGCAGCATCAGCAGCGCCGCGTAGCGGGTGGCGAAGCCGACCACCAGCGCTATGCCGCCGAAAAACTCCACGAACGGCGCGATGTAGCCCAGGAAGCTTGGCAGGCCGCGCCGCGGCATGGTGGCAACGAACGCCGGAATGTCCATGAGCTTGCGGAATCCGCTGCTGATGAAAATCCAGCCGAGCAGCACGCGGCCGATCAGCAGGATCGCGTCCTGCCACTGCGCCGCGAGGCGGTCGGTGTGCGTCATCCACGATGACGATGAGTTCGCATTGTTCATGGACATGGGTCGTGCCCCCCTCTGGTCAATCGGCCTGCCGGCCGCAAAGCGCCGCGACTCTAATCGACGCCCCCAGCAACTGAAGCGCCTCCCGGCCCACGCGGCGTGATGCCGCAAACGGGAATAGCGGACCCTGCTGCATATTTCGCGGGGTCGCTCTGTTGTGGTTTTGTTCTAGGACAACCGTCCGTGGTCCGTCATGGTGCTCAAGCCACTGGGATCGCCAGACGCAAGCGGAACTTTTCCAGAGTGCAAGGGTTTCCCAGGGTTGGGCAGCGGGGTTGGTTTTCTGAATGCCAAAAAAACGGGCCACGCCCGGTAAAACGTCCCGTAAGTCGTCAAAGCAGCTTTTCGAGAGCGAGCGCGGCTTCCGGCTGCTGGTCGAAGGCGTGGTGGACTACGCCATCTATATGCTCGACCCGAACGGTATCGTGACCAACTGGAATGCCGGCGCCGAGCAGATCAAGGGCTATTCCCACGACGAAATCGTCGGCAAGCACTTCGGCCTTTTCTACACACCCGAAGACCGCGCGGCCGGGATGCCGGCCCGGGCGCTTGAGACGGCGCGCCGGGCAGGAAAATTCGACGCGGAGGGGTGGCGGGTTCGCAAGGATGGCACCCGGTTTCTCGCCTCCGTCCTGATCGACCCGCTCTATGAAAACGGAGCGCTGATCGGCTACGCCAAAATCACCCGCGACGTCACCGAACGGCAGTCGGCGCAGAGCGCGTTGCAGGACAGCGAGCGCCACTTCCAGCTGCTCGTCAGCGGCGTCACCGACTACGCGCTCTACATGCTCGATCCCATGGGCCAGGTATCGAGCTGGAACGCGGGCGGACAGCGGATCAAGGGCTACACGCCGGAAGAGATCATTGGACAGCATTTCTCGCGATTCTACACGGCGTCGGATCAGGACGCCGGACGGCCGGCGCGGGCGCTCTCGATCGCGCGGGAAGCCGGCCGTTATGAGGAGGAAGGCTGGCGCGTCCGCAAGGACGGTTCGTTCTTCTGGGCGAGCGTCGTCATCGATCCGATCCGCAACGAGGCCGGCGAGTTGATCGGCTTTGCGAAGATCACGCGCGATATCAGCGAGCGCCGCGAGGCGCAATCCGCCCTCGAAAAAGTCCAGCGGCAACTCGCCGAATCCCAGAAGATGGATGCGCTCGGCCAGCTCACCGGCGGCGTGGCCCATGATTTCAACAACCTGCTCATGATCGTGACCGGCAACATTGCCACCCTGAAAAAGGTCGCCGCGCAGGATCCGAAGGCGGTACGCGCCGCCAACGCCATCGAGCTTGCGGCACAACGCGGCGCCGCGTTGACTCGTCAACTGCTGACGTTTTCCCGCCGGCAGCAGGTCAACCCGGAGCCAATCGATCTGCGCTACCAGATGGAAGCGATCCGAGGGGTGTTGACGAGCGGCCTCGGCAGCAACGTCAAGTTGGCGATCGACATCGCGCCGGACGTATGGCCGGTCACCGTCGACGTCGGCGAGTTTGAGATCGCGCTGGTCAATCTTGCCGTCAACGCGCGCGACGCCCTGCCCGACGGGGGTGCGGTGACGATCACCGCCAGGAACACCTCAATCGCAGAGAGCATGGTCGATGCTCGCGGCGACTATGTCGCCATCACGGTGGAGGACGACGGGGTGGGAATTCCACCAGATGTCATCGCCAACGTGTTCGACCCGTTCTTCACCACCAAACAGGTCGGCAAGGGCACCGGGCTTGGACTTTCGCAGGTGCACGGGTTTGCGCATCAGGCGGGCGGGACGGTGGAAATCGCCAGCACGCTTGGAAAGGGTACGACGCTGACGATCTACCTGCCGCGCTCGGCCGGCGGTCCGACCAGCACCGCGACCGGCGAGACCGCCACAGCGCGGACGCAAACCGGAACCGTACTCCTGGTCGAAGACAATCCCGAGGTCGCGAACGCGAGCACCGGGCTTCTCGAACAGCTTGGCTATTCGGTCCGATGGGTACCGAACGCCGAGGCCGCGCTCCAGGAGATCGAGAACAACGGGATCGACGTGATCCTGAGCGACATCGTGATGCCCGGCCGCCTGGACGGACTCGGGCTCGCGCGCCTCGTCAGGCAGAACCACCCCCGCCTGCCGATCCTGCTGGCCACCGGCTACAGCGAGGCCGCGCAGAACGTCCGCACAGACTTCCCGATCCTCCGGAAGCCCTATCAGATGCACGAGCTCAGCCGCGCGCTTTCCGAGCTGACGCGCGGGTGATGCACCGGACCGCACCCCTCCCCCGCGAGGGAGAGGGTGTTCGAGCGCGTGGCCGCCGCTAAGATGGCCCGCCGGTTTGATCCACCGGCGAGGAGACTGCGGAATGCCCCCTTTCCCGCGCCAGATGAAGCTCGGCGTGTCCATGATCGGGCTGGGCTATCACGTCGCGGCGTGGCGGCATCCGGACGTGCCGGCCGACGGTTCGCCGAACATCGCCCATTCCGTGCATGTCGCGCAGACCGCCGAGCGCGGCAAGCTCGACATGGTGTTCCTGGCCGACGCCGTCGGCGTCCGCGAATATGACGAGCCGCCGGGCGCTCTCTGCCGTTTTTCCAATTCGTCGCGGTTCGAGCCGCTGACACTGCTGTCGGCGCTCTCGATGGTGACGCAGCGCATCGGCCTGGTGGCGACGCTGTCGACCACCTACAGCGAACCGTTCCATGTGGCGCGGCAGTTCGCCTCGCTCGACCACCTGAGCGGCGGCCGCGCCGGCTGGAACGTCGTCACCTCGGTGACGCCGATGGAGGCGCAGAATTTCCACTACGAGACCACGCCGGACTACGACAAGCGCTACGGCCGCGCCGCCGAGTTCGTCGAGGTGGTGCGCGGCCTGTGGGACTGCTGGGACGACGACGCCCTGGTGCGCGACAAGGCCTCCGGCGTGTTCTTCGATCCGGCAAAGATGCGGGTGCTCAACCACAAGGGCGAATACTTTTCGGTGCGCGGGCCGATCAACATTCCGCGCACGCCGCAAGGTTATCCGGTGATCGTGCAGGCCGGCGCGTCCGAGCAGGGCCAGGAGCTTTGCGCCGCGACCGCGGACGTGGCGTTCTCGGCCGCAGCGTCGCTCGCCAACGCGCAGAAGTATTACGCCTCGCTTAAAGGCCGGATGGCGAAATACGGACGCCCCACGAGTCATCTGCACGTCATGCCCGGAATCATGGCGGTGGTCGGCCGCAGCGAGCAGGAGGCGCAGGACAAATACGGACAATTGCAAGACCTGATCGACCCGAAGGTCGGCCTGGCCCAGCTCGCGGCCTCGCTCGGCGATCTCTCCGCCTACGATCTCGACGGCCCGGTGCCGGAGGACAAGATCAATCCGCGGATGCGCAGCCGCGCGGCGCTGATGCTCGACATGGCGCGGCGGAACAATTTCACGATCCGCCAGCTCTACCTCGCGGTCGCGGCCGGCAACGGCCACCGGGTCGCGGTCGGAACGCCGCAGCAGGTGGCCGACGGAATGCAGGAGTGGTTCGAGAACGAGGCGGCCGACGGCTTCAACTACGTGCCGGCCGCGCTACCCGGCGGCATCGTCGATTTCGTCGATCTGGTGGTGCCGGAGCTGCAACGGCGCGGGCTGTTCCGCACCGAGTATGAGGGCAAGACGCTGCGCGAGAATCTCGGCGTGCCATTTCCGCTGAACCGGAACGCGGCGCGCACGATGGAAAAGGCGGTCTAGAGCTTTGGCTCAAAGGGGGACACGATGACAAGAACCATCAGGCGGCTGGCGTTCGCGGCATTTGCGCTTTCGGCGCTCGCGGCAACGTTGGCGCCCGCAGCGGCGCAGGACTATCCGACGCGCGCGGTGCGGCTGTACGTCAGCTTCCCGCCGGGCGGCGGCATCGACGCGGTGGCGCGGCTGTTCGCCGACAAGCTAAGCCCGATTCTCGGCCAGCCGGTGGTGGTGGAGAACCGCGGCGGCGCGTCGGGCCTGATCGCCGGGCGTGCGGTCGCAGCCATGGAGCCGGACGGCTACTCGGTGCTGATCGCTTCCAACTCGATGATCATCGCGCAACTGATGAACGCGACGCCCGGGCTCAGCATCGAGCGCGACCTGCTGGCGGTCGCGAGCGTCGCGCCACAGGCCAACATCGTGGTCACCCCGCCCGATCTCAAGGTCAGTTCGCTGAAAGAACTGATCGCGCTCGCCGGCCAGCGGTCGCTGAACTATGCCTCCCCCGGCATCGGCTCTGTGCCGCAGCTCCTGTTCGAACACCTGACGACCACGATCGCCAAGGTGAAGATGACGCACGTGCCGTTCCCCGGCGCCGCACAGGCGCTGACTGCGGCGATGTCGAACCAGGTCGAGGTGTCGGTGCTGACGTTGCCGCCGGCCGTGCCGCTGGTGAAGGCCGGCAAGCTCAAGGGCATCGCGGTGACGACACCGCAGCGCTCGGCGGCGCTGCCCGACGTGCCGACCGCGATCGAGGCCGGCTATCCGAGCATTTCGTCGACGGTGTGGACCGCCTTCTTCGTGCCGGTGAAGACGCCGAAGGCGATCGCCGACAAGCTGAGCGACGCGGTGCTCAAGGTGGCGGCGATGCCGGATATCAAGGTCAAGCTCAGCGAGCTCGGCTTCGAGCCGACCAGCATTCCCGGCGCGCAGTTCCAGCGCGACGTCGCCGTGGAAGTGACGATGTGGGCCGGCGTGATCGAAAACGCAGGAATGAAGCCGAAGTGACCGCGAAGCGGTCATCCCGGGGCGCGAGCGCAGCGAGCGAACCCGGGATCTAGGGCGACGAGTACCGCCCCCTCCCTGTCATTGCCGGGCTTGACCCGGCAATCCATACGGTCCGTCGTCGAGCGCTGCTAGTACGATTGTTGGTCGCTGCACCATGTCATGGATGCCCGGGTCAAGCCCGGGCATGACAGCGGAGTGTGCGTGAGTGCGCCAAGCTACTGCTGCCACGCCGCGAACGCCTCGTTGAACACGCGCTCGCCGGGCGTGCCCTTCTCCATCGCGAGGATGGCGCGGCGGTTGTTGTTGTAGACGATCGGCACGTCGAACCAGGAGCGCTCCTTGAGCAACCCGATGTTGCGCTGCATGTCGGTCTCCAGCGACGACAGGCCGATCAGGAAGAAGCCGGGCGTCACCTTCACGGCGAGACCGGCGAGCGGCACGCCGCGAGTCTGCTCGGCCTGCTTCATCAGCACGCCGGGCACGTTCTGCACGCCGCCCGAGGGCGTATCCGGCGGCAGGTTGAACATGATCTCGATGGTATGACTCGCCGGCAGCGCCGGATCGCTGTTGCGGCGAAGCGACCATGTCATGGTCATCTTGCGATCGGGAATATCGACGTCGGCGCGCACCGCCAGCTCGGACGGACGCCCGGGCGCCGCCGGCAGCATCTCGGTGCGCCAGATCGCCGAGCCGACCAGCCGCTTGCCCTGCGGATCGTCGGGATCCTCCTCGTACAGCACGACGCGCTGCGCCACAGCGGCCGTGCTTCCGGGCTGCGGCGCGATGCCGGGCTGGCCGACGCGGTCGGTGATCTTGGGCCGCGCCGGCTGGGCGACATCGACCGGCAGCGGCGTGCTGGTCCCGCGCATCGTCGCCATCAGGCTTGACGCTGCGCCGCCGATGGCGTCGCGCTGCCACCAGGCCAGACCGCCGAGACCCGCGATGACGGCAAGTACGATCGCGATGCGGATCAGCCCGCCATAGGAGCGCGCGGGCATCGGCTCCACCACCGGTGACGGCGGCCCCTGCGGACGCGGGCGCGAACGGACGGCGGGACGCTCGTCGAAATCGACCGGCGCAGCCGGCGGCGGGAGCGGGGGCGCTGGGCTTTCGAGCGGCAGCGCCCAGAGGTTTTCCCGCGGGCCGCGGGGGTCGGATCTTGGTTCGGGTCGCGAGTCGGGTCTTGGTTCGGCACCTGACTCGGACCGATCGGAGTCACGCGATGACGGCTGCTGCTCCGACGGACGCGAGGCCGGAGGCGGGAAAACCGGCGCCTCTTGGCTGCGGGCTACGGGCGCGGGCGGGGTCGGTTCACCGACCACATCGCGGAAGCCTTTCATGGCCTCGTCGGACAGCGACGTTTCCGGCCGCGGGCGCTCTGCTGGCCGTGGCGGCGGCGGTTCGCGGGCCAGGGGCGGCTCGGCCTGGACCGGTTCTTCGCGGCGCGGCGGCTCCGGACGCTTGGGCGGCGGCGGGCGCTGGGCCTCGCGGGCCTGACGCGCCGATTCGGCCTCGATCTTGCGGATCGCCTCCTCGAGCGCCAGGCGCTCGCGGGTGATTTCGGCCTCGTCCAGCGGCGGCTGGACCCCGCGCAACTGCGCCACGAGGGCAGTGCGGGCCCGCTCGTAGAGCGCACGCCGGTTCTCGCCGGTGTTCTTGTCGAGACCGGCGACGGCGCGGGCGATCAGCGGGTGGTAGTCGGCCATCTGGTTTTAAGTCTGTACCTTATCTCGAAAACTGCTCACGTCTCGAACGGGTTTTGCATCAAAATTGTGTCCTCACGCTCCGGACTGGTCGAGAGCAGCGCCACCGGGCAGCCGACCAGCTCCTCGACGCGGCGGACGTACTTGATCGCCTGGGCCGGCAACTGCGCCCACGACCGGGCATGCGCCGTAGCTTCGCCCCAGCCTTCCGCGGTCTCGTAGATCGGCTCGACTCGGGCCTGGGCGTGCTCGCTGGCCGGAAGATAGTCGATTTCCCGGCCGTCGAGTCGATATCCGACGCAGATCTTGATCTCATCGAAGCCGTCGAGAATGTCGAGCTTGGTCAGCGCCAGTCCGTTGATGCCGCTGGTCCGCACGGTCTGCCGCACCAGCACGGCATCGAACCAGCCGCAGCGGCGCTTGCGCCCGGTGACGGTGCCGAACTCGCGGCCGCGCTCGCCGATCCGGTCGCCGATCTCGTTCTGCTGCTCGGTCGGGAACGGGCCGGAGCCGACACGGGTGGTGTAGGCCTTGCAGATGCCAAGCACATAACCGATCGCGCCCGGTCCGAGGCCGGAGCCGGTCGCCGCCTGCGCCGCAACCGTGTTGGACGAGGTGACGTAAGGATAAGTGCCGTGATCGACATCGAGCAGCGCGCCCTGCGCGCCCTCGAACAGGATGCGCTTGCCTTCGCGGCGCTTGTTGTCCAGCAGCGACCACACTGAATCCATATAGGGCAGCACCTTCGGCGCGACCGCGGCGAGGTGATCGTAGACCGCGCTCGGCACGATCTCGCTCATGCCGAGTCCGCGCCGCAGCGCGTTGTGATGCGCCAGCACGCGGTCGATCTTGCCGTTGAGCATGCTCAGGTCGGCGAGGTCCATCAGCCGGATCGCACGACGCCCGACCTTGTCCTCGTAGGCCGGGCCGATGCCGCGGCCGGTGGTGCCGATCGCGCCCTTGCCGGACGCCTTCTCGCGCGCGACGTCGAGTTCCTGGTGCAGCGGCAGGATCAGCGTCACGTTCTCGGCGATCCGCAGGCTTTCGGGCGTGACCGACACGCCCTGCCCTTTCAGCCGCTCGATCTCCTCGATCAGCGCGCGCGGATCGAGCACGACGCCGTTGCCGATCACCGATAGCTTGTTGCGCACCACGCCTGACGGCAGAAGCGAGAGCTTGTAGGTCTTGCCGTCGATGACCAGCGTGTGGCCGGCGTTATGGCCGCCCTGGAATCGAACGACGATATCGGCCTGCTCGGAGAGCCAATCGACGATCTTGCCTTTGCCCTCGTCGCCCCACTGCGAGCCGACCACCACCACGTTCGCCATGCAGAACCTTTCCCCAGGCCGGCGGCGCCCATTCCCCGCAGCCGCTTGGCCCCCGCCGGGGCTTCCTTCCGGATAAAGGATGACGCCGCGGGAAGCAAGGCGGCGCAGTGACTCGGCCGGTGCCGATGTCCGCAGAAATACGGTGGTATTTCAATCGGTTGGGAGGCGGATGCGGCGTGGCAGTTGCTATCCGCCTGGCGTCCGGTCATGGAGGTTCACGGCTGGCATCAAGATGCTTCTGCGTGGGTTGCGATCCAGATGACGTGCCTTGCGCCGCCACGTGAGCCGTTGGCGCGCACCTTGACTTCGTCCACGTCAAATCCGGTCCTGCGAAGTCGCTGGGCGAAACTCGGATTCTGCGCCGATGACCACACGGCCAACACGCCACCGGCCCGCAACGCCGTGCGCGCGGCAGCCAGCCCCTTCAGGTCATAAAGCGCATCGTTGGCCTTTCGACTTAGGCCTTCCGGACCATTGTCGACATCGAGCAGGATCGCATCGAAGGCGGATCGGCCGGACCGTATCAGATCGCTGACATCCGCCTCGCGGACGCTGACGCGCGAATCGGCAAGGCTCTTCCCGAAGACCTCCGCCATCGAGCCCCGAGCCCATGCCAAGACGGCAGGCACCAGTTCGGCGACAACGATCCGGGCATCGCTTCCGAGCGCGGCCATCGCGGCACGAAGCGTGAAGCCCATGCCCAATCCGCCGATCAATATGCTTGGGGCCTCCCGGGATCGAATCCTCTCACAAGCCATTGTAGCGAGCGCCTCCTCGGATCCGCCGAGACGGCTGTTCATCAGTTCGTTGTGACCCAATCGGATCGAGAATTCGGCGCCGCGTCGCATCAGGCGCAATTCGCCGCCGCCCGGCACCGGTGCCGTATCGAGCAGCAACCAGGGAATCATGATCGGCCTTTCAACAGCCGGAGAGCATTCAGCCGAAGAGTCGCTCGCGGCACGTGCCGGGCCTCAGCGGTCCATGCTCGAACTATCGCTTTTTCTTTTTCCCGTAGATCGCGTTCCAGTTATCCTTGTAAGCCTGCGTAACCGGCTTCTGGCCTTCGCCTCTGCTATATTTGGAGGATGGCGCGGCGGGAGCGGCATCGCTGCTCTCAGCCTTGGGTGAAGCTGCAGTTGGCGTGCTCTCAGCCTTGGGTGTAACTGCAGTTGGCGTGCTCTCAGCTTTCGGCGCGGGCTCCTTTTTTGGAGCCGGACTCGGTTTGGCTGTCTTGTCGGCGCTGGCCATCATCTTTTCCTTACACGGATTTATCAGAGCTTGCAGAGTCGCTCTCGGTCGTTGACCGAGCTAATGCATGGTCGACGGGCTCTCTGGGTCCTCGATCAACGCCTCCGCAAACGGAAACTCCAGCACAACCTCGCCCTTTTGGTCCGTGACCACCAGGGCAGCCGTCAACAGGTTCGGTTGCTCGCCCTGATCCGCCAGAAGATCCACGATCATGGCTTTGGCGACCTGCCAAGCCTGATCGGCGTCGCGAAGCTCCTCGCCCTCGACGTCGGGGATCACATCATCGCCCATACGAGTGTTGAAGAAGTAACGAGGCATGAGGGACCCTCGCTTCAGAACTTCAGCGGTTTGGCTTGCTGCACCTGCGGCAGAGCGCGCACCTTGGCCAGAACGTCTTCCGGAAGATCACCGTCGATCTCGATCAGCGCGATCGCATTGCCTCCTGGAGCCTCGCGGCCGACGTGGAAGGTGGCGATGTTGATGCCGGCTTCCCCGAGCGTTCCCGAGAATTTTCCGATGAAGCCCGGCTTGTCGAGGTTGGTGATGTAGATCATCGACGGACCGAACTCCGCATCCATGCGGATGCCCTTGATGTTGACGATGCGCGGCCGGCCGTCGGCGAACACCGTGCCCGACACCCAGCGGGTCTGCTGCGGCGTCACCACCGTCACCGTGATCAGGCTGTCGTAGTCGCCCTCGGCCTCGCGCGTGGTTTCCTCGATCACGATGCCGCGCTCCTTGGCGACGATCGGCGCGGACACCACGTTGACGTCCTGCAGCATCGGCCGCAGGAAGCCCGCGACCGCCGCCGACGTCAGCGCCTTGGTCTTCATCTGCGCGACCGCACCCTCGTAGGTGATCTGCAGCTTGCTGATGCCGCCCTCGTTCAGTTGCCCGGCAAACGAGCCGAGCCGCTCGGCGAGTGCAATGAACGGCTTGAGCCGCGGTGCTTCCTCGGCGGTGATCGAGGGGAAGTTGACGGCATTGGAGATCGCGCCCCGCAGCAGATAGTCCGACATCTGCTCGGCAACCTGCAGCGCGACATTCTCCTGCGCCTCAGAGGTGGCGGCGCCAAGATGCGGCGTGCAGACCACGTTCGGCAGGGTGAACAGCGGATTGTTGGTCGCCGGCTCCTCGACGAACACGTCGAATGCGGCGCCCGCGACGTGACCGGATTTCAACGCGTCGTACAACGCGGTTTCATCCACCAAGCCCCCACGCGCGCAATTGACGATGCGCACGCCCTTCTTCATCTGCCTGAGCGCCGCGGCATCGACGATATTCCTGGTCTTGTCGGTCAGCGGCGTGTGCAGCGTGACGAAATCGGCGCGCCGGAACAGTTCGTCGAGCTCGACCTTCTCGACGCCGAGGTCCATCGCACGCTCCGGCGACAGGAACGGATCGTAGGCGATCACTTTCATCCGCAGACCCACGGCGCGGTCGGCGACGATCGAGCCGATATTGCCGCAGCCGATCACGCCGAGCGTCTTGCCGAAAATCTCGACGCCCATGAACTTGTTCTTTTCCCACTTTCCGGCGCGCGTCGACGTGTCGGCTTCCGGGATTTGCCGCGCCAGCGCCAGCATCAGCGAGATCGCGTGCTCGGCGGTGGTGATGGAATTGCCGAAGGGCGTGTTCATCACGATGATGCCCTTGGCCGTCGCCGCCGGGATGTCGACGTTGTCGACGCCGATGCCAGCGCGGCCGATCACCTTCAGGTTGGTCGCCCGTTCGAGAATCTTCGGCGACACCTTGGTGGCGGATCGGATCGCGAGGCCGTCGTAGTTGCCGACGATCTCGGCGAGCTTGTCCTTGTCCTTGCCGAGGTTGGGCTGGAAATCGACCTCGATGCCGCGATCCTTGAAGATCTGCACGGCCGCGGGCGAGAGAGCGTCGGAGATGAGAACCTTGGGAGCCATGATATCGATCCGATCGAACTTGTGCTGTCGCACCATTTTCAGGTTGTCACCCGCGGGCTTGACCCGCGGGTCCATCTGCTTTGATGGATGGCCGGGTCAAGCCCGGCCATGACAGCGGAGGATTTCGCGCGAGCGCGGTAACAACGCTCGCGAAATGAATGCTGTCACGCTGCCTTCGGCAGCGCGTCCTTGGCCTTGGCGTAGGCCCAGTCGAGCCAGAGCGTGAGCGCGTCGACATCCGAGCGCTCGACGGTCGCGCCGCACCAGATGCGCAAGCCCGACGGTGCGTCGCGATAGGCGTCGATGTCGTAGGCGACGCCCTCCTTCTCGAGCGCGGCGGCGATGCCCTTGACGAACTTGGCCTGCGCGTCGGGGGCAAGCTTGAGCACCGCGGGATCGACGACCTTGAGGCACACCGAGGTGTTGGAGCGCAGCGCCGGATCGTCGGCGAGATGCGCGATCCAGGGCGTGTGCGCGACCCAGTCGGCCACCGCCTTGGCGTTGCTGTCGGCGCGCGCGAACAGCGCCTTCAACCCGCCGATCGACTTCGCCCAGTCGAGCGTGTCGAGATAATCCTCGACGCACAGCATCGACGGCGTGTTGATGGTGCCGCCTTCGAAGATGTCCTCATTGATCTTGCCGCCCTTGGTCATGCGGAAGATCTTCGGCAGCGGCCAGGCCGGCGTGTGGCTTTCGAGCCGTTCGACCGCACGCGGCGACAGCACGATCATGCCGTGCGCGGCTTCGCCGCCGAGCGCCTTCTGCCAGGAGAAGGTCACGACATCGAGCTTGGCAAAGTCGAGCGGCTGCGCGAACGCAGCCGACGTGGCGTCGCAGATCGTCAGACCCTCCCGATCGGCGGCAATCCAGTCGGCGTTCGGAACCCGCACGCCGGAGGTGGTGCCGTTCCAGGTGAACACCACGTCGGTCTTGGGATCGACCTTGGAGAGATCGGGAAGCTGGCCGTACGGCGCCTTGAGCACCGTCACGTCCTTCAGCTTCAATTCTTTCTGGACGTCGCCGATCCAGCCTTCGCCGAAGGATTCCCAGGCCAGCATGGTGACGGGGCGCGGACCGAGCAGCGACCACAGCGCCATCTCGACCGCGCCGGTATCGGAGGCCGGCACGATGCCGACTCGATAGCCTGCCGGCACACCGAGAATCTCGGCGGTCAGGTCGATGGCGCGCTTGAGCTTCGCCTTACCGCTCTTGGAGCGGTGCGAGCGGCCGAGGACAGCGTCGGTGAGGGCTTGGAGGCTCCAGCCGGGGCGCTTGGCGCAGGGGCCGGACGAGAAGTGCGGGATGGCCGGCCGCACGCCGGGCGTCGTGGTGGTCATGAACTCTATCCTTCCAGATAGAAGCCCCTCGGTGGGGAGGGGTGGCCCACCGGCGGGAATAAGGAAGGACGAGGCCGCCGTCAAGACGGAGCGGAAAATATCAGTCGATCAGCAGACGGAAGCCGATCCTGATTTCATTGGCCGAAAGGCCCTTGTAGGTGACCCGCCCCGTCGTATCGTTTCCGCTGAAGGCGTCGCCGAGGTTGAGGTGGCGATAGCCGACATCCAGGGCGATGCTGGGCGTGATCTGATAGCTGACACCGGCCGTCAAGGCCCAGGAAATCCGCCAGGTCTCGGACGGCGTGACCATCGTCGCTGCCGGGGAGTTTCTAAAATTGGATATGTTCAACCGCGAGGGCCCGACTCCGGCGCCCACATAGGGACTGAAGCCGCCCCAGTTGCCCAGATCGAGATAGACATTGGCGAGCGTGGTGAGCGTGTCGATGCTGGCGGTGTAGCTTGTTCCGGCGAGCGCGGTCGCGCCTTCGATCGGCCTGCGCACGGCATAGTCGAGCGTGAGATCGGCGCGGAACCAGTTCCACTTGTGACCGAAGCCTCCGCCGAACGTGTACGTCTTGTCGTAAAACGTGGACGTGACCGGTACCGGGGAATCGATGCCCTGCAATCGGTTCACGCGGTAGCCCGCGTCGCCGCGAATATACCAGCCCGAGGCGAACTCCACTGCCGAGAGCGCCGGCGGCTCGTATCGCGGCATGACCATCTCGCGTGGGTCGGCGGCGTGAGCCGCCGCGGTGAACGCGACAGCTCCGATCCCGGCAATGACGAACGCGTGGAGCCTTCGCATTACGATGTGCTCAGCCTCGCCGCATCAGCGGCGGCAGCGAGATCGGCTTGTGCATCATCGGCGCATCGAGCATCCAGCGAACACCGAACTTGAAGTCGTGCGAGGTGATGCCGCGGAAGTGCATCGGATTGTTGACGGCGTTGCCGCCGGTGTACGTGATGATGTCGCCGGTCAAGGCGTCGCCGAGGCTGACATAGCGATAGGCGAATTCGAACGTCAGGTTGGGATTGACCTTGTAGGCGAGACCGGCGTGCAGCGCCCAGGCGAAGTTCCACTTGCTCGCGGCCGCGGCATGGGCGACGCCCGCCGTCGGCGTGTTCACGTCGATGAAGCTGCTGATCGTGTTGCGCGACCCGCCGATGCCGAAACCGACGAACGGCGTGAACGAATACCAGGTGCCGAGATCGGCATAGACGTTGCCGAGAAACAGCCATTCCGATTTGATCGCGCGATATTCGTCGGTTCCGGGGACACCGCCCACGGTATAGATGTCGAGGCCGTTGAACGTCGACCCACCGCGATATTCGCCGGTGATGTCGAACCGCAGCCAGTGATTCCACTGGTAGCCAATGCCGAAGCCGAATAGCGGCGCGCTTTCGAAGTCCTTGTGGACCGACTGCACCGATGACGCCGTATCGTAGAGCACGTTGTACAGGCTCTTGACCTGTTGATTGCTCATGCCGATGTCGCCGCGGAGATACCAGCCGCTTCCGAAATCCTCCATCGGCGGCAGATGCATTGGCGGCATCAGCGGCGGCATGTCTGCGGCGCTTGCCGCGGACGAGAGCAGTGCCGTCATTCCCGCAAACGCCACGACCTTCACGCTCACCATGACTTCGTCCTCGCGTCCGGCAGGGTCGCGCGCGCAGTGCGGCCCTACGTGGATGAACTCAACGAAGCCGAAGATGCCAGCGAACGCTTAAGCGCAGGTCAACCTTACTTTTTAACCGTGATTGTTAACGCTCGGCGCCGCAACTCGCGATGCGCGCAAGCGCAAACAGCGATGAAGCGGGCGCGTTAACGCCCGCTTCATGATTGCGGCAGAACCGGCGATTGGTTTCGGGCGCGTAAAGCCGGCCTATTCGGCGTCCTTGCCGAGCTTGCCCATGTGCTTCTGCGAGTACAGTTCGATGCCGATCTCGCCGACCAGATGCAACTGCGTCTCCAGGAAGTCGATGTGCTCTTCCTCGTCGTGCATCAGCTTCTCGAACAGATCGCGCGTCACGTAATCGCGCACGCCTGAGCAGTGCGTCGCGGCCTCCTCGTAAAGCGCGCGCGCGGAAATCTCGGCCTTGAGGTCGCAATCGAGGATCTCTTTCACGTTCTGGCCGATGTGCAGCGGATCGAGCACCTGCATGTTGGGGAAGCCGTCGAGGAAGATGATCCGCTCGATCAGCTTGTCGGCGTGCTCCATCTCCTCGATCGATTCCTTCCGCCAGTACTTGGCCATATCCAGGTAGCCCCAGTTCTCCAGCAGCCGGTAATGCAGCCAGTACTGGTTGATGGCGGTCATCTCGTGCCGCAGACCCCTGTTGAGATATTCGACGACCTTGGCATCGCCCTTCATGACGCGCTCCCGTGCCTGCAATAATCCAGACCGGGCGGACGGCCCGGCTCGCATCTTAGATCAATTCTAATCTAGCGGAATGGTTTCAGCCATAGGGGGAAATGCGCATTTCCCCATGCGAAACGCTGAAAATCAGGGATTCTGGCCGTCCGCGCAGCCTTTGCACGCCGCCGGGCAAGCCGTGGCGGCAGCGTCGAGGGCTTCGTCCATGATCTTGCGGATGGTGCGGGCGCAGCGGCCGCACTGGGCGCTGCAACCGAGGCAGCCATAGACCTGGCCGGTGCTGCGCGGCCGCGCCTCCGCATGGCATGCCGTGCGGATGTCCTTGTCGCTCAACACGTTGCAGGAACAGACGATCATTTGTAATCCCGAACGGCACAATCGATACCGTCCGGGGGTCGGCGGCGCAAAGAAAAAACGCTGTTTTTATAGGTTATCTAAACTGCAAAGACCTTGATATCGCAGGGTTTTTGCAGTGCATCATGCCGCCGCATCCGACAGCGCAGTCACGATGCCGTCGACCACGTCCTCGACCAGCACCTTGTCGTCGCCTTCCGCCATCACCCGGATCACCGGTTCGGTGCCCGAGGGCCGGATCACCAGGCGGCCCTGCCCGTTCAGGCGCTGCTCGGCGCGCTCGATCGCGACCCGCACCTTGGCGTCTTCCAGCGGTTTGCCCTTCTTGTAGCGGACGTTGCGCAGCACCTGCGGCAGCGGCTCGAACCGGTGGCAAACCTCCGACACCGGCAGCCCGAGCTTCTTGACCACCGCCAGGACCTGCAACGCCGCCACCAGGCCGTCGCCGGTGGTGGCGTAGTCCGACAGGATGATGTGGCCGGACTGCTCGCCGCCGAGGTTGTAGCCCTGCTCGCGCATCCGCTCGAGCACATAGCGGTCGCCGACCGCGGTGCGCGCCAGCGTGATGCCGAGCGAACCGAGATAACGCTCCAGGCCGAGGTTCGACATCACGGTCGCGACCACGCCCGGCTTCGCGAGGCGGCCGTCCTCCTGCCAGCTCGCGGCAATCACCGCCATGAGCTGGTCGCCGTCGACGACGTGGCCACGCTCATCGACGATCGCGACGCGGTCGGCGTCGCCGTCGAGCGCGATGCCGACATCGGCGCGCACCTCGCGAACCTTCTGCGCCAGCGCCTCGGGCGAGGTCGATCCGCATTCCCGGTTGATGTTGAAGCCGTCCGGATCGACGCCCAGCGAGATGACCTCGGCGCCGAGCTCCCACAGCGCCTCGGGGGCAACGCGATAGCCGGCGCCGTGGGCGCAATCGACCACCACCCGCAGGTTTTCCAGCGACAGGTTGCGCGGCAGCGTGCGCTTGGCGAATTCGATGTAGCGGTCCTGCACGCCGTCGATGCGCTTGGCGCGGCCGAGATCGGCGGACTTGGCGAGCTTCCGGGAGACGTCGTCGTCGATCATGCTTTCGATCGTCAGCTCGATGTCGTCGGACAGCTTGTAGCCATCCGGCCCGAACAGCTTGATGCCGTTGTCATCGTAGGGATTGTGCGAGGCCGAGATCATCACGCCGAGGTCGGCGCGCATCGAGCGCGTCAGCATGGCGACGGCAGGCGTCGGCATCGGACCGGTGAGCAGCACGTCCATTCCGACCGAGGTGAAGCCGGCGACCAGGGCGTTCTCGATCATGTAGCCGGAGAGCCGGGTATCCTTGCCGATCAGGACGCGATGCCGATGCTCGCCGTTCTGAAACACCAAGCCCGCAGCCTGTCCGACCTTGAGCGCCAGCTCTGGTGTGATCGTCCCGTTGGCGCGGCCGCGGATGCCGTCGGTACCGAAATATTTGCGAGCCACTGATCCCCTCAATCCCTGCGCCCGGATGAGCGGCGCGGGCTGGCTACGAGTGCATGACCGGATCGGGTTTGCCACCCACTCGTGCGATGGACCGTTCCCATGCAGGCAAACCTGCGCCGGTTCCAAAAAGACTCAGTGGACACCATAACGCCCGGGCGGGCCTTTTAGGCCCGCCCGGCGACAAACGCAACAAACACAGGGGAAATATCAGTCGGCGAACTCATCCTTGGGCGCCGGCTCGTGCAGGCGCTTGTCCTGCTTGGACTTCGGCGGCTGGGTGATGTTGACCGGATCGGAGCCGGCCATGCTCTCTTCCAGGCCCTGCTCCAGCGCGCGCTCCATCGCGTCCTCGGGCTTGTCGGCCTCGGGCTTCTCCTTAACGTCCGGATCGCCGCCGCGTTTCTTGGTGGCCGGGGTCGCAGCCATATTCAGTCCTCCTGAAATGAAAACAGTCCTCCGCCCTTAACGCCCGGGCCGGTGTCGCGTTCCCAAGGCAAAACATGGTAGTTCCGGGGTTAAGGGAACGGGTGGGCCAAAATGAAAGCTTTTCCGAGCATCGAGGATCTGCGGCAGCGCGCGCGGCGGCGCGTGCCCAAAATGTTCTTCGACTATGCCGAGGCCGGCTCCTATTCGCAGGAGACGCTGCGCGCCAACCGATCCGATTTCGAGAAGCTCAAGCTGCGCCAGCGCGTCATGGTCGACGTCGACAAGCGCGACACCTCGACAACCATCCTCGGTGAAAAGGTGCCGGTGCCGCTCGCGCTCGGCCCGATCGGGCTCGGCGGCATGATGCATGGCGACGGCGAAATCCTGGCCTGCCGCGCCGCGCAGGCGGCGGGCATCCCGTACACGCTCTCGACCATGTCGATCAATTCGATCGAGGACGTGGCGGGCGCGGTCGACAAGCCGTTCTGGTTCCAGCTCTACGTGATGCGCGACAAGGGCTTCATGCGCGAGCTGATCCAGCGCGCCGCGGCGGCGAAATGCAGCGCGCTGATGCTCACGGTCGACCTGCAGATCCTGGGACAGCGGCACTGCGACGTGCGCAACGGCCTGACCGTGCCGCCCGACATCAAGATCAGGAACGTCATCGACATCATGACCAAGCCGTCCTGGGCGCTGTCGGTCCTCAAGGGCAAGCGCCGGACCTTCGGCAATCTCGCCGGTCACGTGAAGGGCATGGAGAACGTCGGCTCGCTGGCGCAGTGGACCGCGAGCCAGTTCGATCCGTCGCTGAGCTGGAAAGATCTCGATTGGATCAAGAGCCAATGGCCGGGCAAGATCATCCTCAAGGGCATCCTCGACGTCGAGGACGCCAAGGTCGCAGCGAAGGCCGGCGTCGACGCGATCAGCGTGTCGAACCACGGCGGCCGCCAGCTTGACGGCGCGGAGTCGGCGATCGTGGCGCTGCCCAAGGTGGTCGACGCAGTCGGCTCCGATATCGAGGTGATGATGGACTCGGGCGTCCGCACCGGCGCCGACATCGTGCGCGCGCTCGCGCTCGGCGCGAAGTCGTGCATCGTCGGCCGGTCCTACATCTACGGGCTCGGCGCCGGCGGCGAGGCCGGCGTCGCGCGCGCCATCGAGATCTTGCACCGCGAGCTGGATGTGACGATGGCGCTGTGCGGGGCGAAGAGCATCAGGGAAATCGACCGGCGGGTGCTGGCGGACTGGGCAAGCAATCGGTAGCGACCACAAACTCTGCTGTCATCCCCGCGCAGGCGGGGATCCATAACCACGATCGATGTTGTTGCGCCGTGGGTCCCCGCCTGCGCGGGGACGACAACGGAGTCCTTGCTCAACGCCGCTATCCCACGAAAGCGTAGCAAACACACAGCGCGAGGCTGGCCCAAACCGCCGCGCTGAAATACAGCGACATCCAGGGAATCTCCTCGCGCCACTCGGCCATGTCGTGCGTCACGACCCAGCGAACGCTCACGTCGCGGAGCCCCTCCCGAGGGCTCAGACACCTGCGGCCGGCAGCAACCTCGGCCCGCCATCGCGTCAGATACATCGGCACGTCGATGGTCGCGATGAAGGCCAGAAAGCCTGCAATGCCAACGATGGCAATCACCAGCGCCGCGCGAAACGCGCCGTCGAACTCCGGCAGCAGCCGGCAAAGGCCGACGCCGGCGATGAAGAAGGCCACCGCCCATAGCGAATTTTCGATGGCGTGGCCCAGGTAGTTCCTGGTCAGCACCGCATGCCATGAGAAGCATTCCGCAATCAGGATCAGCGGCACGATCGCCCACGCGGCGTTCACCGCGGTGTCCGCTTCCGTCATCGTGCCAAGCTTGTGCAGGACAATCGCCCACTGCACCGCGAAGGCGACCTCGGCCACGGTCGCCACCGTCCGTCCGATCATGACGCTCGACAGCCAGGTATCGAACAGGCAGATCCGCTGAACATCCGCGCGCGGCAGGAACGATCTGAACGCGCAGCCAAAAACATAGGCCGCACAGAGAACCAGCATCAGCTCGATGCCCGCCGCGAGATTGCCGGTCTGCGGGTCCTGAAGGGCGCGGTACAGCCAGAACCACACCGCGATGTTGACGCCGCTCACGAGCGTCAACATCGCCCACCACCACGCCAGCGGATTGGACCACGCCAGAAAACCTGGCCGCGCCGGCGATACCAAACTCATGAACCGCTCCACCTGTAACCGAACTGACATTTATCCGTAGCAATTCTGTCATAATCAACTGTTGGTGCGTGAAAAGTTGTCGCGCCCGCGCTCACGGTGTCACTCCCGCGAAAGCGGGGGTCCAGAACCGCGAGCGCAACTCGTCAACTGGGTCCCCGCTTTCGCGGAGACGACAACGGAGCACGTGGCTATGCTCTTGCCGCCAAGCGGACAGGAGCCACCCATGTTCGAAAAGCCCAGCGTCGCCGATCTGCGTCACGCCGCCGAACAACTCGGCATGAACCCCAGCACGCTCTATCTCGAAACCGCGCGCGATATCCTTGCGCCGCTGGTCGCGGCCTATGCCGCGCTCGACGCGGTGCCGGACGAGCTGCCCGCGGTGAAATATCCGCGCGACGGCGGCCGGCGGCCGACGCCGGAGGAAAACCAATACGGCGCCTGGTACATCAAGACCGCGATCAAGGGCGCGTCCGGCGGCAAGCTCGCGGGCCGGCGTGTCGCGCTCAAGGACAACGTGTGCCTCGCCGGCGTGCCGATGATGATCGGCGCGGGCTTCCTCGACGGCTCGGTGCCCGACATTGACGCCAGCATCGTGACGCGCATCCTCGACGAGGGCGGCGAGATCGCCGGCAAGGCGGTGTGCGAATATTACTGCGTGTCCGGCGGCAGCCACACCAGTTCGACCGGCCCGGTGCACAATCCGAGAAAGCGCGGCCACACCACCGGCGGCTCGTCGTCGGGCAGCGCGGCGCTGGTTGCCGCCGGCGAAGTGCCGATGGCGATCGGCGGCGACCAGGCCGGCTCGATCCGGATTCCGGCGAGCTATTGCGGCATCGTCGGGATGAAGCCGACGTATGGTCTGGTGCCCTACACCGGCATCGGGCCGCTGGAGATCACGCTCGACTGCGTCGGTCCGATGACGGGCAACGTCGCCGACAACGCGCTGCTGCTGGAGGTGCTGGCCGGGCCGGACGGGCTCGACTCGCGCCAGCGCGGCGCGAAAGCCGACAACTACACCGGCGCGCTCGACGGCGGCGCCAAGGGGCTGCGCATCGGCGTGCTGAAGGAGGGCTTCGGCCACCGCAATTCGGAAGCCGATGTCGACGCCAAGGTCCGCGCGGCGGCCGAGCGGTTCCAATCGCTGGGCGCGGTGGTCGAGGAGGTGTCGGTGCCCGAGCATCACAGCCTGGGATTTCCGGTGTGGTCCGCGATCCGCGGCGACGCCGCCTGCGTGACGCTGCTGGAGATGAACGGCTTCGGCATCGGCTACGAGGGGCTCTATCCCACCAGCGTGATCAAGGCCGCGATGCAATGGCGCGAGCACGCCGACGAGTTCGCCGACACGCTGAAGATCGCGACGCTGTTTTCCAAATACACGCTCGACCGCTACGGCGGGCACTACTACGCCAAGGCGCAGAACCTGCGGCGGCGGCTGCGCGCGGCCTATGACGCGGTGCTGAAATCCTACGACCTGATCCTGCTGCCGACCACGGTGATGAAGGCGACGCCGATCCCGGCCCCGGACGCGCCGCCGCAGGAGGTCACGCGGCGAAGCTGGGAGGGCACGCGCAACACCTGCCCGTTCAATGTCACCGGCCATCCGGCGATCAGCATTCCGTGCGGCATGAGCGACGGACTGCCGGTCGGGCTGATGCTGGTCGGGCGGCATTGGGACGAGTGCACGATCTATCGCGCCAGCGCAGCGTTCGAGCGGTCGGGGGATTGGACGGCGATGTAGCGCCAAGACCGCGACACGCTCTCCCCTGTCGTCCCCGCGAAGGCGGGGACCCCTAACCACCGG
>CAMDFO010000030.1 GCA_945897515.1 Rhodoplanes serenus | reverse complement strand
CGCCCTTCGCTGACAAAGCCTCGAGCCGATTGTTCGCATCAAAGAAACCGAACTGACCCATCGAATGCGCCTCCGCTGCCAAATCTCGTACGCTCCTTGAATCTGATTTGACGAACGACGGCCAGGACGCAATTATTCGAGGTGCCCTACAGCAGGGTCTTCGGTGTTAATTCCACAAGCCGGGGCGCGTGCAAGGCTGGCTGCGGTATGCTAATTGTGCTCGCAATTGTGGGGGACGAAGGCGCTGTGGCGAGCCAAGGGAGAATAGGACCGGGAAGTTCGGGACCCCGGCCCGGATAGCGGGATGAAACGACGAAAATGGCTTGTGGGCTTGGCGCTGGTGCTCGCCCTGGGCGGCGCATTGGCCTACATGCGCTTGCCGACGATTTTGCAGGATGCGTTGGCCCTCTGGAAGGCCCATGGCGCCGCGGCGCAGGCGCCGGCGCCTCAGCGCGCAGCGCGGGTCGTGCCGGTGATCGTGGCCAAGGCCGTCCGGCAGGAGATTCCGATCCGGCTTGACGCGCTTGGCAGCGTCACCACCATGGCAAGCGTGGCCATCAAGCCTCGGGTCGACACGGCGATCATCGGTGTGCATTTCACCGATGGCGCGAAAGTCAACGTCGGGGACCTGCTGTTCACCCTCGACAGCCGTCAGATCGAAGCCGAGATCAAGCGCGTCGAAGCTGTTATCGCGGGCGCCGAGGCTCAACTCGATCAGGCCCAGCGCGACGTCAGCCGCTACACCGAACTGGTGGCCCGCAACGCCACCACGCTGGTCACGCTCAATAACGCGCAAACCCAGGTCAACATCTCGCGCGCCACCGCAGAATCCAACAAGGCCACGCTTGAGAACCTGAGGGTCCAGCTCAGCTATTGCACGATCCGCGCTCCGATCGCCGGTCGCGTCGGCATGGCGACGGTCAAGGTTGGCAACATTGTACGTCAAGCCGACACGGCGCCGATCGCCACCATCAACCAGACCGCCCCAATCTACGTTTCATTCGGCGTTTCTCAAGGCCACCTCCCGGATCTCCGCCAGGCGCTCAACAACGAGACCGCCACGGTGCAAGCGGTCATTCCGGGCAGCGCCGCGCGCGCATCCGGCCAGGTCGCGATGTTCGAGAACACCGTCGATCCGGCCACCGGCATGGTGGTGGTACGGGCCTCGATGCCGAACGCCGACGAGCTGCTTTGGCCCGGAACGCTGGTGAATGTGGAGGTGACGCTGCGAACCGAGCGGCGCATCACCGTTCCCGCAGCGGCCTTGCAGATCAGTCAGGCGGGCTCGTTCGTGTTCGTGGTGAAGAACAATGTGGCCTCGGTCCGCAGCATCAAGGTCGAGCGCACCGTCGAAGGCAAAATAGTGATCGAGTCCGGCTTGGAGGAGGGTGACGTTGTAGTCACCGACGGCCAGCTCCTGCTGTCCGAAGGAACGCGGGTGGCCCCGCGCAGCGAGGCGAGTTCCTGACATGTCGATTTCCGAGACCTGCATCCGACGTCCGGTGATGACGACGCTGATCACAGCGTCGATCATCGTCTTCGGCATCTTCGGCTATCGCCTGCTGCCGGTGGCGGCGCTGCCGCGGGTGGACTTCCCCACCATCCAGGTGACTGCGACGCTGCCCGGCGCGAGCCCCGAAACCATGGCTGCCTCGGTCGCAGGCCCGATCGAGCGGCAGTTCTCGACCATCGCGGGCATCACGTCGATGACCTCGCAGTCATCGCTCGGCCGGGCCCAGATCACGGTGCAGTTCGATCTCGGCCGGGATATAGACGGCGCCGCGCTCGACGTGCAGACCGCGCTTTCCGTTGCCGCGCGCCGGCTGCCGGTCGAGATGACCACGCCGCCGTTCTTCCGCAAGGTCAATCCCGGCGACTCTCCGGTCCTGTTCATCAGCCTCAACTCGCCGACGCTGCCGATGTCGACGGTCGACGAGTATGGGCAGAACATCTTGGCGCAGCAAATATCGCAGATTGCCGGCGTCGCCCAGGTGCTGGTCTACGGCTCGCAGAAATTCGCAGTTCGCGTGCAGGTCGATCCGGTTGCGGCTGCAGCACGCAACATCTCGCTCGATGATATTCGGACCGTCCTGACCAAGGCCAACTCCAACACGCCGGTCGGCACGTTGACTGGCCCCGAGCGGAACGTGACGCTGCTCGCATCGGGGGCAATGCGGCGTGCGTCCGACTACAAGGACGTCATCGCCGCCTGGCGCAACGGCTCGCCGATCAAGCTCAGCGAGATCGCCGACGTTGTCGACAGCGTCGAGAACGACCAGATTGCGAGCTGGTTCAACAACGCCCGCGCCGTGGTGCTCGCGGTCCAGCGTCAGCCCGACGCGAACACGGTCGAGGTCGTCGATCTGATCCGCGCGAAGCTGCCGCAGTTCCGCGCTCAGGTTCCGCCCTCGATCCGGATGGAGACGTTGCTCGACCGTTCGGTTTCGGTCCGGGACGCGGTCTGGGACGTTCAAGAGACGCTGCTGATCGCCTTCGCCCTCGTGATCATGGTGATCTTTCTGTTCCTGCGCTCGGCATCGGCGACCATCATTCCGGCTCTGGCCGTGCCGATTTCGCTCGTTGGCACCTGCGCCGTCATGTACCTCCTCGGATTCTCAATCAACAACATGACGCTGCTCGCGCTGACGCTGTCGGTAGGCTTCGTCGTCGACGACGCCATCGTCATGCTGGAGAATATCGTTCGCCACATCGAAGGCGGGATGCGACCGTTCGAGGCCGCTCTCAAGGGCGCGCGCGAGATCAGCTTCACCATCGTTTCGATCACGTTCTCGCTGATCGCGGTGTTCATCCCGGTGCTGCTGATGGGCGGCATCGTCGGCCGGGTGTTCCGCGAATTCGCGGTGACGATCGCGGTGGCGATCGTCATTTCGGGGTTCGTCTCGCTTACGCTCACGCCGATGCTGTGCGCGCGTGTGCTGCGCGGCCACCACGAAGGCGACAAGAAGCCAAACATAGTGTTGCGGGCGTTCGAGCGCGTTTTCCAGGGCTGGCTCAACGCCTACGAATGGACACTCGACAAGGTGATCGCCTACAAGTCGATCACCTTGATGGTGACGTTTCTCACCATCGGCGGCACGATTTGGCTCTACGTTTTGGTTCCGAAGGGGTTCTTCCCGCGCGAAGACACCGGTTTCGTGCTGGTGACAACCGAGGCGTTGTCGGACATTTCGTTCACCGCCATGGCCGAGCGCCAGCGCAAGGTGGCCGACATCATTAGCGCCGACCCGGCGGTGGCTTACGCCAATTCCACTGTCGGCGTGGGCGGCCCCAACGCCACCGTCAACCAGGGCCGCATCTCATTCGCGTTGAAGTCCAAGGCGGAGCGCGGGCCGATAGACCAGGTGCTGGCAAGGTTGCGCCGCGCAACGAGCGGCATTCCAGGCGTGACCGTCTACTTCCGGGTGTTGCAGAACATCAACGTCGGCGGCCGCATCGGAAAGGGCGAATACCAGTACACGCTGCAGTCGAGCGAGACCGAGACGCTCTACCGGACTGCGCTTGAGATGCGCGACAAGATCGCCACGATCGACGGCTTGCTCGACGTCAACACCGACCTGTACATCGCCAATCCGCAAGTGATGATCGAGGTAGACCGCGAGAAGGCTGCGGTCTACGGCATCACTATCGACCAGGTGCGTCAGGAGCTGTTCAACGCCTTCGGCCAGCGCCAGGTTGCGACCATCTATTCCGACAGTAACGATTATCAGGTAATCCTGGAGACCAAGCCCGAATTCCGGGCCGACCCGTCGGCACTCTCGAAGATCTTTGTCAAGACCAGCGGGCCGGGCGCGCTCGGTGCGGGCACCGGCGCGCCGGGTTCCGGAATTCCGGGTGTTGGGACGCCATCCGGGCAGTCGATCCCGTTGTCGGCCGTCACCAGGCCGATCCAGCAGGTTGGGCCGCTGCTCATCAATCACCAGGGCCAGCAGCCATCGGTCACCATTTCGTTCAACCTGTCGCCGGGCTTCGCGATCGGAGACGCCACCGCTGCTATTCGAAACATCGAGCGGGAATCGAACCTGCCGGCCACAGTGACATCCGGCTTTCAAGGCAACGCCCAGGTGTTCGAAGAGTCGCTGAAGGGGCAGGGAATCCTGATCGTTGCCGCGATCTTCGCCGCCTTCGTGGTGCTCGGTATCCTCTACGAGAGCTTCGTCCACCCGATCACCATCATCTCCGGCCTGCCGTCGGCGGGCATTGGCGCGATTCTCACGCTGATGCTGTTCAAGATGGATCTGTCGGTGATTGCGATGATCGGCATCGTCATGCTGGTCGGCATCGTGAAGAAGAACGCCATCATGATGGTGGACTTCGCAATCGAACGCCGTCGCGTCGGCCTCAACGCGGAAGCCGCGATCCGCGAGGCCTGCCTGTTGCGCTTCCGTCCGATCATGATGACGACGTTCGCCGCGATCTTCGGCGCGCTGCCGATCGCGCTCGGCGCCGGCGCCGGCGCGGAGCTGCGCCAGCCGCTCGGGATCGCGGTGGTCGGCGGCTTGATCGTGTCGCAGATGCTGACGCTCTACATCACGCCGGTGGTCTATCTCTATCTCGACCGCGTCGACCGGATGCTCAAGCGCCGGCTCGAGCCGCAGCTCGAGGAGGTGGCCGAAGCGCCGCTCAAGCCGGCGGTGGCTGCGGAATGACGGGCTGACAGCGGCGAGGGGAAATATGATGTTGCGACGTTTGTGCGTGGCCGCTGCCGTCATGCTTGCTGGTTTGAGTGTTGCGGCTGCGCAATCCTGGCCGACCAAGCCGATCCGTGTGATCAATTCCTTTGGCGCAGGCAGCGCCACGGACATCATTCCGCGTGTCGTGTTCGATCCGCTTTCGGTGCTGCTTGGGCAACCGATCGTGGTCGAGAACCGCGGCGGCGGCGGCACCACGATTGCCGCGGGTGTTGTCGCCAAGGCAGAGCCGGACGGTTACACGTATCTTGCTACCTCTTCCGCACACACGATGGTGCCGACGGTCTATCCGAACGCGTCCTACGATACCGCGGGCGATTTCGCAGCGGTGGTTTCCTTCGGCAGCGGACCCAACGTTCTGATCACTTCCGCGAGCAAGGGTTTCAAGACCGCGAGCGAGCTTGTTGCGGCCGCCAAGAGCAAGCCCGGGTCGTTCAACTTCGCATCGGCGGGGGTCGGCACCGCCACCCATCTCAGCGCCGAACGATTCCGCATCGCCGCCGGTTTCGACGCCGTCCACATTCCGTTCCGTGGCGGCGCCGAAGCGCTGAGCGAGGTGCTGTCGGGACGGGCGGAATTCTATTTCTGCCCACTGGGCACGGCGCTTCCGCTGATCAAGGACGGCCGGGTGGTTGCGCTTGCGGTCAGCGGCGCGAAACGGGCGTCACTGTTACCGGACGTGCCGAGCGTGCTCGAAGTGATCCCGAATTCGGATTACGCGTTTTGGGTCGGGCTGTTTGCGCCGGCCAAAACGCCGCGCGACATCGTCGAGAAATTTCATCGGGAGGCGATCCGCGCCATGCAGGGTCCGGCGGTCAAAGACCGCCTGGTCATGCTCGGCGTTGATCCGATGCCGCTGCGTCCGGCCGAATTCGATGCCCTGGTGCGGGCTGAAATCGTATCGACCGGTGCGTTGGCCAAGGCTGTCGGCCTGAAGCCGAACTGACTTTCAGAGCGTAAAGCTGGTGCCGCAGCCGCAGGACGCCTTGGCCTGCGGGTTGTTCACCTTGAACGATGCTCCGATCAGGTCGTCGACGAAGTCGATCTCGGAGCCGGCGAGATAGTTCAGCGAAACCGAATCGATCAGCACCGTGGCGCCGTCGCGGGCCAATACGATGTCATCGGCGGCCTGCGTGCGCTCGACGTCGAACTTGTACTGGAAACCGGAGCAACCGCCGCCCTCGACGCTGACTCGCAGCATGGCTCCGGACGGCTCGGTCTTGAGAATCTCACCGATCCGCCGCGCCGCCCGCTCCGTCATTGTGACGTTTGTGGTCATCGCCTGGTTTCCTTGCGTTCCAACATACCAAGTTGCCAGAACGCTCACCTGATAGTTAAGTGCGGTCACCGGGAAGGTCAATCGAGCGAAACCCATGGCGGTCGAAGCGTTCGCCCGCGCGTCGTTTGCGTCCGATCCGGGGCGCAGCCGCGGACGCCTCCATCCGGAGCCCCTGAGCGGAACGCGCAGCGCCTTTCGCCGCGATTGCGATCGCATCATCCACGCGACGGCGTTTCGCCGGCTCGCCCACAAGACCCAGGTCTTCGTTTTTCACGAGGGCGACCATTTCCGCACCCGACTGACCCATACGCTGGAGGTCACCCAGATCGCCCGGTCGCTCGCCCGCGCGCTTGGGCTCGATGAAGACCTGGCCGAGGGCTGCGCGCTTGGCCACGATCTGGGACATCCGCCGTTTGGCCACGCCGGCGAGCGCGCCCTCGATCAATGTCTCGCGGCTTTCGGCGGGTTCGACCACAACGCCCAGACCCTTCGCGTGGTAACCGCGCTGGAGCGGCGCTATCCGGACTTCGACGGGCTCAACCTGACCTGGGAGACGCTGGAGGGCTTGGTCAAGCACAACGGACCGCTCACCGACCGGGTCGGAACGCCGGCCGGAAAATATGCCGAGCACGGGCTGCCTCGTGCCATCGCCGAGTTCAGTCGCGGCTGCGATCTCGAACTGTGGAGCCATCCGGGCGCGGAAGCCCAGGTCGGCGCCATTGCCGACGATATCGCCTATGACGCCCACGACATCGACGATGGTTTGCGCGCGGAACTGTTCCGCCTCGACGATCTCGGCGGTTTGGCGGTGGTGGGCGATATCCTGAACGAAACCGATCGCGACCATCCGGGTCTCGAACCTGGCCGGAGGGCGCACGAAATCATCCGCCGGTTGATCACCAGGATGATCGAAGATGTCGTAGCCCAGAGCCGGCGCGACCTGGCGGAATTCGATCCGGCATCGGCGGACAGCATTCGCCATGCCGGGCGGCCGCTGGTCCGGTTTTCGCCGGCCATTGCCGAGGCGGATCGCGCGATCAAGGGTTTCCTGCGCCCGCGCATGTATCGGCATCCGCGCATCAAACGGATCATGGATGAGGCCGAGGGAGTGATCCGCAACCTGTTCGCCCATTACAACGAGCGGCCCGGCGACATGCCCGCAGAATGGCTGACCGGGCTCGATCTCGCGGCCGACGAAGCGCGGGCGCGGCGGATCGCTGATTTTATTGCCGGCATGACCGACCGCTACGCCATGGTCGAGCACGCGCGGCTGTTCGGCTCGACGCCGGAGTTGCGCTAGGCGTATCCACCCCGATTTGCTATTCAGCGCCGCATGAACGTCTTTACGCTTTTCACCGACCACGTCGGTTCCGCCGTCACGACGCTGGCCAAATCGGGCGCGCTGGGCAGCGCTCCGCCCGATCTGTCCCGCATCGTGGTCGAACCGCCGCGCGACGCCAGTCACGGCGATCTCGCGACCAACGCGGCGATGGCGCTGGCGAAGGAGGCCGGCCGCAAGCCGCGCGAACTCGCCGAACAGATCGCGGCCGAGCTTGCTAAGCGGCCGGAGGTCGTCAAGGCCGAGGTCGCGGGACCGGGCTTCATCAACCTGACGCTTGATCCGTCGGTGTGGCGGCAAGCGTTGGCCTATGCGGTCGCGGCCGGTTCTGACTATGGGCGAGGCGATGTCGGCGCGGGCGAGGCGGTCAATGTCGAGTATGTCTCGGCCAATCCGACCGGGCCGATGCATGTCGGCCACTGCCGCGGTGCGGTGTTCGGCGACGCGCTCGCCAATCTGCTGGCGTTCGCCGGCTTTGCCGTGACGCGCGAATATTACATCAACGATGCCGGCGCGCAGGTCGAAGCGCTCACGCGCTCGGCCTTCCTGCGCTACCTGGAGGCACGAGGTAAAATTATCGGCGAAATTCCGGAGGGACTGTATCCCGGCGACTATCTGAAAGCCGCCGGGGAGGCGCTCGCAAAAGAGCACGGCGGCGGTTTATTGATCTGGCCAGATAAGCAACGGTTGCGTGAACTTAGGGCCCGACGTCGGCGGAAGCTATTGCGGTGGAAGCGGTTCGCGCGATGGTGGCGATTAGTGCGACAATTCCAGCGTTTGTTGAGCTCGCGGAGCAAGCCTCGGAGGCTGCGGCAGCGAGCCATTGAATTGATGATGGCAAGTATCCGCGAAGATCTCGCTGCTCTCAACATCAAGCACGATGTGTTTTTCTCCGAGCGCTCATTGATCGAAGGCGACAGGGGTGACCAGGTAGGCGCCACCATCGAATGGCTACGCGCGCAGGGCCACGTCTACGAGGGCCGCCTGCCGCCGCCGAAAGGCGCGCCGTCGGAGGATTGGGAGGATCGCGAGCAGACTTTGTTCCGTGCCACCGCGTTCGGCGACGACGTCGACCGGCCGCTGAAGAAATCCGACGGCAGCTATACGTATTTCGCGTCCGACATCGCCTATCACAAGTCCAAATTCGATCGCGGCTTCCGCAACATGATCGACGTCTGGGGCGCCGACCACGGTGGCTACGTCAAGCGCATGAAAGCGGCGGTCAAGGCCGTGAGCGGGGACACAGCCGAGCTCGACGTCAAGATCGTCCAGCTTGTGAAGCTCTCGCGCGCCGGCGTCGAGGTGAAAATGTCCAAGCGCTCGGGCGAGTTCGTGACGCTGCGTGAGGTGGTGGACGAGGTCGGCCGCGATGCGGTCCGCTTCATGATGCTCTACCGCAAGAACGACGCGCCGCTCGATTTCGACCTCGCCAAGGTTATCGAGCAGTCGAAAGACAACCCGGTGTTCTATGTCCAGTACGGCCACGCCCGCGGGAATTCGGTGTTCCGCAACGCCGTCGAGGTTGTCCCCGGCCTGCCTGCCGAGTCGGCGGCCCGCGCGGCTTTTCTACGCGATGCCCCCCTGGCGCGGCTCGATGACGCGGGGGAAATCGCGCTGATGCGTAAGATAGCCGCCTATCCAAGGCTGGCGGAAGCCTCTGCTCTGGCTCATGAACCGCACCGGATCGCGTTCTATCTGTATGAGCTTGCGAGCGAATTTCACGCCCTATGGAGCAAGGGCAGCGATGCGCCACATTTACGCTTCATTATCCAAGATGATCCACAAGTGACGGTGGCGCGCCTTGCTCTGGTACAGGGCGTTGTTACCGTTCTAGCCTCCGGATTGGCGTTGCTGGGTGTGGAAGCGCCTTCGGAGATGCGGTAGCTCGGCGCCTCTGGACGTGGTCCATTGCGGTAGTCAAGCCGGCCGAGTCGTACCCGGAACCGGATCTCAGATGGCGAACGAACAAAGCGCGCGTTACCGAACAGACGATCCATACGACCGGACGGCGGCTGCCGGCAGCTCTCAGGGCGGCGATCCGCTCGCGGAGCTCGCGCGGCTGATCGGCCAGAGCGATCCGTTCTCCGAGTTCGGACGCGAATCGCGGCCACCGGCATCGCCTGACCAGCGCTTCAGTCTCCCGACGGAACCGCATTACGGCCAGGAGCATGGTCATGAGCCGGCGCCTCACTTTGAGCCGGCGTCCACCTATGCGAGCGAACCGGCATCGCACTACGGCAACGAGTCCGCGCCTCACTACGGTGCCGAACAACATTATGCCGCCGAGCCTGTCCAACAATACGGCAACGAACCGGCTGCGCCCGAGGATTGGCAAACTGCCGCGGCTCCCGCGCCGGCCTACGACCCGTTCGCGTCGCCGGTCCATCAGGCGCCGCTGGCGAGTGGTCAGCACTACGACGTCCAGGGGTATGCCGTTCCGGGCTTCGCATCGCAGAGCCATGCAGCGCGTCATCAGGACGCTCACAGTCACGATAATGCCCGCGATTTTCACGCCCACGAGCATCAGCCGCAGCCGTCGGCCGAATATCACACGGGCTACGACGCGCCCGGCCTTGTGCAGGCTAATCCCGAGGGCCAGGACACCCCGGAGTTCCCGACGACACCTCCGCCGTTCCATCGCGGCGATCGGCAGCCGCCGGCCGACGACTTCTATGACGACGCTCCGCAAGGCGGCCGCCGCAAGGGACTGATCACGGTCTTGGCGGTGCTCTGTCTCGCGGTGCTCGGCACCGCGGGCGCGTTCGGCTATCGCAGCATATTCAGCGGATCAGGCTCGACTTCGGCGCCGCCGGTGATCCGGGCCAGCGCCGAACCGAGCAAGGTCGTGCCGCCGCCTGCGAGCGGCGACGCCTCGATCAACAAGATGAGCTACGACCGCTTCGGCGATCGCGGCCAGAACGAGCAAGTGC
The DNA here is from genome assembly GCA_945897515.1 of Rhodoplanes serenus. GTDB lineage: Bacteria > Pseudomonadota > Alphaproteobacteria > Rhizobiales > Xanthobacteraceae > Z2-YC6860. The sequence goes on along the minus strand of CAMDFO010000030.1, from coordinate 42,236 downwards.
TGGTGCGCGAAGAGCAGCCCCTGGATCCGAAGGATATGGTGCGATCGAGCCCGCCTCGGGTTGTGCTGCCGGGTGGGCCCGGCGGCAATCAAGCGGTTGCCGCAACCGGCGCCGCCAATCCGCCAAGCGTGCTGACCGAACCCAAGCGCGTGCGCACCGTGCCGATCCGTCCGGACCAGCCGGACAACGGGGCTGCGGCTCGCACCCAGAGCGTTGCGCCGGCTGTTCTTCCTGCGCCGCGTCAGATGGCGGCTGCTACTCCGGCCAATGCGCCGCTCGATGTTTCGCCGCAGGCTTCTGCCCAGCCGGTCGCACCCGCTGCACGAAGTGTGGCTCCGCGTCAGGTGCAGCAGACGTTACCGCCACCGTCGGGGGGCAACGCGCCGCTCTCGCTATCGCCCGACAGCGGTTCGCCGCAGGCTTCGCTGCCTCCGCCGCGAAACGCGCCCGCGCGGGCTGCTGCTGCCGCACCTGCTCCAGCCGGAAACGGCGGCGGCTATCACGTCCAGGTCTCCTCGCAGCGAAGCGAGACGGATGCGCAGAATTCGTACCGCAGCATCCAGGCCAAGTACGGCAGCGTGCTGGGCGATCGCCAGCCGGTGATACGCCGGGCCGATCTGGGCACCAAGGGTACATACTACCGTGCCATGGTCGGGCCGTTCACCAGCCGCGACCAGGCGGTCCAGCTCTGCGGCAGCCTGAAGGCGGCCGGCGGCGATTGCGTTGTGCAAAGCAATTGATCTGACTGGCCTTTGGCTTGACCCTGCGCGCCGACGCACGTTAATCGGCGCCGATGACGGCGCGCGCTTTCATCACCGGCCTGTCCGGCCCGACGCTGACCGCGAACGAGCGCGCATTCGCGCGTGAGGCGCGCCCGTGGGGCCTTATTCTCTTCAAAAGAAACATCGAGAATAAGGAACAAGTCACTAGGCTTGTGGGTGATTTTCTCGGCGTGATAGGCGACCGGGATACGCCGGTCCTGGTCGACCAGGAGGGCGGGCGGGTCCAGCGTCTTGGACCGCCCCATTGGCCGGTCTATCCCCCGGGCGCCGTCTTTGGCCGGATCTACGATCGCGACCCGGAGGCCGGTCTCGCGGCGGCCCGGCTCGGGGCTCGGCTGATTGCGGCGGACCTGTTGCCGCTCGGGATCAATGTCGACTGCCTACCTTTGGCGGACGTGCCGGTCGAGGGCGCGCATTCGGTGATCGGAAACCGGGCCTACGGTCATGAACCAGGCAAGGTCGCGGCGATCGCCGCGGCGGTGGCCGAGGGCCTGCGCGACGGCGGCGTGCTGCCCGTGCTCAAGCACATTCCCGGCCACGGCCGCGCCAATGCCGACAGCCATGAGAGGCTGCCGGTTGTGGACACCGACCGCGCCACCTTGGCGACAACCGATTTCGCGGCGTTCCGGCCGCTCAACCGCCTGCCGTTGGCGATGACGGCGCATGTTGTGTTCACCGCGATTGACCCCGTGCGACCGGCCACCACATCGGCCACAATGATCGGCGAAGTGATTCGCGGCTTCATTGGATTCGACGGACTGTTGATGAGCGACGATGTCTCCATGGGCGCCTTGTCCGGCTCGATCGGCGAGCGCACCCGCGCGTCGCTCGCAGCCGGCTGCGACGTGGTGCTGCACTGCAACGGCCGGCTCGACGAGATGCAGGCGGTTGCGGCGCAGGCGCCGGAGCTTGCCGGCGAGGCGGGACGCCGCGCAGCCGCGGCGATGGCCCAGCGCGGCAGAGCCTCCGATATCGACGTGACCGCCGCCCGCCAGCGATTTGCCGCCATGATGACAGGCCAAGTCAGCGCATGACCACCGACGTGCAGACCTTTGAAAACGAAGTGAACGATCTGGCGGAGCGCCGTGCCGACGAGCCCGCGCTGGTGGTCGACGTCGAGGGCTTCGAGGGCCCGCTCGATCTGCTGCTGACGCTGGCGCGCAACCAGAAGGTCGACCTCGCCAAGATTTCGATCCTGGCGCTGGCCGACCAGTATCTCGCCTTCATCGAGGAGGCGCGGAAGCTGCGCCTCGAACTGGCCGCCGACTATCTCGTGATGGCGGCGTGGCTGGCTTATCTGAAGTCGCGCCTGCTCCTGCCGGAGACCCAGGGCCCCGACGAACCGAGCGCCGAGGATATGGCCAACGCGCTGGCCTGGCGGCTCAAGCGGCTCGAAGCCTTCCGCGACGTTTCGGGCAAGCTGATGGGACGTCCGCAGCTCAACCGCGACATGTTCGGCCGCGGCGATCCCGAGCCGATCGCCGACATCAAGCATCCGCAATGGACGGCCACACTCTACGATCTGCTCTCGGCCTATTCGGCGCAGCGCCAGCGCAGCGTCTTCACCAACGTGCAGTTCAAGGCGCGCAACGTCTGGTCGCTGTCCGAGGCGCGCGAGGCGCTGGAACGGCTGGTGGGGCAGGCGACCGACTGGAGCACGCTGGATTCCTTCCTGGTGACCTATCTGGTCGAGCCGGCGATGCGGGCGACGGTGCTGGCGTCGAGCCTCGCGGCAACGCTCGAAATGGTTCGCGAGGGGCACATCGAGGTGCACCAGCCGACGGCGTTCGCGCCGATCTATATGCGCAAGCGCGAAGCGGCCGGTTCGACCGCGACCGGACTTCGCGTCGTTGAATAGCGAATTGAAAGTAGGAGACCGGAGGCATGGCGGCTTTGGCGGAACGACGGATCATTCCCCACGAAGAACTCAAGTCCCGCTCGGCTGAGCGCAAGGCCGACGCGGAGACCGAGGTCGCGGGCGAAGGCGCGGCACAGGCTGCGCCGCGACCGGAACACCTGCGGCTGCTCGAGGCGCTGCTGTTCGCTGCCGGTCAGCCGCTCGACGAGAAGACGCTCGGCGCACGGCTTCCCGAGGGAGTCGATCTGCGCGACAGCCTGCGCGTGCTGCAACTCGAATACGCGCCGCGTGGGGTGAACTTGGTGAAGGTCGCTGGAAAGTGGACCTTCCGCACCGCCACCGACCTGTCGTGGCTGCTGACCAAGGAAGCCGTGGTCCCGAAGAAGCTGTCGCGGGCGGCGACCGAGACGCTGGCCGTGATCGCGTATCACCAGCCGGTCACCCGCGTCGAAGTCGAGGAAATCCGCGGCGTGGTGATGTCGAAGGGCACGATCGACGTGCTGATGGAGACCGGCTGGATTCGCCCGCGCGGCCGGCGCAAGGCCCCCGGGCGGCCGATAACCTACGGCACCACCGAGGCCTTCCTGTCGCACTTCGGGCTGGAGGCGCTCGGCGACCTGCCGGGGCTGGAGGAGCTCAAGGGCTCCGGTCTGCTCGACGGCCGCCTGCCGCCCGGTTTCGCGGTGCCGATGCCGTCGGACGACCCGACGCTGCGCGACGACGAGGACCCGCTGGAGCCGGGCGACCTCGACCTCGGGCTGGCGCCCCCGCCGGAGCGGGTGGAGGAGTAAACGTCGCAGCCAACCCCGTCATGGCCGGGCTTGTCCCGGCCATCCATGCCTTGTTTTGCCCGGGCAAAAGACGTGGATGCCCGGCACAAGGCCGGGCATGACGGCTGAGAGACCCAGTAGCCAAGGCAACTACGCCCTTGCGACGCCGGTCATCCTTGTTTTTGCCCGCCCATAAGCCTAGGTTCCGCCAAATCCGAGCACGGCCAGGGGGATGAGCCGCTCGGAGCGGAGGGTTTTTGTATGGGTTCGATGAGCATCTGGCACTGGATCGTGGTCATTGCCGTGGTCCTGCTGCTGTTCGGCCGGGGCAAGATTTCCGACCTGATGGGCGACGTGGCCCAGGGCATCAAGTCCTTCAAGAAGGGCATGGCCGAGGACGAGCCGGCCAAGACCGAGACGCCGCCGGCCGATCCCAAGGTCATCGATCAGAAGCCGGCGGGTGCGCCGGTGGCGGGCGCGCCTGGTGCGCCGGGTACGTCAGCAGCGGCGCCCGGCATGGCGCAGCACGGCCAGACCGAACGCAAGTTCGAGGGCTCGGCGGGCTGAGCGCAGCTTTCAGGTTCGGCGTCGGGTTGATTGAGGGGCGCCGGCCGAAAGCTAGCGCCCCTTGGAGTTAGCAGGATGCGCAAGAACATCACCTGTCATTCCGGGGCGCGAGCGCAGCGAGCGAACCCGGAATCCAGGGCCAAGCGCGCCGCTTCCGTTGTATCCCTGGATTCCGGGCCCGCCGCTTCGCGGCGTCCCGGAATGACGGTCGAGAGTTAGCCGCGATGTTCGACATCGGTTGGACCGAGCTGGTGGTCATCGGCGTGGTCGCGTTGATCGCGATCGGGCCGAAGGAGCTTCCCGGCGTGCTGCGCGCCTGCGGCCAGTGGATGGGCAAGATCCGCCGCATGGCCGCGGATTTCCAGGACCAGTTCCGCGACGCGATGCGCGAGGCCGAGGTCGCCGACCTGAAGAAGACCGTCGACGACATGACGGCCACGGCGTCGAGCTACACCAACTTCGATCCGATGGAGACGATCCGCCGGGACACCGAAGCCGCGATGGGCAGCGAGCCCGTTGACACGCCGCCGCCGGCGGCGACCGCCGAAGCCGCAGCGCCCTCGACCGTGGCCACGTCCGATCCGGGCGCGATCGAGCCCGCGCCAACTGCTGCCGATGCGACTGTCGCAACCGCTTCGCCTGCGCCCCAGCCCAAAACCGGGGAGGGGGCATGAACGACCAGAGCAACCTGCCGCCCGACCACGACGAGATCGAGGCCTCCAAAGCGCCGTTGATGGATCATCTGATCGAGCTGCGCTCGCGGCTGATCAAGGCGCTGGCGGCGTTCTTCCTGGCGTGCATCGTGTGTTTCTTCTTCGCCAAGCCGATCTACAATATTCTGGTCTGGCCTTATGTCTGGATCGCGGGCGTCGAGAATTCGAAGTTCATCTACACCGCGCTCTTGGAATATTTCATCACGCAGTTGAAGCTGTCGCTGTTCGGCGCCGCGTTCATCTCGTTTCCGATCATCGCCGGGCAGATCTACATGTTCGTGGCGCCCGGCCTCTACCGGCACGAGCGCCAGTCCTTCATCCCGTACCTGATCGCGACGCCGATCTTTTTCATCCTGGGCGCGGCGGTGGTTTATTTCATGGTGATGCCGATGCTGGTGCGGTTCTCGCTCGGCATGCAGCAGTCGGCGGGCGACGGCCAGGCCGAGATCGCGCTGCTGCCGAAGGTCGGCGAATACCTGTCGCTGATGATGAGCCTGATCCTGGCGTTCGGCGTGGCGTTCCAGCTCCCGGTGATCCTGACGCTGCTCGGCCGCATGGGCGTCGTGACCTCGCAGATGCTCAAGGAGAAGCGGCGCTATTTCATCGTCGTCGCGTTCGTGATCGCCGCGATCCTGACGCCGCCCGACGTGCTGAGCCAGATGTCGCTCGCGATCCCGCTGCTGCTGCTCTACGAGCTGTCGATCTGGTCGGTGAAGCTGGTCGAGGGCAAGGCGCAGGCCGCGAAGGCGCAAGCCAAGGCCAGTTCCGGCGACGCCCCAACCGATCCGCCGCCGCCATAACCGGCCTGTCATCGCCCGGCTTGACCGGGCGATCCAGTTTCCGCCAAACCTGATATGGAACGCGGCCTGGGGCTCGATTCTTCTCGCGCCCAAAAGTGCTGGATGCTCCGCATTCGCGGGGCATGACAGGGTTAGCTCCAATGCACGACATCCGATGGATCAGGGAACACAAGGCCGAGTTCGACCTCGGGCTGCGCCGCCGCGGCCTTGAGGCCGAAGCCGACCGGCTGCTCGGCATCGACGAGCGCCGCCGCGCCGCGATCCTGAAATCCGAGCAGGCCCAGGCCCGCCGCAACGCCGCGTCCAAGGAAATCGGCGAGGCGAAGAAGAACAAGGACGAGGTGAGGGCGCAGGCCCTGATGGCCGAGGTTAACGAGCTCAAGGTCGGATTGCCGGAATTGGAAGCGGTGGCGAAATCCGCCGAGGAAGAGCTGAACAAGATTCTGGCGACGATTCCGAACCTGCCGCTCGCCGAGGTGCCGGACGGCCGGGACGAGAAGGACAACGTCGAGCGTCACACGTTCGGGGCGAAGCGCGATTATGCGTTCGCGCCGAAGCAGCACTTCGAGCTCGGCGAAGCGCTCGGGATGATGGATTTCGAGACAGCGGCAAAGCTTTCCGGTGCGCGCTTCGTGGTGTTGAAGAGCGGGTTGGCGCGGATGGAACGCGCGCTCGGGCAATTCATGCTCGATGTGCATACGGGTGAGCATGGATATACCGAGGTTAATCCGCCGTTGTTGGTGCGCGATGAAGCAATGTTCGGCACTGCGCAACTGCCAAAATTTCTCGAAGATCAGTTTTCTGTTTATCCAGGCTTGGCGGGCAATAAGTTGTTCGACGCACCGCTGGCTGTTCCTCAAGGATTAAAGGTCGAAGGAATTAATGCTGCTTTCTGGCTCATCCCCACCGCCGAAGTCCCGCTCACCAATCTCGTCCGCGAATCCATCGTCGACGACGCCACGCTCCCCCTGCGCTACACCGCCTGCACGCCGTGCTTCCGGGCCGAAGCCGGCGCCGCCGGGCGCGACACCCGCGGCATGATCCGGCAACACCAGTTCACCAAGGTCGAACTGGTTTCGATCACCACGCCCGAGCAATCCAAGGACGAGCACGAGCGTATGCTGGCCTCGGCCGAGGAAATTCTGCGCCGGCTCGACCTACATTACCGCGTCATCACGCTCTGCACCGGCGACATGGGCTTTGCCTCGCAGAAGACCTACGACATCGAGGTCTGGCTGCCGGGCCAGAACATGTACCGCGAGATTTCGTCCTGCTCGGTGTGCGGCGATTTCCAGGCGCGGCGGATGAACGCGCGTTTCAAGGGCAAGGACGGCAAGAACCAGTTTGTCCACACGCTCAACGGCTCGGGCGTTGCGGTCGGCCGCGCGTTGATCGCCGTGATGGAAACGTATCAGCAGGCCGACGGCTCGATATTGGTGCCGGACGCGCTCGCGCCCTATATGGGTGGCGTGAAAAAGATCGAACGGAAGCAATGATTGAAACGATAAGCCACGCTCTCACCACGCCGTCATTCCGGGGCCGCGCGCAGCGCGGAACCCGGAATCCAGACGCGCATTCGGTATCTGTTTCTGGATTCCGGGTTCGCGCCTTTGGCGCGCCCCGGAATGACAGGTAGCGGCATGCGCATCCTGGTCACCAACGACGACGGCATCCATGCGCCGGGGCTCGACGCGCTGGAGAAGATCGCCCGGAAACTGTCCGACGACGTGGTCATCGTCGCTCCGGAATACGACCAGTCCGGCGTCTCGCACTCGCTATCGCTCAACGATCCGCTGCGGCTGCGCCAGGTCGGCGAGAATAAATACGCGGTGAAGGGCACGCCCACCGACTGCGTCATCATGGGCGCGCGCCACATCATGAAGCACATGCCGCACCTCGTGCTGTCCGGCGTCAACCGCGGCCGCAACGCCGGCGAAGACGTGCTCTATTCCGGCACGGTCGCGGCGGCCAAGGAGGCGGCGGTGCTCGGCATTCCGTCGTTCGCGTTGTCGCAGGCCTACAATTCGCGCGACGGGCTGGAGCCATATTGGCAGACGCCGATCCAGCTTGCGCCAGAGATCATCCAGCGCGTGCTGAAAGAGGGCATCCCCAAGGATGTGCTGGTCAACATCAACTTCCCGGATTGCGCGCCAGGCGCCGTGAAGGGCATCGCCGTCACCTCGCAGGGCAAGCGCGACCAGCAGCTCCTGCACATCGAGTCGCGCCACGACGGCCGCGGCAACCCGTACTACTGGATCGCGTTCTCGCGCGGCCACAAGCCGACCGGCGCCCACGGCACCGATCTCAACGCGCTGATGGACAACCGGATCTCGGTGACGCCGCTGCGGCTCGATCTCACCGACGAGCCGTTCATGACGAAGCTGGCGTCGTTGTTTGGCTGAGCGCCGAAACAGGAGGCCCGGGTGCCCGACCAGCCGGCGGACGAGAGCGTCGAGCGCATGGAGTTCATGCTGACGCTGCGGCGCCGCGGCATCAGCGATCAGGCGGTGCTGCGCGCGATGGACGAGGTGCCGCGCGAGCATTTCGTCGGGCCGGCCGACACCGAATCCGCCTACACCGACCATGCGCTGCCGATCGCCTGCGGCCAGACCATCAGCCAGCCGTATGTGGTGGCCTACATGAGCGAGCAGCTCGCGGTGCGGCCCGACCACCGCGTGCTCGAGATCGGCACCGGCTCGGGCTATCAGGCGGCGGTGCTCTCCAGGCTCGCGCGCGAGGTGATCAGCATCGAACGCTACCGCACGCTCGCCGACACCGCGCGCTCGCGGCTCAAGACGCTCGGCTACGACAACGTCGAGATCGTGCTCGGCGACGGCCTGGTCGGGATGCCGGAGCGGGCGCCGTTCGATCGCATCATCGTCACCGCGGCGGCCGAAACGATACCGGAGGCGCTGGTGGAACAGCTCGGCGTGGACGGAGTGATGATCCTGCCGCTCGGGCCGCATTCCGGCCCGCAGGAGCTGGTCAAGCTGACCATGACAAAGCAGGGGCCGGTGCGCACCAATCTCATCCCGGTGCGCTTCGTTCCGTTGCTGCCCGGCCGCGCCCGTGAATTGTAGGCGCAAATGGGACGAACCAGCGCGAGCTTTGATGAGGCGAGTTTTTGATTAGGGTTGAGAGAGTCTTGATGGGTTAAAGCCTTATTTACCCGCTCGGTGTTTAAATCCGCCTCTGTTGGTGGTGTATGAGTGGGTAGTCCTATGCGTTGCGTCGCCGAGCCTCGCCGCTCGCTCTCCTGGTCTCGCCCTGTCATCTTTGCCGTGATCTCGGTCGTGGCCGTGAGCTGTAGCTCCGACTCGGCGCGCTTCACCGATCCGTTCGGCACTCGCGCCCAGGCGCCCTCCAGCGAAGTCACAGGCTCGGTTTCAACCAAGCCTTCCTCCAAGTCTTCTGCCAATGCGCCTTCTGCCAATACCTCGCGGGCGGTGCAGAGCCAGGCGCTGCCGCCGCCTCCGACCGCCAGCATGCAGGCGCCGCAAACCCGGCCCGCGGTCTCCGGCACGGCCGGCGGCGCGCCGGGCATGGCGTCGTATCAACCCGCTCCGGCTGCCGCCGATGTTACGGGCTCGATCCAGAAAACCGCGCCGCGGCCAACCCCGGCTCCGGTTGCGGCGGCACGGCCCGCGCCGCAGGTTGCGGCGGCTCGTTCCGGCTGGAACTGGGAAGGCGGCACGCCGGTGCAGGTCGGTCCGAATGAAAACGGCGCCACGCTTTCGCATCGCTATGGCGTGCCGGTCGCCGCGATCGTTGCGGCAAACAATCTTCCGGACGCAGCGGCGATCAAGCCGGGCCAACGCCTGGTGATCCCGCGCTACGAGTCGCAGTTGACCACCGGAAGCGTCATGCCGCCGCGCACGGCTTCGACCGCGCCGGCCCAGCCCGCGCCCGCCATCAGCGCGCCTGCGACGTCGTCCTCGCAGATGGTGCACACCGTCGCGCCGGGCGAAACGCTGAGCAAGGTCGGCCGGCAATACAAGAAATCGCTGAGCGATCTGGCGAAAGCCAACAACATCCCGCCGCACACCCAGGTGAAGGTCGGCGACCGCATCATCATCCCCGGCGTGCAGGCCGCGGCTGCGGTTCCGCCGGCTCCGGTCGCACAACAGCCGAAGCCTGCGGCGGCGCCGAAGGTTGTCGCCTCGGCACAGCCGACCCCGACCGCCCGCGCGATCACGCCCGCGAACGACAATCCGGTGGCCGCCAAGGACAAGGTCGACACCACGGCCTCGGCCAACATGCCGTCGTTCCGGTGGCCGGTGCGCGGCCGCATCATCGGCGAGTTCGGCTCCAAGCCGAGCGGCCAGCAGAATGACGGCATCAATGTCGCGGTGCCGGTCGGCACGCCGATCAAGGCGGCCGAGGACGGCGTCGTCGCCTATGCGGGCAACGAACTGAAGACCTACGGCAATCTCGTGCTGATCCGGCACGCCAACGGTTTCGTGACGGCCTACGCCCACGCCAGCGAAATCCTGGTGAAGCGCGACGAGCAGATCAAGCGCGGGCAGGTGATCGCCAAGGCCGGCCAGACCGGCAACGTCTCGGCGCCGCAGTTGCACTTCGAAGTCCGCAAGGGATCGTCGCCGGTCAATCCGATGCCGTATCTCGCAAACGGCGGCTGACAAGGCTCCCAGGAATCGCCAGGTCGCGCTTCGGCATCGGACGCGCACTCACAAATTCGGGATTTGCCTGGGCCGTTACCACGAGTAGCGCAGCATTCCGGTGCCCGCGTAGCTGCGATAGCCATGAGCGAACTCGCCGTCGAATTTGGCGGCGAGACTCATGCGTTGGGTCAGTCTCAATTCGGCTCCGGCAGTGACAAGCGCAATATCGTTCGGCGGGGATGCGCCGCTGACGGTGAAGCTCGTACCGGGAAGCATCTGGAACGTCGCGATGACGGACGGATCGCTGCGCCAGTCGTGTGCCCAGGCGAAGCGGCTGAACAGATTGACCTTGTGTGAACGGAACGTCTGATCGGTGTCGAACCAGGCACCGATCTCGCTCCGCGTTGACCTGATGGTGCGAGCGGAATAGGCCAGCGCGAATTGCGAGGACCCCGCCGTCGCGGTCTCATTGTAGCCCGGCAGGATGAACGCTTGAACCTGCAAGGCGGCGTAGGGTGTGACGCTCATCCTCTGAGTTGCCATAAGCCGATGTCCCGCTTCGATCCGCGCCCCGATGTTGTTGGCGGTGAAACTCGCGGCAAGCTGATCGGTGCCGGCGATCGTCACGGTCCGGCTCGTTTTCATCCAGTTCGCGGCATAGGCCGCGGCGACAGATACGTAGGAGGCGCCGAACTGCTGCGTTCCATGTACGCCAGCCTGGAACACCTCGCTCTGACCACTGCCGAGCCCGTTGGCCACCCCCCAACCGGTTCCGCCGCCCGCCAGCGCGAAACCGACATTGGTTTCCTGGCTTACACGTTCGTCCACGCCGACAGCGAAACCATAGGCGCGGGTGGCTGTATCGTTGCTGCCGGCCGCAACGCTACCCTGCGCGCTGGCTTGGCCGCCATAGGCCGAGCCCCAGACGGTCCTTCGCCTGTCATTGGGCGTCGCATTGTTGATTGTCGCGGCCCGGTTGATGGCGGCGTAGGGGGAGGCTGCTTCGGGTGCGATCCTGGCTGGAGCAAAGCTAAAGGCTGGACCGCCGGCATCGCCGGCTCGCCCGGCAGCGAACGGATTGAGCATCAGCGACAGGAACGAGTTGGTCAGTTGCAGTCCGGCTTGTGTCCCGCCGTTCGCGCTCGTCTCGCCCGCGACCTGCGCGAGCGCATTGGACAGCGCAGAACCGGTCAGGCCGAACACGGTCACAAAGCCGGGCGATAGCGTGCCGCCGCTGTTGAAGAAGTTGTCGAGTGCGGTCGCCACGTTCCGCTGGTTTGTGCCGAGTCCGGCCGTCGAAGTGCCGCTAAGTTGCGCGGTCAGATTCAACATTACGTCGTTGCCGACGTAGCTCAGGCTCGGCGTAAAGCCCGCTGGCAGACCAGTGCTGTTGAGCCCCGCGAATTGCGTGCCGCCAAGCCCGCCGCTTTGCAGGATCGTGTACTGCTTTGCCAGAGAGCCGCCGGCCTGATTGCCGGCCTGTACGGTTCCACCGGTCAGTGAAGCCGTTCCGGTGACCGTGGTGCCGGTCGATGCCGATGATGAGACCGTGACAACATAGGTGCTACCCGCATTGAAGGTGAGGGTGCCATCGACGGTCAGCGGTGTTCCCACAGTCCCAGGCGCGAGCGTGCCGCTGCTGTTAATCTGGGTCGTGCCGACCGTGCCGATGCCGCTGAGTGTGCCTCCGGCATTCACGATGGTCAGGCTGGTTGCGGCAATCGAGCCGTCCACATGCATCGTGCCGCCGTTGATCGTGGTGGCGCCGGTGTAGGTATTGGCGCCTGTCAGCGTCGCTGCGCCACCAGTTAGCGTCAGACCACTGGTTCCGGTGCCGCTGATGCTGCCCGCAAACGTGTCGCCGGCATTTGATAACGTCAGGGTCTTGTCGGCGCCCAGATTGACGGTGGCGCGGGCATCTCCGGCTAGCGATACGATGGTTGCGCCCACGATCGTCGCTGAAATGTCGAATATGCTCCCTGGATTCGAAGTGTTTGCATTCACAATATTCACGCGGCTCGAATTGGAAATGCTTCCCGCGCCAGATAGCTGGAGCCTGCCGTTGCCTGCTCCTCCTCCCTGGCCGACGATGGTCTCTCCCGTGTAGGTGTTGGTGCCGGTGAGGACAACCCAGGTGGTCCCGATATTGGTGCGGGACTCCAGTTGCAGAATGCCGCTGCCGCTGATGCTGCCGGCGAGCGTAAGAGGCCCGTCGCGCTTGATCGACAGCGTGGCATTGTTGATGATGTCGCCGACGATGCTGCCGTTGGAGCCGTTGTTGCCGAGCTTCAACGTGCCGGCCGAGATCGTCGTGCCGCCGGTGTAAAGATTGTTGTTTCCCAGAAGCAACGTACCGGCGCCGGTCTTGACCAATCCGCCCGTTGTGGCGGGGGCGATGCCGTTTATTACCAACTGGTTGGCCGTCACTTCGATGGTAGACGTGGTGCCATTGGTCAGGGTGAAGGCGCGGTTCGTGCTTTCGCCTGCACCCGTGTATTGCAGGGTGCCGCCGCCCAGCACCAGGTTGGCGGCGGCATTGGTGGCAGCTCCCAGATTGCCGGCGACACCCCCATTCCCAATTGTCGCGACGCTCAGCACACCTGCATTGATCGTCGTTACGCCGGTGTAGGTGTTGGTCCCGGACATGGTCAGACTGCCCGAGGGATTGTTGACGGTCACGCCGCCGGTCCCGGCGATAACGTTCGAGACGGTGACCCCTCTGTTTGCGAGCATCGCTATGCCCGCGCCGCCGAATGTGACTGTCGATCCGCTCAAGGCATAATCCTGGCTGGATGCAGCGAAGGTCCAGCCATTCGGAGCTATTGCGGAATTGACGATCACGGTGGCGCTACCAGCGGGACCGAATGTTGCGGTCTGACCTGCGGAATTGGGAACGGTGCCAGTGTCCCAGTTGCTGGGCTCGTTATAGTCCGTGTTCGCCAGCCCACCGGACTGCCATGTCTGCGGGGAAGCCGGCCCGGCCATAACGATCGCGCCGCCGAGGCAGGTACAGGCCAGCAGCCTGTTCGCCAGCATATGCAGTCGACGAATTCTGGAAGCTCCCGATATCAGGGCTCTGCTCCGGCAACGCTCCGCACGCGGCAAACGTCGCCATGACGTTTGCCGGTCGCTGCAATATTTCTGAACGCACCTGGAAACCGGACGCAAAAGATGGTTTGCCGGACGCTATAGAGGCAAACGCAAGGACGAATCGCTTAGACCAATTGGTTAACTGTCTATTACCAATTTTGGTTTTTCCACTGCGATTTGGTTCGCAACGCGTTTTGGCACGACGGATGCGGCTGATGGGTCACAGATGCAGGCATGCTGTCGAACGCGCGGCGTCGCGCTCGCATGAGCCCGCGCTGGAATCGCAATTTCACGTCAGCTTTACTTCGAGCCGGCCCGCCAGGTCCTGCACGTATTGCCACGCGACGCGGCCCGAGCGCGAGCCGCGCGTGGTCGCCCATTCCAGCGCCTCCTGGCGTAGTGCGTCGCCGCGCATCGGGATTCTGAAATGCGCGACGTAGCCCTCGACCATCTCGAGATACTCGTCCTGGCTGCAGCGGTGGAAGCCGAGCCACAGGCCGAAGCGATCCGACAGCGAGACCTTCTCCTCGACGGTCTCCCCGGGGTTGATCGCGGTCGAGCGCTCGTTCTCCATCATGTCGCGCGACATCAAGTGGCGGCGGTTCGAGGTGGCGTAGAGGATCACGTTCTCCGGCCGGCCTTCGATGCCGCCTTCGAGCACCGCCTTGAGCGATTTGTAGGAGGTATCCTCGGCGTCGAACGACAGGTCATCGCAGAACACGATGAAGCGATAGGGCGCGCCGCGCACCAGCGCCATCAGGTCGGGCAGGCTCTCGATGTCCTCGCGGTGGATTTCAACGAGCTTGAGGATGCCGTCCGGCTTGCCGTGGGCCGCGTTGATCGCGGCGTGCGAGGCCTTGACCAGCGACGACTTGCCCATGCCGCGCGCGCCCCACAGCAGCGCATTGTTGGCGGGGAGCCCGCGAGCAAAGCGTTCGGTGTTCTCGACCAGCGTGTCGCGCACGCGGTCGATGCCCTTCAGCAGAGCCATGTCGACCCGGTTGACGCGCGCCACCGGCGCAAGATGGCGGCCCTGCGGGTGCCAGATGAAGGCGTCGGCTGCGGCAAAGTCGGTCCCGCCCGGCGGTGGCGGCGCCAGCCGCTCAAGGCTCGCCGCGATTCGCTCCAATGTGGCTGTTTCCGCGGGGTTGCCCCGAGGCTTGGAGGGCGAGCCGGACCGGCGAGTGGTGCGCGGTTTCGACGCTGGTTTGGACGCGGACTTCGATTTGGCCATGAATGAGCTTCCGGATGGATGGGGCACCCATTAGCCGGGCGGTCCGGCGCTCGCAAGCGACGTGGCTGCAGGCGAGGCACCGCATCCGACCGGCCGACGCGGCGAAACCGGAAAAACCGGCATATTTGAGGGCTTTGGCAGATTTGCCGCGGTATTGGCGGCGTTGCAATTGGGCCATTGGCCGCTATATTCCGCGCACATTTGGGCGCCCGCTGCGGTGGCAGGCGCCGCCGGGGAAGCCGCCGCAACCACAGGCTCTTCAGCCCAGAGGCCCTTCATGTTCATTACTCCCGCGTTCGCGCAAGGCGGCTCGCCCTTCGGCGGCGACAGCATGCTCGTTTCGCTGCTGCCCTTCGTCCTGATTTTCGTGATCATGTATTTCCTGATCCTTCGGCCCCAGCAGAAGCGGGTCAAGGCGCACCAGGAGATGGTGAAAAACGTGCGCCGTGGCGACACGGTGGTGACCTCGGGCGGGCTGATCGCCAAGGTCACCAAGGTGATCGACGACGAAAAGATCGAGATCGAGCTCGCCGAGGGCGTGCGGACCCAGCAGATGCGCTCCATGGTCGCCGAAGTCCGCGCCAAGGGCGAGCCGGTGAAGGAAGAGGGCGCTTGATCGCGTCGCGGTCGCAAAAGGCGAGCTCACACTGATGCTGTATTTTTCGCGCTGGAAGGCGACGCTGACGCTGCTCACGGCTTTCATCGTCTGCGCTTTCGCGTTCCCGAATTTCGTCAATGAGAAAACGGTGCAGTCCTGGCCGAAGTGGGCGCAGCGCCACATCGTGCTCGGCCTCGACCTGCAGGGCGGGTCGCACATCCTGCTCGAGGTCGATTCCAACGCCGTTCGCAAGGAAAAGGTCGAGCAGCTGCGTGACGACGTCCGCCGCGTGGTGCGCGAAAACCGGCTCGGCAGCCCGGCCGCGGCGACGATTCGCGGCGAGACGGTGGAGTTTCGGGTCCGCGAAGGCGTCGACCCCCAGCTCGCCCTGACCAAGCTGAGGGAATTGTCGCAGCCGCTCGGCGGCCTGCTCAGCGCCACCGGCCAGCGCAACGTGGAGATCGTCGACGCCGGCAATGGCGTGATCCGGCTCACACCGACGCCCCCGGCGATCGTCGAGCGCATCCGCCAGTCCGTCGAACAGTCGATGCAGATCATCGACCGGCGCGTCAACGAACTGGGCACCGTGGAGCCCTCGATCCAGCGCCAGGGCG
The DNA here is from genome assembly GCA_945897515.1 of Rhodoplanes serenus. Classification (GTDB taxonomy): domain Bacteria; phylum Pseudomonadota; class Alphaproteobacteria; order Rhizobiales; family Xanthobacteraceae; genus Z2-YC6860. The sequence continues at coordinate 26,588 of CAMDFO010000030.1, read as the reverse complement.
TGGATCGCATCCTGGTCCAGGTGCCGGGCCTGCAGGACCCGACGCGGCTCAAGGAGTTGCTCGGCAAGACCGCCAAGCTCGCGTTCCGGATGGTCGATATCACGATCCCAGCCGACCAGGCGCAGCAGGGCCGTCTCCCGCCCGAGTCGGAACTGCTCCAGGGGTCCCGGTCGGAAGGCCGCACGCCCTACGTCATCGAAAAGCGCGTCATGGTTTCGGGTGAGGACCTGACCGACGCTCAACCCGGCTTCGATCAACGAAACGGCGAGCCGATCGTCACGTTCCGGTTCAACAACAACGGCGCGCGGCGCTTCGCGCAGGTAACGCAGGAAAACGTCGGCAAGCCGTTCGCCATCGTGCTCGACAACGAGGTGATCTCGGCCCCGGTGATCCGCGAGCCGATCCTCGGCGGTTCGGGCCAGATTTCCGGCAGCTTCAATGTGCAGCAGGCCAATGACCTTGCCATCCTGTTGCGCGCCGGCGCCTTGCCCGCGCCGCTCACCATCATCGAAGAACGCACCGTCGGGCCGGGGCTCGGGCAGGATTCGATCGAGAAGGGCAAGATCGCGTCCTATGTGGGCTCGGCCTGGGTCATCCTTTTCATGTTCGTGACCTACGGCCTGTTCGGGCTGTTCGCCAACATCGCCGTGGCCATCAACGTCGCCATGATTTTCGGCGTCCTGTCGCTGCTCAATGCCACGCTGACGCTGCCCGGCATCGCCGGCATCGTGCTTACCGTCGGCATCGCGGTGGACTCCAACGTGCTGATCTACGAGCGCATCCGCGAAGAGGTGCGCGCCGGCCGCACGCCGATCATGGCGATCGATGCGGGATTCACGCGCGCGCTCGCCACCATTCTCGATTCCAACATCACGACGTTCATCGCCGCCGCCGTGCTGTTCTACATCGGCACAGGCCCGGTGCGTGGCTTCGCGGTGACGCTTGGCATCGGCATCATCACCACGGTTTTCACCGCGTTCACGCTCACGCGCCTGATGGTGGCTCTGTGGGTCCGCTGGTGGCGGCCCAAGACTGTGCCAATCTGACCGTGCCGATATGACAGTGCCGATCTGACGCGTCGAACTCCTTAGGAACTCGCGGTACCCATGCGCCTTCTTCGTCTCTGGCCGGATGACACCAAGTTCGATTTCATGCGCTTCCGGCGCATCAGCTTTCCCACGTCCGCGATCCTGTCGATTCTGGCCATCACGCTCTATTTCACGCACGGGCTCAACTTTGGCATCGATTTCGTCGGCGGCACGCTGATGGAAGTGCAGGCCAAGCAGGCGCCGGCCGATCTCGCCAAGATGCGCGAGACGCTCGGCGGCCTCGGCCTTGGCGAGGTGCAACTGCAGCAGTTCGGCGGGGCGAACGACGTTCTCATCCGCATCGCGCAACAGACGGGCGGCGAGGAAGCCCAGCAGGCCGCGGTGCAAAAGGTGCGTCAGGCGCTCGGCGATTCGGTCGAATACCGCCGCGTCGAAGTGGTCGGTCCGCGCGTGTCGACCGAGCTTCTGGCGTACGGAACGTTGGGCCTCGTGCTCGCGGTCCTCGGCATCCTGATCTATCTATGGTTCCGGTTCGAATGGCAGTTCGCGCTCGGAGCCATGATCGCCAACATCCACGATATCGTGTTGACCATCGGATTCATGGCGATCACCCAGATCGATTTCGATCTCACCAGCATCGCGGCGCTGCTGACGATTCTCGGCTACTCGCTCAATGACACGGTCGTCGTGTTCGATCGTATTCGCGAGATGCTGCGGCGCTACAAGAAGATGTCGATGCCGGAACTGCTGAATATCTCGGTCAATCAGACGATGTCGCGCTCGGTGATCACCCACGTCACGGTGACGCTGGCTCTGCTCGCCTTGTTCTTCTTCGGCGGGAATGCGCTGCACAGCTTCGTCGCAACCATGATCTTCGGCGTGGTGCTGGTCGGCACCTACACCTCGGTGTTCATCGCCGCTCCGATCCTGATCTATCTGGGGGTCGGCGAGGGCCGCGACGCCGCCATCACCGACAATCCCGACAGATGAGAGAGCGGCGGGACGCGCCGCACCTGCCGCGCCCCGCGCCGATCGATGGTTACGGCAAAGGCGGTTTCCGTTTTGCCGACATGTCGCACCGAGGCTCGCTGCTTTGCCTGCCGAGCGGGATCTGGGCCTGGCCGGTCGCTGGTCCCGAGGACATTACCGAAACCGCTCTCAAGCCTGTGTTCGCCGAAGCGGAAAACATCGGGCTGGTCCTGATCGGCGCCGGGGACGACCGGTGGATCATGCCGGACGATTTGCGCTTGCGGTTCCATCAGCGCAAGCTGGCCGTCGAGGTCGCGCGCACCGGCACCGCGGTGAGCACGTACAACATCCTGCTCGGCGAGGGGCGTCGCGTGGCCGCGGCCCTTGTCGCCGTAGCGTGATCGACGCCAATGCCGGACGCATTCGATCATTGCCAGGAGCTCGTACGCGAAGGCGACAAGGACCGCTTTCTCGCCACGCTGTTCGCGCCGCAGAAGTATCGCCGGGCGCTGTTTGCGCTGTACGCCTTCAATCTGGAAGTTGCCCGCGTGCGCGAACTGGCGCGCGAACCGATGCCGGGAGAAATCCGGCTGCAATGGTGGCGCGACGTTCTGGGCGGAGCCGGGCAGGGCGAGGTCGCGGCCAATCCGGTGGCGGCGGCGCTACGCGAGACGGTCGTGCGCTACCGCCTGCCGCCGCAGATGCTGGCCGACCTGATCGACGCGCGCGAGTTCGATCTCTACGACGATCCGATGGCGAGCCTGGCCGACCTCGAACTCTATGCGATGCGTACGTCGTCGGCGCTGATCGAAATGGCGACGCGCATCCTCAATGACGGCAAGGATTCCGGCACCGGCGATCTCGCCGGCCACGCCGGCATCGCCTATTCGATCGCGGGGCTGTTGCGCGCGTTCCCGATGCAGGCCGCGCGCCGGCAGCTCTATGTGCCGACCGACGTTCTGCAACGTCACGGCGCGCAGGCCGAGGACATTTTCGCCGGCAAGGTCACGCCTGAATTGCGTGCGGCGCTGGCCGAATTGAGATTGCGTGCGCGAATGCATCTGACAGGCGCACGCGACCTGATCGGCGATGCGCCGCCGGTCGTAGCGCCGGCGCTGCTCCCCGTGGCGCTGGTGCGCCCCGTGCTCGATCGGATGGAGCGGCGCCGCTATCAGCCATTCCAGCCGTCCGATATCCCGCAATGGCGCAGACAGTGGACCTTGTGGCGCGCGGCGCGCTCCAATCTGCGCTACGCGTTCTGACTATTCCGCGGCCAGCCGTGCGCCGCCGATCCATTGATCGAGGTCGGCCAGCGCCCGCGCGCAGATCGCCCGCCGCTTGGCCTTGGTCTTTTCCACGCCGCGAAGCCGCTGGCCGTCGGCGCTGCGGCTCGGGATCTGCGCGATCGGCGGAAACAATCCGAAATTGACGTTCATCGGCTGGAAGGATCGCGGCCCTGGCTCAATGGTTTCGGCTTGGTCGCCCATGATGTGGCCGCAGGTGATATGGCCGATCAGCGCGCCGTGCGCCGTGGTCGGCGGCGGCAGCGATAGGGGTTCGCCCAGCCGCTCGGCGGCGGCGAAGCGCCCGGCAAGCAGCCCGATCGCGGCCGATTCCACATAGCCTTCGCAGCCGGTGATCTGCCCGGCGAAGCGCAGCCGCGGCATGGCCTTGAGCCGCAGCGTGCCGTCGAGCAGCTTCGGAGAATTGAGAAACGTGTTTCGATGCAGCCCGCCGAGCCGGGCGAATTCAGCGTGCTCGAGGCCCGGGATGGTCCGGAAGATGCGGGTCTGTTCGCCGTGCTTCAGCTTGGTCTGAAAACCGACCATGTTGAACAGCGTACCGAGCTTGTTGTCCTGGCGCAGTTGCACGATGGCGTGCGCTTTCTCATGCGGATTGTGCTCGTTGGTCAGGCCGACCGGCTTCATCGGTCCATGACGCAACGTCTCCGGACCGCGTTCGGCCATCACCTCGATCGGCAGGCAGCCGTCGAAGTACGGCGTCGTCGCCTCCCATTCGTGGAAGCTGGTCTTGTCGCCCGCGACCAGCGCCGCGACAAAGCTTTCGTATTGCGATCGGTCGAGCGGACAGTTGATGTAGTCGGCGCCCGACCCGCCGGGTCCCACCTTGTCGTAGCGCGATTGGAACCACGCCACCGACATGTCGATCGAGTCGCGATGCACGATCGGCGCGATGGCGTCGAAGAACGCCAGCGCATCCTCGCCGGTCAGCGATCGGATGGCATCGGCGAGGGCTGGAGAGGTGAGGGGCCCGGTCGCGACGATCACGCTGTCCCATTCCTGCGGTGGCAGCGCGATCTCCTCCCGGCAGATTTCGATCAGCGGGTGCTCGGCGAGCGCCCTTGTGATGGCTGCGGAAAATCCGTCGCGGTCGACCGCGAGCGCGCCGCCGGCAGGGACCTGATTGGCGTCCGCGGCCCGCATGACCAGGGAGCCGAGCCGGCGCATCTCCTCGTGCAGCAGGCCGACGGCGTTGTTTTCCTTGTCGTCCGAGCGCAGCGAGTTCGAGCAAACCAACTCGGCCAGCCCGTCGGTTCGATGGGCCGCCGTGCTGCAAACCGGGCGCATTTCGTGCAATTTCACCGGGACGCCGCGGCCAGCGATCTGCCACACGGCTTCCGACCCTGCCAGGCCGCCGCCGATGACGTGAACGGCGTATTGCATTGGGGGGGCAGTCATGGACAATACCTAGGCTGACCCGGCGTGGGCGGCAATGTGTGGCTGGGAGCGTGCGTCGTGTCGGTCTGGTGCTCGCGGGCGTTGGCGGTCTTGGCAACTGGGTTTGTTGCCGGGTTTGGGCTGCTGCCGGCCGAACCAAGCCGGGCGGCGGTGTTTGATGTTGCGGAATGGTTCGAGGGGCTGTCGCTGCCGGTTCCGAGCCCGTCCAGCATCGTCGTTTGCCACGGTTTCGGCTGCCACACGCGCACCATCATCGCGCTCACCGGGGCTGACCGGGTCGCGCTTGCAAACATGGTCCGGGGCGCCACCCCGGACGCGGAGCGGCGTGGGCTCGCCCGCGCCATTGCTTGGTTCGACAGGCGCGTCGGCCGCCAGACCGGCACCACCGGAGCCAAGGCCTACGCCCGTGGGCTTGCCGGCGATGCCTCACAATTCGACTGTGTCGACCGCGCCACCAACACCACCAGCCTGCTGGTGGTCATCGACCAGTGGAAGCTGCTGCAGCACCACGAGGTCCAGAAACCGGCCTCCCGGGCCTTCATTCCGATCGTAGAGGGGCCGCACACCACGGCCGTGGTGGCCGAGCGCAAATCCGGCCAGAAGTGGGTGCTGGACCCCTGGACGCACAATTATGCCGAGCTGCCGGACGTGATGCCGCTGGAAAAGTGGCACAAGCTGAGCGACCGGCCGGCCCGCTAACAAAAGCGAAAGCGCCCGCCGGAGGGGCGGGCGCTGTCATTGTTCCAGCTATGAATTAGCGCTCGGAGTTTTCCCACGCCGCGCGGGGGATATCCGAACGGGTGAGGCCGATATCGGCCAATTCATGGTCGCCCAGGCGATTCAGCTCGCGAAGGCTTTCGTTGTAACGGCGCCACTGACGGTAGGCGTGCACCACATGAGAGAGAAGCATGGTCGTTAACCCTTTGGGCGCAGGAGCGAATTCCCCTGCGAATCTGAAGGGAACATAGTCTTGTGCAGTGCAATGCGAAAGAGACTATGTTGCGTCGCAGCGTTGCAAATAACGCATAGCAAATGCAACTTAACGTTAAGAATTGCAATCTTTAGATGGTGATGGCGGTCCTGTCCCGATGCTGGTCGGTTCCCAGGCAGCCTTGGATCACGCGCTTTTCATTGCTTGATTGATCACGTCAATCGTACTGAATGCCGGTCTCTTTGACGACCGTCGACCAACGCTGCGCCTCCTGGCGGATGAAGGCGGCAAACTCCTCCGGCGTCGAAGTCGACGGGAACAGCCCGGCGGCATCGGTCTTCTGCTTGACGCCGGGATCGGACAAAACCTGCGCGACCTGGCGCTGCAGCTTATTCACGATCGGCTGCGGCGTGCCCTTGGGCGCGACAATCCCGAGCCAGACCGTGAGCTCGTCGAAATTGCGCAGTTCCGGCGCCTCCGATACCAGCGGCAGATTCGGCACCGGCGGGAACGGCCGGCGGTCGAATTTCGCCAGTACGCGGAACTGCCCGCCCTGGATCAGCGGCAGCGCCGCCGAGGTGCCATCGAACACGTAGTTCACGCTGTTGGTGAGCAGGCCCTGCGCCACCTGGGCGCTGCCGTTGTAGCGGACAAGCTGCGCCTGGGTGCCGGCGGCCTTGTTGAACAGGTATCCGGAGAGCTGGGTGGTGATGGTGCCGGCGCCGTAGTTGAACTTGCCGGGCGCGGCCTTCTGCTTGGCGATCAGGTCGGAGACGCTCTTGATGTCGCTCGCTGCGTTGACGATCAGGAGCTGCATGGTCTTGGCCACGATGGTGACCGGCACGAAGTCGTTGATCGGATCGTAGGGCAGGCTCTTGTAGAGGTACTGGTTCATCGTCAGCGTCGAGTCGATCGCCATCAGCAGCGTGTAGCCGTCGCCCGGCGCGTTCGCCGCGGCCTGCGCGCCGATCACGGTGTTGGCGCCGACCCGGTTCTCGACCACGACCGGCTGCTTCCAGTCTTCGCTGAGCTTCTGCGCGATGATGCGCGCCAGCACATCCGAAGGTCCACCGGCCGGGAACGGCACGATGATGCGGATGGCGCGGTTCGGATAGCTGTCGGCGCTCGATGCCGGCTGCGCCGCGGCGGGTGCGGCCATGAGTGCAGCGAACAGCGCGAGCGCAATCAGGCGGCATGGCATCGGCATGGCAGACTCCTTACGTTTGCGCATGATCTTTTCGGAAAACCGGTTTCCACTTTTCCGGATCATGCGCTAGTCGAACTTGATGTTGCTGTCCTTGAGCGCTTTCGACCAGCGGTCCGCCTCCTTGCGGATGAACGCTCCGAACTGATCGGGCGTCATGGTGAAAGGATAGCTGCCGGTGCGCTCCGAGCGTTCGCGCACCGCGGGATCGGCGAGGATCTGCGCCACCTTGGCATGCAGCTTGTCGATGATCGGCTTTGGCGTCGCCTTGGGCGCGACCAGGCCCAGCCAGACCGACATGTCCTCGAGGTCGGGCAGACCGGCGGCGTCGGCGAGCGTGGGGAAGTCGAGCGGCGCGGTGCGGTCGAGCTTGGCCAGCGCCCGCAACCGGCCGCTCTGGATCAGCGGCGTCACCGTCGTGTTGGCGGCATAGATCAATTGGACACTGCCGTTGAGCAGGCCGTTCATCGTCTCCGGCGTGCCCTTGAACGGCACATAGACGATGTCGAGACCCGCGGCCTTGTGGAACTGATGTCCCATGAGCTGGGCGGTGATGGTGCCGGCGCCGTAGTTCAGCTTTCCCGGCTGCGCCTTGGCGCGCTCGATCAGCTCCTTGACGGTCTTCGGGCCGGTGTCGGCGAGCACCGTCAGCACCGACACCGTCTTGGTCGTGGTGGTGATCGGCGCGAAGTCGTTGAACGGATCGTACGGCAGGCTGCGATAGAGGTACGGGTTCATGGTCAACGTCGAGTCGATGACCATCAGCAGCGTGTAGCCATCAGGCGCGGCCTTGGCCACGGCCTGCGCGCCGACCACGGTGTTGCCGCCCGGGCGGTTCTCGACGATCACCGGCTGACCCCAGTCCTCGCTCATCTTCTGCGCGATGATGCGAGACATGACGTCGGATGGGCCGCCGGCCGGGAACGGCACGACGATCCGGATTGCGCGATTGGGGAAATTGGCCGCTTCGTTCTGCGCCGAAGCCGGCGCGATTGCGAGTGCGCTGAGCAGGGCAAAAACGGCGGCTGCAAAAGTCCGGCGCATGAACATCCTCCCATCGTCCGCGCGGTTGACCCGCGTTCGTACCGCAAGCTTAGCAGCATTTTTCGGCGGCTGTCGCTCGGCGCAACGGCATGCATGCCGTTCGATCTTTGCGCTGGCGCTTGTGGGGCGGCAGCGGGCAAGCTCGCGGTTCCATGCCCGCGTCCCGCCCGGTCACCATCACGGCTCTTGGCATTGCCCAGATTCTCGGTTGGGGCACCTCGTTCTATTTTCCGGCCGTGCTCGCAGGTCCGATCGTCGCCGACACCGGCTGGTCGTTGTTCTGGGTGGTTGGCGGCACCTCGATCGGGCTCCTGGTCGCCGGTCTGATCTCGCCGCGGGTCGGCGCCGTCATCGACCGGCGCGGCGGCCGCCCGGTGCTGGCAGCCTCGTCCATGCTTTATGCGGCGGGACTGGCGCTCATCGGCCTCGCGCCGAACCTGCCGGTCTATCTGTTCGGCTGGATCGTGCTCGGCGGCGGCATGGGCACCGGTCTCTATGACGCGGTGTTCGCGGCGCTCGGCAAGCTTTACGGCAAGGACGCGCGCCAGCCGATCACCAACCTCACGCTGTTCGGCGGCTTCGCCAGCACGGTCTGCTGGCCGCTGAGCGCGCTGCTGGCGGAGGCATTCGGCTGGCGCGGCGCGTGCCTGATCTATGCGGCGCTGCATCTCATCATGTCGCTTCCGCTGCAGATGGCGGTGATGCCGCCGCTGTCCGCTCCCAGTGCAACCGGCGCGCCGGCGGAAAGCGCCACGCCGCAAGGCGCGTCGTCGCTGCGGCACGAGCGGCTGGTTTTCCTGCTGCTGGCGCTGGTGCTGACGATCTCTGCCGGTATCGGCTCAAGCGTCATCGTGCATTTCATGGTCTTCCTGCAGGCGAGGGGGGTGGATCTGGCGCTGGCCGTCACTCTCGGCACGCTGTTCGGACCCGCGCAGATCGGCGCGCGGGTGATCGAGCGCCTGTTCGGATCGCACTATCATCCGATCTGGACCATGGTCGCGTCGTGCAGCTTGATGGCGATCGGGCTGGTCCTGCTGCTGACAGGCTTTCCGATCCTGGCGGTGACGATCCTGCTCTATGGCGCAGGCTACGGCATCATGTGGATTGCGCGCGGCACGCTGCCGCTGGCGTTGTTCGGGCCAGGCCGTTACGCGACGCTGATGGGGCGTTTGGCGTTCCCGAGCCTGATCGTGCAGGCGCTGGCCCCCTCGGCGGTCGCACTGCTGCTGGAGCGGCACGGCGCCGATGCGACCGTGGCGGTGCTGACGGGTTTTGCGCTGCTCAACGTGGCGCTGATCGGGATGCTATGGGCGGCGTGCCGGCGTGGGTAAGATGAGCAGCTTCGGTTGAAAACCGTCGGAGGCAGACCGTGGGTATCCAGAACAACACCGATCGCATCCAGACCACGCATATCGGCAGCCTGCCACGGCCGCACGATCTGCTCGACATCATGAAGGCCAAGCTTACGCGCCAGCCCTACGACGAGAGCGATTATCAGGCGAAGCTGTCGCGGGCGGTGACCGATTGCGTCCGCAGGCAGGTCGATTGCGGCATCGATTTCGTCACCGATGGCGAGTTCTCCAAGCCCGGATTCTTCACCTACATCCAGCAGCGCCTGGAAGGCTACGAGACGCGTCCGAACCAGAAGCTGGTGTTGTTCCAGCAGGAGGTGGCCGCCTTCCCGGAATATTACGCGGAGTATTTCAAGCAGGCGATGATGGGCGGCACGATCGTGCCGATCACACCCGTGGTTTGCGTCGGCCCCGTCAAGTATCGCGGCGAGGCGCTGTTGCAGACCGACATCGCCAACGTCAAAGCGGCGGCCAAGGCTGCGGGAGTCCCGGACCACCACGTGTTTCTGCCGGCGACCGCGCCTTCAGGCGTCGGTATCAACGAATACTACAAATCCGATGAGGACTATTTCCACGCGCTGGCCCAAGAGTTGAACAAGGAATATCGCGCGATCGCCGCAGCGGGTCTTCAGGTGCAGGTGGACGATCCGTTCCTGCCCGACATTTTCTTCGAGCCCGGTCTCGACGACGCCCAGAAGAAGCGGCGCGCGCAGATCTACGTCGAGGCCACCAATCGCGCGCTCAGTGGCATCGCGCCGGAGATGGTGCGGTTCCACACCTGCTACGGCATCAACGAAGGGCCGAGACTGTACGAGGCCGGTCTGGCGGACATCATCGAATATGTCCTGAAGATCAACGCCGGCTCGTACAGCTTCGAGGCGGCAAACCCGCGCCATGAGCATGAATACCACCTGTTCGAGCGCGTGAAGGTCCCGGACGGCAAGGTGCTCTGCCCCGGCGTCATCACGCATGCCAGCAATATCGTCGAACATCCCGACTTGATCGCGGAACGCATCGTGCGCTTTGCCAGGCTGGTCGGCCGTGAGAATGTGATGGCAGGCGTTGACTGCGGATTCTCGTCGCAGGCTTTGTATCGGACGGAAGTGCACCACACCGTGGTGTGGGAGAAATTCAAGGCGATGCGGCAGGGGGCCGATATCGCAAGCAAGATGTTGTGGAGCTGATATCCTAATCCTTCGCGAGCCCCGACGCCTTCAGCACCTTGCCCCACTTGTCGATCTCGCTTCGGATGCGCTTGTCGAACGCTTCCGGCGAGCTGCCGATCGGGTCGGCGCCCTCTTTGCTGATGCGTTCGCGCACCTTGGGGTCGGCGAGCATGCGGGTGGTCTCGCCGTTGATTTTGGCGATGACGTCCTTCGGCGTGCCGGCCGGCGCGAACATCGCCTGCCAGGACGACATCTCGTAGTCGGGCAATCCAAACTCCGCGATGGTCGGAACGTCGGGCAGATACGGCAGCCGTTTCTCGGTGGTGACGGCGATCACGCGCACGGCGCCGCTGCGGACATGCTGGAGCGTGGACGCGGTGAGGGCGAAATGCACCTTCACGTGACCGCCCAGCAAGGCGTTGAGCACCTCGGCATTGCCCTTGAAGGGCACATGCACCAGTTTGGCGCCGGTCATGGTCTTGAACATTTCGGCGGCGAGATGGGTCGAGGTGCCGGGGCCGGAACTGGCGTAGTCCACGCCGGCGGGCTGCGCCTTGGTGTAGTCGATGAATTCCTGCAGGTTCTTCACCGGCAGCGACGGGTGCACCACCAGCATCAGCGGGATCGAAGCCAGCTCGGTGACCGGCGCGAAATCCCTGATCGAGTCGTAGGGCAGCTTCTGCATGCCGGCGTTGATCGCGAACGCGATCGTGGTGACCAGCAGGGTGTGTCCGTCGGGCGCGGCCTTGGCCACCATGTTGGTGCCGATGGTGCTGCCGCCGCCGGGCCGGTTCTGCACGATCGCGGTCTGGCCCCACTGGTCGGTCATGCGCTGCGCGATCAGGCGCGCCACCGTGTCGGTGGTGCCGCCGGCGACGAACGGGACGAACAGCTCGATCTGCTTGCTCGGGTAGGTCTGCGCGGCAGCCGGCAGTGCCATGGCCAGCGCGAGAGCGGCCGCGGCGCAAGCGCGGACCAGAACGCCGTTCATTTCCATCCTCCCCGTATGCGGCGGCGTGGCATCGACGCCGCGTTGCGGAACTCTACCGCAACACCGTGCGGAATGTCTGCGGGGAAGCGGCCGGTGGGCAGAACGCTATTTCGGCACCATGGCCTGCCGGGCCTTGTCGAGAATGTGCACCGGCGTGGCGTACATTTTTACGATCGCCGCCTGCAATTCGTCGCCGCCGATGGCATCGACGTCGAGCTTGATCCGCGCCGCCTCGGCCTTGAGTTCGGGGTCGCGCATCGTGGCGATGAACGCCTTGCGCAACGCGTCGACGCGCTCCTTCGGCACATCCGGCGCCACCGCGTAGGGCCGTCCGAATATGGTCTGGCTGTAGATCAGGTCGAGAATCTGTTTCTGCTCGTCGGTCTTGGCGAAATCGCGGGTCAGCGGTGCGCCCTGCTTGTTGAGGTCGGGATAGCCTTCCGGATCCTCCTGCGCCAAGACCTTCACTTTGCCTTCCTTGAACCAGGCCGGATAGGTCGCAGACACGCTCGACCAGCTTTGCCCGCATCCGCCGTCGACCTCGCCGCGCTCCATCGCGAGGTTGATCTGGCGCGTGCCGGGATAGCCTGCGACGATCTTGAACTTCGCACCCAGCAGGTTTTTCAGCAGTTCCGGGAAATCGCGGGTCGAGGCGCCGTCCGCCGAAGCCCCCACCACCAGTTCCTTCTCGAAAACTTCGGCGAAGCTCTTCACCGGCGCCTCGGCGCGAACCAGGCAGACATAGACGTCCTTGTTGGCGTTGCCGATGTAGTTGAGCTTGCTCATGTCGTGGGTGGTGCGGACGCGCCCGCTGAACAGCGGCTCGACCACCGCGCCCATGAACAGCCCGCCGATCACGGTGCCGTCCTTCGGCGCAACGTTGTAGATGTAGGCTGCAGCGACGTTGCTGGCCGCGCCCGGCATGTTGCTCACGATGACGCTCGGATTGCCTGGAAGGTGCTTGCCGAGGTGGCGCGCGATGGTGCGGGCATAGAGATCGTAGCCGCCGCCCGGCGAGGACGCAGCGATGATTGTAATGGTCTTGCCGCGATAGAATTGCGCGACCGAATCCTGGGCCGATGCTAAGCCGGTGAAATGCAGGGTTAACGCTGCTGCGGACAAGATGCCGGGGACGGGAGATTTCATGGCATGCACACCTTGGCGAGCGGATATCCAAACCGAGCCTAGTCTTTGACACAATCTCACGACAAGCCGGTTTGGACCGAAGGGGGAGTTCTTGACGCCGCAGCCTGCCATATCTCCTGCGCCGATCCCGGTTGTGGACGTCCGCGACGGCGGCACGTTGCGCCACGCCAGCGAACGCCGTGCCGGCGCGCGGGCGCTTCGCGATGAATGCGTCGCCTGGTTTCCGTTCGTGGCCCGTCCGCTGGTGCCGTTGCTCGATGCCATTGCCCGGCGCTGGCTGACGCGTTCGCTGTCGCCCTACGTGGGCGAGGTGCGGGCGGTTGCGGCGGCGCTCGGTTTTCCCGGCATCTGGTTTCTCAACGGTTCGTACCAATGGTCGTGCACCTCCTGCGCGCGCGAGGAGGGCGCGGTGCCCTGGCTGGCGCGAACGCTCGATTGGCCGTTTCCCGGGCTTGGCCGGCATGTCGAGATCGCCCGGATGAAGGGGCCGGCCGGCGAGTTCTTCAACGCCACCTGGCCGGGCTACGTCGGCGTGCTGACCGCCATGGCGCCGGGCCGGTTCGCCGCGGCGATCAACCAGGCGCCGCTGAAGCGCCGGTCGCATCTGCGGGGGCTGCGGTTCTACGACATCGCTTTGAATGCCGTCGGTACGTTGTGGCGCGTCCGCGACATCCCGCCCGATCAGTTGCTGCGGCAGGTGTTCGACGAATGCCGCAACTATGGCGAGGCCAAGTTCATGCTTGAGCGCACTGCCATTGCGCGGCCGGTGATCTACACACTGGTCGGATGCGCGCTGGGCGAATGCTGCGTGATCGAGCGCACCGAGAATGCCGCGACAACCCGCGAACAGGACACCGGCGCGGCCAACGACTGGCTGAACTCGACGCCGGAATGGGAGGGCAGGCTGGGCGCCGACAAGGTGTTCCGTGCTTCATTTGAAGAAGCAGCCCAGAGGAGCCGCGATCGCCGGGAGTCGCTGGTGGGATGGCCGGGCGATTTTGCCGGCAACAGCTTTGGCTGGATCGTGCCGCCGGTGCTCAACAAATACACCCGCCTCGCCGCCGAGATGTGCCCGGCGCGCGGGGTTCTTCGCGTGATCGGCTATGAGCTTGCGGACGACGACGAACTGCCGACGCCGGCGACGCTGCCGGGTGAGGTCACGGCGGAGCGGGCGGCGCGTAGGTGAGCGTCAGAACTCGCATTCCAGCCCGTATTGCTTCTTGAACGCGTCCATCTCGTGCTGGGGCTTGTTCTTGAATATCGCGCAGGTCGTGAAGTTGCCCTTCATTTTGCCGTCGTCGAGATAGGACCAGTCGGCGATGTCGCTTTCGGCGAAGGTGACGGTGTCGCCGAATTTCAGCGACCTGCCGATCATGTCGTTTCGAAGCTGGCCGGAGTAACGCCCGCGTTTCTTCTCGAACGGCCGGATCCAGACGAATTCAAGCTCGCTGCCGACGGGAACGCCGATCTTCAGGGCGAAATTCTTTGTTGAAGGCTTGGGCGCTTGAGCGGTCTTGAAAAATTCAGGCAGCGTGGCGCGAGCCTTGCGTTTGGCTTCCTCCATGGCAGGGTCGCCGGTGCGCACCGAGGCGACGTTTGACCGGTCCCGCGTGCCTTGCGCGTCGGCATGGAAGCCGCTGAGCGCCAGCGCCGCCACTGCGGTCAACAGCATGTTCGATCTTGGCATCGCGGAGTCTCTCGATCACAGGCGGCAGTCAGCTTTGAACTGCTTGATCGCCGCCCTGGCTTCCTTCTTCGGCTCGCGTTTCATGAGCGCGCAGAAGGTGAAATTGCCCTTCATCCGGCCGTTATGAACGTACATCCAATCGACGATTTCATTTTCCGCAAAGGTAATGACATCGCCATCCTTCAGATGCGTCGCCCAGCGCGGGGTGTTGTTGATCCGCCCGGAATAGCGTCCGTTCTTCAGTTGAAAATCCTTGATCCAGAAAAATTCGTCGCCGTTATTCGTCGGTACCGGCACTTTGATGGTGAAGTTGGACATCGAACGCGACGGTGACGACGCCAAGATCAAGAATTGTGGAAGCGTGGCGCGGCCCTGCGCGATGGCGGCATCCATGATCGGATCGGGACCGTCGACCACTGCGAGTTCATCGTTCGCGATCCGGTCGCGAACGCGTTGTGCATCGCTCGTTACGGTAGAAGCGATGACACCCAGACAAATCAACGCAACGCGAAGCATGACGGCCGTTCCCCGCCGCCATTATGCAATTATAGGTTGCAGTGCAATGGTCGCGCTAGAACAGCCTCGCCACCTCGGTCTGCGATCCCACCAGCGAGGACCGCTCGCAGCTCTCGGCCTCATCAGAAGGGACGGCATGCGCCGCGTCGCCGCTCGCAAGCGCGGCCTGGATCTTTTCGATCAGCGCCAGCGCGGACTCGCGGGACAGCTCCACGGCCACCCGTTCCATTCCGCCATCGGCTTCGCTGACGAAATCGACGCAAAGCGCATGGTCGAACGGCGCGTCGTAGGGGTGATCGTAATAGACGTTCGCGGTGTCGATGCGCATCCAGCCGCGCGGGCCCTTGGCACTGCCGGCAATCGCGGCCTTCTCGACGATGTAAGAGCACATGATGGTTTCTCCGCTTAGGCGGTGGTTGCGAGGTGCTTGCGGTAGAAGGCGAACACCTTGTTCCAGCCGTCCGCCGCCTGCTCGGCCCGGAATGCGGTGCGCGTGCTGTTGAAGAAGGCGTGGCCGGCGCCGTCGTAGCGGTGGAATTCGTAGCTCTTGCCGAGTTTCTTGAGCGCCTCTTCGGTCCGGTTGACCTGGTCGCGGTTCGGGTTTTGATCGTCGTTGCCGAAGATGCCGAGCAACGGAGCCGTCAGCTTTTCGGTGAGATCGATCGGGGCCACCGGACGCTTGGCATTGAGCTGCTTCGGATCGTCCACGATCACGCTGCCGCCCCAGCAATCGACCACGGCGTCGATGCCCGAGAGCTTGCAGCCGGCCAGATAGGCGTGGCGACCGCCCGAGCAGAAGCCGATAACGCCGACCTTGCCATTCGAGTTCGGCTGCGAGCGTAGGAATTCCATCGCGCCTTTCACGTCGCCGATTACCGAGTCGTCCGACACGCCGCCGGCCGCGCGCACCCGCGCGCCGACGTCGTCGGGCGTGCCGGGACCTTCGCGGAAATACAGATGAGGGGCGATCGAGGCATAGCCGTGATGGGCGAACTTGCGCACCACCTCGGTGATCCATTCGTCCCAGCCCGGAGCGTGATGAATGACGACCACGCCGGGAACGCGTCCGGACTGTCCGGGGCGCGCGTAATAGGCTTCGCCGGTATCGCCGTTGTGGCCTTTGAAGAACGAAAGGGTTTCAGCGATCAAACCTGGGTAAGACATGGGCTGGTGCTCGTGCGGGAGGGAAATAACGGCGGCAATTATAGCAGCCAAAATGCTCCGGGAACTTCGCTTTTTGCCAAGAGTTGCCCCTGCAGGCGGGAGGCAGAAGGAGGAGCACATGCGCACTCTGTTGATCGGCCTGACCGCAGCCGGCGTGCTGGCGATGTCGGCCGCGGCGAACGCACAATCGACCACCGGAACCATTGGCGGCGCGGCAACAGGGGCCGTGATCGGCTCGGTTGCGGGTCCGCCGGGCGCGATCGTCGGTGGCGTGATCGGCGCCGGCATAGGCAACGAGGTCGGTCCGCGTGACCGGCGCTACCGCAACAGCTACGCCCGCGGCACTCGCGAGTGCTGGCGGGATTCCCGCGGCAAGCGCCACTGCCAGTGGCGGTAACCTGTAAGCTATTGCAGCAAGAGCACCGCGCGGTCGCCAAGGCCGCGCGGTGCTCTTGCGTTTTTGCGTGACGACGCGATCATGGTGGGATGACCGCATCCGGCAAACCCAAGGCCCTGTTCTTCGACGTGTTCGGTACGCTGGTGGACTGGCGCACCAGCATCGCCCGTGAAGCCGAACTGATCCTGAAACCGCTGGGTCATTCGCTGGACTGGCTGGCGTTCGCCGATGCCTGGCGCGGCGAATACCAGCCGGCAATGGACGAGATACGAACCGGGCGAATGGCGTTCTGCAAGCTCGACGTGCTGCACCGGCGCAACCTGGAACGCATCCTGCCGCGCTTCGATGTCGCCGGGTTGCCCGAAGACACCATGCGCCATCTCAATCTCGCCTGGCACCGCCTCGACGCCTGGCCGGATTCCCCACCCGGACTGGCGCGATTGAAACGGAAGTTTCGGATCGCGCCGGTGTCCAACGGCAACATCTCGCTCATGGTCGCGCTGGCGCGCCGCAATCATTTCCCCTGGGATGCCATCCTTGGCTCCGAGATCGCCGGCGACTTCAAGCCCAAGCCCAGGGTCTATCTCGCCGCCTGCGAAGCGCTCGATCTGCCGCCCGGCGAATGCATGATGGTGGCGGCTCATTCCAGCGACCTGGCGTCGGCCGCCAGCAACGGACTGATGACCGGCCATATCGCCCGTCCCAACGAGCACGGCCCTGGTAAGGGCGAGACGGGGCCGAAGCAATCGGTGGATGTCTTTGGCGACAATCTCGAAGATCTGGCAGGTAAACTCGGCGCCTGACGCTGCATTCACGGCTGGGTTTTCATCACGGCTGCGTCATTACGGCGTTAGTTGAACCTCACGGCCTGTGATTGGCGTGTGCGCCGCCGCCATGCTAATCGCAAATCATGACCTCGCGCCCATCGTCCCCGACCAGGAAGTTGCGGAGACACCCGCTGGCGGTGTGGCGCGATCCGGCCAACCGGCTTTCGGCGCTCCGCATCGTCGCCCTTCTGCTGCTGCTTACCCCTATCGCCGTCGCCGTCTACGACTGGAACACCATAGGATTCGGCGCACGGCCGCTCAACGACGTGATCCACCGCACCGGCTATTGGGCGCTGCTGTTCGTGCTGATCTCGCTTGCCATTACGCCGTTGCGGCGAATCGCGCGCTTTGGCCAGCTTGTCGACGTGCGCCGGATGATCGGCGTCGGCGCATTTGCCTATGCGTTCGCGCATATCCTGCTGTTCGTCGCCGATCAGAAATACGACCTGTTCAAGGTCGGGAGCGAGATCGTGCTGCGGCTCTATCTCACCATCGGGTTTATCGCGCTCATGGGTCTCGCGGCGCTGGCGATCACTTCGACCGACGGGATGGTGCGCCGGCTCGGAGGCAAGCGATGGCAGCGTCTGCATCAGGCGATCTATGCGATTGCGCTGCTCGCGCTCATTCATTTCTTTCAGCAGACCAAGGCCGACGTCTGGCTGCCGACCTTCGCGGCTTCCTTGTTCGCCTGGCTCATTGGCTACCGGCTCATCGTCAAGTTCAAGAAGGCGAGGGGCGAGCCGTCGACCTGGGTGCTGCTGGCGCTCACCGTTGCCGTGTCCGCGCTGACCTTCTTGGCCGAGGCCATCGGCATAGCAATCGTGTTCAATACGTCGCCGCTGCGCGTGCTGGAAAGCACGCTGGAGTTTGATATCGAGATGATCCGTCCCGGCTGGCTGGTGCTTGGGGCCGGGCTCTGCGTGGTCGCGATCGACGTGGTGCGCGCCCGATGGGCCACTCCCGCGCGGCGGACGCCTGCGCCGGCCTCAGGTCTCAGCGCCGCCGTTTCGCAGCCTCCTCGATCAGGCTGAGGTCGGCGAACTTCGGCACGTCCACGGTCTGCTTGATGAAGCCAAGCTCTTTGACCTTGTCGATGCTCTCCTGCACGACCTTGAGATCGGGCTTGCCGTCCGGATCGCGATGGAAGTCGCGCTTGGTGAATGCCCAGCCGTCGAACGCTGCGGGTGGGCGCTTGAGGAAGCCGGCAGTCAGCGCAACGGCTTCCTTGTTGTTGGCCGGATCGTAGAACCAACGCAGGATGGTGGCGTAGTCCTCCATCAGGTCGACCAGCGCGGCGCGGTTCTTGTCGATGAACTCCTTGCGTGCCGCCCAGAACGACAGCGCAATCTGGCCGAGGCTCGACTGTGTTGTGAACAGCGGTTTGCCGAATTCGTTCAGCTCCTTGTCGTAGGAGAACGGCAGCACGCCCACCACCAGGTCGGCTTTCTTCTCCTTCAGGATCGCCTTGTGGGTGGGGAACGGCGCCTCGATGATGGTGTAGTCGCGATTAGCCTCAAGCCCGGCGCGGCGCAGCGCAGTGCGCATGACGATGTCGACGCCGCTGCCGAGCCCGTTGGTGGTTGCGATCTTGCCCTTCATGGCGGCGATGTCGTTGATGCCGGAATCGCGGCGCACGAAATACGGCGTCGAGTAGTAGCCCGGCGCGCCGTCCTGGATCTCGTCGGCGATGATCCGCAGGTCGGTCAGGCCGGCGTTCTGGATCGCGAGCGGGAAGCTGGTGTAGCCAAAACCGGCGATATCGAGATCGCCGGTGCTGATCGCCGTGATCTGCAACGTCGATGACGAAAAGTAGATCGGCTCGAACACGTAGGACTTGCCATGGTGCTTGGCGAGCCCGGGTTTCAGGAACAGCAGCGGCACCATCGACGCCGGCGCCGTGATCCACCCGGCGCGGA
Organism: Rhodoplanes serenus; assembly: GCA_945897515.1. Lineage (GTDB taxonomy): Bacteria > Pseudomonadota > Alphaproteobacteria > Rhizobiales > Xanthobacteraceae > Z2-YC6860. The sequence goes on along the minus strand of CAMDFO010000030.1, from coordinate 7,530 downwards.
TTTTGACCGGTTTCTGCTGCGCCGCCGCGGGCAGGGCGGAAGCAATTGCAATTGCGACCATTGCAACGAATGACAAGGCCAGGCGCGGCATCCGCATCACGTCCTCCCATGCTTTCTCGTTGATCGACGCTACCACTTTTCCGCGCCAGGAATAAGCCGTGCCGCGTTCCGCGCGGACGGCCGCCGATGGAACGGTCCTGGCCTCCCGGTCGTTTATTCGAGCCGCTCCATGGGCGCCGAAAGCCCGGCCGAAGGGCGGTCCTGAGGAGAGAGACAATGAAGACGATCATTCTTGCTGCAGCCTTGTCGCTGGCCTTTGCCGGCGGCGCATCCGCGCAGACCTGCAAGTCGGATTCGGACGCCAAGAAGCTTGCCGGCGCGGCGCGAACCAGCCACATGACGAAGTGCGAAAACGACGCCAAGGCGAGGTGTGAAGCCGATTCCACAGCCAAGAAACTTTCCGGTGCGGCGCGCACCAGCCACACCAACAAGTGCGTGAAGGACGCGGTTGGCACCTGACGCAATCTGCGGCCGGCCATGTGTTAGACCGCATGGCCGGCCCGCTTCGCAGAAATCAGCGCCGCACCAGCTCCGGCGTAACCCGCTTGGCTTCCTTGAAACGCTCCAGCATGCGCTCGAAGCTGGCATGCAGCGCCGTCTCGATTTCCGGCCGCCGCTCCAGCCGGGCCAGCAGCATGGCCGCGGCCTCGATGGTCGAGAGCCCATCCCGCCGCGGTTCCTTGCGCAGGCTGCCGTAGCGCGACGGCCGCCGCGGCCCCAGGATGACTCGGCGGCATTTCAGCATCCAGGCATTGCGCCACCAGATTGCCTTGGCCTGGCTCCAGGTGCCGTCGAGCAGGATGACGCCGTCGATCTCTTTAAGGGCATTGTCCTGGTCGGGCAGCGCATCGCCCTTGCGGTTCAGCACCACGATGTCGCGGCCGGGGGCGAGCGCTTCGGCTTTCGACGAGCCGAGATAGAGGATCGCCCAGCGCTTCGGGTCGGCTTCCCGGCCCAGGACTTTCGAGAGCGACGGCCACGACAGGCCGACCTTGAGCAGCGCGTTCTTGAAGTGCAGCGCGGCCAGTCGCGCGGTTCCGAGCGTGCGATCCTGCTCCTGCGGGTGCTGCAGGATCAGCAGCGACACCCGGTTGTCGATCGGCGTGACGCTGTCGCAGACGCAGAGCGCCGGCGGTTTGCGGCAGCGCGGGCATTCCGCAGCGATTTCGGTTGGGTGAGGCGTTTCCACGATCCGGCTTTCGTATCATCAAATATCGCCGCGAAGCATCAGCCTCGACGGGGACTTCGGAATATGAATGTGATCCTAATGCACGAAGGCCGTCACCTTTTATTGGCTTGCCATCGTTCGCGCGGACGGCGATCCATGGTCGATGAACCTGCCGCTCCGAACGTTGTTCTTCGAGGACCTCTCCGTCGGGATGACCGAGACCATGGAGAAGACGGTCTCGTCGTCCGACGTGGTCGGCTTCGCGCAGCTCACCGGGGACCGCAATCCGATCCATCTGTCGGAGCATTTCGCGGCGAAAACCTCGTTCCGCACCCGTATCGCGCACGGACTTTATACCGCGAGCCTGATCTCGGCGGTGCTCGGCACCCGGCTGCCGGGGCCGGGCGCGATCTACATCTCGCAGACCCTGAACTTCCGCGCGCCGGTGAAGATCGGCGACACCGTCACGGTGGCCGTTACGGTCGCCGAACTGATCCCGGAACGCTCGCGGGCGCGGTTGACCTGCACCTGTTCGGTCGGCGGCGAGGTCGTACTGGACGGCGAGGCGCTGGTGAAGGTGCCGGGCGAGGCCAAGGGGAAAAGGCCGGTGATGAAGCTCTGACGTCACCCGGGGGCGGTTTGCGACGGGATAAAGAGGCAGGTGCACAACTGCCCGAGTGCCTACGCAAGCGCCCTCCCGTCATGGCAAAATGGCTCGCCTGAGGGGGAGAACAGCCATGAAAGCCGATGAAGCCGCCGAGATGATGGACAAGGACACGGAAGCCGACCGCTTCAAGCAGCGCGCCGCGCTCGCGATTGCGGTGTTCGCCATGGTGCTGGCGATCACCGGGCTCGGTGGCTCGAACGCCGGCAAGGAGGCAGTCAACAACAACGTGCTGGCCTCGAACTATTTCAATTTCTTCCAGGCCAAGAACATGCGCCAGACCTCGCTGGAGCTCGCGGCCAACGAACTGGAGCTCGGGTGGCTCAACGATCCGGCTCTGTCGGACGCCACCAAGCAGGCGATGCGCGCCAAGCTCGAGGCCTACAGGAGGACCATTGCCCGCTACGATTCCGAGCCGGAGACCGGCGAGGGCAAGAAGGAGTTGATCGCGCGGGCGAAAGAATACGAAGCCAAGCGCGACCATGCGCTGAAGCAGGACCCGTATTTCGACTATGCCGAGGCGCTGCTGCAGATCGCGATCGTGCTGATCTCGGTTTCGATCATCGCCGGCGTGGTCTGGCTGGCGTTTCTGGGCGGCGCACTCGGCATCGTCGGCGTGCTGCTGACGATCAACGGATTCCATCTGCTGGTGGAGATACCCTGGCTGTCGTGAGCGGGTTCAGCCGCGGTATCGCGTCAGCATCTCGCGGACCGACCAGGCTTGTCCGGAAATATCGCCGCGGATGTCGTCGATCATCCAGCGGCCGCCCTCGCGGACCAAGTCGTAGCGCACCGTGACGTGCGGCTGCGCGCGCACGTTGCCCTTCCGTGCGGCGAAGATGGCCGCGACCGTCGCTCTGGCGATGTCCTGCCGTTCGACGGCGATATCGAACGACTGCACCAGCGGGTCCTGCGAATTGGTGATGGGATCGAAGCCGATCGGTCCCTGGTCGCCCGCCGGAACCTTGGCATCGGCCGCGGCCCAGAGCGCGACCAGCGATTTCGACAAACGCCGCGACCGATCCCTGGCTTTGAGCCAGACGAACTGGCCGCCGCTTTCGCCCTTGCCCGCGGAGGCGCGTTTGTAGATGGCGCGGATGACGGCGGCGGGCGCGTCATCGGCGGCGGATGCGGCGGACGGGGCCAGCAGAAGTGCAGCGCCGGCGATCAGGATTATGCGGCGGTGAATCATAAGGTGCTTTCCAGGCTACGCCTGCAGGTCGAGGAACTCCGGGTGCAGCGCCATGTAGGCCCCGACGAACGAGCAGCGCGGCACGACCTTGAGGCCCTGCGCACGCGCCTGTTCCAATGCGCCGCGAACCAGCCGAGAGGCGATGCCGCGGCCTTCGACCTCGCGCGCGACTTCGGTGTGGGTGAAGGTCATAACGCCGTCGGCGAGGCGGTAGTAAGCCACCGCGGTGTGGCCGTCGGCGTCGAGCTCGAAGCGATGCAATGCCTTATTGTCGCGAATGTCGTCGGGCATGACGGGACGTTAAACCACAATTTCGCCGGTTGCGCTGTTCGCGATAAACTTGCGCACCGAGACATCGTTCAAAGGAGTTCGTCATGGCCGAGCTGACGCTGTACCACGCCATCCCGTCGCGCTCCGCGACCGCGCGGTGGATGCTGGAGGAGACCGGCGAGCCTTACGACCTGCATCTGCTCAATCTGGGCGAGGGCGACAACCGCAAGCCGGACTATCTCGCCGTCAACCCGCAGGGCAAGGTGCCGGCGCTCAAGCACAAGGGCGTGGTGATCACCGAGGTGGCGGCGATCTGCGCCTATCTCGCCGACGCATTTCCCAAGGCCAGGCTCGCGATGCCGGCCGACGATCCGCGGCGCGGCGTCTATCTGCAATGGCTGTTCTTCGGGCCGAGCTGTATCGAGCCGGCGATCACCGACCGCGCCTTCCCGCGCAAGGACGAGCCGCGCGCCGGCACGGTGGGCTATCGCGATATCGATGCGCTGGCCGACATCGTCGCCAAGGCGGTGGCGTCCGGCCCGTATCTGATGGGCGAGCAGTTCACCGCAGCCGACGTCGTGATCGGCGCGGGGCTGCGCTGGGGCATGATGTTCAAGCTGGTGCCGGAGCGGCCGGGGTTTGCGGCCTATGTCGAACGGCTGTCGCAACGCCCGGCGCTGCAGCGCGCCACCGCCAAGGACAAGGAACAGGGGCAAAAGTGAGGGTCGGGGCGACTCCTAACCGGCCTTTCAGAGCGGGAGAGCACGGTGCGCCGGAGGGCGGGCGGCGGCTACGACCGCGGCCGGTCGCTGTCCGGCGGCACCGGATCGTGCATCGGCCGGTCCTCGCCGGGATCGCCCGGCGGCGGCTTGATCGGGTCCTTGTGGGGCTCTTCGGGCTCGACGGGTTGCGGGCGCTGCGGCGCGATCGGTTGTTTGGGCATGGCAGTGCAACGGGCCGCGGCCCGGACGGTTCCGCCCGTGACGATTTTGCGCCCCGCGGCGGAAACGGCGTGCTATCAAGCGTTAAAATCACCCAAAGGATCATCAGATGAGCTTCAAGTTCGCCATCGGGCAGGCGGTGGAATACAAGCCGGCGGGCCGCCAGACCGGGCTTTTTAGCGTCGTTCGGCAGATGCCGGAAGAGTTCCAGGCGGTGGACCGCCGGTACCGCATCAAGAGCGACCAGGAGGGTTTTGAGCGCAATGTGCTCGAATGCGATCTGAGCGCCTCGGACAAGCCGGTGGACGCGTACCAGACGTTCGCCCCGCTGCGGCGCGGGGGCGGCGCGCACCACTAGAGTCGTTGTTTCCGAACCAGACCTGCTCAAGCCATGGACGCAAAAAGCACCGGACGGTTTGCCGTCCGGTGCTTTTGCGTGAGCTGAAGCTCTCGGCGCGCCGTGACGCGCCTTACTTCTCGACCTTGCCGCCGGCTTCGAACCAGTCCTTGAAACCGCCGAGGTTGTAGACCTTCTCGTAGCCCATATCTATGAGCAGCTTGCCAGCCAGCGCCGCGCGCCCGCCGGAGGCGCAATGCAGGATCACGGGCTTGTCGAGTGCGAGCGACTTCTCGGCAGTTGGCGACGAGAGGTCGGCCTTGAACTCCAGCGAGCCGCGCGGGATGTGGACCGCGCCCGCGGCCTTGCCGGTCGCCGCGACCTCGGCACTGTCGCGGATGTCAACGATGACCGCGCCGTTGGCGACCATCTCCTGCGCCTCCTTGCCGGAGATCTTCGGCACGACGGCGTTGGCGGCCTCGACGAGGGATTTTGCAGTGGTGGGCATGGCGGGGTTCCTTCCTTATGCATCGCTCGATATGCGGCGATGACCTTCACCCATGCATAGCCAATCGCGTGGCGCGGCTCAACATGTGGGCGGGGCGATAGGACGGATGGAGTGCCGGCTACGCCCCGAGGTCAATCGCGCAGGCCTGTCATGAAAATTTCGCGTCGAACGTGCAACGCGCCGGAAAGTCGCTTGGCCCCGGCGGGCGGGGTTCAAACCACCTTGAAGTCCTTCGGGTCCCATTTCGGCTTGGGATATTGCGGGTTCATCGCCTCCAGCGTCGCGCGCACGATCGCCGCGATGGCGGCGTTGCGCGCCCATTTGTGATCGGCCGGGATGACATGCCACGGCGCCCATTGCGTCGAGCACTTGTCTAGCACCAGCTCGTAGGCCGCCTGGTACTTGATCCACAGCTTGCGGTCCCCGAGATCGCCGGGGTTGAACTTCCACCGGCTCCTGGGCTCGTCGAGCCGCGCCTGCAGGCGTTCGCGCTGCTCCTTCTTCGAAATGTGCAGCATGAATTTCAGGATCGTGGTGCCGGTTTCGGCGAGCGTCTTCTCGAACGCGTTGATCTGGTCGTAGCGCGCCTCGATCTCCGAGGTGGGCGCGAGCTTGCGCACGCGCGCGATCAGCACGTCCTCGTAGTGCGAGCGGTTGAAAATGCCGATGAAGCCGCGCGGCGGGCAGGCCTTGTGGATGCGCCAGAGGAAATCGTGGGCGCGCTCCTCCTCGCTCGGCGCGCGGAACGGCGCGACGAGCACGCCGACCGGGCCGGTCTCCTTGAACACGCTCTTGATGGTGCCGTCCTTGCCGGCGGTGTCGACGCCCTGCAGCACCACCAGCAGGGCGCGTTGGCCCTCGGCGTAGAGCCGGTCCTGCAATGTGTTGATGGCCTCGCCATCCGCTTTGCTCTGGGCTTCGGCCGCCTCGCGGTCCGGGAAGGCCGAGAGGTCGGCCGGATTGCGGCGGCCGAGATGCGCGCGGCCGCCGGGAGCGACGCGGAATTTCGAGACGAGGGTCATGTGTTGGTCCTTGTCGGCGCATGTCGATAACGCGCACCGCCGTTTCGTTATCGCACAGGCATGCGCGGTCCGTGTGGTCTACCGTCGTCATTCCGGGACGCGCGCCTAAGCGCGTTCACGCGCGTCTTCGACGCGCTATGGCGGACCCAATCCAGGGTTACGCGCGCTGCTCTGGATTCCGGCTCGCTCGCTGGTGCGAGCGCCCCGGAATGACGGGAGAGAGTGTACCGTCACCCGCCGCTACGACGCCCGACGCAGCGGCGCGCCGCGCAGGCCGCCGAGGATCGCGAGCGCGCGCTCCATCGAAAACCCGCGCGTCACCGGGTCGTATGCCTCCGGGCTGCCCGGCATCATGTAGCCGTGCAGAATGCCCGGAAAGATGTGCACCTCGACGTTCGGCATGCGCGCGGGCACCGGACGATAGGCGTCGAGCACGGGCGCGGGCGCCTGATGATCCTGGTCGCCCCACATGATACAGACCGGCGCCGTGACGCCGTCGAGCTCCGGCAGGAAATCCAGAAACTGCGTGCCATGACACGAGAGGCCGGCCTCGTAGCCCAGCCGCTTCGGCCCGATTATCGCGTAGGGGCCGCCGTAGCAGAAGCCCATCGCGGCGGCGCGGCCGTTGAACTGCGGCAGCGTGCGCAGGTGCGCCAGCGTGTCCGCCATGTCGGCCTCGCCGGCCTTGATCTTTGGCAGCCGCGGCTGGCCGCGCGGCCGGGTGCGGCTGTCGCCGTGGTCGAGCGGCCCCGGCACCGAGCGCCAGAACAGATCGGGCGCGGCCGCGATCACGCCGTGCGAGGCGAACTCATCGGCGATGTCGCGCAGGTCCTTGTCGACGCCGACGATGGCGCTGGCCAGCACGACGGCGGGGGCTTTGTCGGGCGAGGCGGGGAGGGCGAGGTAGCAGTCGAAGGCGCCGCCGGAGGTGGAGGGGATGCGGATGGTGGGCATGGGGGCTCCAAAGGAACTGGCAGCTTCGTGATCTCACCAAAAAACAGTAAAGCCTTCGTACTAAGACAAAAGATAGATTTCGGCGTTGGGACCCGCGTCCCATAGTGGACCTAAAATATTTTCCGCAGACGCTTTCGCATTTGCGATCAGGTCATCATACGTCAATATCCTGATTTTTGGCATAGAGTTTTGAAGTGAGACAAGTTTACGCCTGCTCTCCGCATCGAGTGAAGAAGATCGTCCGATTACGATAAGACATGAAGGGTTTGGCCTGCCCCCGGTTCCGAAGACACCGAGTTAGGTGTTTTCATGGGACCGGAGGTGCGTCATGGAGCGGCGGAAGTTTACGAGAGAGTTCAAGCTTGAGGCTGTGCGCCTGATCAAGGATCGAGGCGTTTCGTATGCCCAGGCCGA
>CAMDFO010000029.1 GCA_945897515.1 Rhodoplanes serenus | reverse complement strand
GACTTGCACCCAATTCGCCGATGCGACGCTCGGGTTCCTGCGTGAAACAGTTCCTCGGAATTGGCCGGACCTTTGCGATTCAGTCACCGACAATTTCCGCATCATCAACCCAAAGGATTTTCGGGTTGTGACGTGAACGGGGTATATCTTCTTCATCGTAAGCCCCTTTCCCGTCGTGACGGTTGCAGGGGATGAAGAAAGGCTGACGTTTACGGACGGTCTCACATCGAGAAACACGACTGGAAACAATCAACCCCAACCCCCGCACCACTATTTTTATGCCCAAAACTCACCATGAGCATGCGAGACCGGCAAGGCGAAAGCGACAGCATTTGCTGCCTTTTTGGGCGATTCCGCAGGATTCGGCGGTTCCATACCGGAAATTTTCCCAGTGTTGCGATTCCGTCACAGAACAACCGGGGCGAGTCTGCGCTTGCCGATGGGGTCCATCCGCTGGGCCTTTAGCCCGCCAGCACGCTAGGCTGGCAACGCCGAGCCGCCGACGGGGGAGAACACCACCATGATCCAGTATCTGCCAGGGCCGTTTCCGACGCGGAGCCGTGCTGTCATCCATGACGGCCGTGTCCATGCTGTCTCATTCGTGACCGACAAGCAGCCCGACATGTATCGGCAGACCAAAAGCGCCCTCGCCCACATCGACGCCACGCTGCGCGAAGCCGGCACCGACAAGAGCCGCATCCTCACCGCGCTGGTCTACATCGCCGACATGACCCGCAAGCCGGAGATGAACCGCGCCTGGGACGAATGGGCCGACCGCAACCACCCGCCGATGCGCGCGTGCCTCGCCGTCACGCTCGAAGGCGCGACGCTGGTCGAGATCGTGGTCCAGGCCGTCGTCTAGGGCCCGCAACGGGTCGCGCCGTTCAATTCGGCGGGACCTGAACGCCTTTCAGGCCGGCCTGCTCGATGGCCTTGGTCACGACACCGGCGGCCTTTGCCTCGTTGACGAGCGCGGTGAGCCGGCCTTGCGCGGCAGCCGAGCGTCCTTTCGGGATCGCTACCGCAAACGAAACCTTGTGAAACACGCCGACGATCTTCGATCCGGGCAGCCGCGCCGCCGCGTCGAGCGCAACGCCGGTGCCGGTGGCAAACAAGTCGGCTTTGCCGTCACGAAGCAACTCGACCACGTTGGCGACACCGTCGGGCTCCCGCAGAAGCTGCGCTGACTTCAGCGAGCGGCTGAGGAAAACGTCCGCCGATGCATTGCGCGCGACGCCGATCCGCACGCCAGGGCGATCGACGTGGCTGACATCGCCGAATTCCTTTCCAGGTGCAGCGAGGAGCACATATTCGACCGCGATCACGTCCGGGCTGTAATCGAATTTCATATCAGCGCGCGGATTGCGCCCGGTGACGCAGATGTCCCATTCCCCCTTCTCCATGCTGTCGGTGTAGGCCTCCGACGTCGCATAGAGCACCGGAACGAACGACGCGCCGATCTTGCCGGCGATGAACCGGCCGAGCTCGGGAGCAACCCCGCCGACGGTGCCGTCGGCGTTGCGCGTCACCACGGTCGAGTTGGCGCCGTTGAGCCCGAACCGCAGCTTTCCGCCGGGGGCGAGTTCGGCATCGATCACGGACTGAGCCAGGGCAGTTACGGGTGCGACGATCATCATCGTCAGGACGATCCAACGCAATCCGCGCACGTCACGCCGCCGCCTTCGCCCGGTTCGCCGCGATCCGGCGGTCGACCAGCGCCACCTGGGCGTCGATCGCCGGATGGCTCAGGCCCTTCTGCTTGGCGATGAGCTGAACCAGCTTGTCGGCGCGCTCGATGTTCGGCGCGCCGTTCTGCAAGGCGCGCGCGGCCGAGGCCGGACGGACCAGCGACTGCGCCGCGGCGGCGTACTTCTCGAACGGCACCAGATCGCTCGGATTGGCGCCGAGCTTGACGCAGAGGTCGAACACGAAATTATACACCGAGCGCGAGGTCTCGATGTCGGTGTGCACGGCCTCCTGCGCGGTCCGCATGCCGTCCTCGGTGACGCAGCGATAATTGCCGGCGAGCAGCATCGACCACTTGGCGAGCGGGACGAAGATCGAGTCGTGGACGCGCAGCTTGACCGGCAATTCGATCTTGCTGCCGTCGCCCGGATCGAAGCGCACCGCGTCGATCTCCTTTTCGAGCTGGCGCAGAATGGTGTTGCCCTTCTCGTTGTCGAACTTCGCGACCTTGAAGTTGGTCGGCAGCGTGACCATCAGCACGTTGACCTTCTCGTCCGGCGGGCGGATCGCCTGCGGATCGGGGCTGCACAGCGTGAGGCAGGCCGGATCGAAATTGTCCCAGACCCGCGCGTCGGTGTAGGCGGCTTCGAGCGCCGCATAGTCGAGCCCGGGGATGCGCTTCACGTAAGGCAGCGGCGGCATGTTCATGATCGACATGCACGGCACCCGCGACTTCGCCACCGCGTCGAGCAGTTCGCGCACGCCGGGCGAGCGGTACTGCGGCTCCTGCATGGCAAGGCCGATCAGGTCGTAGTCCGCGGGATTGATGCCGGTGGCGGGGCCGGCCGTGACCTTGCCCGGGAGCTTGGTCGAGTCGAGCACGACCGGGTCCTTGCGGCCCTTGACCGGCAGGCGGACCCGGAAGCCCTCGGCGTTGATCAGATCGGCCTCGGCGGGCAGGCACACGTGGTGGATCTTGTGTCCGCCGAACAGCATCTTGGAGGCCAGCAGCGACCCATAGGCCGCGCCCAGGATCAGGATGTTGTAAGCCATTGAGAACTCGCTCTCGGTTGCATGTGGAAGTTGGCGAGAGTTCCAGCCGTGGCCGTCCGTCTCTTGCCGGCAATGCTATTGCGCCGGTCCTGGCTATGCAATCCGGGATGCCGCGGCGGACAAGATGCGCGGACGCCCTCTCCCGCGATGGGAGAGGGTGATCACGCTCGCCGTCGAAATACGCCTACTTGTTCCCTTCGGCGACCGGGCCGGCCAGGGTCGCCTGCGGCGCCGAGGTCGGAAACGGAGTCGGCCGCGGTGCGATCGGGGTGGCGGCCGGTGCGGCCTTCGGAGCGGATTTGGCTTTCGCCTTGGCCGCCGGCCTTTTGGCTTTGGCCTTCGGCGCCGCTTTCCTGGGCGCGCTGCGCTTTACCTTGGACTTGGCCTTAGCCTTGCGCGCCGGCGCGGCTTTCTTCCTGGCGACCTTTTTCTTTGCCGATTTCTTCTTTGCGCTCGACTTCTTTGCGCTTTTCGCCTTGGCAGCCTTCCGCTTGGCTTTTTTCTTCGGCTTTGCACCCGGCAGCAGATTGCTGAGCGTCTTCGCGAGATCTTTCAGCGCCATGATCGTCCTCCCCCTTGGGTTCAGCTACGACTTGGAAACGCTATTCGATTGCTACGCGTACTGGCCTTCCAACGCTTGCGGCACCGGCCCGCCGGTTGCCCAGTCGATCAGCTCGGCGACATGGACGACCGGAATGGCTGTCCCGGTTGCGATCTGAGTCATGCAGCCGATGTTGCCGGTGGCGATCACGTCGGGCTGCACCTTTTCGATATGCCCTATCTTGCGGTCGCGCAATCGCCGCGCGATCTCCGGCTGAAGAATGTTGTAGGTCCCGGCCGAGCCGCAGCACAAATGGCCCTCGGCGATGTCCCGCACCGTGAAGCCCAGATCGGACAGAAGCTGCCTCGGCTCGCGATGCACGCGCTGGCCGTGCTGCAGCGAGCAGGCGGAATGGAACGCCACCGTCAGCGCCGGAGGATTCGCGCGCCGCAGCGGCAGCTTGGCCAGAGACTCCGACACGTATTCCGACACGTCCCTGGCCTTGGCCGAGACCGCGGCCGCCTTGTCCGCATAGGCCGGGTCGGTCCGCAGCATGAAGCCGTAGTCCTTCACCGTGGTGCCGCAGCCGGAGATCGTGGATAGGATCGCGTCGATCCCGTCGCCGTCGATCTCCTCGCTCCAGGCGTCGATGTTGGCGCGCGCCTGATCGAGGGCGTCGTGCTCGCGCCCCAGGTGATGGACCAGCGACCCGCAGCAGCCCTCGCCGTGCGGGATGACCACCTCGACGCCGTGACGGTTGAGCAGCCGGATCGTCGCCTGGGTGATGGCGGGCATCAGCGCCTCGTTGGCGCAGCCGGACAGCAACGCCACGCGGCCGCGCCGCGGGCCCTGCGCCGGATAGACGCGTCTGCGCGTGCGCGGCTTCGGAGCGCGGGTCGGCGCAAGCCGCAGCGCCGCGGCGATCTGGCTCAGTCCGAGAGCGTCGAACGCCGGCGCCAGCGGCTTTGCAAGCTGCGCCGCGTAGATCATCGCCCGCAGCCGCCCCGGATACGGCATCACCCGCGCCAAAAAGCCGCGCATGAAGCGGTCGAACAGCGGCCGCTCGTAGGTCTCCTCGACATGGGCGCGGGCGTGGTCGACCAGATGCATGTAGTGCACGCCCGAGGGACACGTGGTCATGCAGGCCAGGCAGGAGAGGCAGCGGTCGATGTGCTTCACCACCTCGGCGGTCGCCGGCCGGTCGTTCTCCAGCATCTCCTTGATGAGATAGATGCGCCCGCGCGGCGAATCGAGCTCGTCGCCGAGCAGCACATAGGTCGGGCAGGTCGCGGTGCAGAAGCCGCAATGCACGCAGGCGCGCAGGATTTTTTCCGATTCCGCGGTCTGCGGATCGGCGAGCTGCGCGAGGGAGAAAGAGGTTTGCATCGTTAGATTCCCGCCCACATGCGGCCGGGATTGAGCACGCCCTTGGGATCGAAGCTTTCCTTCACGCGCTTGTTCAAGGCAGCGACGCCTTCGGCTTGCCGCTCGAACACGTCGATGGCGGCCCGCACCGCAGCCGGCGCGCGCACCAGCGTGGCGTGGCCGCCGCACGCCGCCACGGCCTTGCGGATGAAGGTGGCGCCGGCGTCGTCGGTCGGCAGCGGCGCGATCCAGATCAGCCCGCCGGCCCAGTCATAGAACATCTGCGCGCTCGGCGGAATCATGCCGGCGAGCTCAGCGCCGCGCGCCGGCGCGGTCGAGACCCGCCACAGCGGCCGTTCGCCGGACGCGCCGTCGGCGGCGAAGCACATCGCGTCGCGCACGCCGCGCCAGAGCAGCCAGGAGTGTTCGGTTTCGAGATGCGTCACCGCCCCGAATGGCTTGAGCAGTGCCGCCAGCATGTCCTTGCGATGCACGACCGATGGGGCAAAGCCTTCAAGGCGGAAGATCGTCGCGGCATCCTTCGAACCCAACCCGGGGAATCTGAAGGCGATATGCGCCGGCAGATGCGCCGCGCCGGAGACATCGCAGGACGAACCCATCGCGGCCGACATCGCCTGGCCGGCGCGGGCATCGTCGAGACCGGTGAGTACCAGGGTTTGTTCTGTCTCGGCCTTCGGCAGCACCTTGACGGTGACCTCAGTCATCGCCGCCAGCGTGCCGTAGGAACCGGCGAGCACCTTGCAGAGATCGTAGCCGGTGACGTTCTTCACCACCCGGCCGCCCGACTTGAAGGTCTCGCCGCGGCCGGAGACCGCGGACACGCCGAGGAAATGATCGCGCGCGGCGCCGGCCTTGATGCGGCGCGGGCCGGCAAGGTTCGCCGCCAGCGCACCGCCGAGCGAGCCCGCGGCCGGAGACATGCCTAGCAGCGGCCCGTAGTCCATCGGCTCGAACGCGAGCTCCTGGCCCTTCGAGTCGACCAGTGCTTCGATCTCGGCGATCGGCGTGCCGGCCTTGGCGGAGAGAACCAGTTCCTCCGGTTCGTAAAGCGTGACGCCGGTCAGGCCGGACAGATCGAGCGTCATATCGGACTGGCTCGGCCGGCCGAGCGCGCGCTTCGAGCCGCGTCCGACGATTTCCAGCGCCTTGCCTTCGGACAGCGCCCAGCGCACGGCGTCTTCCACATCCTTTGGATCGCGGGGCTTCAGCGCGTCGGTCATGCTGGATTTCGTAGCACGCAGGCGGCGTTCATCCCACCGGCCGCTCGTCGCTAATCACCTTGCCGTCGTTCGGCAGGGTGCCCGGCGTCACCAGCTTCACGTCGCCCTTGAGCTTGGTCACCGATTGCAGCGTCGCGGCTATCGCGTCGGCGAGGCCCGGCTCGGGCGCGGCGCATTCGGCCAGCAGCGTCATCGCATCCTGCTCGGCCTCGCGCGACACCACGAGCCGCATGCGGCCGAGCGACGGGTGCCGCTTGCCGACCTCCACGATCTCGCCGGGATGCACGAACATGCCTTTCACTTTGGTGGTCTGGTCGGCGCGGCCCATCCAGCCCTTGATCCGCATGCCGGTGCGTCCGCAGGGCGAGATGCCCGGCAGAACGGCAGACAGGTCGCCGGTCGCAAGCCTAATCATCGGATAGTCGGGATTGAACGAGGTGACGACGACTTCGCCAACCTCGCCCTCGGCCACCGGATCGCCGGTGCCGGGCCGGACGATTTCGAGGATCGTGGTTTCGTTGACGATCAAACCTTCTCGCGAGGCGCTCTCGTAGGCGATCACGCCGGTCTCGGCGATGGCGTAGCATTGCACGACCGCGACGCCACGGCCCGCCAGCTCGTCGCGCAGGGAGGCAGGCAGCGCGGCGCCGGAGACCAGGCCGCGCTTGAGCGACGACACGTCCCTGCCCGCTTTGGCCGCGGTGTCGAGCAGGATCTTCACGAAGTCCGGCGTGCCGATGTAGCGGCTCGGCTTGAGCTGCGCGATCGCCTCGATCTGCTGCTCAGTGTTGCCAACACCGCCCGGGATGGTCGCGCAACCAAGCGCATGCGCGCCCTCTTCCAGGATGTAGGCGCCCGGCGTGAGATGATGGGAGAACGAATTGTGCACCACGTCACCTGAGCGGAAGCCGGCGGCAAACAGCGCGCGGGCCGCGCCGCCGAAATCCGCGCCGTGGCCCTGCGGCTCGAAGATCGGCCCCGGCGACATATGCAGGCGCTTGGCCTTGCCGGGCGACGTGACGTTGAAGCCGCCGAACGGCGGGTTGTCCTTCTGCAATCCCGGCAGATCGGATTTGCGCAGCAGCGGCAGTGCGGCGAGCGCGGCGCGCGACGTGACGGACTTCGGGTCGACGCCCGCGAGTTGCCTGGCCCAGCCGGGCGCGGTCATCGCGTTTGCAATCGCGTCAGGCAGGCGCGCGAACAGGTCGCGCTCGCGCGCGGCGGGTTCGCGGGTTTCGAGGGCGTCGTAATGATCCGGCATCTTCGCCTCGGGATTCAAATGCGGAAAAATCGCGCCCAGCGTGCGATGTTGAGCAGCGTCGCAAGCGCGGCAGCGACATAGGTATAAGCGGCCGCCTTCAACACGCTGCGCGCGGCCGGCATGTCCTGTTCCGAAAGATAGCGGCGGCCCTCCAGCACCGGAAGCGCCTTGTTGAAGCTGGCGTCGTACTCGACCGGCAGCGTCACGGCATGCACCACGACGCCGATTCCGAGCATGGCGACCACGGCGGCCACGTTGAGCAGCGCCATCGCCACGGAATGGCCCCAGAACGCCGTCCACGGCAGCACGAACAGCACGGCCATGGCTCCGCGCTGCACCCAGACGAGTTGCCGAACCAGATCCATGCGGCGCATGAAGGCCGGCTCGGCACGCGCGTGCTGGATGGCGTGCGACACCTCGTGCGCCGCGATCGCCACCGCCGCAACCGAGCGGCCGTCATGGTGCTGCGGGAGAAGGCGCACCGCACGATCTTCGGGGTCGTAGTGGTCGCTAAGCTCGGTGATTTCGACCTTGACGTCGGTCAGCTTGGCTTCGTCGAGCAGGTGGCGCGCGAACTCGCCGCCGGTGCCGGGCAGGTCCGGCCGATCGGCGTCGTGCCGCCGGATTACGCGTTTCACCCACCAGCTCGGGCCGAACACCAGCGCGAGCAGCAGGACGATGCCGAGGGCGGCGATGACAGGCATTGCGCCCTACGCCAGCCAGCGCTTGCGCCGCTTGTAGTGCTTCACGTTGCGGAACGACTTGCGCTTGCCCTCGGCGACGCCGAGGTAGAACTCCTTGACGTCCTCGTTCTCGCGCAGCGCCTTGGCCTCGCCGTCCATCACCACGCGGCCGTTTTCCAGGATGTAGCCGTAGCGCGCATATTTCAGCGCCATGTTGGTGTTCTGCTCGGCCAGCAGAAAGGACACGCCTTCCTTTTCGTTGAGATCCTTCACGATTTCGAAAATCTCCTCGACGATCTGCGGCGCCAGTCCCATCGACGGCTCGTCGAGCAGGATCATCTTGGGCCGCGACATCAGGGCGCGGCCGAGCGCGCACATCTGCTGCTCGCCACCGGAGGTGTATCCGGCCTGCGCCTCGCGGCGTTCCCTGATGCGCGGGAAATAGGCATAGACCCGTTCGAGATCGCGCATGATCGCGGCCTTGCCGTCCCGGCGGGTGAACGCGCCGGTGAGCAGATTCTCCTCGACGGTGAGGTGGCCGAAGCAGCGCCGGCCCTCCATCACCTGGATGCAGCCGCGCTTGACCAGATCGTTCGGCGAGAGCGAATGCACGATCTCGCCGTCGAACTCGATCGAGCCCTTGGTGACCTCGCCGCGCTCGCCGTGCAGCAGGTTGGAAATCGCCTTCAGCGTGGTGGTCTTGCCCGCGCCGTTGGCGCCGAGCAGCGCAACGATGCCGCCCTTCGGGACGTCGAGCGAGACGCCCTTAAGGACCAGGATGACGTGGCTGTAGACGACCTCGATGTTGTTGACCGAGAGGAATGCCCTCGCGGTCTGCGGCGTTGCGGCGGCTGCAGCCTGCGACATCATCGAGTCTCCGAGCAGGAAACCGGGGTCCCGGGTCTGCAGCGCATCATCAAGAGATGCTGCGCTGCGCCCGGGACACAAGCCGAGAGGTCGCGCTTCAGCTTTCCTTCGAGCAGTCGCGCGGCGTGATCTTCTTCTCGGCGGCGTACTTGTCGGCCGCTTCCTTGACCATCGGGGCCAGTATCTTCTGGTCCGCGGTGTACCAGTCGGAGATGACCTTCCAGGCCTTGCCGTCCCACTGCTGGACGCGCGCTTGGTCGGCGCCCTGGTGGTCCTGACAGGACAGCTTGATCGGGGCGACCATGCCCTCGAAGCCGAGCTCCTTGATGCGCGCGGCGCTCAGATCGAGGTTCTCGAAGCCCCAGCGAACCTGCTCGCCGGTCATTGGCTTGTTGCCGTATCGCTTCATCGCGGTGCGGATCGCCTCGACGCCGAGCATCGAGTTCAGCAGACCGCGATTGTAGAGCACGTGGCCGATGTCATCGGCCTTACCCTGCCCCTTGCCCTTGCCGATCAGGTGCTTCTCGATGTCGGCGTGGATGCCGAACTTGCCGGCGCCGTGCTGGAGCATCAGCGCCTTGTAGCCGGTCGATGTGTCGCCGGCCGGGATCACATCAGGCTCCGCTCCGGCCCACCACACGCCCATCATCTTGTCGCGCGGGAAGCCGACGCCGGCGGCTTCCTTGATCGCGGTCGGGTTCATCACGCCCCAGCCCCAGAGCAGAACGTAGTCGGGACGATCCTGACGGATCGCAAGCCATTGCGACTTCTGCTCGACTCCCGGATGCGTGACCGGGATCGCCTTGAAGGTGAAGCCATGCTGCTTGGCGCGCGCCTCGAGCGCCGCAATCGGCTCCTTCCCGTACGGGCTGTCGTGATAGACGAGACTGATCTTCTTGCCCTTGAGGCTGCCGAAGCCGCCCATCTCCTTGGCGATGTGCTGGACGGCAACGTCGGCGGCGGTCCAGTAGCTGCCGACCGCGACGAAGTTCCAGGGGAACACGGCGCCGTTGCGGCTTTCCGAACGGCCGTAGCCCATGGTCAGCAACGGGATCTTGTCGCCCGGCACCTTCTCGGTCAGCGCGAAGGTGATGCCGGTGGAGAGCGGCGAGAAGTAGCCGGCGCCTGTGGGGCCCTTGCTCTTCATGCGCTCGTAGCATTCGACGCCCTTGTCGGTGGCGTAGCCGGTCTCGCATTCCTCGGGAGCTATCTTGACCCCGTTGATGCCGCCGTCGCGCTCGTTGATCATGTTCCAGTAGTCGATCACGCCGTTGGCGAACGGAATGCCGTTCGGCGCATATGGTCCGGTGCGATAGACCAGCGACGGCAGGAACTGCTCGTTCTGCTGCGCCACCGCCGGACCCGTCATGGCCACCGCGGCAGCGGCGGCCAAGAACAGAGTTGCTCGAAGCATATCTTCCTCCCTAGACGCCCGGCACAGGGCCAGGACTTTTCGCGCGAGCCTTTTTCGTTTTTCCAGGCCGCCTGCCGCTCACGTTGCGGGCCGGCCCCTTTACGATGCCTTAGCCTAAGCCCTCAGTAGGGGTATGGCCAGAGTCTCAACTTCTCCTTGGCGGTGGCCCAAAGCCTTGCAAATCCGTGCGGTTCGACGATCAGCAGCCAGCAGATCAGCGCGCCGGTAACGATGAATACCAAGAGCGATACGGTCTCGACCGAGACCGGAATACCGAGTGCATGCGGCACCTGATCGAGCAGAATCGGCAGTACCAGGATGAAGGCCGCGCCGAGGAACGAACCAAGGATCGATCCGAGGCCGCCGATGATCACCATGAACAGAAGCTGGAACGAGCGGTCGATCGAGAACGCCAGCGGCTCCCAAGACCCGAGATAGACGAAAGCCCAGAGCGCACCGGCGACGCCGATGATGAAAGACGAGATCGCGAACGCCATCAGCTTGGCGTAAAGCGGCCGGATGCCGATCAGCTCGGCGGCGATGTCCATGTCGCGGATCGCCATCCATTGCCGGCCGAGATTGCCGCGCACCAGGTTCTTCGCGAGCATGGCGAACACCACCACGAAGATCAGGCACAGCATGTAACGTTCGATCGGCGTGTTGACGAACAGGCCGAAGAATTCGAGTTGCGGCGCGTTCACCGAACCGGACGACGTGTAGTTGGTGAACCACTGAACCCGCGCGAACACCCAGTCGAAGAAGAATTGCGCCGCCAGCGTCGCGACCGCGAGATAGAGTCCCTTGATACGCAAGCTTGGAATGCCGAACAGGATGCCGCCGATCGCGGCCATCAGCCCGCCGAGCAGGATCGATGGCAGGACGGGTAGCGGCGGAATCGAAAGCGCCAAGCCGAACAACGGAATGTTGACCCCGGTGCCGAACTTGTAGGCGCAATAGGCGCCGATCGCCATAAACGCACCGCTGCCGAGCGAAAGCTGTCCGCAATAGCCGGTCAGGATGTTGAGCCCGATGGCGGCAAGCGAAAGGATCAGGAACGGCACCAGGATCGCGCGCAGCAGATACTCGCTGCCGAACGGCCAGATCTGGAAGTTCGCCAGCAACGGAATGCCGATGAAGACGAAGGCCAGCAGCAGCCAGAGCGCAATGCGATCCTGGCGGATCGGGAACACCGCCATGTCGGCGGCGTAACTGGTCTTGAACTGGCCGGCCTCGCGGTAAAGCACGGCTATTCTCCCCGGGGCGAGATTTGGCGGATCGCGAATGGCGAATGGCGAATGGCGAATGGCAGGCGGGGATTGCGCCCGTTCCTATTCGCTACTCGCCATTCGCCATTCGCCATTTTACACCCGCTCGATGATGCGTTCGCCGAACAGGCCCTGCGGCCGGAACATCAGCACGACCAGCGCCAGCACGTAGCCGAACCAGTATTCGATGCCGCCGCCCATGAACGGTCCGAGATAGACCTCTGCGAGCTTCTCGCCGGCTCCGATGATCAGGCCGCCGATGATGGCGCCCGGCACCGAGGTGAAGCCGCCTATGATCAGCACCGGCAGCGCCTTGAGCGCGAGAAACGTGATGGAGAACTGCACACCGAGCTTGGTGCCCCAGACGGTGGCCGCGACCAGCGCCACGAGTCCTGCGACCAGCCACACCACGAACCAGATCCAGGAAATCGGAATGCCGACCGACTGCGCGGCGGAGTGGTCGTCGGCGACGGCGCGCAACGCGCGGCCGGTCTTGGTGCGCTGGAAGAAGACCGCAAGACCCGCAACCAGCACGCCAGCGATCAAGCCGCCCCAGACGTCGAGCTTGTTGAGCAGGATGCCGCCGGGGAAAATGCTCTCGGCCAGAAACCACGCATCGGTCGGAAACAGCTTGAGCGGATAGATCTCCGCGCCGAACACCATCTGGGCGAGGCCCTCCAGCACGAAGGTCACGCCAATCGTCGACATGAACAGCGTCAGCCCGTCCTGGTTGACCAGCGGCCCAAGCACGAAGCGTTCGATAACATAGGCCGACAGCGTCATCACCGCGGCGGCGAAGGTCAGACCGAGAATGATCGCCGTCCACATCGGAAAGCCCTGGGCGGCGACGAAATCGAGCGATCGCACCAGCGCGAGGCCGGCGAGCAGCACCATCGCGCCCTGCGCGAAATTGAACACCCCGGAGGCCTTGTAGATCAGCACAAAGCCGAGCGCGACGAGCGAATAGAGCACGCCGGACAACAGCCCGCTGATCAACACCTCCAGGATCTGGCCGAGAAGGATCACGCGATGTTCCTCAATGCGCCACCCCGAGATAGGCGTCGATCACCGCCTGGTTGCTCTTCACCTCGTCCGGCGTGCCGTCGGCAATCTTGACGCCGTGGTCGAGCACCACGACGCGATCCGACAGGTCCATCACCACGCCCATGTCATGCTCGATCAGCGCGATGGTGGTGCCGTAGTGATCGTTGACGTCGATGATGAAGCGCGACATGTCCTCCTTTTCCTCAAGGTTCATGCCGGCCATCGGTTCGTCGAGCAGCAACAGGTCCGGCTCCATGGCGAGCGCACGGCCGAGCTCGACGCGCTTCTGCAGGCCGTAGGGCAGCCGCGCCACTTGAATCTTGCGGATCGCCTGGATTTCGAGGAAGTCGATGATCTCCTCGACGCGCCTTCGATGCGCGATCTCCTCCGTGAGCGCAGGGCCGATGCGCAGCATCTGCCAGAGGAAACCCCGGCGCATCTTCAGCGTGCGGCCGGCCATGATGTTGTCGAGCGCACTCATGCCCTTGAACAGCGCGACGTTTTGAAATGTACGCGCGATGCCGCCGCGCGCCGCCTCGTAGGGCCGCATGGCCTGGCGTGTCCGACCCTTGAAGGTGATCTGGCCGTGCTGCGGATGATAGAAGCCGTTGATGACGTTGAGCATCGAGGTCTTGCCCGCGCCGTTGGGGCCGATGATGGCGCGGATTTCGCCCTTCTTGATGTCGAAGGATACGTCATTGATGGCTTTGACGCCGCCAAACGCCAGCGAAACGTTCTTGACCGAGAGGATGGCCTCGCCGGCGGCAATGTCGCTGGCGGCCGGGGCTCTCATGCCGCCTTCTCCAGCGTCGGCACCGTCGTCACGTCGCGGATTTTCACGCGGGCGGACAGGTTGCCCTTGCGGCCGTCCTCGAACGTCACCTCGGTCGAGATGTCGGCCTCGGCCGACCCGTCGTACAGCGCCTTGATCAGCGGGTCGTAACGCTCGGCGATGAAGCCGCGGCGGACCTTCTGGGTGCGGGTCAGTTCACCGTCGTCGGCGTCGAGCTCCTTGTGCAGGATCAGGAACCGCCTGATCTGCGCCCCCGCCGTCATCTTGTCGGCCGCGAGCGCGCGGTTGGTCTCCTCGACGTGCCGCGCAACCATGTCGTAGACCAGTGGATGCCCGGCAAGCTCCTGGTAGGAGCCGTACACCACGTTGTTGCGCTCGGCCCAGCTTCCCACCGCCGTGAGGTCGATGTTGAGCATGACCGCAACGAAGTCGCGCTTGTCGCCATAGGCGACCGCCTCGCGGATGTTGGGAAAGAACTTCAGCTTGTTCTCGATATATTTCGGCGGGAACAGCGTGCCGTCGTTCAGCTTGCCGACGTCCTTGGCGCGGTCGATGATCTTCAGATGTCCGGTCTTCTGGTCGAAGAAGCCGGCATCGCCGGTCTTCACATAACCGTCGGACGTCATCGCTTCCTTGGTCTTGGCGTCATCCTTGAAATAGCCGACGAACATGCCCGGCGACTTGAACAGCACCTCACCGGAGTCCGCGATGCGGATATCGACATTGGGCGCAGCCGGGCCGACGGTGTCGGAGTAGATCTGCCCGTCCGGCTGGCAGGTGACGTAGAGGAACGCTTCGGTCTGGCCGTAGAGCTGCTTCAGGTTCATCCCGAGCGAACGATAGAACGAGAACAGGTCCGGCCCGATCGCCTCGCCGGCGGTGTAGGCGACCCGCACCCGCGACAGGCCGAGCACGTTCTTCAGCGGCGCATAGACCAGGAACTGGCCCAGCCGATAGAGCAGCCGGCCCTGCACCGGCACCGGCTGGCCGTTGAGGATCGCCTCGCCGTAGCGGCGCGCCACGCCGATGAAATAGTGGAACAGCTTGCGCTTGATGAAGCTGGCGTCCTCCATGCGGATCATGACACGGGTGAGCATGGTCTCGAAGGTTCGCGGCGGCGCGAAGTAGAAGGTCGGCCCGATCTCGCGCAGATCCTGCATCGCAGTTTCGCCGTGCTCCGGGCAGGCGGTGCAGAACCCGGCCACCAGTTGCTGCGCGTAATTGAGGTAGTGGTCGCCAACCCAGGCGATCGGCAGATAGGCCAGCGCCTCGTCCTGGTCGGTGAGCTTGTCGAACGCCACGGTGTCGCGGGCGGCGTCGATGCAGCCCTTCGCGCTCAGGACCACGCCCTTGGATTGTCCGGTGGTGCCGGAGGTGTAGAGGATGATCGAGATATCGCTGCCCTTGCCGGCCGCGATCTCGTTGTCGAGCCATTCCGCGACCTTGGGATCGTTGGCCAGCGCGGTGCGGCCGTCGGCGATCACGTCGTCGATGGCGCGCAGCTTGGCGTGGTCGTAGTCGCGCAGCCCCTTCAACTCGTCGTAGACCATGGTTTCGAGCTTCGGCAGGCGCTCCGCCACCGACACGATCTTGTCGACCTGCTCCTGGTCTTCGACCGCGGCGAACCGCACCTCGGCATGGGCCAGCACATAGGCGAGTTCGTCGGCCACCGCGTCGGCATAGACCGGCACCGGGACCGCGCCGAGCATCTGCGCCGCCATCACCGAGCCGTAGATGCGCGGCCGGTTGGCGCCGACGATTGCAATGGTGTCGCCCCGCTTCAGGCCAAGGCGGTGCAATCCCACGGCATAGGCGCGGACTTCGTCCAGCAAATCCGCCCAGGTCCAGGTCTGCCAGATGCCGAGGTCCTTGTGCCGCAGTGCCGGCCGGTCGGCGCGCACGCGGGCATTGTGGACCAGAAGCTTGGGAAACGTGTCCGCCGCAGCGGTGGCGTCGATCGCCACAGCATCCTCCCGTTGCGCCGCGCCGACGATACCGCGCGGCATTCCCTCCCTGCTGTTACCGCAGGTTCGAGGTCGATAAGAATGGACGGCCGGGGGCGGGTCAAGCCTTGGCAAAGTCGCGTTATCCCAAAGGCTAAGCAAACCCTTCGGTCTGTGCTAAAGACCCGCCCCGGTGCATCATTTCCGGCGATTGCCGATTAATTTCGAGGACCGCAATGGGTGAATTTGCAATTGGTCAGGGCGTCCCTCGCTTCGAGGATCCAAGGCTTCTGCGAGGCGGCGGGCGGTATGTGGATGACATCGTGCTTCCGGGCATGGCCTTCGGCACCGTGCTGCGCTCGCCCCATGCGCACGCCAAAATCCGCAAGATCGACACCGCGGCAGCCAAGGCGGCGCCCGGCGTGCTGGCGGTGCTGACCGGCGACGACTGGATCGCGTCGAAATGGGGCGACCTGCCGGTGCCCGCCACCCACAAGCGGCGCGACGGCTCGCCGAACTACAAGCCGCGCTATCCGGCCCTGGTGAAGGACCGGGTGCGCTGGGTCGGCGACTACGTGGCCTTCGTGGTGGCCGAGACCAAGGCCCAGGCGATGGACGCTGCCGAACTGATCGAGGTCGACTACGAGACCCTGCCCGCCATCATCGCCACCGCCGAAGCCGCCAAGCCCGGCGCACCGCTGGTCTGGGACGACTGCAAGGACAACATCTGCTTCACCGCGATCCACGGTGACAAGGCGAAGACCGAGGCGGCCTTCGCCGGCGCCGCGCATGTGATCAAACAGCACCTCGTCATCAACCGCGTGACCACGGCTTCGATGGAGCCGCGCGGCTCGGTCGGCGACTACAACGCCATCACCGACAGCTACACGATCTACACCACGCTGCAGCGCGCGCATCCGTTTCGCGCGGAACTCGCCAAGCTCGTGCTGAAGGTGCCCGAGCACAAGGTGCGTGTGGTTGCGCCCGATATCGGCGGCAGCTTCGGCATGAAGTCGGCGATCTACAACGAAGTGCCGCTGGTCCTGCTCGGCTCCAAGGTGACCGGCCGGCCGGTGAAATGGATGAGCACGCGCTCCGAGGCCTTCCTGAGCGACGCGCAGGCTCGCGACAACGTCGTCGACGCCGAGTTGGCGCTCGACAAGGACGGCACCTTCCTGGCGTTCCGCGTCACGTCCACGGTCAACGCCGGCGCCTATCTGCAATCCGGCTTCCAGGCCTACACCGGCAACCTCGGCACGCTGGCCGGCGTCTACCGCACGCCCGCGATGTATGTGGAATCGACGGCGGTGTTCACGCACACCCATCCGATGCGGCCGTATCGCGGCAACGGCCGGCCGGAAGCCGCCTATGTGATCGAGCGCATGGTCGATGTCGCGGCGGCCGAACTGAAGATGGACCCGATGGAGCTGCGGCGGAAGAACTACATCGCGCCCGAAGCGATGCCGTTCAAGACCAGCCTCACCTTCACCTACGATTGCGGTGAGTTCGAGAAGGGCATGGACCTCGCGCTCAAGATGGCCGACGTCGCCGGCTTCGAGAAGCGCAGGGCGGAATCCAAGAAGAACGGCAAGCTGCGCGGGCTCGGCATGTCCAACACCATCGAGCGCGCCGCCGCCGCAAGCTTCGAGGGCGCCGAAATCCGCTTCGATCGCGGCGGCACGGTCCAGATTTTTTCTGGCAGCATCAACCAGGGCCAGGGTCACGAGACCACGTTCAAGCAGGTGGTCGCCGACAAGCTCGGCGTTCATCCGAACGACATCGAGTACATCCAGGGCGACACCGACAAGGTGTTCTTCGGCGAAGGCACCGGCGGCTCGCGCTCGGCCACCATGTCGGGCGCGGCGTTCCACAACGCCGGCGAAAAGGTCATCGCCAAGGCCAAGGCGATCGCCGCGCACAATCTGAAGGTCGATGTCGCGGACCTCAATTTCAACGAGGGCCTTTTCTCCAGCACCAAGACCAACCAGACCATGACCATGCAGGACGTGGCCCGCGACTCCTTCAATCCGGCCAAGCTGCCGAAGGACATGGAGGCCGGCCTGTACGCCACCGCGGTCTACAAGGCCGACGTGGAGAATTTTCCGAACGGCGTGCACGTCTGCGAGGTCGAGATCGACCCGGACACCGGCCACGTCGACCTGGTCCGCTACAACGTGGTGGACGACGTCGGCACCGTGATGAACCCGCTGCTGCTCAAGGGCCAGATCGTCGGCGGCGTGGCGATGGGCGTCGGCCAGATCCTGAAAGAGGACATCCGGTTCGACGCCGAGGGCCAGCTCGTCACCGGCTCGTTCATGGACTACGGCATGCCGCGCGCCAGGGATTTCTGCGCCGTGGAGGTCAAGGCCAACCCGGTGCCGACCAAGACCAATCCGCTCGGCGTCAAGGGCGCGGGCGAAGCCGGCTGCGTCGGCGCGATGCCGGCGGTGGCGAACGCGCTGGTCGACGCACTCTCCGAGTTCGGCGTGCGGCACATCGAGATGCCGGCAACGCCGGAGGTGGTGTGGCGCGCGATCGGGAATGGGAAGACGGGGTGAGGCGCACGCCGCCATTCGGTTTTGCCACCGGTCGCGGATCGGCTTGGTCGAGTTGTGTTCTGGCGGCGGGTTTGCTGATCGCAAGCCCGCCGTCGGCCGTTCATGGCGCTGCCAGCAAACCAGCAGCAAAGTCTGCGGTTCAAGGCAAAGCCAAGCCGGCCGCGCCGCGCCAGAGTTATGAAAAATACGAGAAGGAAGCCGAAGCGTACTGGCAATCGGTCGTCGACAAGCGGCGGATTCGGATCGCCAAGCGCGGCCACAACGTGCCGATCCAGCTCGAAGACTATGTGCTGACCCAGCCGCCGCTCTACACCGGATCGAAGCCGCGTCGCCCTCGCCTGCCGTCGTTCCCCGGGGTGCCGCGCATCCCGGTCGTGGCCGATGTTCTGACAGCGGCTTCGGAGCGGCACGGCTTCGTGCCGGAGCGGCCGGACAGCGAACAGACGTTCAAGCAGGCCTACGCCAAAGCCGCGCTGGCGGCGGGGATTACGGCGGATCAGGCGATACGTATCTATGCGTTCGAGACCGGCGGCAACGGCGCTTACGACGTGCAAGCGGGATTGACGCATCCAAGCCGCAAGGCGCGCGCGATCTCGCCCGCCGTCGGCTACAACCAGCTTCTCATCACCAACAGCATTGGGCTTCTGGCGGCGCACGGCGACCGCTTCATCGAGACGCTCCGGCACAGGGCCGCCGGATTGTCCGGCGACGCCAAGCAGGCGATGGAGAAGAAGCTCGCGGCGACGCAGCGCATGATCGCGTTCTGCCGAAGCGTTCGGTACCACTGGGTGGAGCATGACAAGCTTGCCAAGACCACGCGGAGCGGCATCGCCGTTCATGCGGCGCTGCTCGACATCGACCTCGGTCCGCTGCTGCAAACCCAGAAGCTCGTGGACTCGATAAAATTTGCCGTCAGCCAGGGGCACGCAGCCCCGCTCACCGGCGCCGAGCTTGAGATGATGAACTTCACCGGGGACGGCAACGGCATCGATCTGGTGACCATGCCGGAAGCCATGCGTCCGCAGGTGCCGACCTCGAATTTCTTCCAGCGCGGCGGCTACGACCGCAATCCGATCGCGCGGCGGACCGCCGTGGTCTCCGCGCTGTATGCTGCGCTCGATGCCCGGATGGACCGCGCGTCGCAACTGCCGGGCGCCGTGGAGTTGGCAGCGGCGTTTGCAGCCGCGGCCGAACGTCCGCTCGAGTCGGGCGGCGTGCTTGAAGCCGTCGCGCAGTGATCAAGAAGCAGTGACGCACGGGTTTGACTCGATTCCGGCCCCACACTAGCGTTTCGGCAACATCATTGGGAGAAACGCCATGGCTCAGATCAGACACCTCGCGATCGCGTGCGAGCATCCGGGCAAGACCGCGGACTTCTACAAGAAGGCCTTCGGGTTCAAGGAGGTTCGGCGCAATGGCTTCGATCCGAACAATCCGGATCCGGATGTTGCGCCGCGGCCGTGCTCCGTCATGATGACCGATGGCTATATCGGGATCGCGCTCCTCAGGGTTCATAGGGATCAGACCGGCGTCGGCATGGACTATCAGGGCCTGCACCATTTCGGCGTCGTGGTCGACGACCCCGCCTCCTGGACGGAGCATCTGGAGAGCCTCGGAGCACCGAACATCACCCGGGCGGAAGACCTGTCGCCGCACTCCCATTGGGAGATCAAGTTCCGCGGGCCCGACAATGTGGTGTTCGACATCAGCAACGCGACGTGGCCGGGCGCCGCGCCGGTCGATCCCGCGACGACCAAGCAGCCGGCGCTGGAACCGGCGGAGTAGCCGAGCAACTGCTGCTCCCGCGTGGAGTGGCTACAGCCCGCGTCGCAGAACGAATGCCTTGATCAACTCGATCGCGCGCAGCGACGCGGCCGAGGCCGGGTCCTGCGTGACGAAGGTGTGCGGCTGGTCGGGGAATGTCTCCAGCAGCACACGGCCGCCACGGGCGCGCCACGCGGCGGAAAAGCGGTCCGCCATATCGGGCGTCACGTTGTTGTCCTTGGTGCCCTGAAGAACCAACAGCGACGGCAGACTGGCGCTCTCGCCGCGATCCAGCAGAAGCTGCGGATTGCCCTCGGACATCGCGTCTTCGCTGCCGAAGAAATCGCGATGCGCCTGCATCAGCCGCTCGTTTTTGCGCTCCACCGCCATGCGGTAACGCGCCAGTGGATCGGAGATCGGCCAGCACGCCACGAAGTAAGGAACCTGGGCGTCGACATTCGCCAGCTTGGGATCGGCCGCGGCGTATCGCGGATCGTGCGGCCGCAAGGTGCTCAGCAGCGCCTGATGTGCGCCGCTCGAACTTGCGACCATCCCGACCCAGTCGGCGCGCGAGCCGAACTCGGAAGCATGAGCCTTCAGCCAGCGGGTGCCGAAGTTCACGTCTTCTATCCCGGCGGGATAGGGCACCTTGGGCGCAAGCCGGAAATCCAGCGCCAACACCACGACGCCTGCGGCCGCCAGCGCCGCATCGATCGCCTGGTTGTTGTTGCGGTCGCCGCTGGTCCAGGCGCCGCCGTGGACACCGACCACTGCCGGAAACGGCCCCGCGCCTTGCGGCCGATAGAGCCGGGCCAGCAGCGGTTCGCCGCCGAAGTTGCGATACTCGATGTCTTCGGTCGTGACCTGCAGCGCCGCGGGATCGGTGACCACGTTCATGATGCGAATGTCCTTCCTGCCGGGCGCAGAATGTAGGGTCCGTGTGCTGCCCGGTCAAAACGCGGCCAAGATTCGGCGGCAACTGCTGCGCGCCTACTCCCCAAGCTCCAGCGCCCAATAGCGCTTGCCCGATTTCGACACCGCGGAGGCGAGACCGTATTTCGTCACGCTGGGGAGCAGCATGTTGGCCCGATGGCCGGACGAATTGACCCACTGCTTGATGACGCACGGCGAGTCGGCACAACCGTAAGCGACGTTCTCGGCGCGCGCCCCCATCGGCCCGCGCTGCTCCTTGAAGCCGGCATGATCGAGCACGTCGCGCCGCGCCATGTCGCCGGCGTGGGTCTGCGCCATGGCCGTGAGCGCGGCATCCGAACTCAGCGGGGCGCGGCCGTGCGAGGCCCGGAAGCCGTTCAGCGATGTGGCGTCCTCGGGCATCCCGAGCGTGCCGCAGCCTGCCAAAATCAACAGCACAGGTAGAATTTTCAACGCGTGACTCATGCTCGCCGGGGCTCCCGTTCTCGACGGCGCTGCCATGCCAAGCAATCCTGGCAATTACAAGGAAGGCGATCCCGAAGGCGCCCGCCCCGGGGCGTAGCCCCGCCCCGCGGCGGCTGTTACGCTTGCCGAGCCTGCGGTTCCATTGGGCCGCAGGCACACAGAAAAAAGCCGAAGCCGCCCCGGGGAGGAACCATGAAACACGCACGCGCGCTCAACACGCTGGTCTTTGCACCGCTGGCATTTGCCTCGCTGGTCTTCGCTGCCGGCGCGGTCGCGACCGGCGCCGCATCGGCGCAGACCTATCCCAGCCGCCCGATCACGCTGATCGTCCCGTTCGCAGCCGGCGGCACCACCGATGCGATCGCGCGCATCCTCGGCGAAACCATGTCGCAGAGCCTGGGCCAGCAGATCGTCATCGAGAACGTCGGCGGCGCCGGCGGCACGCTCGGTGCGGCCCGCGCCGCGCGCGCGGCGCCCGACGGCCACACGCTGCTGCTGCACCAGCCGGGGCTGGCGGCGGGCATGACGCTCTATCCGAAGCTGTCATACGACGCCGAGAAGGACTTCACCGGCGTCGGCCTGATCAACACCAGCGCCTCGATCATGGCCGGGCGCAGCACGCTGCCGGTCAACACACTGGCCGAGCTGGTGCGCTGGATGAAGGAGCCGGGACGGAACGCGAAAATGGCGCACGCCGGCGTCGGCGCATTCGGGCACCTGTGCGGCGTGCTGTTCGTGCAGGAGGTCGGCGCCAAGGTCGACCAGATCCCGTATCGGGGCGGCGGTCCGGCGCTCAACGACACGGTCGCCGGCCACGCCGATCTGAGCTGCCTGTCGGCGGCGATCGCCGCGGAGCTGGTCAAATCCGGCAAGCTCAAGGGCTTCGCCATCCTGGGCAAGGACAAGTTCGCCGGACTGCCGAACGTCGAGAGCGTGGTGCAAGCCGGATACAAGGAGCTCGACCTGCAGTTCTGGCACGCGCTGTTCGTGCCCGCCGGTACGCCGCGGCCGGTGATCGACCGGCTCAACGCCGTGCTGCGCGAGTCGTTCGGCAACGCAAAGGTCCGCGATGCGTTCGTCAAGAACGGCATGACGGCCTATCCGGCCGCCGAGCAGACGCCGGAGGCGGCGACCGCCATGCTCAAGAGCGAGATCAAGCGCTGGGGCGACGTGATCCGCGCCAACAACATCACGGCGCAATAGATCGCCGCGACCACCGGATCACTGCGGGACGGGCATCAGCTCGAGCAGGTGACCGTCCGGATTCGGCATTCCCGGGCGAATGCGGTTGCAATCATGCCGCTCCTCGCCACACGTTGGAACTGCCGCCGCGCCCGGGCGGTTGACGGCACGTCGGCGATGCCACGAAGATGCGCCCGGCGATTTCGCCGGCCTTGCTCGCGACTGGGACGAACATCGACATGCTGTCCACCGTGGAACGAAACGACGGCGTGGCGACGTCGGAGATCGATCCGTTTTCGCGCGCGTTTCTGTCCGATCCCTATCCGTTTCACGAGCAGCTTCGCGAGGCGGGCCCCATCGTCCGCCTGACGCGCTATGGCGTCTGGGCGGTCGCGCGTTACGAGCAGGTTCATCCGCTCCTGAACAACTGGCAGACCTTCGGGTCCGGCGGCGGCGTCGGGATTTCGAACTTTCACAAGGAAAAGAACTGGCGGCCGCCGAGCCTGCTGCTGGAAACCGATCCGCCGAAGCACACCCAGACGCGCAGCGTGATGAACCGTGTGCTGTCGCCGCCCAATCTCAAGAAACTCCGCGACGGCTTCTATCAGGACGCGGTGCGGCTGCTCGACCGCGCGCTTGAGCTTGGTTCGTTCGACGCCGTGGCCGAGCTGGCGCAGCCCTACCCGCTCAAGGTGTTTCCGGACGCGGTGGGTCTTGCGCCGGATGGGCGCGAGCGGCTGCTGGCTTACGGTGACATGGTGTTCAACACCATGGGACCGAAGAACGAATTCTATGACGCCGCCATGTCGAAGGCCGCGGAGGTGATGCCCTGGGTGACGCAACGATGCGAGCGGTCCGCACTGCGCCCCGGCAGCCTGGGCCAGGAGGTCTACAAGGCCGCCGACGCCGGCGACGTGACGCATGCGGAGGCAGCGTTGCTGGTGCGCTCGTTCCTGTCCGCCGGAGTCGACACCACGATCTACGCGCTCGGCAACGCCATCCTTTGTTTTGCGTCGAACCCGGAGCAATGGCAGCGGCTGCGGCAGGATCCCACGAAGGTGCGCGCGGCGTTCGAGGAGATCATGCGCTTCGAGACGCCGTTCCAGGCTTTTTTCCGCACCACCACGCAGGCGACCGAGATCGCCGGTGTGCCGATCGAGGCCGACGAGAAAATCTACGTCTCGGTCGGCGCCGCCAATCGCGATCCGCGCAAGTGGGACGATCCGGAGCGCTTCGACATCACGCGCAAGACCGTCGGTCATGTCGGGTTCGGCGCAGGCATCCACGCCTGCGTCGGCCAGATGATCGCGCGCATCGAGGTCGAGATGATGCTGACCGCGATGGTCGAGCGGGTGGCGTCGATCGAGCTCACCGGCACGCCGGAGCGGCTGCTGCACAACACGCTGCGCGCCACGACCAAGCTGCCGGTGCGCATGACGCCGGTGTGACCGTGTCCGGCAGTCCCGCCGAAGCATCGGACAAAATCACTGGAAGTTGGGACGCATCCCAACGAGCGCGCGTCTTGCGCCCTTAAATTTTCGAAGTGCAAGGCAATGTGCTATCGACCTTCCACATATTCGCCGAGAGCGTCGGCGATACGAAACAACAACGCTCGCCAGGGAGGATTGCCGTGATTGCTTTGCGCGTTTCAGCCGCTGCCGCCGTGCTGCTTGCGATCTCCACGCCGATGCACGCGCAGACCTATCCGACCCGCACCGTGCAGATCGTCAACCCGACACAGGCCGGCGCCACCACCGACATCCTGGCGCGCGTGCTCGCGGCGGGAATGGCCAGCCGGCTGGGCCAGCAATTCGTCATCGTCAATCGTGCGGGCGCGGGCGGCGCAATCGGCACCGCGGCCGCGGCGCGCGCGGATGCCGACGGCTACACGCTGTGGTTCGGCGCGATCTATACGCTGTCGGTGCTGACCAAGATGAAGGAGACCGAGGCCGGTTATGCGGCCAATGCGCTGGTGCCGGTGTGCCAGACGGTGTCGAACGCGATGATGATCGTGGTGCGAGCGGACTCGCCGTACAGGACGCTCGCCGATCTGGTCAAGGCCGCGAAGGCCGAGCCGGGCAAGCTCAACTACGGCCACCAGGGCGCGGGCTCGATCCCCAACCTCGCGATCGAGGAGTTTCTCGACAACGCCAGCCTCAAGATCAACGCCATCCCGTTCCGCGGCGATCCCGCGGTGATCACCGGGCTGCTCGGCGGCAACATCGAGGTCGGCGGACTGGTGCAGGGCACGGCCGCGGCGGCGCGCGACAAGTTGCGCCTGCTTGGCATCTTCGCGGAGGAGCGGCATCCGTCATTCGCCGACGTGCCGACCGTGAAGGAGCAGGGCTTCGACGTGGCGCCCGTCAGCTTCGGCGGACTGATGGCGCCCACCGGCACGCCTGAGCCGGTGATCGCACGGCTGGCCGGGGCCTGCGAAGCTGCGGCGAAGGACGAAGCCTACGCAAAGGCCGCCAAGGCGGGCGGCCAGCCGGACAATTATTTCGCCGACCGCAGGGTTTTCGCGGAGCGGCTGGCGCGCGACATCGCGGCCAAGGAGCGGCTGCTCAACAAGATGGGATTGGCGCGGTAGTTGTTGCCGTCATTCCGGGGCCGGCCGAAGGCCGGAGCCCGGAATCCAGAGCCACATAGCGAACGTTCGCGGTTCTGGATTCCGGGCTCGCTGCTTCGCAGCGCCCCGGAATGACGGCGAGAGTTTGCTACTCCGCCGCCTTCAGCAGCGGCGCGCCGCCCGAGCGGAACTGCTCCAGCAGCGCGACTTCGTCGGCCTTGGCCGCGGCGAGGTGGCGCGCCTTGACGTGGCCGAAGCCGCGGATTTTTTCCGGGATGGCGGCGAGCCCAACCGCGACCGGGTGATTGTCGGCGTTCAACTTGCCGAGCACCTCGTCCAGCAACGCCTCATAGTCGGCGACCAGCTTGCGCTCGGTCCTTCTCTCCTCCGAATAGCCGAAAATATCGAATGCCGTGCCGCGCAGGAATTTCATGCGCGCCAGCAGCTTGAACGCGCTCATCATCCACGGCCCGAAGTGCATCTTGCGGGGCACCCCGGTGGCGGGATCGCGGCGCGCCAGCAGTGGCGGCGCCAGATGGAATTCCAGCCGCAGGTTCTCGCCGCCGACCTCGTTCCTGATCTGCTTCTCGAACGTGCCGTCGGTGTAGAGCCGCGCCACCTCGTACTCGTCCTTGTAGGCCATCAGCTTGAACAGGTAGCGCGCCACCGCTTCGGCGAGCCCGCATCGGCCGGACGCCTGCGCGGCCTCGGCCGCCTTCGCTTTCTCGACCAGCGCGCGGTAACGCGCGGCGTAGGCCCCGTCCTGGTAGGCGGTGAGAAACTCCACGCGCCGCGTCACCATCTCGTCGAAGGTTTCCGACAGGCGGCGGTTGTCGTCGCGCTGCTCGGGCGCGGGCTTGGCCAGCGCTTCGACCGAGGCGGGATCGACCGCGGCGCGCCGGCCCCAGCGGAACGCCGCAAGGTTCATCGACACCGCTTCGCCGTTCAACTCGATCGCCTGCTCGATTGCGCCGGCCGACAGCGGCAGCGCACCGAGCTGGTAGGCGTAGCCCACCATGAAGATGTTGCCGCCGAGCGTCGAACCGAACAGCGCATTCGCAAGCCGCGACGCGTCGATGAAATGCGAGTGCTCGCGCCCAGCCGCCGTCGTGATCGCGCGCTTGAGCCGTTCGGTCGGCAGCGAGAAATCGGCATTGCGGGTGAAGTCGCCCGGCAGGAATTCCGAGGTGTTGATCACCATCGCAGTGCCAGGCTTTACCGCGGCGAGCACCTTCTTGTTGCCGGCGACGACGATGTCGCCGCCCAGCACGAGATCGGCGCCGCCGGCCGACACGCGGATGGCGTGAATGTCCTCAGGCCGTTCGGCGATGCGCATGTGGCTATAGACCGCACCGCCCTTCTGCGCGAGGCCTGCCATGTCGATCACGCCGACACCCTTGCCTTCGAGGTGCGCGGCCATGCCGAGGATGCCACCGATGGTGACGACGCCAGTGCCGCCCACGCCCGTGACGATGATGTTGTAGGTCTGCGCGATCCTGGGATGCGTCGGCTCCGGCAGATCGGGCATCGCCTGGCCCATGACGGTGCCCGCGCCCTTCTTCAGTTTCGCGCCGTGCACGGTCACGAACGACGGGCAGAAGCCCTTCAGGCAGGAGAAGTCCTTGTTGCAGGACGACTGGTCGATGGTGCGCTTGCGGCCGAATTCGGTCTCCAGCGGCTGCACCGACACGCAGTTCGACTGCACGCCGCAGTCGCCGCAGCCTTCGCAGACCAACTCGTTGATGACCACGCGCTTGTCGGGATCGGGGAAGGTGCCGCGCTTCCTGCGGCGGCGCTTCTCGGCGGCGCAGGTCTGGTCGTAGATGAGCACGGTGCAGCCGGGGATTTCCGACAACCCTTTCTGCACCGTCTGCAAATCGTCGCGATGGTGGAAGGTCACGCCCTCGGGCCACTTGGTGCCGGACGGGTACTTCTTCGGCTCGTCGCTGACCACGACCACGCGCCTGGCGCCTTCGGCCGCGACCTGGGCCGCGATCTGCGGCACCGTGAGGCCGCCGTCGTTCTGCTGGCCGCCGGTCATGGCGACGGCGTCGTTGAACAGAATTTTGTAGGTGATGTTGACGCCCGACGCGATCGCGCCGCGGATCGCCATGTAGCCGGAGTGGTTGTAGGTGCCGTCGCCCAGATTCTGGAACACGTGGCCGCGCGTGGAGAACGGCGCCTCGCCGATCCAGTTCGCACCCTCGCCGCCCATGTGGGTGTAGCCGAGCGTCGAGCGGTCCATCCATTGCGCCATGAAATGGCAGCCGATGCCGGCATAGGCGCGTGAGCCCTCCGGCACCACGGTCGATGAATTGTGCGGGCAGCCCGAGCAGAAGTACGGCGTGCGCACCGCCACGTCCTGAGTTTCCGCCAGCACGCGCTGTGCCTGCTTCAGACGCGCAACGTGACCGGCGACCTGCTCGCTTGGAGCGTATTTGAGCAGGCGTTCGCCGATACCGATCGCGACTTCGTTGGGATCGAGTGCGCCCTTGGCCGGGAACAGCCAGTTGCCGTGTTCGTCCTTTTTGCCGATGCAGACCGGCTCGATGCCGGTGCCGTAAAGCTCCTCGCGCACCTGCACTTCGATCAGCGAGCGCTTCTCCTCGACCACGATGACGAGATCGAGCCCTTTCGCGAACTCCATCAAATCCTGCCGGCCGAGCGGCCACGGACACGCGACCTTGTAGATGCGCAAGCCCATATCGTTGCAGCGCACCTCGTCGAGCCCAAGCTCATCGAGCGCCTGGCGGACGTCGAGATAGCTCTTGCCGGTGGTGATGATGCCGATCTTGGGGTTGCGGCCTCCGGAGGTGATCAGCTTGTTGAGCTTGTTGGCGCGAATGAACGCCAGCATGGCGTCGCGCTTATGCTCGAAGAGACGCGCCTCCATGCCGAGAATGGTGTCGCCGAGCCGGATATTCAGCCCATCCGGCGGCATGGCGAAATCGTCCGGCCCGGGCAGGACGATGTTGACCCGCTCCATGCTGCCGTCGATCACCCCGGTGGACTCGACGGTGTCGTGCATGCATTTGAGCGCCGCCCAGGTCCCGCAGTAGCGCGACATCGCGATACCGTAGAGGCCGTAGTCGAGAATCTCCTGCACGCCCGCCGGATTGAAGACCGGGATCATCACGTCGACGAAATGATACTCCGACTGGTGCGCCGTGGTGGACGACTCTGCGGTGTGGTCGTCGCCCATCAGCGCCAGCACGCCGCCGTGCTTCGACGTCCCGGAGAAATTGGCGTGGCGGAACACGTCGCCGGTGCGGTCGACGCCCGGCCCCTTGCCGTACCAGATGCCGAATACGCCATCGAACTTGCCTTCGCCGCGCAGCTCGGCCTGCTGCGAGCCCCACAGCGCGGTGGCGGCCAGATCTTCGTTGATCGCGGTCTGGAACAGCACGTTGCGCGGGACAAGATGCGCCGCGGCACGCTGGAACTGGTAATCGAGGCCGCCGAGCGGCGAGCCGCGATAGCCGGTGACATAGCCCGCGGTATTGAGCCCGGCCCGGCGGTCGCGTTCGTGCTGCATCAGGGCGAGGCGCACCAATGCCTGATAGCCCGTGACGAACACGCGGCTCTTGTCCAGGTCGTACTTGTCGTCGAGCGTGACGTGATTGAGCGTCATCGCGAGGGGGCCTCTCCGCGCGGCAGTTTGCCCTTGCGGCGACGGGACCGCTAGAGGCAATGCGCCGTCGGGCTAGACATAGAGGTGGATTGATCCCTCAGCAATGCCAAGGACTTGCGGGAGTGCGAAGGTTTCACGGAAAAGCGGCGTTGTGCAACGAAATTTCCGGGCGAGCGCCGCCGACGAACGTTTGCGCCGGCGTCCGTCGGCGCCGGCGGCCCACAGCCCGCCCACCGCGATTCGCCGCTACGGCTACTCGATCCCCGCGTCGACGAACAGCTTCTTGGCGGCCGGCGTGCCGAGGAACGCGATGAATGCCTTGCCCGCATCCGGCGCCGGCGCGTTGGTCATCAAAGCCGCACCGTAGCTCGTGTAATTCTGGACGTCCGCCGGCAGCGGGCCGACCAGCTTCAGGCTGCCCTTCGCCTCGTACATCTTGATTTCGGTGATGGCGCCGAAGCCGATCTCATTGCCCTTGCCCTTGATGACGTGCTCCATCACGGCGTCGCCGTTGGCGTGGCGCGTGGTCTTGGCTTTGATCTGCTCGCCGACGCCGATCCGCTCGAACATCTTTTCCAGATAGATGCCGGTCGAAGCGGTGTTGTAGACGACCGAGTCCGCAGCCAGCACCGACGCCTTCAACGCGTCCGTCGTGGCGACGTTGGGCACCGGCGCATTCGGCCGGATGGTGATGCCGGCGCCGACCTTGCCGAGCAAGACGTGCCCGTCCGCGATGACCTTGCCGCCATCCGCGTACTGCTTGAGGCCCGCCGGCGGCGCGATCAGAACGTCGGCGACGTAGCCCTCCTGCAGCCGCCGCGCAATCGCCGGCGCGGTGTTGAACTGGATCTTCACATCATGGCCGGTTTGCTGCTTAAACAGCGCAACAGCCTTGTGCAGGCCGGGCTCAACCGCGCCGGCGGACAGCACTTTCACTTCAGCAGCCATTGCGTTCGCGCTCGACAGCGCGGCCGCAGCCAGCGCGGTTACGATGAGTTGCTTCATGTCGCTCCCCGGTGATGGTCATTGATCTGAACCCCTGTGCGGCCGCGATATTCCTATTGCTTCGCGCCCGCCAGATTGACGGCCTCGATCCACAGCGGAATCTCCGCGGCGATCAGCGATTGGAACTCGGCCGGCGTGTTGCCGAGCGGGTCGACGCCGTAGGCGGTCAGCCGCTCGGCGAATTTCGGGTCCTTGACGGCGCGCGCGAACTCCGCAGCGATCCGGTCGACGACCGGCTTCGGCGTCGCGGCCGGCGCCATCAGGCCGTTCCACGTCACGACGTTGTAGCCGGCATAGCCGGCCTCGGCGACGGTCGGAACATCCGGTATCTGCGGCGCGCGCCTGGCCCCGCTCACGGCCAGCAGCCGGACATTGCCGCTTTTGGCGTGCGGCAGCGCATCCGCGAGACTGGAGAACATCGCCGGTACATGACCCGCGATGACGTCGGCAAGCGCTGGCGCGTTGCCGCGATAGTGCACGGCGGTCATGTCGAGATTGGCGCGCTTGAGGAACAGCGCCATCGCGAGTTGCGCCACGCTGCCGAGCCCGCTGGAACCGTAGCTGAGCTTGGCCGGCTGACCCTTCACCCAGGCGACAAACTCCTGGGTGGTCTTCACCGGCAGCTTGCCGTTGACCACCAGCACGAACGGATTGGTGCCGAGCACGCTGATCGGCGCCAAATCCTTCACCGGGTCATAAGGCACCTTGGTCATCGCCGGCAGGATCACGATCTGCGGCTGCACGCCCCAAAGCAGCGTAAGACCGTCGGCCGGCGAGCGTGCGACCGCCTCGACCGCGATCGCGCCACCCGCGCCGGTGCGATTCTCGACCACAAACTGCTGGTTGAAGACCTCGTGGAAGCGCTGCGAGACCATGCGCGCCATGCCGTCGGCATTGCCGCCGGGCGCAAACGGCACGATGATTTTTACGGGGCGAGACGGCCAGTCCTGGGATTGTGCGGGTCCCACCGAAGCCATCGCGCCCACGACGACGAAACACGCGAGCACCCAGTTCCAGATCGACATGGTCGCACTCCTTGGGACGGACAATGCACCGGCGCTTGAAGCTTACACCCTGTTGCCCGCGCTCCAACTCCAGAAATCGCGGCCTTCCTCGCGCATGAACTTCGCCAGCACCATCTTGTGCACCTCGTCGGCGCCGTCGACCAGCCGCGCGGCGCGGGCGGCGCGGTAGATCCATTCCACCACGGTGTCCTTGGAATAGCCGCGCGCGCCTTGGAGCTGGATCGCGACATCCGCCGCCTGGTGCAGCGTGTTGGCCATGTGCAGCTTCGCCATCGACACTTCCTTGCGGGCGTAATCGCCCTGATCGAGCTTCCATGCCGCATGCATGGTGAGCAGCCGGCCGATGTGGATGTTGTGTCCGACCTCGCCGAGCTTCATCTGCACGCTTTCGCGGTCGGCGAGCTTGACGCCGAAGCCCTCGCGGCGGTTGACGTACTCCTGCGCAATCTCGACGCAGCGCTTGGCCCAGCCGGTCCAACGCATGCAGTGCGTCAGCCGCGCCGGGCCGAGCCGCACCTGCACGACCTTGAGCCCATCGCCGATGCCCGAAAGGATGTCGCTCTCGTGCACTTCGAGGCCGTCGAACTCGAGTTCGCAGTGCCCGCCGTGCTCCTCCGGCCCCATGATGTCGATGCGGCGCACGATCCGCCAGCCGGGCTGGTCCTTGTGATAGAGGAACGTGGTGATGCCCTTGCGCTTGTCGTCGGAGGTGCGCGCGGCGAGGATGAAGTGCGACGCGGCTGCGGCTCCGGTGATGAACCACTTGCGGCCGTAGATCTTCCAGGTGTCGCCGTGCTTCTCGGCGGAGGTCTTGATCATGCTCGGGTCGGAGCCGCCGCCCGGCGCGGGCTCGGTCATGGCAAACGACGAGCGTACCTTGCCCTCGACGATCGGTCGCAGCCACTTTTCCTTCTGCGCCGGCGTGCCGAGCTTCTTCAGCACATTCATGTTGCCGTCGTCCGGCGCCATGCAATTGAACGCCAGCGGCCCGAACAGCGAGCGCGCCGCCTCCTCGTACATCACCACCCAGGCCACCATCGGCAAATCCATGCCGCCGTATTCCTTGGGCGACTGCGGCGCCCACAGCCCCGCGGCCTTCGCCTTCTCCCGCACCGGCGCGAGCCGCTCGTCCGGGATGTTCTCGTGCTCGGCGAAATTGCCAGGGTCGGATTCCAGCGGCAGCACGTGCTCCTCGACGAAGGCGCGGGTGCGGATGCGGAGGGATTCGATTTCGGGAGAGAGTGTGAAGTCCATGATTATCGACCTGTCTTGAAAGCTCACAACTCTATCACCGTCATGGCCGGGCTTGTCCCGGCCATCCACGTCTTGCTTCCAGGCCAAGACGTGGATGCCCGGCATAAAGCCGGGCATGACGTGGAGAGGATCGTCATTACCCGCGCAGCGCCACCATCTGCCCGCCGTCGACCACCACCGTGGTGCCGGCCATGTAGCTGCCGGCATTTGACACAAGCAGCAGCAGCGCGCCGTCGAGATCGCCGTCTTGCCCGAAGCGGCCGACCGGGATGTCCCGCGTAAGCTTCTTGCCGTGTTCGCTCGACAGGTAGTCGCGGTTGATGTCGGTGACGAACCAGCCCGGCGCGATGGCGTTGACCCGCACGCCCTTGAACGCCAGCTCGTTGCCGAGCGCCTTGGTCATCTGCACCACGCCGGCTTTCGCAGTCGCATAGGCGATGGTGCCCTTGGATACGCCGAAGCCGAGCACCGAGGCGATGTTGACGATGGCGCCCTTCGCGTTCGCCTTGAGCATGCGGCGCGCGCCCTCCTGCGCCCAGAAGAACACCGCGTCGAGATTGGTGCCGACGACGCGCCGCCACTCCTCTTCGGTGACATCGGTGGCGCGGGTCGAATGTGCGACGCCGGCGTTGTTGATCAGGATGGTGACGGTGCCGAGCGCGGCCTCAGCCTGATCGAAGGCGCGGTTCATCGCCGCGCGATCCATCACATCGG
Organism: Rhodoplanes serenus; assembly: GCA_945897515.1. Lineage (GTDB taxonomy): Bacteria > Pseudomonadota > Alphaproteobacteria > Rhizobiales > Xanthobacteraceae > Z2-YC6860. The sequence continues at coordinate 20,628 of CAMDFO010000029.1, read as the reverse complement.
CCTCGACCGCGATCGCCTTGCCGCCGGATTTCTCGATCCGGGCCTTGGCGTCCGCGAGCTTATCGGCCCGCCGCGCCACCAGCGCGACCGAAGCGCCGTTCGCCGCCAGCACCTCGGCGAAACGCAGGCCGAGCCCGCTGGACGCGCCGGTCACCAGCGCGACGCGGCCTTTGAGATCGAACAGTTCGGACGCTTTCATCATTCCCTCATCGGCCGCCATAGATCGCCTGCGGCAGCGCAGTCGCGAGCCCCGGCACGTACCACAGCACGACCAGCGCAAACAATTGTATCCCAACGAACGGGATCACACCGACGTAGATGTGCCACGTCGTGATCTCGGGCGGCGCGACGCCGCGCAAAAAGAACAAGGTCGGCCCGAGCGGCGGGTGCAGGTACGAGGTCTGCAAATTCAGCGCCATCATGATGCCGAGCCAGACCGGATCGACGCCCGGCATCGCCAAGAGCGCGGGCGCGACGATCGGCACCACCACGAAGATGATCTCGAACGCGTCCATCACGAAGCCGAGCAGGAACATCGCCACCATCACGACCAGAATCGCGCCCGCCACGCCGCCCGGCAGGTTGCCGAGCGCGCGGTGCACCATGTCGTCGCCGCCGAGCCCGCGAAACACCAGACTGAACAGCGTGGCGCCGATCAGGATGACGAAGATCATGCAGGTGATCTGCGTGGTTTTCTGCACCGTGGGCCCGAGCGCCTCGGCAAGCCGTGCACGGCGAGCCGTGAGCAGGATGGCCCCGACCGCCCCGACCGACGCGGCCTCGGTCGGCGTCGCGATGCCGCCGAGGATCGAGCCGAGCACGGCGAGGATCAATGCCAAAGGCGCGACCAGCACTTCGATGACGCGCCGCGCCAACGCGAAGCCTTTCGGCGCGCCGGGCTCCGGCGGGATCGCCGGCGAGGTCTTTGGGAAAAACACCGCCATGAACACGAGATAGAGCATGTACATCGCAACCAGCGAAAACCCCGGAACGATCGCGCCCGCGAACAGGTCGGCCACCGTTACGGATGCGGGGGCGAAGATGCCCTTGGAAAGCTGCGCCGCCTGATAGGCGGTGGAAAGCTGGTCGCCGAGCAGGACCAGCACGGTGGCGGGAGGGAAGATTTGCGCGAGCGTCGCGGTCGCGGCCACGGTGCCGGCGGCGAGCGCCTTGTCGTAGCCGTGGCGCAGCATGGCGGGCAGCGTGATCAGACCCATGGTCACGGTGGTCGCACCGACCACACCCTTGGCAGCAGCGAGCAGCGTGCCCACGATGACCACGGAAATGCCCAGCCCGCCGCGCAGCGAACCGAACAACCGGCCCATGGTCTCCAGCAATTCCTCGGCGATGCGCGACCGCTCCAGCATCACGCCCATGAACACGAACAGCGGAATCGCGAGCAGCACGTCGTTGGTCATCACGCCATAGACCCGCGCCGGCAGCGCTCCGATGAACGAGAAGCTCATGGCGCCGAGCAAATGCCCAAGCGCAGCGAAGGCGAGCGACACCCCACCGAGCGTCAGCGCCACCGGATAGCCGAAGAACAAAAAGCCGCAGACGGCGACCACCATCAGCACGGCGAGGATTTCAGGAAGGATCATCGGCCTGTCATTGCCGGGCCTGACCCGGCAATCCATCTTGCGAAATGGGATGGACCTCCGGGTCAAGCCCGGGGGTGACGGGTGGTGAGAAAAGCATATTCCCCGCCCGGATCGCCTGCGAAATTCCTTGCAGCGCCATCATCGCCGCGAACACCGGGATCAGCGTCTTGAGCAGGAACACCGCCGGGATGCCGCTGGTCTCGCGCGAGCGCTCCAGGATCGTCCACGACCGCTGCACATAGGGAAACGAGAACCACGCCAGCACCAGCATGAACGGCAGCAGCAAGAGCAGCGACCCGAGCAGGTCGATCCACGCCTTGGTGCGCGGCGAGGCGTCGGAATAGAAAATATCGACCCGGACGTGTCCGTTGTCACGGAGCGTCCATGCGGCCGCCAGCATGAACAGCGCTGCATGACCGTAGATGATCGATTCCGACAGCCAGATCGAACCCACGCCGAACGCATAGCGCAGCAGCACCACGGTGAACTGCACCAGCACGATGAACAGTGCCGCCCAGGCTGCCAAACGCCCGGTCGCCGCGTTGAGGCGGTCGATGCGGTCTGCAACCGGAAGCAGTTGGGACAGACGGGCCATGCACTATATAATCCAAAATCATCCCGCTTGAGGGGACCGATTCCATGGCCGGCAAAGACCACGATCATCACCACGACCACGGGCATCGCCACGACCATGACCACGGTTCGGAACTGTCCGAGACGCAGCTTCGGGTTCGCGCGCTCGAAACCATCCTGACCGAGAAGGGCTATGTCGATCCGGCGGCGCTCGACGCCATCGTCGAGGCCTACGAGACCAAGATCGGCCCACGCAACGGCGCCCGCGTGGTGGCCAAGGCCTGGACCGATCCGGCCTTCAAGAAGGCGCTGCTGGAGAACGCGTCCAAGGCGATCGAAACGCTGGGCCATTTCAGCCGGGTCGGCGATCACCTGGTGGCGGTGGAGAACACGCCCAAGACCCACAACATCATCGTCTGCACGCTGTGCTCCTGCTACCCGTGGGAAATGCTCGGCCTGCCGCCGGTCTGGTACAAGGCCTCGCCGTATCGCTCGCGCGCGGTGAAAGACCCGCGCGGCGTGCTCGCCGATTTCGGCGTCGAGGTTTCCAAGGACACCGAGATTCGCGTTTGGGATTCGACGGCCGAGACGCGTTTCCTCGTGCTGCCGATGCGCCCCGAGGGCACCGAAGGCTGGAGCGAGGATCAGTTGACGGAGATCGTCACGCGCGACTCGATGATCGGCACCGGCCTGCCGAAGGCAGACGAGAAAGCATCATGAACGGCGTCCACGACATGGGAGCTTGGTCGTGAACGGGGTTCACGACATTGGAGCTGGGTCGTGAACGGGGTTCACGACATGGGCGGTATGGACGGCTTCGGCAAGGTCGAGGTCGAACCGAACGAGCCGCCGTTCCATGAGCCGTGGGAAGGCCGCGTGATGGCGATGAACCGCGCCATGGGCGCGACCGGCGCCTGGAACATCGACATCGGCCGCCATTCGCGCGAAATGCTGCCTCCGCACATCTATCTTCAGGCGACCTATTATCAGAAGTGGTTCCTGGGTCTCCGCCAGATGCTGGTCGACCGCGGCTACATCACTCAGAAGGAAGTCGAAGCAGGCCACGCGCTGGAGCCCGCCAAGCCGCTCAAGCGCGGGCCGTTCGAGATGAAGGACCTGCCGCGGGTGATGACGCGCGGCACGTTCGCGCGGCCGACCAACACCGAGGCGAAGTTCAGGATCGGCGACCGTGTGCGCTGCAAGAACATTCATCCGCAGGGCCACACGCGGCTGCCGCGCTACGTGCGCGGCCACGAAGGCGTGGTCGAGATGATCCACGGCACGCATGTGTTTCCGGATTCGGCCGCGGCCGGCCAGGGCGACAGCCCGCAGTGGCTCTATACTGTGGTGTTCACGAGCCGCGAATTGTGGGGACCGGACGCCGACCCGACCATCAAGATTTCAATCGACGCGTTCGAGCCGTATCTTGACCCAGTGTAACGGTCATTCCGGGGCGACGCGAAGCGTCGAGCCCGGAATCCAGGGCAACAAGATGTTTGCGTGGCTCTGGATTCCGGACAGCCTCGCTCCGCTCGCCTTCCGGAATGACGTGTAGAGAATTCCGCTCATGACCTCCATCGACCCCGCCGCTGCGCAGAGTGCAACACAAGCCATCCCGAGCATCCCCTGCGACTCCGAGGGGCCGGTGTTCCGCGAGCCTTGGGAGGCGCAAGCCTTCGCGATGACGCTCGCGCTGTACGACCGCGGACTGTTCACCTGGCCGGAATGGGCGGAGACGCTCAGCGCCGAGATCAAGCGCGCGCAGGCGGCCGGCGACCCGGACACCGGCGAGACCTATTACCGGCACTGGCTGAACGCGCTGGAGCGCCTGGTCTCGGACAAGGGCGTCGCCGACGCCAAGACGCTGAAGCGTTATTTCCACGCCTGGGACAACGCGGCAGATCGCACGCCGCACGGCAAGCCGATCGAGCTGCAGCCGCACGATTTCCACGATCACGACTGACGAAGCTAAGCCGGCCGCCGCTCCACCGTCCGGACATGCTCCGGCCGGACGCCGATGCCGAGCACGCGGGCCGGGATGCGGCGCAGAAACGGAAAGCGCGCGATCAGCCGAAGCGCCAGCGGCGCCTTGAGCTGGCCGCTGCTGCCGAGCGCGCCCTGGATCACGGTGTTCTGCATGATGACCTGAAGCCGCTGCGTGAAGCGCGTGGGAAACATGCGCCGCTCCTGCACCTTTGCCAGCAGCGGATCGGCGTTCTCCGAACGATGCAGAGGCTCGGCGAGAATGTTCGCGGCCGCGACGGCGTCCTGCACCGCCAGGTTCACGCCGACGCCGCCGATCGGCGACATCGCGTGCGCAGCATCGCCGATGCAAAGCAAGCCCGGCCGGTGCCAGTGTTCGACGCGATTCACGGCGACCGTGAGCAGGTGGACCTGTTTCCAGTCGGTGAGTTCGCCGGAACGGTCCGACAGCATCGGCACGACGCGCCCGACCTCGGCGCCGAACGCAGCAATCCCGCGCTGCCGGACCTGGTCCATCGAGCCTTTGGAGATCACGAAGGCGCACTGCCAATAGTCGCCGCGGTCGATCATCACGAAGATATGGCCGGCGTCGAAGACGCCCATGGTCTCCGCGTCGTCGGTGGGCTTGCGGCTCAGGCTGAACCACAGCACATCCATCGGCGCGCCCAGCTCCTGGACCTTGAATCCCGCCTTTTCGCGCACGATGGAGTGGCGGCCATCACAGCCGACGGTCAGCGCGGCGCGGATTTCGGCCGGCCCCTCAGGCACATCGACGCGAACGCCGGCGACGCGGTCGCCCTCCCAGAGCAGGTCCGTCACCTCGGCGTTCTTCCGGAGATGGAAGGTCGGATAGCGCCGCCCCTGCTCCGCGAGGAAATTGAGGAAATCCCATTGCGGCATCATGGCGATGAACTTGCACACGGTCGGCAGGTGCGAGAAATCGGCCAAAAAGAACGGCACGCCACTGAAGCGGGCGCGCAACCTGCTCACCTTCTGATGCGGAACTTTCAGGAATGCATCGAGCAGGCCGAGCTCGTGCATCAGCTCCAGCGTCGAGGGATGGATGGTGTCGCCGCGGAAGTCGCGGAAGAAATCGGCGTGCTTCTCCAGCACGGTCACGTCGACGCCCGCGCGTGCGAGCAGCAGGCCCAGCATCATGCCGGCCGGCCCGCCGCCGGCGATGCAGCACGTCGTGGTCTGGGAATTCATAATGCTTCCTCCGCAACGGGAGGAGCTTACAGGCAGGCGCCGCGTTCCGCAGCCATGTAGCCGATCAACAGCAGCGTGCCGAAGGCCAGCACCAGCACAGCCGCACCGACCTCGACGCCGCGCAGCATCAGCATGCCGTAACCCGAGCGCGACGAAGCGAATTTCCTGGCCAGCGATTTCGCACCGACCGCGAGCGTCGCGATGGCGGCGACCGTGATGGCGGTGCCGAGCCCCATCACGAAGGTCGCGACCACGCCGGCCCAGAACAGGCCCTGCGCCAGCGCGAACACCAGAACCAGGATCGCGCCGGAGCACGGCCGCAATCCGACGGCGACGATCGCCGCAAGCCCGCGCTTCCAGCCGCCGGGACCGGCGAGGTCCTGCGGCTCCGGACCGTGCGCGTGGCCCCAGGCCGAGGCATGCTCATTCTCGCCATGATGGTGGTGATCGTGATCGTGGCTATGATGATGGTCGTGGTGATGACCATGATCGTGATGCGCGTGGTCGTGCTTATGATCGTGCGCGTGGTCATGCTTATGGTCGCCAGGCGGCGTCACCGCGGCGCCGACCGCATGCAGCGGCTTGCTCATGCCGCGCAGCGAAGCGAGAAACCCCTTGCCCTTGACCCAGACCAGCCGGGCGCCGAGCAGCGCGATCAGCGCGTAGCTGGCGATCTCGATGACGCGCTCGGCGTCGCACATCTGCCGCGCGGTGGCGTTGAGCAGCACCGCCGCCACGCCGACGATCGCAACGGCCACCACCGCCTGCAGCATCGCCGAGGCGAACGACAGCACCACGCCGCGCCGCCAGGTTTCTTCGTTGGCGACCATGTAGGACGAGATCACCGCCTTGCCGTGGCCGGGACCGGCGGCGTGGAAAATGCCGTAGAGGAAGGCAATGCCGAACAACGCCCAGAGCGCGCTGCCGTCGGTTTTCGCGGCGCGGATCGTGCCCGACATCGAGCGGTAGAACTCGGCCTGCTTCTGGAAAATCCAGCCGATGATCCCATCGGGGGGCGGCGCGGGTGGAGCGGATGGCGGACGCGGGCCGCCGAACGGATTGGTCTGCGCCAGGACGTCGAATGAGCCGGACAGCAGCACAAGCGAGATCAATGCGCCGAGGATAGCGAGCGCGGCCGCCATGCGCCCGGCCGCAGCCCGTGTCACGGGCATCTCACCGAAATCTTGTTGGCGAACTGTTCGCCGAAGCTGCCAGGGGGAATCTGCCCGCCCGGCGGGATCTCCGACAGCCGCCTGGACATGTCCTGGGACATTTCCTGCGGCTTGCCGGCAGTGACCCGGCAATTGGCGGGCGCACCGACGAGCTTGGCGGGCTCCTTGTCCTTTTCGTCGAAGCTGAAGTCGACGAAATAGGCCGGGTCGTACACTTCGAGGTCGAGGCTCTGCGCCTTCACCGGCGTCTTGAGCGGCAGCAGGAAGTGCAGCGTCAGCAGCGAGTCCTTGAGCTCGAGGTGATAATCCTTGGGCTCGACGAACTCGGTCTTCCGGCCGTTGGCCTTGGAGCTGGTGAAGAAGTCGTATTCCTTGAGCGAGGTGACGTTGACCTCGGCGAGCGGCTGCAACTCCTCGCGGGTGAACTGACCCTTGACCTTGCTCTCCAGACCCTGGACCGCAAAGGTCGAGAACATGTCGTCGAAGGTCCAGGCGTGCCGGATGCCGGTGACCGTGCCGTCGGGGGCATAGATCACCGTGCTCTTCATCGTCACCCAGACGTGAGGGTGCGCCAGCGCGCCGCCGGCTGCCAGCAGCAGCCCGGCCAGCGCCGCAACGAGAGTTTGGGCAATCCGATTCATGCGAAGCGCAAACATATCATGGACTGGGGCAGAATGGAGGCCGTATAGAGCATGTCTTCCGTAACAAGATAACACCCATGCCAGTCCCGAATTCCGCAGGCACCGCGCCACCCCGGCTCAAAGCCCCCGCCAACGCCTGCGACTGCCACATGCACATCTACGACGGCGAGCGGTTTCCGCCGCCCCGTCCGGGCGCGCGCATGACGTCCGACGCCGCCGTGCCGCAATACCGGCTGTTCCAGCAACGCATCGGCACCAGCCGGGTCGTGGTGGTGCAGCCGGCCGCGAACCACATCGATAACGCGGTGACGCTGGACGCCCTCAAGCAGCTCGGACCCCAGGCGCGCGGCATCGCGGTGGTGCATCCAAGCGTCACCGACGCCGAGCTGAAGACCATGCAGGCCGCCGGCATCCGCGGCATCCGCTTCACCCAGTTCGACCCCAACACCGCCGCCACCACCCGGGACATGATCGAGCCGCTGGCGAAGCGCGCCGCGCCGCTCGGCCTGCATGTGCAAATTCATCTGCGCGGCGACCAGATCGTCGACGCCGCCGATCTGTTGGCGCGCCTGCCCGGCACGCTGGTGTTCGATCACCTGGGACGGCTCAGCTCCGGCGTGAACGATCCGGCGTTCACGGTGCTCCGCCGGCTGATCGAAAAGGGCAACACCTGGATGAAGCTTTCGGGCGCCTACATGGTGAGCGGCCCGCCGGACTATCCCGACTCGACGCCGATCGCGCGCGCTTACATCGCAGCGGCGCCGGAGCGGATGGTGTGGGGGAGCGACTGGCCGCATCCGACCGAGAAGGACAAGCCGGACGACGCCGCGCTGTTCGATCTGCTGTCGGACTGGGCGCCGGACGCCGCAACGCGCCAGCGCATCCTGATCGACAATCCGGCCGAGCTCTACGGCTTTCCGAAATAGACCGAGGGAGAGAAAACCATGGACATCCACGCTTGCGGCTCGCGGCCGACGCGCAAGGGGCCGGCGGACTCGTTCACCGGCACGGTCTGGCAGGACCCGATCATCGAGGCGCCGAAGCCCGCGACGGTGCGCGCTGCGCGCGTGAGCTTCGAGCCTGGCGCGCGGACGGCGTGGCACACCCATCCGCTCGGACAGACCTTGTACGTGCTATCCGGTACCGGCCGCGTGCAGACCTGGGGCGGGCCGATCCGAGAGATCAAGGCCGGCGACTGCGTGTTCTTCGCGCCGAACGAGAAGCACTGGCATGGCGCAGCGGCGAACACCGGCATGGTTCACGTGGCGATGCAGGAGGCGCTCGACGGCAAGCACGTCGATTGGCTGGAGCACGTCAGCGACGAGCAGTACAACGCGAAGGTGGGGTAGCACCGCTTTCGTGTCCCGGGCGAGCCATAAGCGCGATACGCGCGTCTTCGACGCGCTATGGCGAGACCCGGGACCCAGCTTTGTTAAAAAGAAACCGGGGTCCCAGATCGGCGCTCGCGCATTCGCGCTCGCTTGTCCGGGACACGCGCGTCTACAATCCCGCCACGCCTGAGTCCGCCCGCGGATCGTGTCCGCCTTCCAGCGTGCCGTTGGGGTGGATCACCACTGCGCCGGCATGGCCCATCGTGTCGGAATATCCCTCGGACAGCACATCGACGTCGTGGCCGGCCGACATCAGCCGGTCGATCAGGTGGCCGTCGAAACGCGACTCCATCCGCAGGTTGGTGTGCGTCGAGCCCCAGGTCCGCCCCAGCAGCCAGCGCGGCGCATCGAGCGCCTCGTCGAGCGGCTGGCCATGGAGGACATGACGGGCAAACAGCATCGCCTGGGTCTGCGGCTGGCCGTCGCCGCCCATGGTGCCGTAGGCCATGACACGGCCGTCATTCAGCACCGCCAGCGCCGGGTTGAGGGTGTGGAACGGGAGGCGTCCGGGCGCGAGCGGGTTCACGGCGTTGCGTTCGAGCGAGAAGCTGGAGCCGCGGTTCTGCATCAGCACACCGGTGCTGGGCAGCACGCAGCCGGAGCCGAATTCCCAGTACAGCGACTGGATGTAGGACACCGCCAAGCCTGACGAGTCCGCAGCGCCCATCCAGATCGTGTCGCCGTCGCCCTTGCGCGCGGGCCACGGCGCGGCCTTGCGGCGGTCGATCCTGTCGGTCTCGACATCGAGGAACTTCGCGTCGAGATAGCGTGACGGCGGATGCGGCAGGTGCGCGGGATCGGTCACGTACCGGTCGCGGACGCGGAACGCGCGCTTGGTCGCCTCCACGATGCCGTGGACGAAATCGAAGCTCTCAGGCTCGGCCACGCGCAGCCGCTGGTAGAGGGCCAGAATGATCAGCGAGGCCAAGCCTTGCGTCGGCGGCGGCGTATTGTAGAGCGTGCCGGCGTCGAGCTGCACGCTTAGAGGATCGGCTATCCTGGCGCGATAGCCGGTCAGGTCGTCGCGCGTCACCGGGCTTCCGATGCGTTCCAGGTCGGCCGCGATCTCGCGTCCCACGTCGCCGCGATAGAAATCGTCGAGCCCGACGTTGGCGAGGTGATCGAGCGTGGCGGCGAACTTGCTCTGCTTGAGCCGGGCGCCGGTTTCAGGCGGCTTGCCGTCGACAAGAAAAGTTTCGGCGAAGCCCGGCACGCCCTTCATTTCGGGGAGCTTCTCGCCCGTCAGCCGCGCCTGGCTGCGCGTCACGACGTAGCCGTCGCGCGCGTGCGCGATGGCGTTGTGCATCAGCACGTGCAGCGGCAACCCCTTGCCGCCGACCGAGCGCGCGGCGTCGACCGCCAGCATCCAGCCACCGATCGCGCCCGGCACCGTCAGCGCCGCAAGCGGCCCGCGCGGCGGAATGAACTCGTGCTCGCGATAGAGCTCCGGCGTGGCGTTCGCGCCCGCGGGGCCGCAGGCCATGATCGCGCGCACCCGCTTGTTCGGCTCGCGCACCAGCCAGAAGCCATCGCCGCCGATGTGGTTCATGTGCGGATAGACCGCGGCGATTGTCGCGGCCATCGCGACCATGGCTTCGAGCGCGTTGCCGCCCTCCTCCATCACCGCGCGGCCGGCTTCGGCGGCTGCGTGATGCGGTGCGGCGCAAATGCCGCGGCGATGGCTGGCGCTGTGAAGCTCGGCCATCTAAGCCGCGACGTCAGAAAAGCCGCGACGCTTCAAAAGGGCACTCGCATCCGGCAGGCGGCCGCGGAACGCGATGTAAAGCTCGGCCGGGTCGCGCGATCCGCCGGTCGAAAGCACGAAGCTCTTCAGCTTGTCGGCGATGGCCGGATTGAAGATGTCGCCGGTCTCCTCGAAGGCGCGGAACGCGTCGGCGTCGAGCACCTCCGACCACATGTAGCTGTAGTAGCCGGATGCGTAATAGCCGCCGGAAAACACGTGGGCGAAGTGCGGCGGCCGATGGCGCATCGCGATCTCGGCCGGCATGCCCATGCGGTCGAGGGTCGCACGTTCAAAGGCGCCGACGTCGAGGTCCTCGGCGGATTCGAGCAGGTGCAGCTCCAGGTCGACCATCGCCGACGAGATGTATTCCAGCGTCTCGCAGCCCTTGTTGAAGGTGCGCGCCGCAATCAGCTTCTTCAGCAGATCTTCCGGGATCGGCTCGCCGGTGTCGACGTGGCGCGCGAACTTGCGCAGCACCTGCGGCTGCTCGAACCAGTGCTCGTAGAGCTGCGACGGCAGCTCGACCCAGTCGGTCAGCGTATTCGTGCCCTGCACCAGCGGATAGTCCACATCGGTCAACAGGCCGTGCATCGCATGGCCGAATTCGTGAAACAGCGTGCGAGCATCGTCGAACGACAACAGCGTCGGCTCGCCCTTGTTGAAGTTCATCACGTTGGCGACCAGCGGGCGCACGTTGCCGCGGAACTTTTCCTGGTCGCGTAGCGTGCCCATCCAGGCGCCGCTGCGCTTGGAGGACCGGGCGAAATAGTCGCCGAAGAAGATGCCGACGTGCTTTCCGTCGGCGCCCTTCACCTCCCACGCTTTCACGTCGGGGTGCCAGACCGGCACGTCGGTGCGCGTGAACGTCAGGCCAAACAGCTTGTTGGCGCAGTGGAAGGCGGCCTCGACGATGCTGTCGAGCTGCATATAAGGTTTCACCGCCGCCTCGTCCAAGTCGCAGCGGATCTTGCGCAGCTTCTCGGAATAATAGCGCCAGTCCCACGGCGCGAGCGCGAAGTTGCCGCCCTCGTCCCGGATGATGTCCTGCATGGCGTCGCGGTCGGCCAGCGCGCGGCCGCGCGCCGGCGCCCAGACCTGATCCAGCAGGCCGCGCACCGCCTCGGGCGTCTTGGCCATCTGATCGGCGAGTCGGTAGTGCGCGAAGCTTTTGTAACCCAGCAGCCTGGCGCGCTCGGCGCGCAGCCGCACGGTCTCGGCGATGATCGCCTTGTTGTCGGTCGCGCCGTTCTGGTCGCCGCGCGCGACCCAGGCGCGCCAGGCCTTCTCGCGCAGGTCGCGCCGGGCGGAGAACTGCAGAAACGGCTCGACGCTGGAGCGCGACGTGGTGATGACGTGCTTGCCCGCAAGACCGCGCTCGTCGGCCGCGGCCTTTGCGGCGGCGCGGACGAAATCCGGCAGGCCGGCCAACTCGTCCTCGGTTTCGAGCGTCATCGAAAAGCTCTGCTCGTCGGCCAGCACGTTCTGGCTGAACGCGGTGCCGAGCACGGCGAGCCGTTCGGTGATCGCGGCCATGCGCTTCTTGGCGTCCGGATCGAGGCCCGCGCCGTTGCGCTTGTAGGTGAGGTGATAACGCTCCAGCACCCGCGCCTGCTCCGGCGACAGGCCGAGCTTATCGCGGTCGCGATGCAGCGCGTCGATACGCCGGAACAGCGGCTCGTTCATGCGCACCTTGTTCCAGTGCGCGGCGTCCTTCGGCGAGATGTCGCGCTCGATGGCGAGCAGCGCGTCGTTGCTGTCGGTGCCGACCAGCCCGTAGAACACGGCATCGACGCGCGCCAGCAGCCGGCCGCTGTTCTCCAGCGCAGCAATGGTGTTGTCGAAGCTCGGCGGTGCGGCATCGCCAGCGATGGCGGCTATCTCCGCCTCATGCTCGACGAAGGCCCGCTCGTAGGCCGGCATGAAATGCTCCGGCCGGACACGGCCGAAGTCCGGCACGCCGAACGGTCCGGTCCAAGGCTGGAAAAAGGGATTATCGCCGCCGCCCGCGGCAGCGGATTTCGTGAGGTTGTCGTTCATGCGCGCTATGTGGTGACGATTGGGCCCGCGCGCACCATAGCCGCCGCAACGGCGACGGCAAGGACCGCCGCGTGCCCCCCAGACACGCGGCGATCTTGCGCCGTCCCTAAGGAAGGCGGGCCGGCGAGGTTCCGCCGGCCGGATTTGCTTCGGCATCCCGCACGAACCACTTCTCCGTCACCCACACCGCCACTGGCCACATGGCCCAGATGACGCCGAAGAACAACGCCATGGCGATGATCATGCTCCAGGCCGCCGGAACCACCATATCGATGGCCTGGCCGACCCCGAAGGCGACGATCTCGCCGATTGCGACGAGCACCACATAGACGATCATGACGATCATTGACCAACCCTCCATTGCGACCGTCCCGCACGGGGAAGCGACCGCGATTTCCGTTTCACGCATGGGTTCACGCGCTTTCGGCGCGCAATCGCTCAAGCGTGCGGAGGACCGGTTGGGGGAGCTGCACAGGACGGATGGGTGCGGTTCGCGACGCGATAGAACGGCCGCGCCGAAGGCGCTTCGGGCTGCCGAACCGCAGAGGACCTGACGCGCATCGCCGGGGCGGCATGCGCTTCTTTCTCGTCGTCGACCTCCAGGTAGGCCGTAACGACATCGACGCCGTGCCGCTCGCCGCTGGCGCGGTCCCGGTCGCGCAGGGTCAGGGCCTTGGTGGAACCTTTGACGACCCCGGCCAGTACGCCGCCATAGGCGCGCGTTTCCGCGCCGGCCGGCGCGGCTGCAAGCAGCAGCACGGCGAGAAATGCCGGAAGCAGACGAAGCAGGGTGCGAGGCGAGATCACCGGGTCACGTGCCAGAATGTCGCAGGGACCTATGTCAGGTACCGGTCCCGCGTCCGAAACGCAAGGACGCCCAACTGCTCCCGCGGTTCCGGACCATCCCGTTCGGCAGCGCCGAGAGTGCAGCCCAACCCGCGAAAAGCCATGCTAGACTGCTTCTAAGTTCGCATTCCGAGCCAATAGCGGACGCATCAGGGAGGTCACATGATTTCGTTCACGCTGAACGACAAGCGCGTTTCGGTCGACTCCGATCCGAACACGCCGCTTCTGTGGGTCATCCGCGACCATGTCGGGTTGACCGGCACCAAATACGGCTGCGGCGCGGGCCTGTGCGGCGCCTGCACCGTTCATCTCGACGGCAAGGCCGTGCGCGCCTGTCAGACCCAGGTGTCCGACGTGACGAACAAGAAGGTCGTCACCATCGAGGGCCTGTCGGCAAATTCCTCGCACCCGCTGCAGAAGGCATGGGTCGCGCTGGAGGTGCCGCAGTGCGGCTACTGCCAGTCCGGCCAGATCATGAAGGCGGCCGAACTGCTCAAGGCGACGCCGAAGCCATCGCGCGCGCAGATCGTCGAGCATATGGACGGTAACATCTGCCGCTGCGGCACCTATCACAAGATCATCGCCGCCGTCGAACAAGCGTCGAGGGAGGGCTGAGCCATGACGATGACAGTGGACAAGGGACAGATCTCCCGCCGCGGCGTGCTCGCCGGACTGGGCGGCATGTCGTTCGGCCTCGCGCTCGGCACCGATGGCGTCTCGCTGTTCGGGGCGGCCGAGGCCAACACCCAGGCGGACGCCAAGGTGTTCAACGCCTGGGTGCGTATCGCGCCGAACGGCACCGTGACGATCTACAGCGCCGGCGCCGAAATGGGTCAGGGCTCGATGACATCGCTGCCGATGATCCTGGCGGAGGAAATGGACGCCGACTGGTCGAAGGTGGCAATCGAAATGGCCCCCGCCGACCGCAACGTCTACGGCTACACCTTCAACAACGCCCGCGACATGGCAATCGTCGGCAGCCGCGCGGTCATGCTCTATTTCAACGACCTGCGCACGGCCGGCGCCCAGGTCCGCAAGGTCCTGTTGGCGAATGCCGCGGAGAAATGGGGCGTCGCCGCCGCAACGCTTCGCACCGAGCCCGGCTTCGTCGTCAATCCGGCGAACGGCCAGCGCCTGAGCTATGGCGAGATTGCCGCGTTCGGTAAAATCCCCTCTCCGCTTCCCACGGTCGCTGCGAGCGAACTCAAGCCGCGCAAAGATTGGCGGCTCATCACCAAGGGTGTGGCGCGACGCGACACGCCGCTCAAGGTCAACGGCTCGGCCGTGTACGGAATGGACGTGCGGCTGCCCGGCATGGTCTATGCCACGACGCTACACGCGCCGGCGCACACCGGCGTTCCGCAGAGCTGGAACGACGCCGACATCAAGAAGATGCCCGGCGTGATCGGCACGGTGCGGCTGCCGAACGGCGTTGCGATCGTTGCCCAGCATTTCGAGCAGGCGATGGCGGCGCGCAATGCGCTCAAGGTGACGTGGAACAGCGGCGCCGCCGGCAGCTTCAACTCCGAGAAAGCGCTGGAGGACTACGTCAAGGTTCATCACGACGCCAACGCCCAGATCACGAACCTGGAAAAGAAGGGCGACATCAACGCCGCTTTCGCGGGCGCGGCCAAAATTACCAAGGCCGAGTTCCGTAGCGACTACGGCTACCACGCGCAGATGGAGCCGCTGAACGCGGTGGTCCGCATCGCCGACAACGGCCAGTCGGCCGAAGTCTGGGAAGGCAGCCAGGCGCCCGACGCCACCCGCGACCAGGTGGCCAAAGCGCTCGGGCTCAAGCCCGAGCAGGTGACGATGCACCAATGCTACATGGGCGGCGGCTTCGGCCGTCGTTCTCTCGGCGACTATGCCGGCGAGTGCGCCAGCATCGCCAAGGAGGTGCGCCGCCCAGTAAAGCTGATCTGGACCCGCGAGGAGGACATCGCTCACGGCATGTTCCGTCCGCAGTCGTTCCAGTGCGTGGAAGCGGCGCAGGACGCCTCCGGCAAGGTGGTCGGCTGGAAGCATTGCGTGGTGGGTGAAGGCGGCGTGCTGCTGCACACCGGCATCCGCATCCCGTACTACGACATCCCCAACCAGAACATCGAACGCCGCGGCGTGTCGCACGGCATCCGCCTCAAGCACTGGCGCGCGGTCGGGCACGTGTTCAACGTGTTCGCCATCGAGAGCGTCGTCGACGAGATGGCGGTGGCCGCAAACATGGACCCGGTCGAGTTCCGGCTCCAGCGCATGGCGGCCACGCCGAAAGCACGCAAGTGCTTCGAAACCGTCGCGCAGATGTGCGACTGGAAGGCGCCGCGTCCCGCTGGGCGGGCGCTCGGGCTCTCGATCACCGAACGCTCAGGCTCGCTCGGCGCCGGCGTGGTCGAGATATCGCTCAACCGGGAGACCGGCAAGATCAAGGTCCACAAGGTGTGGGGCGCCATCGACGGCGGCATCATCGTGACGCCAGCCCCGGCGAAGGCCAACGTCGAGAGCGCGATTATCTACGGGCTGTCGAGCATCCTGCATGAGCGCGTCACGATGAAGGACGGCGCTGTGCAGCAGACCAACTTCCACGACTATGAATTGATGCGCATGTCCGACCTGCCGGAGGAAATGCACGTCCAGTTCGTCGACGTGGAGACACGACCGACCGGCTTGGGCGAAATAGGCAACCCGTTCATCGCGGGCGCGATCGCCAACGCGGTTCACCGGCTCACCGGCAAGCGGCTGCGCCACATGCCGTTCACGCCGGAGCGCGTGCTGGAAACGTTGAAGGCGTAGCGTTTCAGCCGCAATACGAAACAGCGCCCGCCGCGAACCGGCGGGCGCATGCTTTCAGGAGACCGCGATGGCGAAAGCACGCAATCCCCAAACGCCGCAAAAAGCCACGGTGCCCGATACCCAGGGCAAGCGCGTGCAGTTCGATCGGGAGACCTGGCAGACGCTCGACCTGATGGCGCGCGACCGGATGATGACGTTTCAGGAATTGGCCGATGAGGCGTTCCGCGACCTGCTGAAGAAGCATGGGCGTCCGATGGACACGCTCGACGCGTTCAAGAAGAGCGCGCGGGCGATTGCAGCCAACGATGCGGCCAAACCCAAAACAACCGGGCCGAAAACAACCGAGTCCAAAAAACGAAAACCCGCCGGAAGCCGGCGGGCTCGCTGAAATGGGCTCGGTCGTAATCCGGCCCGCACAGCTTCCCCACCCACGGCGCGTACTTCCCAGTACATCCGTGGAAAAGCGGCACTCGTGAGTTGGGGCCGCGACTTTCGCCGCGGGAACTGTCCGACCTTAGATAGGTGCGGCCGAGACCGTTTCAAGGCCACCAACGTCAGAGCGGGCAAAACGTTCCCGGCTCATGGCCGGCCTCGGCAGCGTTGTCATTGTCGCACCGTCCCCTTGCACCCCGAAACCGGTGATATGAGACTAAGCCAACGATTATCGGTCGAAGACCGCCGGAGGAACGAATGAGCCATTGGAAGACAATTTGCGGCGCGGCAACCCTGTCGGTGCTGGGTCTCACTGGCGCGATGGCGCAGGACTGGCCGACGCGGCCGGTGACCATGGTGGTGGCGTTCGCTCCCGGCGGGCCGATCGACACGCTGGCGCGCAATCTCCAGCCCTATCTGATCGAGACGCTGGGCCAGAACGTCATCATCGAAAACGTGCCGGGCGGCGGCGGCACCACTGGCTCGCTGCGGGTCTCAAACGCCGCGGCCGACAGCCACATGTTCACGCTCGGCTCGATCGGCACCCACGCCATCGGCCAGTCGATGCACAAGGGCAAGCCGCCCTACGACGCGACTGCCGATTTCTCGCCGGTCATCCTGGTGGCCGACGCGCCGCAGGTGCTGCTGGTGCGCAAGGACCTGCCGGCCAGCAACCTCAAGGAGTTCGCGGCCTACGCCAAGGCCAACCACGAAAAGATGCAGCACGGCTCGGGCGGTTCGGGCACCTCGTCGCACATCGGCTGCGTGCTCTTGAACCAGGTGATCGGCGTCAAGGTCACGCACATCCCGTATCGCGGCGGTGGGCCGGCGATGCAGGACCTGCTGGCCGGCCGCATCGACTACATCTGCAATTACATCTCGACCGCTATCGCCTCGCACGAGGCCAAGACCGCGAAGGTAATCGCCGCGCTCACCAGCAAGCGCACCGCCTCGTTCCCCGACGTGCCGACCGCCGAGGAGGTCGGCTTCAAGGGCCTCGACGTGTCGGCGTGGAACGCGGTGTTCATGCCGAAGAACACGCCGCCGGCCACTGTGGCGAAGCTCAACGCCGCGATCAGCAAGGCGCTCGACAATCCGGCGCTGAAAACGCGGCTGGAGAAGATCGGCCTCGAAGTGCCGGAGCCGGCGCGGCGCACGCCGGAATATCTGAAGCAATACGTCGCGAGCGAGATCAATCGCTGGGAAGCGCCGGTGAAGGCGAGCGGCGTGGCGTTCGATTGAGGGCAGCTTGAGCACTCTCTCTCCGCAGTCATTCCGGGGCGCGCCAAAGGCGCGAGCCCGGAATCCAGGGCAACATGACCGGCGCGAGGCTCTGGATTCCGGGCCCGCGCTAACGCGCGTCCCGGAATGACAGCGGAGAGAGTCGCCGCGCCTATTGCTTGAACCCAGTCCCGCCGCAGCGCTGGCATTTCATTTTCTTGTCGCCAACCTTGAGCAGGCCCTTGCCTTCGCAGTTCTTGCACTTCACTTTTTTCTTGCCGCTGTTCTTCTGCATGATGTCCTCCCGACTCGGGTGAAGCGTGCGCGCAACATGCGCCCGGACAGCGTCCCAGGCCAGCGCAGCTTTGCGTCGCCGCGCGTCGTCGTCCGATTCGATTGTCAAACAACCGGCAAAAGCCAACGCTCCGCCGCCCCTGTTGTTTGAAAGGCGCGGACACTTGACCCGGCAATCCAGCTTTTGGAGCGCTACGCGCTTCGATGGATGCCCGGGTCAAGCCCGGGCATGACAGGGGCGAATGGAGCCGCTGTTCCGGCTCGCATTCACCCCACCTCGAACCCCGCCTTGCGCCACGCCTCGCGCGTCCCCGCGTCCGTCAGCGCCGCGAGAAACGCCGCCGCGGCATCCCTTGCGCTGCTCTGCGCGCTGACCCCGCCGGTATAAGCCGTATCCAACCCGTATGGCGGCGGCACCGGACCTGCGATCGCCGCGCCCGGCACCGAGGCGACCTCGCCGGACAGCGTGAGGCCGAAGTCGGCCTTGCCTTCGACGACGCGGCGGGCAACCTCGACGCCGTTCTGCTGCAAGAGATTCTTGGACTTCATCGCCTCGGCGATGCCCAGGCGCTCAAATACGACCGGGACATGAACCGCGGCCGAGCCGCCCACCGCCGGATCGCTGCTGGCGATGGCGCGGGCATTTTCCAGCATGCGCTTGAAGGCTTCCGGCGTCTTGAAATCCGGGATCGGCGCGCCTTCGCGGACGCAGACCGCGAGGAAGGTCCTGGCCACATCCCGGCGCGAGCCGGGCGCCAGCACGCCGGCCTTCTCCAGCTTGTCGATCATCGGCACCGAGAGGATCAGCACGTCGGCGGTCTCGCCTGAGTCGAGCTTGGCTTGCAGCGCGCCGACGGTGCCGAAATCGAATTCGATCTCATGGCCGGCGGATTGCGCGAAGCCGCGACCAAGGTCGCCCACCACGAGGTGCATCGAGCGCGCGCACATCACCTTGAGCTTTGCCACCAACGTCTCCTTGCCCGCGCTCTCTCGCTGTCATCGCCCGCGCAGGCGGGCGATCCAGTCCAAGCAGGACTTGGCGATGTTCGCAATCACCGATTATGGATATTGGATGCCCCGCCTTCGCGGGGCATGACAGCCGGGGCGGACAACGCCCGGCCATGACGCGGTGGGAGGGGAATCCAAGTGGAAAAGCTCAGCCAGCTCATCAAGGGCAAGGACCTGATCGTCGCTCCCGTGGCGCTCAGCCCGATCATGGCGCGGATGGCGGCCGAGGCCGGGTTCAAGACCGTGTATCTCTCGGGCGGCTCGCTCGGCTGGTACAAGGGCGTCACCGAGGCCGGCCTTTCATTGACGGAAATGTGCCAGCTCGCGCTCGACATGCGCACGGTGTGCCGGCTGCCGATCGTGCTGGACGCCGGCGGCGGGTTCGGCGATCCGGTCCACGTCCACCGCACCGTGGCGATGTCGGAGGCGGCCGGCATCGAGGCGGTCGAGATCGAGGATCAGCTCCTGCCGCGGCGGGTCTCGCACCATGTCGGCGAGGATTACCTGGTGCCGATCGGGGTCGCCGTCGACCGGATCAAGGAGGCGGTTGCGGCCCGCACCAACCCGGACACCGTCATCATCGGCCGCACCAACGCGGTGCGGGTGGCGGGCATGGACGACGCGCTGCGCCGCGCCGAGGGCATGAAGCGGGCCGGCGCCGACATGCTGTTCATCTGGGGGCGCAAGCCCGAGGAGATGCGGTTCATCGCCGAGCGGCTGCCGGCGCCGCTGATGACGTTCGCGCCGGCGGACGGGTTCTCGACCTTCGGGCTGTCGCGGGCCGACATGGCGGCGATGGGCTACCGGCTGGCCGCGTCGTCGGGCACGGCGTTCGCGGCGATGATGAAGGCGGCGCGGCAATCCTACGAGCACCTGGCCAACGACACGATGGACCCGTTCCTCGGCCCCGGCGGCGCCGAGAAGGAGATGAAGGCGGCGCACCGGGTGACCGGGCTGCCGGGGATGCTGGAGATCGAGAAACGGACGATGGGGGGCGGGTGAGGGCGGATCGTATTCCGGCCGTCGTGCTGTCGTCCCCGCGAAGGCGGGGACCCAGCGCTACAAGCGATCACTGAGTGCGGGGCCCTGGGTCCCCGCCTTCGCGGGGATAACAGCAGCGGTTGGGGCGACAGTTCGCCTTCCATGCCGGCCTTGATCCTGCCGCGCAGATCGACCACATTCCGCCCGCAAACAGGGCGTCGCCCGCCAGGACCGAACCGATGACCGACACCGTTCAGAAGCCGCGCAGGGGCCGCATTCTCTGGGTCAACGTGCTGACCGTGATCAGCGCCGCGGTGCTGATCGGCGCCGAGGTGTTCGGCGGAGCGTTCGCCGCCGGCTGGGCTTTCGCCATGCTGTTCAACCTCGGCGAATATGGCGTGCCGGTGCTGCAGGCGACGTTCTTCGTGATCGGAATCCTGGTGATGTTCCGCTTCATCCGCAACGCGCAGAAGATCGAACCGTTTACCGCGCGGGAATAATCGCCGGCGGTTTCACCAACAACGCTTGACTCTGCGTCAAAATAAATTATTTGAACGCTTGCCCAATTTCGCACGTGCCTGTGGTCGTGTGTCGGTTGGTAGGTACCCGGACAAGAGGCCGGGCAGCCGCCTGAGAAAGCGAAAGCTCTCTCAAGAAATCTAACCGGCAGCCGGAGGCGAAACCGGCGCACTCTGCTCTCCGCAGGGG
>CAMDFO010000028.1 GCA_945897515.1 Rhodoplanes serenus | reverse complement strand
GAGCGGCCGATCCGTTCCGAGCCAACTCGATCAGGTCTTGCCGCGATGCTCTGTCCAGGAAACCGGGCTGTATCATCCGTTCGGTAGAATCCCGATCGCGCCGTTTGGCAAGGAGGTTCTTCGGATTCTCGGTGAGTCGGGGTATAGTTCTTGCGGCTTTGGCCGCCCTGGCGTCCTCCGCGGGTCCCGCGCTGGCCGCCGACATGGTTGCGAAGGCGAGACCAGTGGTCGCCGCTCCGCCGCCGGCCTGGGATATCGCGTTCGGCGCGGCTATCGTCAGCGACTACAATTTCCGCGGCATCTCGCAATCCAACCGCAAGCCGTCGGTCTCGGCCTACTTCGAGCCGCGGTACAACATCAGCGGGAACCTGCAGGCCTATGTCGGTCTGGCCGCCAATAGCATCAGCTTCCCGAACAGTGCGGCAGCCGAGATCGATCTCTACGGCGGTCTGCGGTCGACGTTCGGCGCTCTGACGCTCGATGTCGGCGCCTGGTACTACTGGTATCCGGGCGGACAGGCTCACGACGGCTTGAGCCCGGCCACGCCCTTCCTTCCGAACGGCAACGGCATCTATGCCAAGGTCGATTTCTGGGAGGTCTACGGCAAGGTCGGCTACGCCTTTAACGACAACTTCTCCGTCGGCGCCAACGTGTTCTATTCGCCGAGCTGGCTGAACACCGGGGCCTCCGGCACCTATCTCTCGGGCACCTCGAAGTATCTGTTCCCGGCGCTGTCGAATGGCGTGCAGTTCTACGCCTCCGGCGAGCTCGGCCATTACTGGATCGGCACCACCAAGGTTGACGGCGCGGTCTTCACGTTCCCGATCAACCTGCCCGACTACACCACCTGGAACGTCGGCGTGGGCTGGACCTACAAGGTGTTCACCGTCGATCTGCGCTACTACGACACCGATCTCAGCAAGGAGAACTGCAACATCCTGACGGCCGATCACACAGCGACCGGCGGAGGCATTGCTTCTCCGGCCAACCCGCTCGGCAATCAGTCGAAGTGGTGCGGCGCGGCGTTCGTTGCCAAGCTCGCGGTCGACCTGACCCTGAACACCAACATCAAGTAAGCCCAAGCAGTCCTTCGCGGGCGGCAGCGGAAAGCTGCCGCCCGTATTTTTTTGGCGTTGGAATTACTCCGCCGGCTTGAGCGCGCTCTCCCGCACCTGGAAGTATTCGCCGTCGCGCTCCAGCGCCAGCCGCCGGTCGTGGAACGCTGCGAGTGTCGCGCGGTGGCCGATCGAGACGATGGTCGCCTGCGGCATCCGCTGCCGCAGCAAACGATACAGCGCGGCCTCCGAGGGCTCGTCGAGCGAGGCGCTGGCCTCGTCCAGGAACAGATAATTCGGCGCCTGCAGCAGCGCGCGCGCGAGCCCCAGCCGTTGCTGCTCGCCGAGCGAGAGCATGCGGTTCCAATGCGCCTCCTCGTCGAGTCGCGGCACCATGGCGGGCAGACCCACGGCGGTCAGCACCTCGGCAAGCCGCGCCTTGTCGAAGGTGCCGGGTTCAGCCGGATAGGCGATCGCGGCGGCTAGCGTGCCGATCGGGAAATACGGTCGCTGCGGCAGCATCATCAGGCGTGCGCCCTTGGGCACCGTGATCCGCCCCTTGCCGAACGGCCAGATCCCGGCGATGGCGCGGAACAGCGTCGACTTGCCCGAGCCCGAGGGTCCGCTGACCAGCACGCGCTCGCCTGTTTTCACCACGATGCCGTTCGCCGCCACCAGCGGCGTGCCGTTCGGCAGCCGGACCGTGAGATCGTGCAGCTCGACGGTGCCGTCCACCGGCGTGACCTCGACCACCGGCGGCGTGACCGCTGCGGTGCGGCCGGCCGCGACCGCAAGCTCGAATCCGGCCAGCCGCTGGACCACCGAACGCCATTCGGCGAACTGCCGGTAGGTGCTGGCGCTGACGAAGAACGACAGCGCGCTCTGCACGCTGTTGAACGCCGACGCCGTCTGCATCAGCCCGCCAAGCTGGATCGCCCCGCTGAAATAAGCCGGGCTTACCACCACGTAGGGGAACACCATCGATATCTGGCCGTAACCCGCGGTGAAGAAGGTGAGCCACTTCTGCCGCGTCATGAGCAGGTGCCAGTTGTTGACCAGCGACGCGAAGCGCCGCGACAGCCGGGAGCGTTCGGCCGGCTCGCCTTCGAGCAGCGCGATCTGTTCGGAGTTCTCGCGCGTGCGCACCAGGTCGAACCGGAAGTCGGCTTCGTAGCGCTGTTGCATGAAATTGAGATGGATCAGCGCGCGGCCGATCAGGTGGGTCAGCACTGTGCCGGCGATGGCGTACAGCAGCGCGGCCCAGACCAGATAGCCGGGAATATTCCACTGCGAGCCGAACATCGTCAGCGGCGCGGCATCCGACAGCGACCAGAGGATGGCGATGAACGACAGCAGCGTGACCGTCGCACCGAGCAGCCCCACGCCGAGGTAGAGGCCCTTCTCGATGAACCAGTTGACGTCCTCCGCGATGCGCTGGTCCGGATTGTCGGCGGCGTCGCCGAGAAGCTGCATGCGGTAGTGGTTGGGGCCGTCGAGCCAGTCGCCCAGAAGCTGGGCGGTCATCCACCGCCGCCAGCGGATATGAAGCCACTGGTTGAGATAAAGCTGATAGACCGCGAGCACGATGAAGGCGGCGGCCAGCCCGCTGAAGATCATCAGCTCGGTGATGAAGGCATCCCAGTTTCGATCCTGCAGCGCGTTGTAGAACCGGGCATTCCATTGGTTGACCATCACGTTGATGGCGACGATCGAAAGCTCGATCGCGACGATCGCCGCAAGCAGCAACCGGCCCGCGAAGGCGTCCTCGGAGCGGAAATACGGCGCGGCAAGCCGCCAGATGGTGGCCAGCGTCGAGGCGAAGCCTTTCACGAGCGGTGTCTCCTATGGTGGGCAATGCCCGGCTTGGGGCTTGCAGCCGCAGATGGCCGGCGCCTGGGGGGATTGGTCCGGCAAGCGATGTAAAATCGGGCCAAAACCGGCAGGCCCCTGCCAAACTGGGGAGCAACCCGAGCTTGTGCAATGCCGCCAAGCGGGTAAAAGTAAGCGATGGTCGGCGGGAATATGGAGTCGCTGCCGGCGGTTATTTGCACAAGCGGCGGCCGGAAAGGCCGTCATAAGCGTCCACCCAGGGAGGGATACATGAGTTCCAAGGACACCAAGACTGCGACTCGCCGTAAGTTCCTTGTCGGAGCGGGCGCTGTTGCCGCCGGCGCCATTGCGATGCCGCAGGTTTCGCGCGCACAGACCGCCACGCTCAAGATGCAGACGTCGTGGCCGGCGACCGACATCTTCACCGAGATGGCGCAGCAGTACATAACCCGCGTCAACGACATGGCCGGCGGACGGCTCAAGATCGATCTGCTGCATGGCGGCGCGGTGGTGCATCCGTTCCAGGTGCTCGACGGCGTGCACGGCGGCCAGATCGATATGGCCCACACTGTGACCGTGTACTGGTACGGCAAGCACAAGGCCGCCTCGCTGTTCGGCACCGGCCCGGTGTTCGGCTTCAACGCCAACGAAGGGCTCGGTTGGATTCACAACGGCGGCGGCAAGGAGCTGTTCGACGAGCTGCAGACCCAGATCATGAAGCTCAACGTCAAGAGCTTCTTCTCGATGCCGATGCCGACCCAGCCGCTCGGTTGGTTCAAGAAGCCGGTGACCAGCGCCAACGACGTGAAGGGTCTCAAGTACCGCACCGTCGGTCTCGCCGCCGACCTGATGCAAGCTATGGGCATGGCGGTTGCGCAGCTTCCGGGCGGCGAGATCGTGCCGGCCATGGAGCGCGGCGTGATCGACGCATTCGAGTTCAACAACCCGACCTCGGACCGTCGCTTCGGCGCCCACAACGTGGCCAAGAACTACATGCTCGGCAGCCACCACCAGGCGACCGAGTACTTCGAGATCATGATCACCCGCTCCAAGTACAACGCGCTGCCGAAGGAGCACCAGGCGATCCTGCAATACGCCGCCGAGGCTGCGTCCTCTGCCAGCGAGTGGCTGGCGATGCGGCAGTATTCGGACGATCTGCAGGACCTGATCACCAAGGAAAAGGTCAACGTGCTGCGCACGCCGCAGGGCGTGTTCGACGCCCAGATCAAGGCCTGGGACGGCCTGATCGATACGCTTGGCAAGGACGCCTTCATGAAGAAGGTCATGGACTCGCAGAAGGCGTGGGTCCGAAAGGTCGTGTACTACAACATGATGAATGCGACCGACTACAAGGGTGCCTTCAACCATCACTTCCCGAACACGTTGAAGCTCTAAATCTAAAGGCGACTTGCGGGATGTTTTGACCCGCGATATCGGGGGAGGGCGGCGCGGAGCGCCGCCCGACCTCTGTAAGGGGCGGCCCGGGGGCGGGATCGTTAGGCGGGGGACGGCATCGCCGTATAATCCAAGATGAACAACTTTCTGTTTTTCATCGATTCGCTCAGCGCGTGGGTCGGCAAGGCATTCGGCTGGCTGATCCTGGTCCTGACGTTGGGCGTCAGCTACGAGGTCTTCGTGCGCTACGTTCTGGGTGCGCCGACCACCTGGGCCTTCGACTTCAGCTACATCACCTACGGCGCCATGTTTCTGATGTCCGGCGCCTACGCGCTCTCGCGCAACGCCCATGTGCGCGCTGACGTGGTGTATCGCCTCTGGCAGCCTCGCACGCAGGCTACCATGGACCTCATCCTCTACATCATCTTCTTCCTCCCGGCCGTGGCGGCTTTCATCTACGCCGGCTGGAACTACGCCGCGATGTCGGTCCGGTTCCGCGAAGTCAGCATCTTCAGCCCCGCCGGCGTGCCGGTGTTCCCGCTCAAGACGCTGGTCCCGATCACCGGCGTGCTGCTACTGCTGCAGGGCATCGCCGAGATCATCCGTTGCATCCTCTGCATTCGGCTCGGCGCATGGCCGCAGCGCCTGCACGACGTCGAAGAGACTGAAAGCATCATCCTGCAGGAGCAGCGTATTCACGCGGCCGAGCAGGCCAAGCAATAGCAGGCGGGTTGGGGAGGGGGCACATCATGACGGACCCGCAAGTCGGCATGTTGATGCTGGGGCTGTTCATCTTCATCATCATGCTTGGGTTTCCCATCGCATTCACCCTGATCGCGATGGGGGTGGGCTTCGGCTACTACGCCTATTTCACGCCCGGCCAGGACATCGTCCAGAACCGCGTGTTTACGCTGCTCGTACAGAAGGCCTTCGAGGTCATGTCGAGCGACGTGCTGACGGCGGTCCCGTTATTCCTCTTCATGGGCTACGTGGTCGAGCGGGCCAACATTCTCGACCGCCTGTTTCATTCACTCCAGCTTTCGATGAAGAACATTCCCGGCGCGCTGGCGGTGGCGACACTGCTCACCTGCGCGATGTTTGCGACCGCCACCGGCATCGTCGGCGCGGTGGTCACGCTGATGGGTCTGCTCGCGTTCCCCGCCATGCTAAAGGCCGGCTATGACGTCAAGCTGTCGGCCGGCGTGGTCTGCGCCGGCGGCTGCCTCGGCATCCTGATCCCGCCGAGCATTCTGCTCATCGTCTATGCCGCGACCGCGGGCGTGTCCGCCGTCAAGCTGTACGCCGCCGCCTTCATTCCGGGCTTCCTGCTTGCCGGCCTTTACATCGTCTATGTGGTCGTGCGGGCCATGATCAATCCGGCGCTGGCTCCCAAGCTGCCGCCCGAGCAGACCAACATCCCGACTCGCGAGGTGATGCGGGCGCTGGCGACATCGTTCCTGCCGCTCGCGCTGCTGATCATATCGGTGCTGGGGGCGATCTTGTTCGGTCTCGCGACGCCATCGGAAGCGGCAGGTGCTGGCGCGCTTGCAAGCATGGTGCTCGCGGCGGCCTACGGCGCGCTCAACTTCACGATGCTCAGGGATTCGGTCTATCTGACCGCCCGCGCCACGGCGATGGTCTGCTACCTGTTCATCGGCTCGTGGACGTTCTCGGCGGTGTTTGCCGTGCTCGGCGGGCAGTCGGTCGTCGAACAGTTCTTCCTCTCGCTCAACCTTTCGCAGACCGGCTTCCTGATTCTGACGCAATTCATCATCTTCCTGCTCGGCTGGCCGCTGGAATGGACCGAGATCATCATCATCTTCGTGCCGATCTTCCTGCCTCTGCTGCCGAAGTTCGGCGTCGACCCGATCTTCTTCGGCATCCTTGTTGCGCTGAACACCCAGACCGCGTTCAACACGCCGCCGGTCGCGATGGCCGCCTTCTACCTCAAGGGTGTCGCGCCGGCGTGGGTGAAGCTGACCGACATCTTCAGCGGCGCGTTGCCGTTCGTGTTCATGGTGTTTCTCACCATGATCCTGGTTTACATATTCCCGGGACTCGCGCTGTGGCTTCCCGATTACCTCTACACGCCGCGGTGAGGCCTGATCCCCGTCGCGGCGAGGATCGTCACACATGAGCCTATGCGCGCTTGGCCTGGCCGAGGCGGCCGCCGAAATTCGCGAGGGTCGGATAACCTCGGTCGAACTGGTGACCGCCTGTCTCGATCGCGTCGCCGAGGTCGATGGCGACGTGCAGGCCTGGGTCTTCCTCGACCGCGAGCACGTGCTCCGGCAGGCCGAGGCGCTCGACGAGCAGCGCAGGCATGGCCGGCCGACCGGGCCGCTGCACGGCGTGCCGATCGCGATCAAGGATATCTTTGACACCTCGGATTATCCGACCGAGCTGGGCTCGCCGCTGTGGGCCGGCCGCACGCCACGCAACGATGCCGTCGCGGTGGCGCGCCTGCGCGCCGCCGGCGCGGTGATCATGGGCAAGACCGTGACCGCCGAATACGCCTATTTCCATCCCGGCAAGACCCGCAATCCGCACGACAAGGAGCGCACGCCGGGTGGCTCCTCGATGGGTTCGCCGGCGGCGGTCGCCGCGTTGATGGTGCCCGGTGCGATCGGCAGCCAGACCAACGGATCGGCGATCCGCCCGGCGGCGTATTGCGGCGTGGTCGGATTCAAGCCGAGCCACGGCCTGATCCCGCGCACCGGCGCGCTGCTGCTGTCCCGCCCGCTCGACCATGTCGCGGTATTTGCGCGCAGCGTCGAGGACGTGGCGCTGCTCGCGGAGGTGCTGGCGGGTTTCGACGACGAGGATCTCGATACCCGCCCGCTGGCGAGTCCGCCGTTTGTCGCGGCCGCGGCGAGTGAGCCGCCGCTGCCGCCGCGGTTCGCCTTCGTCAAATCGCCATTCTGGGACCACGCCGAGCCGGTGACCCGCGAGGCCTTCGCCGAACTGGTCGACGTTCTCGGCGAGGATGTCGCCGAAGTCGAGATCGGCGAGAGCTTCGGGCGGGCGCTCGAGTTCCACAGCACCGTCATGGAAGTGGACATGGCGCACAATCTGCACCGCGACTACGAGCAGGGCCGCGATCAGATGAGCCCGCGGCTGCGCCAGCTCATCGAGCGCGGCCGCAACTACAAGGCGGTCGACTACACCGGCGCCGTTGCGGGCAAGGAAGCCCTCAACGCAAGCCTCGATTTCGTTTTCGACGAGTATGACGCGATCCTCACGCCGGCAGCGCCCGGCGAGGCGCCGCTCGGGATGGAGACCGGAAATCCGGTGTTCTGCACGCTTTGGACCTATCTCGGAACGCCGGCCATCACGCTGCCGCTGCTGGCCTCGGAGGCGGGGCTGCCGCTCGGCGTGCAATTGGTGGGACGCCGCGGCAACGACGCGCGCCTCTTGCGCACGGCGCGTTGGCTTGCAACAAAGCTTGGGCCGGCCGGCGGCGGCTGACGCGGGCAGGAAAGGGAAATCGTCATGGCCAACCTGACCAATCTGATCACCGGAATTATCGGCATCGCGATGGTGATGACATTTCTCGCCTTCATGGCGATATGGGTTCCGGCGCTTCCGTTGATAGCGATTATTGTCGGCGTGATGATCCTGCTGGTCATCGATTTCGTGTGGTCGGTGCGAAGCGGCACATTGGCCGGCAAATAATACGGCGCTGCTTCGCGATCCTAGGGAGCGACAAATGCAGTTTCTCGAGCTTATCGCCGGGATCGTTTTGACGGTGGCGGCCGTGGCCGGCATGTATTTCTCATTGCCGCGCGAAGGAAAAACCGCCGGCTTCGTCGGAAGCCAATGGGAAGGATACATTGTGACCGCAATGATCGGCTCTTTCGCGGTCGGAATAGTCCTCGTGTTTCGTGGCTTGTTTGCGTGAGCCCGACCAGGCGCGGTCGATTGATCGACTGTTGGCCGATTGCAGTCATAGCGCTTTATTTTCTCGTGGGCCTCTGGGGTGGTCTCCGCACCGAGTAGGCCGCGCCGCTGACGCAAGCTTAAAAAATGCGAACGCCGCCTCCGGTTTGGAGGCGGCGCAAGTGCTTTTGGAGGCGAGGCGAACTACGCCGCGCGCGGCGGGCTTCCGAGCGTCTCCTTGAAGAACGCCAGCGTGCGCTGCCACGACAGCTCCGCGGCCTCCTTGTTGTAACGCGCCGCGCCGAGGTCGTTGAAGAACGCGTGCTGCGTGCCCGGATAAGTGTGCAGCGTATATTTCTTGTTGTTGGCCTTGAGCGCGGCCTCGTAGGCGGCGATGCCGGCGTTCACGCCGTCGTCCTTGTCCGCGTAGTGCAGCATCAGCGTGGCCTTGATGTTCGGCACCTGGGCCGCCGAGACTTGGCGTCCGTAATAAGCCGCGCCGGCGTCGAGTTCCGGGCTCGAGGCTGCCAGCCGGTTGACCATCAGGCCGCCGAAGCAGAAGCCGACCGCGCCGACCTTGCCGGTCGATTCCGGATGCGCTTTGAGGAATGACACCCCCGCGACCAGCGCCGCCACCGCGTCGTCCTGGTTCATCTTGGGATGCAGGTCGCGCGCGGCGTCTTCGTTCGCCGGCGTGCCGCCCACAAGCGACAGCAGGTCGACCGCATAGGCCATGAAGCCCTCGGCGGCGAACCGGCGCGCCACGTCCTCCAGGTGCGGGTTGAGGCCGCGGTTCTCGTGGATCACCAGCACCACCGGGCGCTTGCCCTTGGCCTTGGCGCGCACGAGATAGCCGTTGATCTTGCCTTTCGGCGAGTCGTAGGCCACCCGCTCGCTCACCAGGCGCGCGTCGTTCTCGGCGATGACCGCGGCCTGCGCGTAGTCGTTCTGCAGCAGCGGCAGCATCGCGGCCGCCGCAGCGGCCGATCCCGCCAGCTTGGTCAGGCGGTCGAAGAAGTCGCGGCGGCTCATGCCGCCGTGGGTGAAGTCGTCGTAGAGATTGATGATCTTTTGGTCCATGGCGTCCTCCGGGCGTTTATTCTTGCAAAATCATAACACAGCCGGATGCCGGGGTATTCCCTGCCGCGGCGCGGCCGGGGGACCAGAACCCAGGCGATCTTGACCGGCGGTCCGGGTCGTTGATAGTGCGCCGGCCAACAAGGGAAAGAACAATGAAGCGTGCGGCTTGGTGTCTTGCGTTCAGTGCAACGCTGCTGGGAACCGTGGCAAGTTTTGCGAACGACGGCTTTCCATTCGACAGCGAATTGATCCTCGACGTCGACCCGATGCGCGGTTCGAAGCGCATCCCGAACATGGACGTTGCCGCCAACGGCGCCATCGTCCTGGAAATGTGGTGCAACCGCATTGCGGGTCAATTCGTCGTGGCCGGAGACACCATCACCGTCATGACCGGCCAAGCCACCGCGCGCCAATGTCCGCCCGAGCGCGTCGCGGGTGACGCCGAACTGCTGGCCGCATTGACCGAGGTGACCAACTGGCGCCGGGAGGGCGGCACCGTCACCCTGATCGGCCCCCGCACCTTGCGCTTCAAATTGCCCTCAAATTGATCGTTGTTTCTGCGGGCTGATTGCTCTCTGGGCATGCTGCCGCGGAAACGTGCAACCCTGCTTGTGCGCCTCAAAAATCCAGTCACAATGGGCGTTCTCAGGGTGGTCGGGTTGGCCCGTCGCTTGCTTTTTGAGGCAGCAACCCAACGGGAGGTGACCATGCGACGTCGCGATTTCACAAAATTGGCTTTGGCGGGTGCGGCAGGAACGGTTGCGGCCCCGGCGGTGGCGCGCGCTCAGACCAGCTTCAATTGGAAGATGACGAGCTTCTACGGTCCCAACGCCGCGTTCTATTCGACCGGGCCCGGCAGCGCCAAGGATCTGTGCAGCCGCATCGAGGCGATGTCGAACGGCCGTCTCAAGATCCAGTTCTACGGCGCGGGCGAACTGATCCCGGCCGCCGAGGGCTTCGACGCGGTGTCCTCCGGCACAGTCGAGATGAACTACGCCAATTCGTATTTCTGGACCGGCAAGAGCTTCGCCGCGCAATACTTTACCGCGGTGCCGTTCGGATTGAACTTCCAGGGCTTCAACGGCTGGTACTACGACGGCGGTGGCGCCCAGCTTTGGCGCGAGGTCTACGACCGCTTCAATCTCGTTCCGATCCTCGCTGGCAACACCGGCGTGCAAATGACCGGCTGGTTCCGCAAGGAGATCAAGACGGTCGACGACCTCAAGGGCGTGAAGATGCGCATCCCCGGGCTTGCGGGACGCGTTTACAAGGAACTCGGCGTCGATGCGCGCCTGATCGCGCCCGGCGAAATCTTCCCGAACCTGGAGCGTGGCGTGATCGACGCGGCCGAATTCGTCGGTCCGTTCCTCGACCGTCAGCTCGGTCTGCACAAGGTCGCAAAATACTACTACACCACCGGCTGGCATGAGATGGCGACCGCGAGCGAGGTCATCGTCAACAAGGCGAAATGGGCCAGCCTGCCGGCCGACCTCAAGGCGATCGTCGAGAACGCCTGCGCCGCCTGCAACGTCATCAGCGAGGCGTGGTGCCAGAAGAACAACGCCGAGGCGATGGAGGACCTGGTGAAGAACCACGGCACCATCGCGGCCCCGCTGCCGGATGACGTCGTGAAGGCGCTGCGCGTCGCAACGACCAAGATTCTCGACGAAGCGGTGGCGCGCGACCCGGTGACCAAGAAGGTCCATGAATCCTACATGGCCTACAAGGCGAAGTACGACGTCTGGGCGGACATGAGCGAGACCGTCTACCACAACAAGATACGCAAGGCCTGACGGGTGACGTCCGCGGAAAATCTGGCCGGCGGTATCGACCGTTTCATCGACATCGTCGGCCGTGCCACCTCGTGGCTTGCGCTGGGACTGGCGCTGGTCATGGGCGCCAACGTGCTGCTGCGCTACGGCTTCTCAATCGGCTCGATCTGGATGCAGGAATTCGAGTGGCACATCATGGTGCCGATCTGCGTGTTCGGTATGTCCTACGCCTTGCTCCACGGCGACCATGTGCGGGTCGACGTGGTGTTTCAGTATCTCAGCTCGCGCAACAAGAAGTTTGTCGATTTCATCACAGCGATCTGCGGCATGCTGCTGTCGCTGATCGTGATCTGGCTGTGCATTCCGTACGTCGGGATGTCCTGGAGCATCGGCGAAGGCACCGCCAATCCCGGCGGCATTGATTACCGCTATATCATCAAGGCGCTCATTCCGACTGGTTTCGCGCTGTATTTCATGCAGTCGCTGTCCGACGCGATAAAAAGCTATCTCGCATTCCGGAGCGCCTGATGTTTTCGATGGAAGTGCTCGCCGTCCTGATGCTGGTTTCGTTCTTCGTCCTGCTAATGGCCGGCATTCCGGTTGCGCTGACGCTGGCGATCTCCGGCTTCGTGTTCGGCTTCCTCGGGTTCGGCTCGGTGCTGTTCAACCTGCTGCCGCACCGCCTGTTCGGCGTGGTGACCAATTCCACGCTGCTGGCGATTCCGCTGTTCGTGTTCATGGGCATGATGCTGGAACGATCGCGGTTGGCCGAGGACCTGATGGATGTGATCGGCCATCTCGCCGGCTCGTTACGCGGCGGGCTCGGTATCGGTATCGTGCTGGTCGGCGTGCTGATGGGCGCGACCACCGGCATCGTCGGCGCCACCGTGGTTACGCTCGGCCTTCTCACGCTGCCCGGCATGCTGCGGCGCGGCTACGACAAGGGTCTGGCCAGCGGCGTGATCTGCGCATCCGGCACGCTCGGCCAGATCATTCCTCCGAGTCTCATCCTTATCCTGCTGGCCGACATCTTGAACGAGTCGGTGGGCACGCTGTTTGCCGCGGCAATGATTCCAGGGCTGATGCTGGCCGGCATCTACTGCGTCTACATCCTCATCCTCGGCGTCGTTCGTCCGGAACAAGTGCCAGCTATCCCGGCCGAGGAGCGTGCGCTGATTTCGCGTTCGGAGCTTGCGACCAAGCTGCTCAAGGTCGTGCTGCCGCCGGTCGGCCTGGTCGGAGCGGTGCTCGGCTCCATCATCGCCGGCATTGCCGCGCCGTCGGAAGCGGCATCCATGGGCGCGCTCGGCTCGATCCTGATCACCGCGGTGACCGGCAGGTTGTCCTGGCAGGTGCTGCGCGAGACCTGCCAGGCGACCATCAAGACCACCGCGATGATGATGTTCATCCTGATGTGCGCGCAGGTGTTCGCGCTCGCCTTCCGCGGTTTGCAGGGCGAGAAGATCGTTCACGACCTCTTCGCCTTCCTGCCCGGCGGCATCTGGGCCGATATCTGGTTCCTGATGTTCATCATCTTCATCCTCGGCTTCTTCATCGAGTGGATCGAGATTTCCTACATCGCCGTGCCGCTGTTCCTGCCGGTGTTCGTCGCGGCCAATGTCGACATGGTGTGGCTTGCGACCTTGATCTGCGTGAACCTGCAGACCTCGTTCCTCACGCCGCCGTTCGGCTGGGCGCTGTTCTTCCTTCGGGGTGTTGCGCCGCCGGAGGTCACGACCGGCGACATCTACCGCGGCATCATCCCGTTCGTCGGCATGCAGATCCTGGCGCTGGTGCTGGTGTTCTCATTTCCGGGCCTCGCCACCTGGCTGCCCAAGGCGATCGGCTGGTAGAGAGGCTTGGTCGTTTCCCGTGCGTCATGCCGCGGATGCTGTAAACTCTCGCCATGTCGATCACGCGGCGCGATTTCCTCAATGGCGTGGCGCTCACGGTGGCGGCGGGCCTGACGCCCGCGGCGCAGATCGCGGCGCAGCCGCATCGCTATCCGCCTGCACTGATGGGGCTGCGTGGCCAGCACGAGGGCTCGTTCGAGGCGGCGCATGCGTTCGCGTTGGAGGGCCGTCGGCCGTCATTCGACAGCCTGCCGGTCGAGGAAGGCTACGATCTGGCCGTGGTCGGCGGCGGTCTGAGCGGTCTCGCCGCGGCGTGGTTCTATCGGCGCGCCAACCCGTCCGCCCGCATCCTCATTCTCGACAATCACGACGATTTCGGCGGTCATGCCAAGCGCAACGAGTTCGTCTTTGAAGGCCGCCGCATCATTGGCTACGGCGGCAGCGAGTCCCTGCAATCGCCGCGCAGCCTCTGGAGCGATACGGCCAAGGGCCTGCTGCGCGATCTCGGCGTCGACATCGCGCGTTTCGACACCGCGTTCGAGCGCGGGCTTTATCACTCGCTGGGCCTGTCGCGCGGAATGTTCTTCTCGCGCGAGGCGTTCGGCCGTGACGTGCTGGTCCCCGGCGATGCGCTGACCACCTCCAGCGACGAAACCACCCGCCGGCTGAGCAACGCCAGGCCGCTGCCGGAGTTCGTCGCCGCCATGCCGATATCCGACGCAAGCAGGCGGCAACTGCTGGCGCTGTACGACGACACGCGCGATCCGCTGGCGGGAAAATCCGTCGCCGAGAAGCGCCGTATCCTCAAGACCACCAGCTATCGCGACTATCTCACGAAAATCTGCGGCTGCTCGGAGGAGGTGGCGAACGCCTTCCAGGGCCGCACGCTCGGCTATTTCGGGCTCGGCATCGACGCGGTGCCGGCTGCCGAAGCGCGCGATCTGGGCTACCCCGGCTTCGCCGGTCTTAACCTGCCGCGCAAACCCGCGCCGGAGTGGAGCGAGCCCTACATCTATCATTTCCCCGACGGCAACGCCGCGCTGGCGCGCCTGACGGTGCGCGCGCTGATCCCCGGCGTGGCGCCGGGCAGCACCATGGAGGACGTGGTGCTGGCGCCGTTCGACTACGGCAGGCTCGACGTTGCGGGGAGCGATGTCCGTGTGCGTCTCGAGTCCACATGCCTCGATGTCCGCAACGCTGGCGACAAGGTTCTGCTGGGCTACGTCCGTTCCGGAAAGCATCACCGGGTCGAGGCGAAGCACGCGGTGCTGGCCTGCTTTCACATGGTGATCCCGCACATCATGCCGGAGCTTGCGGCGGCGCAACGCGCGGCGCTGGCGAAGAACATCAAGACGCCGATCGTCTACACCAGCGTGCTGGTGCGCAATTGGCACGCCTTTGCGAAACTCGGCGTGCACGACATTTCAGCGCCGATGTCGTTCCACAGCCGCGTCAAGATCGATTTTCCGGTGAGCCTCGGCGGCTACCGGCATCCACGCGATCCGGCCGAACCGATGAGCCTGCATCTCGTCCACGTCGCCGGCGCGCCGAACCAGGGGCTCGATGCGCGGGCGCAGTTCCGCGCCGGCCAGGCGAAGCTGCTGGCGATGACGTTTGCGGATTTCGAGGCGCATATCAGGGACGATCTCGACCGCATGCTGGGTCCAGGTGGGTTCTCGTCCGCGCGCGACATCGTCGCGATTACGGTCAATCGCTGGCCGCACGGCTACAGCTACGTGGCGAATTCGCTGTTCGATCCCGACGATTACGAGGACACGGTGCTGGCCACGGCGCGCCGCAAGGTCGGCCGCGTCGCGATCGCCAACACCGACGCCGGCGGCGACGCCTGGGCGCATTTCGCAATCGAGCAGGCGGACCGGGCGGTGAAGGAATTGATAGGGTAGCCTTTGAAGCAGGCTACCGTTCTCTCCGCGTCATGCCCGGCCTCGTGCCGGGCATCCACGTCTTGCTTCGCGTCAAAGTAAGACGTGGATGGCCGGGACAAGCCCGGCCATGACGACTGATGGAATTGAGCCCAAAAGCAAAAGGGCCCGGCTTTCGCCGGGCCCTTCGCATTTCTCGCTGGCAGCGAGCTTACATCATGCCGCCCATGCCACCCATGCCGCCCATTCCACCGCCGCCCGGCATTGCCGGAGCCGAGGCTTCCTTCGGCACTTCGGCGACCATCGCCTCGGTGGTGACCAGCAGGCCCGCGACCGAAGCCGCGTCCTGCAGCGCGCGCCGCACGACCTTGGCCGGATCGATGATGCCCTTCTCGACGAGGTCGACGTATTCCTCGTTCTGGGCGTCGAAGCCGAACGTCTCGGTCTTCGATTCCATGATCTTGTTGATCACGATCGAGCCTTCGACGCCGGCGTTCTCGGCGATCTGCCGGGCCGGAGCTTCGATCGCCTTCATTACGATGTTGATGCCGGCCTGGACATCGGCGTTGTCGTGGGAGAGCTTGCCGACCGCCTTCTTGGCGCGCAGCAGAGCCGTGCCGCCGCCCGGAACGATGCCTTCTTCGACCGCGGCGCGGGTGGCGTTGAGCGCGTCCTCGACGCGATCCTTCTTCTCCTTGACCTCGACCTCGGTCGCGCCGCCGACGCGGATCACTGCGACGCCGCCCGCGAGCTTGGCCAGCCGCTCCTGCAGCTTCTCCTTGTCGTAGTCCGAGGTGGTCTCTTCGATCTGCGCCTTGATCTGCGAGACCCGGGCCTCGATCTCCTTGCGCTTGCCGGCGCCGCCGACGATCGTGGTCTTTTCCTTCTCGATGATGACCTTCTTGGCGCGGCCGAGCATGGCGAGCGTCACGGTCTCGAGCTTGATGCCGAGGTCTTCCGAGATCAGCTGACCGCCGGTCAGAATCGCGATGTCCTCGAGCATGGCCTTGCGGCGATCGCCAAAGCCCGGCGCCTTGACGGCGGCGACCTTCAGTCCACCACGCAGCTTGTTGACGACCAGTGTGGCGATCGCCTCGCCCTCGACGTCCTCGGCGATGATCAGCAGCGGCTTGCTCGACTGCACGACCGCCTCGAGCACCGGCAGCATGGCTTGCAGGCCCGCCAGCTTCTTCTCGTGCAGCAGCACGTAGACGTCCTCGAGCTCGGCCACCATCTTCTCGGCGTTGGTGACGAAGTACGGCGAGATGTAGCCGCGGTCGAACTGCATGCCCTCGACGATCTCCACCTCGGTGTTGAGCGCCTTGGCTTCCTCGACCGTGATCACGCCCTCGTTGCCGACGCGCTGCATCGCCTCGGCGATCATCTTGCCGATGGTCTTGTCGCCGTTCGACGAGATGGTGCCGACCTGGGCCACTTCCGCGGACGAGCTGACCTTCTTGGCGCGCTTTTCGATGTCCTTGATCACGGCGGCGACAGCGATGTCGATGCCGCGCTTGAGGTCCATCGGGTTCATGCCGGCGGCGACCGACTTGGCGCCTTCCTTGACGATCGCGGCGGCCAGCACGGTGGCGGTGGTGGTGCCGTCACCGGCCATGTCTTTGGTCTTCGAGGCGACCTCGCGGACCATCTGGGCGCCCATGTTCTCGAACTTGTCCTCGAGCTCGATCTCCTTGGCGACGGTGACGCCGTCCTTGGTGATGCGGGGAGCGCCGAAGCTCTTGTCGATCACGACGTTGCGGCCCTTCGGGCCGAGCGTGACCTTCACCGCATTGGCGAGGGTCTCGACGCCGCGCAGCATGCGGTCGCGGGCGTCGACGGAGAATTTCACTTCCTTGGCAGACATCTACTTCACTCCTTGAATTCGTTTGCTCTGAATCCGCTTTGGATCAGACGATCACGCCCATGATGTCGGACTCCTTCATGATCAGGAGCTCCTCGCCGTTGAGCTTCACCTCGGTGCCCGACCACTTGCCGAACAGCACCTTGTCGCCGGTCTTGAGATCGAGCGGGATCAGCTTGCCGGCCTCGTCGCGGCCGCCGGGGCCGACGGCGACGATCTCGCCCTGCGAGGGTTTTTCCTTGGCGGTGTCCGGAATGATGATGCCGCCGGCGGACTTCTCATCGGCGTCGATACGCTTGACGACCACGCGGTCGTGCAGGGGACGGAACTTCAGCTTGGCCATGTCTTCCTCGTGGGCGTGTTATCGGGCGCGCATGCGCGGCTGGAATAAAAAGCCTTGGTATGAGAAGCACTTAGCACTCATGGTTAATGAGTGCCAAACGCTCGCGACCGGACATAGGCGGTTGGCTTGCTGCTGTCAAGCCGCGGAGGGTGCTGGGAAATCGCCCCGCGCGGTGCTTCAGGCAGCGAGCTTGAGGATGCTGTCGGAGTGGCTTGCGCTCGGTCCCGATGCCCCGCAGAGTCCCAACCTGATCGAAGGAGCTCGCACGCCCATGGCCCGATTGCCGTCGCCGCTCGTCGCCCTCGCCGTTGCTGTCGCCGGATTGGCGTTGCCCGCCTGCAGCAGCATGCCGAGCTTTGGCCCCAGCGCCGAGCCCCCGCCGCCCGCGGCCCCGATCGAGCTGCCCTCCAAATACCAGCCCGAAGAGATCATCGGCCGCTGGGGTTTTGCCGCGTACCACCGGGATGCCGACCGCGCCCGAACCGAAACCGCCGCGCGCGGGCAATGCCGCAACCCCTATGTCATCGCCAAGGGACCCGGCGGCGGCGTGATGATGCATCTGCCGGACCAGCGCCAGGCGAGCGAGCTTCGGCTCAAGGGCGCGGCTGGCGAGCGCAACTTCATCGGGCCGGCGGGTGAGCCCGCCGGCGGTTCGCAAGACCGTGAGATTCTTTCATTCGATGGCCGCGTCCTGATTACGCGCTATGTCGATCCCGATGCGGCCACCCGCTACGGCAGCATGGTCTATGTGCGCTGCGGTCCGCGCGCTTGAGCGCGACGCAAAACTGCGGTAGCGCCTCGAAGCGTTGTTCTGCGTGATTCCTGTTTGAGTCTTGGGTTTGGTCCGTAAGCGAGGATGTCCTCCATGCTGCGCTGGTTTCACGCATTGATGCCGAAGGAAGAGCGGTTCTTCCAGTTGTTCGCGCAGCATTCCCGCGCAATGGTTGCCGGCGCGGAGGCGCTGCGCGCCATGCTTGAGGGCGGCGAGGCCATCGAGCGCAACTATCAGATCGTCATGGATCGCGAGAACGATGCCGACGTCGCCACGCGCGAGGTGCTGATCGCCGTCCGGCGCACCTTCATTACGCCGTTCGACCGCGGCAATATCCGCGACCTGATTACCTCGATGGATAATTCCATCGACCAGATGCAGAAGACCGCCAAGTCCATCAAGCTGTTCGACGTGACACAGTTCACCCCGCAACAGCGCGACATGGCGGACGCGATCGTGAAATGCGCGCGATTGGTGCAAGAGGGCGTGCCGCTGTTGCAATCGATCAGCAACGAAGCCACCCGCATCAGCACCATCACCGAGCAGATTTCCGCGCTCGAAGGCCGCGCCGACGACTTGCACGACAGCGGCCTGCGCGAACTCTACAAGTCCAATGTTACGGGCGGCACTGCGCTGAACTTTTTCGTGGGCAACGAGGTCTACGATCATCTGGAAAAGGTGGTCGACCGCTTCGACGACGTCGCCAACGTGATGCACGGCATTGTCATCGAGCACGTGTGACGTCAGGCGTCGGAGGCCAATATGAATATTGTAGCAGTCGGCCTGCCGATTCTGATCGGGCTTATCATCATTGCGTTGGTGTTCGACTTCCTCAACGGCCTGCACGATGCGGCCAACTCGATTGCGACCGTGGTTTCGACCCGTGTGCTGCGGCCCCAGACGGCCGTCGCGTTTGCCGCATTCTTCAATTTCATCGCCTTCCTGTTCTTCGGCTCCAAGGTCGCCCAGACCATCGGGGTCGGCATCGTCTCTGCCGAGGTTATCGACGCGCAGGTGATTTTCGGCGCGTTGATGGGGGCGATCAGCTGGAATCTGATCACCTGGTATTTCGGCATTCCATCGTCGAGCTCGCATGCCCTGATCGGCGGCCTGGTCGGCGCCGGTCTCGCGAAGATCGGCTTCAATGCCATCGTGTGGAGCGGGCTTTCGAAGGCCGCCGCCGCGATCGTGCTGTCGCCGCTGAGCGGGTTCTGTCTGGCGCTGGTGCTGATGCTGCTGGTGTCCTGGCTGTTCATCCGGTTCACGCCGTTCGCGGTGGACAGCACGTTCCGCTCGCTGCAACTCGGGTCGGCCGCGCTCTATTCGCTCGGCCATGGCGGCAACGACGCGCAGAAGACCATGGGCATCATCGCGGTGCTGCTGTTTTCGCAAGGGTATCTGGGCGGCGAATTCTATGTACCGTTCTGGGTGATGTTCACCTGCTACCTGGTGATGGGTCTCGGCACGCTGGTTGGCGGCTGGCGCATCGTGCACACGATGGGTTCCAAGATCACGCGGCTGACTCCGATGCAGGGATTCTGCGCCGAGACCGGGGGCGCCATCACGCTGTTCACCGCCACGTCGCTCGGCATACCGGTTTCGACCACCCACACGATCACGGGCTGCATCGTCGGCGTCGGCGCGGCGAAGCGGATATCGGCGGTGCGTTGGAGTGTTGCGACCAGTATCGTCTACGCCTGGATCATCACCATCCCGGCGACGGCGATCATCTCCGCGCTGTGCTATTATGCGGTCGGTTTGTTCGGTTGAAATGCATGTCCTGAAAAGCCGAAGCCCCGGACCGAGGTCCGGGGCTTCGTCGTTCGAGTCGCGTGGCCGCCTAGAAGCGGTAGTTCACGCCGGCGCGCAGCACGTTGAGGCGCATGTTGACGTTGGACGCCGTGCCGCAGGCGGCGGCGCTGCAAGTGGTGTCGCCGATCCGCGCATAAAGATACTCGACCTTGGCGGACCAGTTCGGCGCCACGGCAGCTTCGATGCCGGTGCCGAGCGTCCAGCCGATGTTGGAGTCGCTTGCTCCGGCCAGGCCCGCAACCTCGGTCTTGATGTTGCCGAAGGCGGCGCCGCCGGTGACGTACGGCAGGATGCGATCCCAGGCGTAACCCACGCGACCGCGCACGGTGCCGAGCCAGCTGTTGCGGGTTTCGCAGGTGGTGCCGCCGCAGACCGAAGAGCCGCGGACGTTGGTCCAGTCGATGTCGCCTTCGACGCCGAACACGAACGGATTGCCCATGCCCTGCCAATTGTAGCCGGCGGTCAGGCCGACCATGGCGCCGGACGGATCGGGGGTGACGCCCATCCCGTTCCAGGTCGAGCGGCCCCATCCGCCGCCGCCGTTGATGCCGAGATAGAACCCGGTCCAGTTGTAGGCCGAGACATGACCAGGAGCCCGGTAGGGCGCGCCTTGCCGCGGCAGATCCGCAGCCGAAGCACCGGCAACCAGGGCCAGCAGGCCGAAGCCCGCGAGAACAGAACGCATCATCACACCAACCTCCGTTAAACTGATGCCGCACAGTATTCGCCCGTAGACTGGCGTCTAGTGCGCAAAAGACACACCTGATTTAGTCTGGGAATTTGTTTAGGTTGATGGGTCGAAAACGCTGTAAATACAATGGTTCGCTATTTCTTTACTTGATATTTACCATAGTTATGGTGAAGTAAGGATAAACAATAGTGGGCCTCAGGAAACGAAAACGAGGCCCGGACCGGGTCCGAGCCTCGATTTTCGACAAACGCTGCCGTCAGAACCGGAAATTCAGGCCCGCCCGCAAGGTGTGGGCGCGGAAGTCCGTGTTGCTCGGGAGTCCGCAAGACGCGGCGCTGCATCCGGCCGAGCCGAGGTCGACGTAGAGATACTCGAACTTCGCCGTCCAGTTCTGCGCCACCGCCGCCTCGATGCCGCCGCCCAGCGTCCAGCCAGCCTTGGTGGTGCTGGCTGTGCCGAAGCCGGTGCGGCTGGTTTCGATGTTGCCGACAGCCAGGCCGCCGGTGACGTAGGGCATGACCCGATCCATCGCGTAACCCAGGCGGCCTCGGACCGTCCAAAGCCAGTTGTTGCGGGTTTCGCAGCCGGCGCAGGTGGTGGCGCGGATGCCGCTCCAGGCGAGATCGCCCTCCAGGCCGAACACCCAAGGGGTGCCTGGGGCCTGCCAGTTGTAGCCCAGGGTGCCGCCGATCAGGCCGCCCGAGCCGCTGCCGGAACCGAGAGATTCCCAATTCGAACGGCCCCAGCCGTAACCGCCGGCGATACCGACATAGGGGCCGGTCCAGTTGTAATAGGGGGCGACGTAGGCCGGTGCTTTGTACGGGGCTGCCCTTGGCGGAATGTCGGCGGCCCCGGCGTTCGTGATGGCAAGCGCAAACAGGCTGATGCTGCAAAACAATACGCGACGCATACCCGTCTCCCGTGTGATCCCAACTGTGGAACCAAACGCGGGCCTGAGGGGAATCGTTCCGGTTCGCGGCCGCCGTGATCGCGCGTCACAAAAGAAAACCCCCGGCCGGGCCGGGGGCAGGTTGGCGTCCTATGCTCTTATTCGAGCATGATCTTTTGCCGAAAACCGGTTCCCCTTTTCGGGATCGTGCCCCTAGAACCGATAGTTCACGCCGAGGCGGAGCAGGCTGGATTCCAGCCCGTTGCTGACCCCGGTCAGTGCGTAGGCCCGGTCGGCCAGATCGATGTAGAGGTATTCCGCCTTGGCCGACCAGTTGCCGGCGATCGCGACTTCCATGCCGACGCCCGCGGTCCAGCCGATATGGGTTTTCGATTCCGAAATGCCGGCCGTGGTCGAGTGCGCCTTCAGGCCGCCGTAGGCCAGACCGAAGGTTCCGTAGAACAGGAAGTTGGAGTTGAACGCCACGCCGGCGCGCGCGCGCAACGTGCCAAACCAGGGGTTGGAGAATTTCCATTGCGCGAACGTCTCCTCGGCCCCCGAGAGCTGAATGTCGGTTTCCGCGCCGAAAACGAACTGGTCGCGCTGCATGTTGTAGCCGGCCTGGAGACCGCCGGCGAAGCCCGAGGGCCGGGTGCCGTTGTTCGTCGTCGAGCCCCACTGATAGCCGAGGTTCGCTCCGACATAGGGTCCCGTCCATGAGTAGCCGCCCAGGCGAGGCTGCGCATACATGTCGGCAGCGCCCGCCGTGCTCGAAACAGCCGCCATTGCGACCACGGCCGCGACGAAGACATTCTTCTTCATTGTCATTTTAGTCCTCCACACGCTACGCAACGCCGCGGCTCACGCCGCCGCGCACCACTGCGCCGTCCGTCGCTTGATCGGAACCCCCCGCGCCGCGCGCCAATGTATTGCCGAACGTGGAA
The DNA here is from genome assembly GCA_945897515.1 of Rhodoplanes serenus. Lineage (GTDB taxonomy): Bacteria > Pseudomonadota > Alphaproteobacteria > Rhizobiales > Xanthobacteraceae > Z2-YC6860. The sequence goes on along the minus strand of CAMDFO010000028.1, from coordinate 31,394 downwards.
CGGCGAGGCCGGCCGAATGGCGAAAGATCGGCATTTTCATGAATGATTTATCGCGATTTTTATCTTAAGCGTTTCTGAATCGGTAAGAATGACGCGGCGGTAACGCTAACGAACCGTGCATTTGCGGGACCGATCGGAAAGCGCCATTTACCATGTTGGGCGCGCTGCGGCGGCGTGCCGGCAAGTGGTGCAGCAGTAAGACATAGGTTTGCCGGCATGACCGGACGTGGCAAAGACATCGATCCCGCGAGCGAACTCGCCGAGGAGGACGACGAGCAGACTCTGCCCGAGCAGAGCGACTCGTTGCTCGATCTCGGCGACAGCTCCGGCATGGAAGGGTCTGGATCGGCGGCAGTCGGGCGCGCGGCGCTGCTGCGCCATGCCAGGCACGCCCCGTCGTCGCCCGGCGTCTATCGCATGCTCGATGCCGGCGGCGAGGTGCTCTATGTCGGCAAGGCGAAGAACATCAGGAAGCGGATACTGTCCTACACGCGCCCGACCGGCCACGATACGCGCATCGAACGGGTGATCGCCAACACCGCCGTGCTGGAGTTCGTCACCACCGGCACCGAGACCGAAGCGCTGCTGCTCGAAGCCAATCTGATCAAGCGGCTGCGGCCGCGCTTCAACGTGCTGCTGCGCGACGATAAATCATTTCCCTATATCCTGATCACCGCCGACCACTGGGCGCCGCAGATCCTCAAGCACCGCGGCGCGCGCTCGCGCGAGGGCAGCTTCTTCGGCCCGTTCGCCTCGGTGTGGGCGGTCAACCGCACCATCACGGCGCTGCAGCGCGCGTTTCTGCTGCGCTCGTGCTCGGATGGATTTTTCGAGAGCCGGACCCGGCCGTGCCTGCTGCACCAGATCAAGCGCTGCTCGGCGCCCTGCACGCACGAGATCGACTTCGCCGGCTACGCCGAACTGGTGCGCGAAGCGAAGCAGTTCCTTTCCGGCAAGAGCCAGGCGGTGAAGGAAGAGCTCGCGGGCGAGATGGAGAAGGCATCAACGGAGCTCGATTTCGAGCGGGCCGCAGTCTACCGCGACCGGCTGGCCGCGCTGTCGGCGGTGCAGTCCAGCCAGGGCATCAACCCCAGGGGCGTGGAGGAGGCGGACGTGTTCGCCGTCCATCAGGATGGTGGCTTCAACTGCGTCGAGGTGTTTTTCTTCCGCACCGGGCAGAACTGGGGCAACCGCGCCTACTTTCCCAAGGCCGACCGCTCGTTCGAGCCGGGCGAGGCGCTCGGCGCCTTCCTGGCGCAGTTCTACGACGACAAGCCGTGTCCGGGATGCATCTTCCTCTCCCACGAGATTCCGGAGCGCGGCCTGCTGGCGGAGGCATTAACCGCAAAGACCGGCCGCAAGGTCGAGGTCTTGGTGCCGCAGCGCGGCGAGAAAAAGGAACTGGTCGCGCACGCCGCCACCAACGCGCGCGAAGCGCTCGGACGGAAGCTGGCCGACACGTCGTCGCAGCAGAAGCTGCTCACGGCGCTGGCCGACAAGTTGGCATTGCCGCGGATGCCGCGCCGCATCGAGGTCTACGACAACAGCCACATCCAGGGCTCGAACGCCGTCGGCGCCATGATCGTCGCGGGGCCGGAGGGCTTCCGCAAGAACCAGTACCGCAAGTTCAACATCCGCTCCGCCGACCTGTCGCCGGGCGACGACTACGGCATGATGCGCGAGATGCTGCAGCGGCGGTTCAAGCGGCTGATCGCCGAGGCGCCGAAGATCGTGCCGCCGAGCGACATGCCGGTGTATGACGAGCGGCTTCTGACGCCCGCGAGCCAGAGCGGCGCCGACGAGGATGGCGAGTCGCCGTGGCCCGATCTGGTGATCATCGACGGCGGGCAGGGCCAGCTCAACGCCGCCCGCGAGACCCTGGCGGCGCTCGGCGTCGCCGAGGTCCCGGTGGTCTCGGTGGCCAAGGGTCCGGACCGCGACGCCGGCAACGAGACGATTTATCTGGCGGACCGTCCGGCGGCCAAGTTGCCGCCGCGCGATCCGCTGCTGTATTTCATCCAGCGGCTGCGCGACGAGGCGCATCGGTTTGCGATCGGATCGCACCGCCAGCGGCGCAAGAAAGACATCCGCGAGGCAGGCTTGCAGGAAATCGCAGGCATCGGGCCAAACCGCAAGCGGGCGCTGCTCCACCATTTCGGCACGTTGAAAGCGATCGAGCGCGCCTCGCTGGCCGATCTCGCCAAGGTGCCTGGCATCAACGCCGAGACCGCGCGAAAAATCTACGACTTCTTCCACGAGGCCACGCCGGCGCGGTAAGTGGGCAGCGCAGCTCCCACCGCAGGGTGACCGGTCGCCGCAGCGCCGTTGTGTCACCTTTTGAGCTGTTGAATTCGGGAACTGCGTGCCCTGGGGCAGCATTCTGCGCCTGTTCACAGACAGGCCGGAAGGATAAGGTCTGCGCCAATGAAAGCAGACGCCACCACATCGTCGGCACGACCGCTGTCGCTGCCGAACATCCTGACCTACTCGCGCATTGCCGCGGTGCCGGTGGTCGTCGCGCTGATGTATTGGCAAAGCATCCTGGACGGCGGGTTGTGGCTGCGGGGAGCGGCGCTCGCCGTGTTCATCTCCGCCGGCATCACCGATTTCTTCGACGGCTATTTCGCGCGCATCTGGGGTCAGCAATCGGCTCTCGGGCGCGTGCTGGATCCGATCGCCGACAAGCTGCTGGTCGCCTCTTGTCTGCTGATGCTCGCCGCGGAGGAAACCATCCGCGGCTGGTCGCTGCTGGCCGCCGCCATCATTCTTTGCCGCGAAATCCTGGTGTCGGGGCTGCGCGAGTTTCTGGCCGGCCTGCGCGTCAGCATTCCGGTGTCGCGGCTCGCGAAGTGGAAGACCGTCTGGCAGCTCGTCGCCGTCGGCTTCCTGATTGCCGGCGAGGGTGGCGACAAGACCTTGAGCTACCTCATCAGCCACCAGACGGTAGCGATCACCAACATCGGGCTGACGCTGCTCTGGCTGTCGGCGCTGGTCACGCTCTATACCGGGTGGGACTATCTGCGCGCCGGGCTGAAGCACGTGGTCGACGAATGACGCTGAAGCTTGTTTATTTTGCCTGGGTGCGCGAGCGCGTCGGCAAGGTCGAGGAAGAGATTTTACCGCCCGCATCGGTGGCGACCGTCGCCGAGCTGATCGGCTGGCTCGCCGGGCGCGGCGAGGAATACGCCTATGCGTTTGAAAATCCGAAGGTGATCCGTGCCGCCATCGACCGCAACCACGTGCGGCCCGACAGCGCCATCGCCGGCGCGAAAGAGATCGCGTTTTTTCCGCCGATGACGGGCGGGTAGCGAGCGCGGTTTTCTCTCTCCGTCATTCAGGGGCGCGCGAAGCGCGAGCCCGGAATCTAGGGTCACGCGCACTGCGCTGGAATCCGGGCTCCCTCGCTTCGCTCAGGCCCCGGAATGACGGAGAGACGGCGCGCTCGCGAAAGAAAAATACTTATCCCCGCCCTCCGGAGCTGCCTTATCTTTCCCGCAGCCTCGCTCATCGAGGGCGTCTTCTAGGGACGCTTGGTTGACGGAGCGAGGCGCGGCTCCCTGCGGGCGGGATTCGTAACCCCGCACTCGGGCGGTTCCGGGCATCAACCGGGCGGCACTACGGCTGCTCTGTCAGGTGCTGGCTGCATTGGCCCGGCGCAAATGCTGGGTTCAAGAAGCTTGGCCCGGAGCTGAAAAATGCCGCGGTGGAGCGCCGAGAGGCGAGCGGCCTACGTCACTGGCCGCAACACGCCTCGCAAGCGTGTGCCGGGCCGCGTCATGGTCCGGCAGGGCGAAAGCCCACAGCGCCTTTCGGCGCTCTGCTCCCTCACGTCGTGAGGGCAAAGGAAATGAAGGCGCACCCCGCGCCTTTCAAACAACAGGGCGGCGGAGCGTTGGCTATGTTCAAGACCCTCGCGACCCATCGGCGCAAATGATAGAAACAACCATGACCGTTCGATTGCAGCGCGAGGACTTCGACGCCGCCGCGGAAGCCGCGAAGCTGACGCACGGCCGCACCGATATTGGCGCCGTCGTCACCTTCACGGGCATCTGCCGCGGCTCCGAATCCGGCGACCCGATCAAGGCGCTGACGCTGGAGCACTATCCCGGCATGGCGGAAGCCGAGATCGCGCGTCATGTCGACGACGCGAAGGCGCGCTGGCCGCTGCTCGGCGTCACCGTCATCCATCGTTATGGGCGTATGCAGCCCGGCGAGAACATCGTGCTGGTGGTGACGGCGTCGTCGCATCGCGAGGCTGCGTTCGCCGCCGCCGAGTTTCTGATGGATTATTTGAAAACCCGCGCGCCGTTCTGGAAGCAGGTCGAAGCCGCAGGCGAGAAAAGCTGGGTGGCCGCGAAAGACACCGACGATGCGGCGGCGGATCGTTGGAGCAAAAGCCGGGACGCCGCGGAATAAACTGCAGCCGATGGGTTTTGCCTAGCAGCAGTGCACGATGAGGACGATCATGATCCGTGGAATAGCAATCGTCGCGGCCACGTTTGGCTTCGTGGCCGGCGCGCTCGCCAGCGACCGGGTTTCCTATTTTCCGGTGAAGCAGGGATCGCGGCCGCACGACGTCGCGGTCGGTACCGATGGCAAGATCTGGTACTCGGGTCAGGGCAACGGCACGCTCGGCCTGGTCGATCCCGCGACCGGCAAGGACCAGAACATTCCGATCGGTTCGGGCTCGTCGCCGCACGGCGTGATCGTCGGACCCGACGGCTCGCCCTGGCTCACCGATGGCGGATTGAATGCCAACGTGCGCTACGATCAGAAGACCAAGAAGTTCGACTACTACATGCTGCCGCCGCACCTGCCGTCGGCCAATCTGAACACCGGCGTGTTCGACAAGGACGGCGTCTACTGGTTCACCGGCCAGAACGGCGTGCACGGTTACGTCAATCCCAAGACCGGCAAGCACGAGAGCTGGAAGTCGCCGCGCCGCGGCACCTACGGCATCACGGTGACGCCGACCAACGAGGTCTGGTACGTCGCGCTTGCCGGCGATCATCTCGGCAAGATCGACAAGTCGAATGGCAGCGTGACGATCGTCGAGCCGCACAAGAAGGGCGCGGGGCCGCGCCGGGTCTGGACCGACTCCAAGGGTTTGCTCTGGGTGAGCTTCTGGCATTCCGGCGAGGTCGGCGTGTATGACCCGGCGGCCAAGACCTGGAAGACCTGGCTGCTGCCGAACAATCCGGGCAGCGGCTGCTATTCGGTCTATGTCGACGAGCAGGACAAGGTTTGGCTTACCGACTTCATGACCAACGCCATCGTGCGCTTCGATCCGACGACCGAGAAGTTCGAGAGCTTCCCGAGCAGCCAGCGGGGCGCCAACGTGCGGCAGATGCTGGGCCGTAAGGGCGAGGCCTGGGGCGCGGAATCCGGCAACTCCCGGCTGGTCCGGGTCCGGTATTAAGGTTTCCGGCGCGGGACTTATTCACGCAGCCGGCTGATGGCGTAAACTGTCGCCATGGAGCAGGCGACCACCCGCCGCGCATTTCTCGGCCTCATGGCCTCCCTCCCGCTGCTGCCGGCGGGATCGCAACGCGCTTTCGCGAGCGACAGCGGGCTGATCGATCGCCTGATCCGCGAATCCCGGACGCACGCGCTGCTGCCGGATCGGATTGAATTTATCTCGGCTGCACTGCTCGGGAAAAAGTATCGGTCGGATACGCTGATCGGCGGACCGAAGCGCCCGGAGCTGTTTGTCGTGCGCGACGACGCGTTCGATTGCGTCACCTTTTGCGAGGTCGTGGTCGCTGCCGCCAGCGCGCACGACAGGGCCGGATTCGAAACGATCCTGCGCCGCATCCGGTACGACGGCGGCGAGGTGCAATGGAATCGCCGCAATCACGCGTTCGCCGACTGGTGCCAGCGCAACGTCGACAACCGGACGTTCCGGCCGGTGACGATGCATCCTTCGACAAGGATCGAGAGGACCATCATTCCGGCCCCGGGACTCGACAGGCAGCAGGTATCGTTCGACGCGATTCCCCGCGCCATGTTTACGGCCGGCAAGCATCTGCTTGCGAACGGCGATCTGATCGGCTTCGTGTCGCGGCGCACGAGCCTCGACTATTTCCATTGCGGGCTGGTGGTCATGCGCAAGAACGGCGGCGCCGTCATGCTGCGCCATGCGGCGCTCAGCCGCGGGCGTTCCGTGGACGAAAACCTGGAGGCGTTTCTCACTTCGAATGCGGTGAAGTGGGTCACGCTGCTGCGACCGCTCGATCAGGCTCCCGCCGATCGCGCCTGATCAGGCCGCGGCAGCCTTGCCCTTGGGTTGCACCTCGGCGGTGTAGTCGTCCATCAACTGCGTGGTGATGGCAGCCGGCGTGAAGCGCCATTGCGCGATCTCGGAGACCGCCGTGACCTCGGCCGCGGTACCGGTGATGAAGCACTCCGAAAACGTCGCCAGCTCTTCCGGCATGATCCGGCGCTCGATCACTTCGATGCCGCGCTTCTTGGCCAGCGAGATCGCGGTGGCGCGGGTGATGCCGGAGAGGAAGCAGTCGGCGATCGGGGTGTGGATCTTGCCGTCCTTGATGAAGAACACGTTGGCGCCGGTGCATTCCGCGACGCGGCCCTGCCAGTCCAGCATCAGGGCGTCGGCGTAGCCTTTGCGCTCGGCCTGGTGCTTGGAGATGGTGCAGATCATGTAGAGGCCGGCGGCCTTGGCGAGGCACGGCGCGGTCTTCGGGTCCGGCCGCCGGTAGTCGGCGAGGTCGAGCCGGATGCCCTTCAGCCGCTGCGCCGGGTCGAAATAGCTCGGCCACTCCCAGGTCGCGATCGCCAGATGGATGATGTTCTGCTGCGCTGAGACGCCAAGCTGCTCGGAGCCGCGCCACGCCGTCGCGCGGACGTATGCGTTCTTCTGATTGTTGCGCTCCAGCACCTGACGCTTGGCCGCGTCGATCTCGGCGACCGAATAGGGGATCTCGAAATCGAGAATGTTGCCGGAGCGCTTGAGCCGCTCGCTGTGCTCGGTGCCCTTGAATATCTCGCCGCCGTAGGCGCGCTCGCCCTCGAACACGCAACTCGCGTAGTGCAGGCCGTGGGTCAGCACGCTGATCTTGGAGTCCGCGGTCGGAATGAGCTTGCCGTCGAACCAGATCAGGTCCGGACGTTGGTCGAAAGGCACAGCCATGACACTCTCTCCTGCGGACCCGGTTGGGCGTTGGCATCGCCCATCCTGTGCGGCCCAAATCTTCAAAGCGCGAGCTTTTGCTTCGTAGCTCAAGTCCCGATATGTTTCAGGCCGACCATGAAAGCGCGCTTCTCAGGTCGGTTCAATCTCGACTGCCAGAATAGCCCAGTGAGTACGATCCTTTCGCGAAAGCGTCTCTTTGGGTAACAATCAAACCGAAATATGTCAATATGGCTGACGTAACTGTTACCGCCATCGCGACCCGTCCGGCATCGCCCAACGCGGAGCCGGAGCACCATTCGGCTGAGCCCACCTGGGACATCATCGAGCTTCTGTTCTTCGCCTATCGCGACTTCGTCAGCGACGCCGACGAGGTTTTGGCCAAGTTCGGATTCGGCCGTGCGCACCATCGGGTCCTGCACTTCGTCAATCGCCACCCGGGCATGAAGGTGGCCGACCTGCTCGATGTGCTGAAGATCACCAAGCAGTCGCTTGGACGCGTGCTCAAGCAGCTCGTGGACCAGGGCTACGTGCAGCAGAAGGAGGGCGCGAACGACCGCCGCCAGCGCCTGCTCACCGTCACGCCCAAAGGCGAGCAGCTCGCAATGAAGCTCGCCGGCCTGCAGACCGAGCGCATCGCGCGCGCGCTGGCCGAACTTGGCCCCCATGCGCATGAGGGCGCGCGCCGCTTTCTGATTGCCATGATCGACTCTTCGGGCCGCGACGGCGTGCAGAAGCTCATTGCGCGCGCCGACCGCGCACGGCGGCCGCGCTCCTGATCCGCGGGGAAACGATGGCCCTTGCGCCGATCCCTCCCGCCGACGACGCGCCGCACCTGCTGGTGGTCGACGACGACCGCCGCATCCGCGACCTGCTGTCGCGCTTCCTCACCTCCGAGGGCTATCGCATCAGTACGGCCGAGACCGCGGCCGATGCACGGGCCAAGCTGACCAGCCTGCGCTTCGATCTCCTGGTGCTCGACGTGATGATGCCGGGAGAGACCGGTTTCGAGTTCGCGCGCTCGATCCGGCAATCCTCCACGGTGCCGATCCTGATGCTGACCGCCCGTGACGAGACCGAAAGCCGCATCACCGGACTGGAGAGCGGCGCGGACGATTATGTCTCCAAGCCGTTCGAGCCGCGCGAGCTGTCGTTGCGCATCGCCAGCATCCTCAAGCGGACCAAGCCGGTCGCGGCGCCGCCGGTCGAATCCCTGCGCCTGGGCGAATTCGTGTTTCACATCGCGCGGGCCGAATTGCGCCGGGGCGACGAAGTGATGCGCCTGACCGACCGCGAGCGCGAGATGCTGGGCGTGCTGGCGGCCAGTCCCGGCGAGACCGTGCCGCGCATGGCGCTGGCCGGCAACGGTGGGTCGATCAACGAGCGCGCCGTCGATGTGCAGGTCAACCGGCTGCGGCGCAAGATCGAGCGCGATCCCGCCAATCCGCTGATCGTGCAGACGGTGCGCGGCATCGGGTACCGGCTCATGGTGTCGCCATGACGACGCTCGATGTCGGCATCGCGCGGTTGCGTTCGGCCGCCACTCGGGTGTCCGACGACTGGCTGCGTTTCAATCGCTGGTTCAAGAGCATCATGCCCAAGGGCCTGTGGGCCCGGTCGCTCCTGATCATCATTGCTCCGATGGTGATCCTGCAGTCGGTGGTGGCGTTCGTGTTCATGGAGCGGCACTGGAACTATGTCACGCAAAATCTGTCGGCGGCGGTGGTGCAGGATATTGCGGCGCTGATCGATATTTCGCGGGCCAATCCGCAGGACACCGAGCAGGCGCTGGTCCGCCGCATCGCGCAGCAGCGGCTCGGGCTCACGGTGGATTTCCTGCCGATCTCCGACATGCCGCCGCCGGGGCCAAAGCCGTTCTTCTCGCTGCTCGACAACGCGCTCTCGATCGAGCTTCGCAAACAGGTCGGTCGGCCATTCTGGATCGACACGGTGGGTCGCTCCGCGCTGGTCGAGATCCGTATCCAGCTCGATAACGCAGTGATGCGCGTGTTCGCGCGGCGCAGCGCGGCCTATGCGTCGAACTCCGAAATCCTCCTGCTGTGGATGGTCGGAACATCGCTGGTTCTGATCACCGTCGCGATCCTGTTCCTGCGCAACCAGATCAGGCCGATCCTGCGGCTGGCCGACGCCGCCGAGAGCTTCGGCAAGGGCCGCGATGCGCCGAACTTCCGGCCGCGCGGCGCGCGCGAGGTCCGCCGCGCCGCGCAAGCCTTCATTGAGATGAAAACCCGCATTGAGCGGACGATGGAGCAGCGCACCGCCATGCTCGCCGGCGTGTCGCACGACCTGCGCACGGTTCTGACGCGCTTCAAGCTCGAGCTCGCCCTGCTCGGCGAAAGCGCCGAGGCCGAGGCGCTGAAGAAAGACGTCGACGAGATGAACCGGATGCTAGAGGCCTATCTCGCGTTCGCCCGCGGCGATACTGGCGAGCTGTCCGAGCCGACTGACATGGCGGCGTTTCTCGAGGACTTGAAGGCCGATGCGGAGCGCAACGGCCACACCGCGACGGTCGCATTCCACGGCCATCGGATCGTCACGGTGAAGCCCGCGGCGTTCAAGCGCTGCCTCGGCAATCTGGTGTCGAACGCCTCGCGCTTCGCCCAGTCGGTTGCCATCACCGGTCACCGCGACCATCGCTGGCTGACAGTGACGGTCGACGACGACGGACCGGGAATTCCGCTTGCGATGCGCGAGGAGGTGTTCAAGCCGTTCCTCCGGCTCGACGAGGCGCGCAACCAGGACGAGGGCGGCACCGGGCTGGGTCTTGCAATCGCGCTCGATATCGCGCGCTCGCACGGCGGGGACATTTCGCTCGGTGACAGCCCGCGCGGCGGCCTGCGTGCGACGGTGCGGATTCCGGTCTGATCTTTCAGCAGCCCCCCGGAGGCGGGCATGGCCGGCCCTCATCACTAAGAACAAGGGCACGGACGGCAAGCCGAAACTACGGCGCTTCGCCAGCCGGGATGGCGAGAGAATCGACTACTTCGACGGCGAATAGCGATCAGTTGAATGCGTATCGCAGCGTGCCGGTGCCGGCGTAGCTCTGGTAGCCGCTAGCGAACTCGCCGTCGAACTTGCCGGTCAGGGTCACGCGCTCGCTCATGCGGACGGTGGCGCCGGCGGTGACCAACGCGAGATTGGACGGCGGCGCTGCGCCGTTGACCACGAAGCTCGAACCGGCCAGCGACTGGAACGAGGCGGTGACTGTGGCGTCGCTGCGCCAGTCGTGCGCCCATGCCAGCCGGCCGAACAGGTTGACGTTGCCGGAGGCGAACAGGTGCCGGGAGTCAAACCAGGCGCCAAGCTCAGCGCGCGTCGTGGTCGCGGTGCGCGAGCCGAAGCTGAGCGCGAACTGATTGGAGCCGGCGGTCGCGGCCTCGCTGTAGCCCGGCAGCATGAAGGCCTGAACCTGCAACGCGCCGTAGGGCGTTACGCCGAGCGACGCCGCCACCAGGCGATGACCGGCTTCGATGCGGCCGCCGATGTTGTGGGCGGTGAAGTCCGCCTTGAGGATGTCGGTGCCTGCGATGGTGACGGTGCGGTCGGTCTACATCCAGTTCGCCGAGTAGGCCGCCGCCGCGGAGACATAGCTGGCGCCGAACTGCTTGGTGCCGTAGGCGCCGACCTGGAGCACCTCGCTCGAACCGCCCCCGAAGCCGTTCGACACGCTCCAGCGCGTGCCGCCGCCGGCGAGCGCGAAGCCGACCGTGAGGTCCGGCTGCAAGCGGCGATCCATGCCGACCGCGAAGCCGAAGGCCTGCGCGCGGGTGTCGTTGCTGCCGGTGCCGGTGTTGCCGCTGGCGTTGGCCTGCCCGCCGTAAACCGAGCCCCAAGCGTTCCAGCGGCTGTTGAACGAGTCCTGCGCCGGTGCGCCCGACGCACGGTTGAGCGCCGCATAGGCATTCGATGCCTCCGCCGACAGCCGCGGCTCCTGCGCGTAGCCGATGGCGGGGCCGAAGCCACCGCCGGTCGCGCGGTTGCCGACGAAGCCGTTTAGCAGCAGCGACAGGAACGAGTTGGTGAGTTGCGTGCTGCCCTGCACGCCGCCGCCGGCGTTGGTCTCGCCGGACAATTGCTGCATGGCGTTGGCCAGCGCCGCCCCGGTGAGACCGTAGAGCGTGCTGAAGCCCGCCGTGCTCGAACCGTTGCCGTTGGCGTCGATCGCCGCCGCCACGTTGCTCACGTTGGTCGGCGCACCGGAGGGAAGGGAGGGCGCAAGCGTCGATGGTGCCACAGTGCACGACGTCAAGCACACGATGAGGCTGACGTCGTCAATGCTGACGAATACTCCGGCGTTGATGGTCGGCGTCGTCGTAAACAGCAGGGAGGTCGAACCGGCCGTGCCGATCGTGATGTTTTTCGTAACTTGCTGGAATGTGGTTGGAGAGGACGCGTCGATGGTCGTGCTCAATGCGGACTGGCCGCCGAGCGTGGCCGAGAAGGTCGTGTTCCGCCCGGTGACATTCACCTGGGGGCGATACCAAAACGACAGCGTGTATATGCTGCTGCCAAGAACGATGTTTTGACTGATGCTCGCTACCGACGTTCCGCTATTTGGCAGGCTGGCTCCGATGGAGCCGCTGTGGACCGGAGATCTGATTCCCGTGCTACCTCCGCTAAACGCGTTGGTTTGGGACCATCCGGTAAAGCTACTTTCGAAACCGCCGTTGGTGACAAGCTCCTGCGCATCGGCGCCTGACGAAGGCGCGAGCGCTGCGGAGATGCCGCCAAACGCAACGGCGGCCAGAACCGTGCGGCAAGGATTTTGCCGCACCTTCGCCCGGCGCCGGCTCGCTTCGCCTGGCCGGCTCAACACACTTACGCGATGCAACTCACGCCCCCACGCCCCAGGCGCCACTACAAACGGCGCCTCCTGCAAGGAAACCTAGGTGGTTTCTGCGGTTTCGGTCAACGACCGGAAGCGCGGGCCGCGACTGAAATGTGACAATCCGGCCCAATGTTGCCGCGGTACCACAAGGTTTCTTCTAGCCTAGGCGGCCGCAGCCTCGTCCCGCTCGCGACGGTTGCGGCGCGGCCTCCGCATCTCGCCCACCACTTGGCAGGCGCGTTCCGGGATAGCGCAGAGCCCATCCAGCAGTCCCGCCATGCGCTGGCCGCGCGCCAGTTCGCGGTCGAGCGCGGCGAGCGTGCGGGGCAGCCCTTCGTCGTCGTCCTCGACCCAGGTGCGCAGCACGTTGGCGAACATCACGGCGAGGCCCTGCGCGCGGATCATGCCTTTGGGACCGGACGAATTGATGCCGGCGGCCGCCAGCATCCATTGCTGCGAGCGCACGCCCAATCCGTTGAGCGCAAGCGCCAGCCCCGGATTGCGCGATACCGATCGCATCAGCGATCGCACGGCTTCGCGTTGCGGCGCCAGCAGCTCGAGCCGACGCATCAGCACGTCGAACAGCCGCTCGCGCGGGGATTCCTCTTCCATGTCGGGATCGACGCCGGCCAGAACCTTGCGGTCGGTTTCCTTGATGTGCGCGGCGAGGATTGAAAGCGTGGAGGCGAACTCGGTGCGAAGCTCGGCCAGCGACAGGCCGGCGGTCTCGGCCACCTCCGATACGCCGATCTCCTCGAAGGATTTCTCGGCGAGCAGCGCCATGAAGGCGTCGATCGCGCGCTCGCGCGCCGGCTTTTCGGTCGCGGAGATGGTCCGGGGAGCCGAAGCGCGGGCTTTTGAGCGTGATGCTTTGCGAGCCATGGCGGGCCTCCTCGACTGAAGGGACTTTAATCTAGGCCTTCAAGCGGGCACTTCCAAGGCAGGCCACTTAGCCCGCCAATTCCTTGCCGCGCCGGGTGGCGGCGGCCACTGCCTTCGTCATCAGCGGATCGAGGCCGTCTTTCGCCATCAGCACGTCGAGCGCCGCGGCGGTGGTGCCACCGGGCGAGGTCACGTTCTGGCGCAGCGTCGCGGCATCGAACGTCGAGCGGTGCAGCAACTCGCCCGAACCCGCGACCGTCGCCCGCGCCAGGGTGGCGGCGAGCTTGGCCGGCAGGCCGGCGGCCTCGCCCGCGCGCGCCAATGTCTCGGCCAGCAGGAACACATAGGCCGGACCGGAGCCGGACACTGCGGTCACGGCGTCCATCAGCGTCTCGTCGTCGATCCATTCGACCGCGCCGGTCGCGGCCAGCAGCGCGTTTGCCAGCCTGCGTGCGGCGGGCGTGACCTTGCGATTGCCGACCGCGACCGTGATGCCGCGGCCGATCGCGGCCGGCGTATTCGGCATGGCGCGCACGACCGCGGCCTGCGGCAGCGCCTGTTCGAGAAAGCCGATGGTGCGGCCGGCCATGATCGAGACCACGATGGTCTTCGATCCGGCGAGAAACGCAAGCTTGGGCACGGCGTCGGGCGCGATCTGCGGCTTCACGGCGATCACCATCGCGGTGGCCTTGCCGATGTCGCCCGTCGGATTGATGCGGACGCCGCGCCGGGCCAGCGCCTTGATCGCCTTCGATGGCTGCGGCTCCAGCACCACGACCTTTTTCGGATTGAGCTTGCGCGCGAGCCAGCCTTCAAGCAGCGCGCCGCCCATCTTGCCGGCGCCGACCAGCACCACCGTGCCGGTAATGCCGGAGAGCGACGGCGGATTTGGTGAGCGGGCCATGATCAAATCCTCGTTGGATCGCGGTTTCGTGTCACCGGGCGCCAACAATGCCACAGCAGGGGCCAATAAAAAGATGGCCGGAACGGGTCCGGCCATCCAGGTGCTGGAGGTACCCAACAGGACAAACCGAAAGCGGGATCAAGCCTGGCCGGCGGTCTCGAACATCGCGGCGTCGAGCGCTTCGCGCGCCGGCTTGCCGGCCCAGACCACGAATTGGAAGGCGGGGAAGTAGCCTTCGCATCCCTCGAGCGCGGTCGAGAGCAGCGACTGGCACTGCATGCTGGAAGGCTCGAGCCCGCCGGAAAGCACCAGGGCGTGGCGGAACATCACCATGCCGTCCTGGGTCCAGAGGTCGAAATGGCCGACCCACAGTTGCTCGTTGATCAGGGCGATGAGCTGCTGGACCTCGGGGCGCCGGCGTTCGGGCACCTTAAGGTCGAAGGCGCAGGCGAGATGCAGCGCCTCGATATCGTTCATCCAGGTGAAGGACACCTGGTAGTCGCTCCAGCGTCCACCGACGAGAATCGTGATCTCGTCGTCGCCGGCGCGCTCGAACGACCAATCGTTGATCGCGGCGATCCGCTCGACCACGTCGAGAGGATTAATTCGTGATTCCTCGGATAGACCTGTGAGGGCCATGCCGTTCCACTTTCTTCGCTTGGGAGTGGGTTGGTGCGCAAGCCACCGCACGCTCACGTCACGCTTGGCACAAAGGCCCGTAACACTATGACGCAGCACACAACGTCAACGCCGGTTGACCGACTGGCCGCGAATCACTTGACCAGATCAATATAACTCTCGGAGTCCGTCAGCCAAAGTTTCCGTTGGCCCGGAAGTCATTGAAGATTCGCTCGATTCAGGCAACGGCCCGAGAATCGCCATCCACAGCCAATCCTGCGACAAGTTGACTCGGGTGAGTTATCCACAGTTTGAATCGCTGCGGAGCAGCGGCCGGCTTCGCAGTCCGCGCCTGGGTTCGCGGTCAGTCGAACAGGCTCGATACCGACTCTTCGTGCGCCGTACGGGCGATCGCTTCCCCGATCAGGGTGGCGATGGAGAGCACCCGGATGTTGCGGGCGCCCCGTACCGCCGCGGTCGGCTGGATCGAGTCGGTGATCACCAGCTCCTTGAGCTTGGAGGCGGTGATGCGGGCAACCGCCTCGCCCGACAGCACGCCATGGGTGATGTAGGCATAAACCGAGTGGGCGCCCTGCTTGAGCAGCGCTTCGGCCGCGTTCACCAGCGTGCCGCCGGAATCCACGATGTCGTCGACCAGGATGCAGATGCGGTCATCGACCTCGCCGATCACGTTCATGACCTCGGACTCGCCGGCGCGCTCGCGCCGCTTGTCGACGATGGCGAGCGGGGCGTTGATGCGCTTGGCCAGGCCGCGTGCGCGCGCCACGCCGCCGACGTCCGGCGAGATGATCGTGACCTTGCCGACGTCGAACTTCTCCTTGATGTCGCGCGTCATCATCGGCGAGGCATAAAGATTGTCGGTCGGGATATCGAAGAACCCCTGGATTTGGCCGGCGTGCAGGTCGAGCGTCATCACCCGGTCGGCGCCCGCTGTGGTGATCAGATTGGCGACCAGCTTGGCCGAGATCGGCGTGCGCGGGCCCGGCTTGCGGTCCTGCCGGGCGTAGCCGAAGTAGGGGATCACCGCGGTGATGCGCTGCGCCGACGAACGCCGAAGCGCGTCGGTGATGATCAGCAGCTCCATCAGGTGGTCGTTGGTCGGGTAGGAGGTCGATTGCAGGATGAAAACGTCGCTGCCGCGGACGTTTTCCTCGATCTCGACGAAAACCTCCATGTCGGCGAAGCGCCGCACCACCGCCTTGGTCAGCGGGGTGGAGAGGTGGGCTGCGATGGCTTCGGCGAGCTGGGGATTGGAGTTGCCGGCGACGAGCCTGATCGCTCCGTTCTTCGCCGCCATGACCACGTCTCCTACGGTCCGGGTCTGCCCACGGACAGGGCCGTCCTTAACAAGCAGCCCGGCGGGCTGGCAATACGGGGGAAATTGTTGTCCCGAAGCTTTTCCGCACGCAGCCGATGCGTGATTGGCAGGCCTTGAAAGCGATGGCCTTCAAGGCACGATACCGGCGGTGCGGACCAGGCTGGTTTCGGCCTGTCCGGTTTCAGCCTGGGCGACCGCGGTGCCGGCTGCAGGCTCGTCGGGCGTGGCCGCTGGCGGCTCGGATCCGTTGAGGAATGCCGCAATCCGATCCAGCCCGTTGCGGGCGATCTGGCGCAGCATCCGGTCGTCGGCCGCCGACCAGGCGTCGCGGCCCTTTGGACCTGCCGGCGAGTCCGACGGTTCCTGCCCGGCGATGCGGAGCGCCCGCCGTTTGTCGGCGTCGTAGACGTCCCAAACCCAGGCGATCGAGGTCTTGCCGCGCTCGACCTGTGCCGAGAGGTAGGCGCGCACGCGATAGCTCGCCACGCCTTCGCGCGACACCACCGCGACCTTGCGGGTCTCGGCCTCTTCGCCCAGGGTCGAAACCAGCTTCTGGAACACGCCCGGCGGCGGGCCGTCGATCGATTCAAAGGCGATGGTGGCGCCGCGCCCGCCCGCGAACAGGCCGCCCGACGAGCCGGCGGTGGTGCATCCCGCCGCGCCGGCCGCAAGCACCAGCAGCGTCAGCAGACGCCCCGTCATGCCCGAAACGCACCGCGCCCCACGCAACATCGACCGCCCCCACGGCCGGCGTTCGCGCCCTTTTGGGCGTCGCACCCGACCGTAGAAATGCGTAGCCGGAATTGCTGCCGGAATCCACCCGGAGACGGCGGCTCGGCTAATCGGTGAGAGCTATGGCGTTGATATGCCGGCCATAATCCGGCTCGGCGCGATGGGTGGTGCGGCGATACGAGTAGAACCGCGCCGGATCGGCATAGGTACAGAGCCCGATATCCTCGACCTGTCCGACCCCGGCCTGCCGGAGCCTCGCCGTGACATAGCCCGGCAGATCGAACATCGAGCGGCCCGGCTTGCCCGGCGCAAAGAAGCGGGCGTTGCCGCGATCGACTGCGATGAAGCGCTCCTCCAGGTCGGGGCCGACCTCGTAGTTCTTCTGGCTGATCATCGGACCGGCCGCGGCGACGATGTTCTTGCGCGATGCACCGAGCTGCTCCATCGCCGCGATCGTGGCCTCCAGCACGCCGCCGAGCGCACCGCGCCAGCCGGCGTGCGCCGCGCCGATCACGCGCGCTTCATTGTCCGCAAACAGCACCGGCCCGCAGTCCGCGGTGCCGATGCCGATGGCGATGTTCGGAACGCGCGTGACCATGGCGTCGGCGCGCGGCCTGTCGGCCTGCTGCCAGGGCGCGTCCACGACGACAACGTCGGGCGAATGGATCTGATAGACGCTCAGCAGCCGCTCAGGCGCGACGCCGAGCGCCTTCGCCATGCGCGTGCGGTTCTCCGCGACATGCACCGGATTGTCGTTGGAGCCGACGCCGCCGTTGAGGCTGGCATAGAGACCGTCCGACACGCCGCCATCGCGGGTGAAGAAAGCATGGCGAATGTTGGGCAACGCGGAGAGGTTGGCTGCGCGGATCATGGGAGCCCTGGGAGCCTGTCGAGCTTCGGTTCGGAGAAGGCGACCACCTTGAATAGCGTTCCCATGCCGGTGCGGCCCGCACCGGTCAAGCGAGCGACGGCGGCATCGACGGCATCCGCCTTGTCGCCCGTGACATGGGCCTTGATGGTTGCGGCGCGCTGCGCCATTCCGAGGCTGTTAAGAAAGTGCGCTTGATCGACCGGCCCGTGCACACGCGCGCCCATGCTCTCGGCGGCCAGCGCCATGGCGCGGAAATCGACGTGGGCGGTGAGGTCGACGGCGCCGGGCGCCTTCAGCGTATCGGCGTAGGCGTGCGCGCCCACCGCCTGCAAGGTCTCGCCGGCCGCGCTCTCGGTGTGGCCGTAGTCGATCGCCAGGGCCGCGCCGCCTTCGCGGACCACGCGTCGCGCGATGTCGAGCGTGACATTGTCGTCGCGCCATTCGTACAGCGCGCCGATCGGCGCGTCGCGCACTTGCTGCGGCAGGAGCTGCTCGAACAGCGGAATCCGGTCGGGCGCCACGCCGAACGCCAGGTTGCCTGCGCCGTCGATCTCGACCGTGCGCTCGTACCAGCCGTTGAGATGGCGCACCGCCTGGTGCACCGGCAGCGCATCGAAGAATTCGTTGGCGATGACGATGAGCGGTCCGTCGGGAACCTCTTCAAACGAATTGTGCCACAGCATCGGCATTTCGAGCGGATCGAGCATCTGGCGTTGTCGCTGCCGCAGCGCCGGGCTGATCTCGACCAGATGGACCACCAGCGCCCGGCGAAAGCCCGGCACCACATGTGCTGCGCGCAGCGCATCGTGCATCAGCGTCCCGCGGCCGGGGCCAAGCTCCACGAAGCGGATGTTCTCCGGCTCGCCCATCAGCCGCCAGACCGACGCGGCCCATAACCCGATGAGCTCGCCGAACATCTGGCTCACCTCCGGCGCGGTGATGAAGTCGCCGCCGCGTCCGAACGGATCGCGCGTCATGTAGTAGCCGTATTGCGGATGCGTCAGGCAGAGCGTCATGAACTGCCGGACCGGCATCGGACCGGCGAGGGCGATGCGCCGGCGGATTTCAGCATCCAGCGACGGCGGCTCCACCACGGTTCTCCTCGTTCAGGCCGGCTGAAGCGGACGACGTTTCAGCGCCACCGCGATGAATGCCGCTCCGGCGAGGATCAGCGGCACCGACAGCAGCATCCCCATGGTGAGACCGCCCCACAGAAAGCCGAGCTGCGGATCGGGCTCGCGGAACAGCTCGCAGACGATGCGCGCCATGCCGTAGCCGACCGCGAACGCACCTGTGACGAGGCCGGGCCGCTGCAGTGCGCCCCTGCGGATCAGGAAGAACAGCACAAGGAACAGCACCAGACCTTCGAGCGTCGCCTCGTAAAGCTGACTTGGATGCCGCGGCAGCGGGCCGGCGCCTGGAAACACCATGCCCCAGGGCGCGTCGGTGGTTCGTCCCCACAGCTCGGCGTTGATGAAATTGGCGATGCGGCCGAGGAGCAATCCGATCGTGCCGGCCGCGCAGGTCAGGTCGCCGACCGAAAGGAACGGAATGCCGCGGCGCCAGGAAAACAGCACGACCGCGGCCACGCAGCCGAGGAAGCCACCGTGGAACGACATGCCGCCCTTCCAAACCTGGAGGATCTCGGTCGGATTCTCGGCGAAATGTGCCGGATTGTAGAACAGCACATAGCCGATTCGGCCGCCGAGGATGATGCCGAGCGTCACCCAGACGACGAAATCGTCGTAGTCGATCACGCTCATCGGGGGCTGTCCGCCCCAGTAGCGCTCGTTGCGGATCAGCGCGCGCGCGTAGAACCAGCCGAGCAGGATGCCAAAAATGTAGGCGAGCGCGTACCAGCGGACCGCAAAGGGACCGATGGAGATCAGAACCGGGTCGAAAGCCGGAAACGGCAGAGCGAGAAGATGCATCGTGGGCCTGTCAGCG
Source organism: Rhodoplanes serenus (assembly GCA_945897515.1). Lineage (GTDB taxonomy): Bacteria > Pseudomonadota > Alphaproteobacteria > Rhizobiales > Xanthobacteraceae > Z2-YC6860. Next base: position 12,102 of record CAMDFO010000028.1, on the reverse strand, counting down.
CAAGCCGCGGTGATGCAGGCACGGCGGCGGCGAAGTCAAGCCAAGTTCGATGGCGCTATCGTGTCCAGTTCGGTTGTCCGTTGACCGGGGCGGGAATGGGCTGCTGTACCGGCGCGCTCGGTGGCGCCGTGGCCTTCTCGGCCTTCGCCTTGGTGAGCGCGAGGCGCTTCTCGACCAGCGTCCGGACGTTCTGCTCAATCTCTTGGGTGGGCGCGCCGCGGATGCAGTCGGCAGCCACCGCCCGTGAATAGCCGCTGACGAAATGATTGTTCTCGTCGGTCGCCCGAACGATGAACTGCTCGACCGGTTTGCCGGCCTGCCGCATCATTTGGACGAACGGCGTCTGGGCCTGCTCGGGCACATATTTGTCTGCCGGGTCGGTCACCAGCATGATCCGCGCCGTGCTCTGGCGCACGATGACCGGAATGGCGTCGGCGACGTTGAACTGCTCGCGCGCCGGATCGGCGGACGGGCGCACCGGCTTCGGATGCACCAGGCGGCCAGCGCCGATCGCCGCACAAACGATGTCAGTGCGCAGCGCGAGCAGGCCGCCGACCAGGGCCGAGCCACCGGACTGGCCGATCAGATGAAAGCCCTCGAAACGATGGCGCTGCTTGATGGCGTCGAGCGCGGCCTGGGTGGCTTTCAACTCCAGCACCGAACGGCGGATGCGATGATCCCCGGAGGAGCCGTCCAGGCCGACACGGCCGAGATAGATCGCAGTGGTCTTGGTCTGGCGCGACAGCCCGCGGGCGATTTTCTCGAGATCGTCGGTGTCGACGTCCTTCTCGTCGGGCCGCACCGCGAACGCGCCGGTCCGCATGTTGAACGTGCCGAGCTTGTCGCCCGAGAGAAAAACCGCAGGCCGCGATCCTTCTCCGCCGGCGGTCGAGAGGTAATAACGGAAGCAGAAGCTCTGGCCGAGCGCCGCGATCCACACGGTCGAGGGCAGCTCGGCGCATTGCGCCTGGGTGATCCTGATGCCGCGCACCATGTCGGCGATCGGCACCACGTGGCTGCGCGCGGGCGCGTTTACCAACGGCAGGACACCGGCGGCCAGCAGCGCCGCGACCAGGCGAGGCCGCGCAATCCAAGCAGTAATCGGCATCGAAAGCTCCTCGAACGGCGCCCATACCTTGGATTTGGTCGGCCCGGCGGCCGGGCGGGTTCAAGGAGGTCTCCCGGGCGCCGTTCGCACCGTTTACGAAGCCTTGCACTGGCACTTGCAGGGGTTGGGCCGGATCGCCATTAATCCAGCTGATAGCGGGGCGCGGGGAGCCCCCGGAGACAACGATGGCCCAGACGACCAACCGGTTTTTCGACGAGGTGGCGCGGCTGATGAACGACGCCGCCGGCGTGGCGTCCGGGGTTCGCCGTGAGTTCGATACCCTGTTCCGCACCCAGGCCGAGCGCATCTTGAGCGATCTGGACGTGGTCAAGCGCGAGGAATTCGAGGCGGTGAAGGACATGGCCCGCCTGGCCCGCGAGGAAAACGAGGCGCTGAAGGCCCGGATTGCGGCCCTGGAAGCCAAGATCGCCGGTGCCGGCGATCGGGGCCAGTCCAACCTGTTCTGAGGGCCCAGGCCCCGCAATCGCGGGTTTTCTTGTCTTTGCCGTCCGGCACGGCTATAAGCCGCGCGTCCCCGCCACCCAGACACCCCTGGAGGCAGTAGCGGGGCCAAACCCACGATTTTCGGGCTTCAACACGAGGTTTATCAGTCATGGCGACCGTCAATGAAATGAAGGCGACGGCGCGTCCGCGGGCCGGCAAGGGGGCCGCCCGGGCGGAGCGTCGCGCTGGCCGCGTACCAGGCGTCATCTACGGCGATAACAAGCCGCCGGTGACGATCTCTATCGACTACGCCGAGATCCGGCAGAAGATCTATGCCGGCCGGTTTCTCACCACCGTCTACAATCTGGATGTCGAGGGCGAGACCCACCGCGTGATCCCGCGCGACTTCCAGCTCGACGCGATCCGCGACAACCCGCTCCACGTCGACTTCATGCGCGTGGGCGTCGGCGCGATGATCCGCGTCTCCGTTCCGGTGCATGTGCGCAACGCCGACGCCGCGCCCGGCGTGAAGCGTGGCGGCACGGTCAACATCGTCACCCACACCATCGACGTCCACGTCAGCCCGGAGAACATTCCCGAGGCGATCGAGGTCGACGTCAGCGATCTGGAAATCAACCACTCCAAGCACCTGAGCGACATCAAGCTGCCGGAAGGCGTCAAGGCGCTCTCGCGGATCGATCTGACGCTGGCGACCATCGTGCCGCCGTCGGGCTACGCCGAAGAAATGCGCGCCGCCGCCGAGGCTGCCGCTGCGGCTGCCGTCGCGGCTGCTGCGGCTGCGGAAGCGGGTGCAGCACCGGGTGCAACCGGCGCTCCTGGTGCGGCTCCGGCCGCTGGTGCGGCTCCGGCCGCGGGTGCGGCCCCGGCCGCGGGCGCGGCTCCGGCCGCGGGTGGTGCAGCACCGAAGAAGTGAGGCGTCGCACGGGCGGTCCGTCATGCTGCTGTTCGTCGGGCTTGGAAATCCCGGCGCCGGCCATGCCGGAAACCGCCACAACATCGGCTTCATGGCGGTCGACGCCATTGCCAAGCGCCACGGCCTGCCGCCGTGGCGCCGCCGCTTCCAGGGCGTGGCTTGCGAGGGCGCGGTCGGGGGCGAGCGGGTGCAGCTCCTGCTGCCTGGCACTTATATGAACGAATCCGGCCGCGCGGTTGCCGAAGCGATGCACTTCTACAAGCTCGCACTTCCGGACGTCGTGGTGTTCCACGACGAGCTCGACCTGCCACCGGCGAAGGTGCGGGTGAAGGTCGGCGGTGGCGTCGCCGGTCACAATGGGTTGCGGTCCATCACGTCGCATGTCGGCAACGACTATCGCCGGGTGCGCATCGGGATCGGACATCCGGGCGACAAGGATCTGGTGCATCGCTACGTGCTGAGCGATTTCGCCAAGAGCGAGCGCGACTGGGTCGCGGCGCTGACCGGCGTGATCGCCGACAACGCCGAACTGCTGGCGCGCGGCCAGGACGCCAGCTTTCAGAACAAGATTCATCTCGCCATGGACGCCAAGGGCTTTGGCGAACCGAAAGAGCCGGGCAAGCCGGCGGACTGAAAACAAGAGACAATCATGGGCTTCAAATGCGGCATCGTCGGCATGCCGAACGTCGGCAAGTCGACGCTCTTCAATGCGCTCACGCAAACCGCAGCCGCGCAGGCTGCGAACTATCCGTTCTGCACCATCGAGCCGAACGTCGGCGAGATCGCGGTGCCCGATCCGCGGCTCGACAAGCTCGCGAGCATCGGCAAGTCGGCGCAGATCATCCCGACCCGGCTCACCTTCGTGGACATCGCGGGCCTGGTGCGCGGCGCGTCGAAAGGCGAGGGGCTTGGCAACCAGTTTCTCGGCAACATCCGCGAGTGCGACGCCATCGCCCATGTGGTTCGTTGCTTCCGCGATGACGATGTCACCCACGTCGAGGGCAAGATCGATCCGGTGGCCGACATCGAGACCATCGAGACCGAGCTGATGCTCGCCGATCTCGACAGCCTGGAAAAGCGCGTCGATGCCCTGGAGAAAAAGGCCAAGGGCAACGACAAGGAGGCGAAGGAAGCGCTCGATCTGGTCAGTCGTGCGCTTGTGCTGCTGCGAGAAGGCAAGCCCGCTCGCCTGCTCGAACGCAAGCCAGAGGAGGAGCGCGCGTTCGGCATGCTCGGCCTGCTGACGTCGAAACCGGTGCTCTACGTCTGCAACGTCGAAGAGGCGTTCGCCGCGGAAGGCAACGAATTCTCGCGTCAGGTGGAAGCGCGGGCCAAGGAGGAAGGCGCGGTCGCGGTGGTGATTTCGGCGAAGATCGAATCCGAGATCGCCGTGCTGCCGATGGAGGAACGGCGCGATTACCTCGACGCCGTTGGGCTGACCGAGGCCGGGCTCGACCGGCTGATCCGCGCCGGCTACGAGCTGCTCGCACTCCTGACCTATTTCACCGTCGGTCCCAAGGAGGCCCGCGCCTGGACCATCACGCGCGGCACCAAGGGTCCAGCGGCGGCGGGCGTCATTCACACGGATTTCGAGCGCGGCTTCATCCGCGCCGAAACCATTGCCTACGACGATTTTGTGAAATTCGGCGGCGAGGCCGGCGCGCGGGACAGCGGCAAGCTGCGGCTCGAAGGCAAGGACTACGTGGTCGCCGACGGCGACGTCATGCACTTTCGATTCAACACGTAGTAATCGCGACGATCTCGGCATCCGAATTGCCGGCGCGCACCACGTCGCCGACCGTCTTGCCGAGCAGCGCCCGCGCCACCGGCGACACATAGGACAGTGCCCCGCGCGCCGGATCGGCCTCGTCCTCGCCGACGATACGCCAGGTCTGCCGCCGCCCATCGTCGCGCGCGATCGTCACCGTAGAGCCGAACGTGACCTCCGACATTCCGGCCGGCGGCGGCACGACCTGGGCGGTGGCCCGCCGCGCCGACCAATAGCGCGCGTCGCGCGCGGTCTGCGCCAGCGCGGCTGGATCGTTCGCGGCTTGCGCGCGTGTGTGCCGCTCGCGGATGTCGGCCAGATGTTCGTCGATCAGCGCCAGGCCTTCCGGTGTGACGAGATTCGGATGCTCCGAAATCGGCCGGTCGGGAAGCGGCTCAACGTGCTCGCCGTCCTGTTCCTTGACGAATGCTCGGCTCATGAGGTGGCAACATCATGCGGCGGGACGGGGTTCCGCGTTACATGCCCTCGCCGCGGTTGCGGATCGCGCCCAGATGCTCGTTGATGCGGAACACGATCAGCACGAACTCCGCGATAATGCGCGCAACAATGACCCCGGTGACGAATCCGACGACGCTGCCCAGCAGCATGACAAATCCGAGAAACGGATTGAGCGCCATCACACCGACCGCGGAAGCGGCGCAGCAGAGCGCGACCAGCGCCGCAATGACGACCGCCAGCCAGTAGAACAGCTTGATGATCGACGGTGTGATGAACCGTTCCCATTGGAACAGATCCTTGAAGCCAAGCATGAATCCTCCTCACGGCGAGCGGCGCGGTGTCGCTTCTAACGAGAACCGCCAAAACGTGTCTGAATTGCGCCGGGCGGGAGGCGATCGCTGTTGACGGCGGCCGGGCCTGCCGTCTAGGGATCGGCTCCTGCCGGAAAGATACCCATCCGTGGCCAAGCTCCATTGGGAAGACTTTACGCCGGGCCGTGTGTTCGAACACGGACCGCGGCTTGTGACCCGCGAAGAGATCGTGGCGTTCGCCGCAGAATTCGATCCGCAGCCGATGCACCTGGACGAAGAAGCGGTGCGCGCCACTATGCTCGGCGGGTTGAGCGCCTCGGGCTGGCACGCCTGCTGCATCCTGATGCGGATGTGCACCGACGGTTTCGTGCTCAATTCGCACTCGATGGGCGCCCCCGGCGTGGATGAGGTGCGGTGGCTGCTCCCGATCCGCCCCGGCGACGAGTTGATCCTGCGCGCCACCGTGCAGGAGGTCCGCGCGTCCAGGAGCCGGCCGGACATGGGCTTCGTCAAATTCCTGTTCGAGCTGCGCAACGCCTCGGGCGCCGTCGCGATGACCTTGACCACGTCGCTGATGATGGGCCGGCGCGCCGCGGGTGCCGCATGAAGTTCTTCGAGGACATCCAGGTCGGCGAGATATTCCCGGTCGGCTCGCACACCTTCGCGGCCGACGAGATCAAGGCGTTCGCCGGCCGCTTCGATCCGCAGGCCTTCCATATGGACGAGGTGGCGGCGGCGCGCTCGCATTTCGGCGCGCTGTGCGCATCGGGCTGGCACACCGCGGCGGCGTGGATGCGGCTGATGGTCGACTATCAGCGCCGTGAGGACGACGCTCGGCGGGCGCGGGGCGAGCCGGTCGCGGCGCTCGGGCCGTCGCCCGGTTTTCGCGAGTTGAAATGGCTCAAGCCGGTCTATGTCGGCGACACCATCACTTATGCAATGGAGGTGGTCGAAACCCGCACTTCCAACAGCCGGCCCGGTTGGGGTCTGATGTCGATCCGCAACACCGGCGTGAACCAGAAGGGCGAGCCCGTGATTTCGTTCATCAGCGTCGCATTCGTCGAGCGCCGGGCCAGGCCATGACGGACGCGGCCGACCCCGCCGCTCCGCCGGCCGGTGCGGTCGCCACCAAGGCGCAGGAGCGCCGCGCCATCGGCGTCGCCAGCGGCGCGCATGCGCTGCACGACGGCTACACCGACCTGATCTATGTGATGCTACCGATTTGGCAGGCTGAGTTCGGCCTGGGCTACGCGGCGCTCGGCATTCTCCGCACGTGTTACGCCGGCACCCTGGCAGTGCTGCAAATCCCGTCCGGGATCCTGTCGGAGCGGCTCGGCGTTGCGCTGGTGCTCGCCGCCGGCACGGCGCTCGCAGGGGTCGGCTACATGCTGGCCGGCGCGAGCGTCGGCTTCGTCACGCTGATTGCCGCGCTGCTGATCGGCGGCGTCGGTGCCAGCGTTCAGCATCCGCTGGCCTCCGCCTTGGTGGCCCGCGCATACGCCGGACCGCGCTCGCTCAAGGCGCTTGGCACCTACAATTTCGCCGGCGACATCGGCAAGATGACGCTGCCGGCGCTGGCTTCGATCCTGCTGGTGGTGCTGCCGTGGCAGCCGACGCTGGCCATTCTCGGCGCCTGCGGTCTCGTCGCTGCCGCTGCGATCTTCCTGTTGGTGCCGCGTTTCCCCGAGGATCATGCGAGCGCTCCGGTGGCGGCCGCGGCAATACCTGAAGCGGAGCCGATGGCGACCGGCGGGCGGCTGAGCCGCTTCGGTTTTCCCGTGCTGCTCTCGATCGGCGTGGTCGACAGCGCGACGCGCATGGCGTTTCTGACCTTCCTACCGTTCGTGCTGATCGCGAAGGGCGCCAGTCTGCCGACCGTCGGCCTGGCGCTGACGTTGGTGTTCGCCGGCGGCGCCGCGGGCAAGCTGGTTTGCGCGTTTATCGGCGCACGCGTCGGCGTGATCGCGACCACCTGCATGACCGAAGGCCTGACGACAGTCGGCATCCTTGCGATGTTGCCGCTGCCGCTGGAGGCTGCGCTGCTGCTGCTTCCGATTCTCGGCATCGCGCTCAACGGCACGTCGTCGGTGCTGGCCGGATCGGTTCCGGAACTGGTCGAGCCCGCAAAACGGGCGCGGGCTTTCAGCGTGTACTACACGGCGACCATTGGCTCCGGCGCGTTCGCACCGGCACTCTACGGCTTTCTCGGCGATGCGGTGGGCGTGGAGACGGCGCTGATCGTGGTGGCTTGCGTGTGCCTGCTCACGGTGCCACTGGTGTTGGCGTTGCGGCCCGCGTTGCCTGCTCACGCACGCTGAAGCGCCGTTTCATCCGAAGCGAGCGGCCTTGCATCATTCATCCGCAACAGGGCTGTTTGGACGCGCTTGGCTTGCAGCACGAAACCTGTTCAGCCTGCTGCGCCTCAAGCCAGCGGTCGCGCGGCTTGCAGCTTGCGGGGCGCTGTGTGAGTTCGACGCGGATCACGTCACCGTCGATGGCGACGGACGAGGCCCGGTAGAGCGCCATCGCCCGCTTGCCGTCGCTGACCTCGAACGTCACCTTGGCGTTGCTATCGAGCGGGACCTTCTCGGCGACCTTGCCGATGATCGCGAGGAATTTCGACACGGGCATGAAGCGGCGGTTATCCTCCTGCGGAATGTCCCAAAGCTGGATGAAGGTCTCGTGCCAGCTTTCGTAGTTGGCGCCGCAGTCGAGCGCCTGGAAGGCCGCTGTCTTCACTTCCGTCACGTGATAGCCCGCCTGCACGTCGTTACCCTCGTAAGCAAAGATCAGCGTCTTGCCCTTGTGCTCGGACAGCGTGGCAAGCAACTCCGCCGCTGAAATCTCTCCCGGAAACAGGATCGGTGCGGCTGGCTGCAAAAAGCTCTGGCCTTGGGGCTGCATGTGATGTACTCCTGCTTCAATGATTCTATAGTTCAAGGATTATTGAAATATGAAACAGAGTCAAGCCCTCGAAGCCTTCGCGGCTCTATCGCAGGAAACCCGGCTTGGAATCGTGCGCCTCCTTGTGCGCGAAGGACCGGATGGCCTTCCCGCAGGCTCGGTTGCGGAGGCCGCCAAGGTTTCCGCCTCCAACGTGTCGTTTCATCTGAAGGAGTTGGAGCGCGCGGGATTGATCGAAGCGCGGCGCGAGGCGCGGTCTATCATCTACACCGCCAACTACGCGGGGCTTCGCGGCCTGATCGCGTTTCTTATGAAGGATTGCTGCGCCGGCCGCCCGGAAATCTGCGCTCCGGTGCTGGCCGATCCGTGCTGCAGCCCTGCGAAAACAAGGAAACGCGTCCATGCCTGAGACTCCCTTCAACGTTCTGTTTCTTTGCACCGGAAACTCCGCGCGCTCGATCATCGGCGAAGCGATCCTGAACAGGATCGGCGCAGGGCGCTTCCACGCCTATAGCGCCGGAAGCCAGCCGAAAGGCCGGGTCAATCCGAATGCCGTCGCCCTGCTCAACGAGCTTGGTTACGACACCACAGGCTATCGCTCGAAGTCTTGGGGTGAATTCACCGAGCCCGGCGCGCCGCGGTTCGATTTTGTGTTTACGGTCTGCGACAGCGCCGCAGCCGAGGCCTGCCCAGTATGGCCCGGTCAGCCCATGACGGCGCATTGGGGTGTGCCCGACCCTGCCGAGGCGAACGGCACTCCCGCTGAAATCATACTGGCGTTCCGCGACGCCTATCGGATGCTCCATCAACGCATCTCGGTGTTCGCGTCCCTTCCCATCCGCAGCCTCGATCAGCTGAGCCTTCGCAACAGGCTCCGCGAGATCGGCCAGATGGAAGGCGCAACCGCCAAGGCGGCGGAGCCGACATGACGCCGACGCTTGCGCAGCGCCTCGGCGCGGAGGCGCTCGGCACCGCGTTTTTGCTCGCCGCCATCGTTGGCTCCGGAATCATGGCGGCAAAGCTCGCGGGCGGCAACGGTGCGCTGGCGCTGCTCTGCAATACGCTGCCGACCGGCGCGATCCTCGTGGTGCTGATCCTTGCTCTTGGCCCGGTGTCGGGCGCGCATTTCAATCCTGCGGTGACGCTCGCGTTCCTGATCCGCCGCGATTTGGGCGGGCGCGACGCGGCGTTCTACGTCGCAAGCCAGACACTGGGCGGCATTGTAGGTGTGCTGGTGGCGCATGCGATGTTCGATTTGCCGTTGTGGCAAGTGTCACAAACGGCGCGCACGGGGGCCGGACAATGGCTTGCCGAAGGGATCGCGACCTTCGGCCTGGTGCTGACGATCTTCTGTTGCCTGCGTGGTGCGCGGGATGCCATCCCGTATGCGGTCGGCCTCTACATCACCTCGGCCTATTGGTTCACCGCCTCGACCTCGTTCGCCAATCCTGCCGTGACGATCGCACGGTCTCTGTCGGATACGTTTGCAGGGATTGCGCCTGCCGGCATTCTTGGCTTCATGGCTGCGCAGTTTGTGGGCGCGGCTTTGGGCCTGCTCGCGGCGAACGCCCTGTTTCCGGCCAAGAGCGAGCTCTCAGCCTGATCGCATCGCATGCAATTCAAGAAAGGCGAAGTGGGAGCGTTGGCTAGCCTCGCACCGCGCTCCTGAAGGCAGCAGAAAGCGCGGCAAGCGCATCGCGCGGGCGACCGTCCTTGATCTTTGTGTGAAGCAGAACTGGCAAGCGCGGCAAGTCGGGAAGCCCGAGCTTGGAGCCTACGTCAACGGCGCCAAACTGCAGCATGCGCGGAGCCAATGCGGCAACGCCAAGCCCGGCCATGACGGCCGCAGCGACCGCCGCAACGCCGCCGCCGCCGAAAATTTCCGTCCTTGCGGACCCCCACATCTTCGAATGCAGGTTCTGCCAATTGCATTACGAAGGCGTAAGAGCATGTCGGTCGCGCGCGCAAAGAAAATTTGAACCATTGTGGTCGCGGCGGGGTTGTGTCCGTGGGCGAGGCAGCGGGAAAGGCGACCGGCCATGAACCGCAATCCATTCTGTCCTAATTGTTGTTGGCCAATGGCGCTCAATCGCGCCATCTGCCGCACATTGGGCCGCAGCGACCTTAACAGTTACGAATGCAGGGATTGCCACCTGGCTTTCATGGAGGCGGCCACGTTACCGACTGTTCCGGTACGCATTCTTCAATGAGAATCTTGAACAAGGTTGTAGGTGCTGCGGTACTGCTCGGGTGCGTCGGCGCGGGCGAGGCGGAAGTATCCCAAACTCAGAAGGGACATGCTTTCATTCGCGAAAATTGCGCGAGCTGCCATGCCGTCGAGATGACAGGCGAAAGCCCAAATGACAAGGCTCCGCCATTTCGCACGCTGCATCTCAAGTATCCAGTCGAGAACCTGGAAGAAGCATTGGCTGAAGGCATATCCACCGGCCACGGCGACATGCCGGAGTTTAAGCTTCACCCTGCGCAGATCGGTGAAGTGATCGCTTATCTGAAGTCGCTTGAACCCGCGGCCGCTCGATAGTTTAGCCCGAATAATTCATGACGGCAGGTTATTTTGAGTGACGGATGTAGCGGGAAGCCGCGATTCACCGCATGATTCTGGTGCTGAAGCCTGATCAAACAGCGATCGAGGAGCGCCACACCCGTCATGCAGCAGGATAATCTTCTACCTTTCGACGTGCCAGCGGTCGCGCGCAAGAAGGTGTGCATCGCGTTTGACGGCGGCATGCTGTCGTCCGACGCCGGCGTGCTACTGCTGCGCGGTGTCGAGCAGCGGTTGAGCATCGCGACACGATTGGCGGCGTGTTTGACCGATCACCGCGACCCAACCCGGATCGACCACACGTTGGTGGAGATGCTGCGGCTGCGGATGTTTGCGATTGCGGCGGGATACGAGGACAGCAACGACTGCACGACGCTGCGCTATGATCCGGTGTTCAAGATGGCGCTCGGTCGGCCCCCTGAGAGCGGCGAGCCATTGTGCTCGCAGCCAACGATGTCACGGCTGGAGAACGCGCCGAGCCGGACCGAGATAGCGCGGATGATGGGCGCGATGGTGGACCTGTTCTGCGCTAGCTGGAGGCGGGTGCCGGCCTCGATCATCCTCGACGTCGACGACACGTTCGATGCGGTTCATGGCAAGCAGCAGCTCTCCCTGTTCAACGCTCACTACGATGAGCGCTGCTTTCTGCCCATCCATATCTACGAAGGCAGCAGCGGCAAGCCGGTGGCGGTGATCCTGCGCGAGGGCAAGACCCCGACCGGGGTGGAAGTGCGCACCATCCTCAAGCATGTCATCGCGCGCATTCGGCGGCACTGGTCCAAGGTGCACATCCTGGTGCGCGGCGACAGCCATTACGGCCGGTCGGAAGCGATGGATTGGTGCGAATCCAACGGTGTTGATTATATTTTCGGGTTCGGCGGCAACCCGGTGCTTCATGCCATGGTGCGGCCCATCGCCGATGAACTGTGTGTGCGGCGTGCGATAACCGGGGCCGACAAGCGGCGCACCTGGAAGGCACTGCGCTACGGCGCCAAAAGCTGGGGGACACAGCGCCGCATGGTCGCCCGCATCGAGGCGACGACGCTCGGCCTCGACATCCGTTACATTGTCACCTCGCTGCGGGGATCGGCCAAATATCTTTACGAGACCGTCTACTGCGCACGCGGCCAGGCAGAGAACTTCATAAAGCTGCACAAGGCGCAGCTCGCCTCGGATCGCACTTCGTGTCGCGATCCACGCGCCAACCAGATGCGCCTGATCTTGCACACCGCAGCCTATTGGCTGCTGCACACCCTGCGGGCTGCTGCACCCAAGCGATCGGTGTGGGCGCGGGCGGAGTTCAACACACTGCGCCTGCGTCTGATCAAGATCGCTGCGCGCGTCGTCGAAGGAGCCGCTCGAATCCGCGTCTGGCTGCCGACAGCTTGTCCGGACGGCGCGACGTTCAAACTCCTCGCTGGCCGCTTCGCCGCCGCCGGACCGTGAGCGCTGGGGCACATGCGCCCCGTTGAACCCATCCCGCAACCCTTAACCGCTGAAAATAAAATCAAGATGAGCGCTGCGGGTAGCGCCACGGCTCGTCATGGCCGGCGTCGGAAAATTCCTTCACACCTCGAAATGCGCGCTACCGTCGTGAATAGGACGGGTTAG
>CAMDFO010000027.1 GCA_945897515.1 Rhodoplanes serenus | reverse complement strand
GGAGCAGGTCCCAAGGGTTCGGCTGTTCGCCGATTAAAGTGGTACGTGAGCTGGGTTCAGAACGTCGTGAGACAGTTCGGTCCCTATCTGCCGTGGGTGTCGGAGACTTGAGAGGATTTGCCCCTAGTACGAGAGGACCGGGGTGAACGTACCTCTGGTGGAGCTGTTGTGGCGCCAGCCGCAGTGCAGCGTAGCTATGTACGGACGGGATAACCGCTGAAGGCATCTAAGCGGGAAACCCACCTCGAAACTAGGTCTCCCTAAACAGAGCCGTGGTAGACCACCACGTTGATAGGCCGGGTGTGTAAGCACCGTAAGGTGTTGAGCTTACCGGTCCTAATAGCTCGATTGGCTTGATCGCTCTTATCTTCAATGCCCGTTCAAAGGTTTCCTCAAGCCGGAAGCCGGACGGCAAAACAGATCAGCTTGCTTCGACGTTTTGGCTCGCGGCCTTTCGGCTGCGGATCGAGACGTCCAATTTCCGTCTTTCGCTGACCTGGTGGTATTTGCGGGGAGCCTGAACCCGATCCCATCCCGAACTCGGCCGTTAAACTCCCCTGCGCCAATGGTACTAAGTCTCAAGGCTTGGAAGAGTAGGTCGCTGCCAGGTCTGCCAAAGACGGAAATATCCTCGACACGATGATCAGAAAATACGAAACGGCCGCCCTTCGGGGCGGCCGTTTGCGTTTGTGAAGTGCTTTGTGCCTCAACAAAAGCGTGCCGGCAACCCCGGCGGGCTTTGCGATTCAGGACTGAGAAAAGCCGTCGCAGAAACGCGAGGGCTTTTCTTGGTTACCTTTCGAAAAGTTTGTCAACGTCCAACAGAACTTCTCTCGCTTCGAAATAATCACGAGCCGTTTGGGCTAGTGCGGATGCACCGCCACTATTTTTGATGATTTTCAAATATGGGTTGCGGCTGTGCATTTTGTAGCTTGCCGCCATTGCTTCTTCGCTTCCCTGCGCAATGGTCTGCCGCAGTTCGCGAGAAGCTTCTAAATAGGCATCGTCCCAAGTTCGTGCGCGCGCCCGGCAATTGTCTCGTAGATGTCTGACAGCCGCCCATCGAATCAGATGGATTCGATGTTGTCTGAATCGGGAGCGGTAGCTTCCCAGCCGGCCTGGCCTACGATCGGCATTGATTTGTTTGTAGCAAAGTTCGGTAACTGCATCCGCGATCCACTTTGGCGGAGGCACTCGATACCATGCACACAAGACGATAGCGTCGCGTAACGCGATTAGCCGGTGTTCTGGAAGATCTTCCGTGCGAAACAATCGCTCATGGACTGCCAGATGATCTGAAGCCTTGGCAGCTAGGCCATGTGGCAGATCGGGGTAGCCATCGTTTCCCATGATTGCGCTCTTTGTGGGAATGAATTTTACCACAGAAATGTACGGCGTGATTTAGATCAATACCGAGAGGAAAAATGCTCAGCAATTTTCGCCCCTGTTTTCGACAATAGTCATACCGAAACGGCCGCCCTCCGGGGCGGCCCGTTTGCGTTTGTGGAACGCTTTGTGCCTCAACGAAAGCGCGCAAGCTCACTCCAGCTTCTTGTTCTCGCCTTTCGTCAACGCGTTCTCGATCCACGGCACGACCGCGAGCAGGATTAATGCGGTCGTCACCGCGATCGCCACGCTCGGCCATGCTCCCAGACCGCAGGCGATGCCGAGCGCCGCGGTCATCCAGACGGTGGCAGCGGTGGTGATGCCCTCGACCATGCGCGTCTTGGCATCGCGCAGGATCACGCCGGCGCCGATGAAGCTGACGCCGGTCATCACGCCCTGGATGATGCCCTGGACCACGCGGCTTGCCGCGTCCGGATTTTCCGCCATGCCTGGAAACTGGATGCCGGCGACGGCGACAGTCGCGGTGCCGAGGCCGACGAGACCGAGCGTGCGGGCGCCGATTGGCTTGTTCTGGAGGTCGCGGTTGATGCCGATTGCGACGCCGGCCAGCGCGGCCGCGCCGAGCCGCAGCAGGATATCGGTCCAGTCGAGTGTCATGACGGTCCTTGGATCGAGCAACCGCACGCAAACGCGCCAACACCGGCCGCGTTCCCCATCCGGCCTGTGGCAGCGCGTCGCGCGATAGCGCCGCGATCCGGCCGGGGGCCGGGCGCGGCGTTTCCTGCCGGTCAGGCGCGCGCCACGCAATCGATCTCGACATCGAACGGCCCATGCCAGGGCAGCACGCAGACGAAGCTCCGTGCCGGCGGATCGGATGGGAAATAGCGCGCATAGACCGCGTTGATGGTGGCGAAGTGCGCGGCGTCGGTGCAGTACACGGTGCACTTGATCACCTTGTCGAGCGACGAGCCGGCCGCGGTCAGGCAAAGCTTGATCTGCTCGAGCACGATCTCGGCCTGCCGTTCGAGCGGAAGGCGTTTGATCTCGCCGGTCGCCGGGTCATAGGGCGGGATGTTCGACACGAACACCAGGTCGCCGCTGCGCACCACCGGCGACACCGGCACCTTGCGGGCCTCGTTCCAGGTCGACAGCGGCTCGACGCGAATGACTTCTCGTTTCATGATGGGACTCCTCACGTATTCGCGGATCAATCGCCGCGCCGCGATGCTCGCAGCAAAGCCGCGGTTTGTCGTTCGCGGTCGGTTCGGCGCCGGCCGAACTGCCGTTGCTTGTCGCCGCCGCCGTCGCGGCGGTACAATCCCGCATGGTTGCGGCTGCAAACATGGTCGAGGTTGCGGCGCTGGTCGGCGACACGGCGCGCGCCACCATGCTCGCGGCGCTGATGGGCGGCCAGTCGTTGACCGGGAGCGAGCTTGCGTTTCTCGCGCACATCTCCCGCCCGACGGCCAGCGAGCACCTGCGCAAGCTGGTCGAGGCGCGGCTGATCGCGGTCAGCAGCAAGCGCAGCTTTCGCTACTACCGGATCGCGTCGCCTTTGGTCGCAACCATGCTGGAAAGCATCAAGACCGTCGCGGCGATCGAATTGCCGCCGCGCTATCGGCCGCGTTCGGCGCGCGACGATGCGCTGCGGTTCGCGCGCACCTGTTACGATCATATTGCAGGGCAGGCCGGGTTGGCGATCGCGGACGCGCTGGTTGCGAACGGCTGCATCGTGCTTGGCGACGACGGCGGTGAGGTCACCGAGGCCGGCGTGCGTCTGCTGGCCGGATTCGGCGCGGAGCTTGCGCCGAAGTCCGCAAGCCGGCGCATCTACTGCCGGCCCTGTCTCGATTGGAGCGAACGCCGTTATCACATCGCTGGCCTGGTGGGCGCCGAAATCTGCCGCCGCTGTCTCGAGCTCGGCTGGTTCACGCGCGAGCGCGAAACCCGCGCGTTGCGGCTGACGGCCGCGGGACAAGCCGGGTTGTCCCAAACCTTTGGTGTCGAGTTGAGATGCGAAGGCGAGGCCGATCCGAAATCCAGGCCCGCGCCATGCGCCACAAGGGCTCCCACGTCGGGATAACCGTTCAGGCGAACGCTCTCGCGGTGGGCCGAGATAAATTGCCGCCGCGCGGGCGCCAGGGCCTTTTTTCCATCGCCGCTTTGCCGGATAGTGCCTCGGACAACGAGGAAACAAACAATGACGCCGCTTTTTCGCATCGTGGCAGCCTTGGCAATCGCCGCCGCCGTATCCGCTCCCGCGCTGGCGCAGACCTATCCCTCCCGCCCCATCACCCTGGTCTCCGCGCAGGCATCCGGCGGCGCCAGCGATCTGGTAGCGCGCGCCGTCATGGAGCGGCTGCAGGCGGCTATGGGACAGCCGATCGTGATCGAGAACCGGCCCGGCGCCAGCGGCAACACCGGAGCTGCCGCCGCGGCGCGTGCGACGGCCGACGGCCACACCATCCTGATCGGCACCGACGCGATGATGTCGTCGAACATGCATCTCTTCAAAAGCATGCCGTTCGATCCGGTGAAGGATTTCGCTCCGATCACCAACGCCGGCGCCAATATCATCGTGCTCGCGGTCAATTCGCAGCTCCCGATCAATTCGGTTGCCGAATTGATCGCCTATGCCAAGGTCAACCCCGGCGGCTTGAAGTTCGGTTCGTCGGGCATCGCGTCGCCGCATCATCTGTCCGGCGAGCTGCTCAAGCAGAAGACCGGCATCGACATCATTCACGTGCCGTATCGCGGCGGCGCGCTGTCGGCGAACGATCTGCTCGGCGGCCATATCGGCATGGCGTTCCTGAGCTATTCGGCCGCGGCCCCGATCCTTCCGACCGGCAAGATCAAGGTCTTGGCGGTGGTCGAGAAGACCCGCTATGCAGCCATTCCGGACGTGCCGACCGTCGCCGAGACCGTGCCTGGGTTCGAGATGTCGTCCTGGCTCGGCTTCTTCGCGCCGGCCGCAACCCCGCAGCCGGTGGTCGCGCGCCTCAATGCGGAACTGGTGAAAATTCTCAAGGTCGACGAGGTCAAGGAACGGCTCGCCAAGATGGGACTCGCCGTTGTGGCAAGCACGCCCGAGGAACTCGCCGCGACTGTCCGCAACGGCATCGCATTGCGCGGCGAGCTGGTGAAGGCCGCCAATATCCAGCCGGAATAGTCGCAAACGCGCTACCCGTCAGCCAAACCGAGTCGGCCGCCTTCGCGGCCCGGAGAAAACGAATGTCGCGCCTGCGTATCTATGGCATCGCCCGAACGCGCGCGTTCCGCGCGCTCTGGGTGGCGAAAGAGCTCGGCCTCGATTACGAGCACATCAAGATCGAGATCGGCGATGCCGGCGCGCGCCAGCCCGAATTCCTCGCGATCAATCCGAACGGCCGGCTGCCCGCGATCGACGACGACGGCTTCGTGCTGGTGGAATCGCTCGCGATCACGCTCTACCTCGCGAAGAAGCACTCCAGCGGCAAGCTCTATCCCGGCACGCTCGAAGGCGAGGCCAAGGCCTGGCAATGGAGCCTGTGGGCGGTGACCGAGGTGGACCGCGGGGTCAACATCTGGTCGCTGCACGCGGTTCGCCTGCCGCCGGAGGAACAGGACCTGGCCAAGCGCGCCGAGGCGTTGGCGGTGCTGGCCGCGCCGTTCAAGGTTCTCGACGGCGCCGTGACGGATCGCCCCTACCTGCTGGGCGATGAATTCACCGTCGCCGACCTCAACGTGTCGGCCGTCATCAGCCGCGCGGTCGACATGGATCTCGCGGCGTGGCCAAACCTCAAAGCTTGGCTGCTGCGCTGCCTGGAGCGGCCCGCTGCGCAAGAAGCGCTCGCCCTCAAGACCGCGGCGGACGCCGAGGTGCCGCTCGAAGTGACGCGGCGGATTGCAAGGCTCAATCGGTTGTAGGTCCGCCGCACGCTGGGGCGCCGTCTTCGCGCTCTTGCGGTCGCCGGAAAAATCCCCGACACACTGCCCATGGCCAAGCCCGTTATCCCCGCCCAGAACCTCGGCCAGATGCTGCAGGACGGCCTCGCGCTGCACCGCCAGGGCCGCCTCGATGACGCGGAAAAATTCTACACCCGCGTGCTGAAGCTGCAGCGCGATCAGTTCGATGCGCTGCACCTGCTGGGCATGCTCAACCACCAGCGCGGCAAGACCGGCGAGGCGTATCGGCTTCTGACCGCGGCGCTGAAGGTCGATCCGCGCTCCGCCGACGCGCTGTCCAACCTCGGGCTCGTGCTGCACGCGCTCAAGCGCGACGGCGAGGCGCTTCAGAGTTTCGACAAGGCGCTGGCCATGGCGCCGGGACACCTGGAGTCGCTCAACAACCGGGGCAACGTGCTGTTGGCCCTGAAGCGTCCTGCCGATGCGCTTTCGTCGTTCGAACAGGTTCTGGCGCGCGAGCCGCGCCATCTTCAGGCGCGCGTCAATCGCGGCAACGCGCTCTCGGAGCTTAGGCGAAATGACGAAGCGCTCGCCGAGTACGATGCCGCGCTCGCCGCCCAACCCGGCAATCCCAACGCGCTCTACAATCGCGGCAACGCCTTGCGGCTGCTGGGTCGCGAGCGCGATGCGGTTGCGGCTTACGACAAGGCGTTGGCGATGCTGCCCGCGCACGTGACCGCCTGGTACAACCGCGCGCTGGCTCTGGCCGCGCTCAACCGTCATCGGGAAGCGCTCGAAAGTTTTGGCAAGGCGCTTTCGCTCCGTCCGGACTATGCCGATGCGGAGTTCAGCGCCGCGCTCTCGCATCTGACGCTCGGAGACTACCGGCGCGGATTCGCGGCCTATGAGGCGCGCTGGAAGCGGAGCGGGATGAGCGGGCGTCCGCGCTTTCGCCAGCCGCTCTGGCTCGGCGAATATCCGCTCGGCAACAGGACCATTCTGCTCCACGCCGAGCAGGGGCTGGGAGATAGCATCCAGTTTGCGCGCTACGCGCCGCTGCTCGCGCGCGGCGGCGCCAGGGTCATCCTCGAGGTCCAGCCCGAGCTGAAGGCCTTGCTGTCGGGCCTCGACGGGGTCGCGGCGGTGATCGGACGCGGCGAGACCCCGCCGCCATTCGATGTGCAAAGCCCGCTGGCGAGTCTTCCCCTGGCCTTGAAGACCGATCCGGCGACCGTACCCGTGGAAATCCCGTATCTCCGGGCATCCGAAGCGCGCATCGCGGAATGGCGGCCGCGCCTTGAGGCGCTGCCCGCGCCGCGGGTCGCGCTCGTCTGGTCGGGCCGCTCGACCCATGTCAACGACCGCAACCGCTCGATCTCGTTGCCGCAGCTCGCGCCGCTCCTGGACATCGCCGGCGTGAGTTTCGTGAGTGTCCAGCGCGAGCCCCGTGCGGCCGAAGCCGAATTGCTCACGCGAGAATCCCGCCTGCGGCATGTCGGCGACGATCTGAACGATTTCTCCGACACCGCCGCGGTGCTGGCGCTCGTCGATCTCGTCATCTCGGTCGATACATCGGTCGCGCACCTCGCCGCCGCGATGGGGCGGCCCACCTGGGTACTGCTGCCGTTCCAGCCCGACTGGCGCTGGACGCTCGATGGCGACCGCAGCCCCTGGTACCCGCAGGTCAGGCTGTTTCGGCAGTCCGCTCCAGGCGATTGGGCGAATGTTCTCTCGCGCCTAGGTGAGGAGCTTGCTTCGTGGCCCGCGCCTGTTACATAAGGCCCAACGACGTCATCGAATTGACGCGGGGTGGAGCAGCCCGGTAGCTCGTCAGGCTCATAACCTGAAGGTCATAGGTTCAAATCCTATCCCCGCAACCAAATACAAAGGGACCCGCCGAGCGGGTCCCTTTTTGGTTTTCGGTGGTCGGCAGCGCGCCATGCAATCCGGGGTCCCCATTGGGCGATCGGGCAGGGACGGGCGAAAATAATATAACTCAGTGAATTTATTATGATTTATCTGTTCTAGCCGCCACCGGCATGCGACATATCGGCGTGGGCACGGCGGGGGTGGCTGTGCAAACACGGTTTCCGAGATATAAATGTTGAAAGCGACATGGGGCGAAACGCGCCAGCCGGACTTCGCGATCACGGTCGACACAACGACCGGTTCTGGTCTGGTATAACGTATAAGTGATAAGGGAGGAGTTCATGTTGTTGAAATCGCTCAAGTCGATCGCGTTGGGCACAGTCACACTGCTGTGTGCCGCCCATCTGTCCGTTGCGCATGCGCAGTGGGAGCCGACCCGCACGGTGGAGATCATCGTGCCGGCAGGACCTGGCGGCGGCGCCGACCAGATGGCGCGCGTGGTCCAAGGCATCGTGACCAAACACAACCTGATGAAGCAGTCGATGGTTGTGATCAACAAGGCCGGCGGCGCCGGCGGCGAAGGCTTCCTTGAGGTCAAGGGCGCGCGCGCCAACCCACACAAGCTGATCATCACTCTCTCGAATCTTTTCACCACGCCGCTCGCGACCGGCATTCCCTTCAGTTGGAAGGATCTGACGCCGGTTGCCATGCTGGCGCTCGACGAGTTCGTGCTGTGGGTGAACGCCGAGACGCCGTACCAGAGCGTCAAGGACTACATCGCCGCGGTGAAGGCTGCGCCTCCCGGTCAGTTCAAGATGGGCGGCACCGGCTCGAAACAGGAAGACCAGATCATCACCGTCGCAATAGAGAAAGCGGCCGGCGTCAAGTTCACCTACATTCCGTTCCGCGGCGGCGGCGAGGTGGCGGTGCAACTCGTCGGCAACCACGTCAACTCGACAGTCAACAATCCGATCGAGGCTGTCGCGCAGTGGCGTGCCGACAAGGTCCGGCCGCTCTGCGTGTTCGACGGCAAGACGCTCGAGTACAAAGACAAGGTGGCCGGCGAGAAGTCGTGGGCCGATATCCCGACCTGCAAGTCGCAGGGGCTCGACATGGAATACCTGATGCTGCGCGGCTTCTTCATGCCGGCAGGCGTCACCAAGCCGCAGACCGACTACTACGTCGAACTGTTCAAGAAGGTCCGCGAAACCCCCGAATGGAGGGATCTGATGAAGAACGGCGCGTTCAATCAATCCTTCATGGTGGGCGCGGAATACGCCAAGTGGGTGGAGAACGAAGAGAAACGCCACCAGGCCCTGATGAAGGAAGCCGGCTTCCTCGCCGGAAACTGATGATGGTACGGCCCTGCCGCCGGCGGATCGGTTCCGCCGGCGGCAGCGCATGTGCTTCGTGTGTGTCTGAGCGTGCAGGTTCTAGGGTGTTGGGGTGCAGGTGTCATGAGTGAAGCGTCGCAGGGAACCGGTCGCGGACCGTCCCACCGTTACGTCGAGGTTGGCGTTGCCATAGCCACGGCGCTGTTCGCCATCATCGTTATGATCGGCAGTCTCCAGGTCGGCATCACCTGGGGCGTCGAGGGGCCGCGGGCCGGCTTCTTCCCGTTCTACGTCGGGTTGTTCATCCTGATTTCGAGCGGGTTCAATCTGTACGCAGGCTTTACCGAGTATTCGCCGAGCAAGCTGTTCGCAGAATGGGGACAGTTGCGATCGGTGATGTCGGTGGTGATCCCCACCACGGTCTACGTGCTGGCGATGCCGTATGTCGGCATCTACCTCTCGTCATTCGTGCTGATCGCATTGTTCATGAAGTGGCTCGGCCGCTATCCGTGGGGCCTTACGCTCTCCATCGCGATCTGCGTGCCGCTGCTGACGTATTTCATGTTCGAGAAATGGTTCCTGGTCCCGCTGCCGAAGGGGCCGATCGAGGACATGCTGGGACTGTAGGCGCAAGCGGTTCGGGCGCCGCGCAAACAAAACAAACGCTCGAAACTGGGGTCGGAAAAAGTTCGGGGACGCGTAAATGGAAGAGCTTGCCAATCTGATGCACGGCTTCGGCGTCGCGCTTCAGCCATTCAATATCGGCGTGATGGTCCTGGGCATCGTGCTCGGCGTTCTGATCGGAGTGCTGCCGGGCCTTGGCGGTGCTAACGGCATCGCGATCCTTCTGCCGCTCACCTTCAGCATGCCACCGACCTCCGCGATCATCATGCTGTCGTGCATCTATTGGGGCGCGCTGTTCGGCGGCGCCATCACCTCGATTCTGTTCAATATACCGGGCGAACCATGGTCGGTGGCGACCACGTTCGACGGCCATCCGATGGCGCAGCAGGGCAAGGCCGGCGAGGCGTTGACCGCGGCGTTCACCTCTTCGTTTGTCGGCGCGCTGTTCGCCGTCATCATGATTACGCTGGTGGCCCCGCTGGTCGCGAAGTTCGCGCTGCAATTCGGACCTGCGGAGAAGTTCGCGGTGTTCTTCCTGGCATTCTGCAGCTTCATCGGCATGGGCAAGGAGCCGCCGTTCAAGACCCTTGTATCGATGATGATCGGCTTTGCGCTCGCGGCGGTCGGCCTCGACAGCGTCACCGGTCAATTGCGGTTGACCTTCGGCTTCACCGAAATGCTCACCGGCTTCGACTTCCTGATCGCCGTGATCGGTCTGTTCGGCATCGGCGAGATCCTGCTCACCATGGAAGAGGGCCTCGCCTTCAAGGGCAAGGCCGCCGGCATCAACCCCAGGGTGGTATGGGAGACCTGGAAGACGCTGCCGCGATTCTGGATGACCTCGCTGCGCTCCTGCATCATCGGCTGCTGGATGGGCATATCGCCCGCCGGCGCCACGCCGGCCTCGTTCATGAGCTACGGCATCGCCAAACGCGCATCCAAGAACGGCGCCAATTTCGGCAAGGGCGAGATCGAGGGCGTGGTCGCGCCGGAAACCGCCGCCCATGCGGCCGGCACCTCGGCGCTGCTGCCGATGCTGTCGCTCGGCGTGCCCGGCTCGCCGACGGCGGCCGTGCTGCTCGGCGGCCTGCTGATCTGGGGCCTGCAGCCAGGACCGCTGCTGTTCGTGGAGCAGAAGGAATTCGTCTGGGGCCTGATCGCCAGCATGTATCTCGGCAATCTCGTTGGCCTCATCATCGTTCTGACGATGGTGCCGTTCTTCGCCGCCATCCTTCGCATTCCATTCAGCATCATCGCGCCGATCATCCTGGTGGTCTGCGCCATCGGCGCCTACACCGTGCACAATTCGACCTTCGACGTCGTGCTGATGCTGGTGTTCGGCGTGATCGGCTACATCCTGAAAAAGTGCAACTATCCGCTTGCGCCGATGGTCCTGGCGATCGTGCTCGGCGATAAGGCGGAGGAGGCGTTCCGTCAGTCGCTGCTTGGCTCGCAGGGCAGCCTGGGCATCTTTGTGTCGAATGGGCTGGTGGGCAGCATCATGTTCCTGGGTTTGGTGGCCCTGCTTTGGCCCGTCATCGCCGATGGCTGGACCAAGCTGCGCACGCGAACGGCGGCCTGACGGGGGCAAGCAATGGCCAAGTTTTGCTCGCCAGCGTTGCGTGCCCGTGACCTGTGGAATAATGTATTTTTGTGATGAGTGACAACCGCACCATGCGTCCCGCCAATCTGGCGTCAGCCTCACTGCCTGCTGATACGCCGCGCTTGGCGATTGATCCGATCGACACCTCGTTCAGCTTCAAGAACAAGGCCTATATCGCATTGAAGAACGTCATCGTGTCGATGGATGTCTACCGCAACCGCCAGGACATCCGTCTCGATGAGCGTCAGCTCGCCCAGGATTTCGGCGTCAGCCGCACGCCGGTGCGCGAGGCCATGGCCCAGCTCGAACGCGAAGGCTTCGTCCGCTCGGTGCCGCGCCGCGGCATCTATGTGGTTCGCAAGACCCGCAGCGAGGTGATCGAGATGATCACCGCCTGGGCCGCGCTCGAAAGCATGGCCGCGCGCCTGATCACCGAGAATGCCATCGATCCCGACATCGCCTCGCTGCGGCGCATGTTCTCGACCTTCGAGGACGGCACGGTGCGGGCGCACCTCGACGAGTATTCCGAGGTCAACATCCAGTTCCACCAGACCATCATCCGCATGAGTCAGAATCATGTGCTGATCAACATGGCGGAGAACCTGTTCACCCACATGCGGATGATCCGGCGCAAGACCATCGGCGAGAAGGATCGCGCCGACAAATCGATCCGCGATCACATGAACATCATCGAAGCACTGGAAGCGCGCGACACCGAGCGCGCCGAGGATCTGGTGCGCAACCACGCGCTCGGCCTGGCCGATCACGTGGCGCGCTACGCCGACTATTTGGACTAATCGGACTTCATCGAGGCCGCGCGGCGGAAACGCGCGCAGCTTTATAGCTTACGGGAGAGCACAATGTCGGACGCCGCAACCAAGCCGAAGCCCGCGACCGCGGAAGCAGAGCGCGAGCTGACGGATGGCTTCAACCTCATCATCGACGCGCTGAAGCTCAACGGCCTCAACACGATCTACGGCGTGCCCGGCATCCCGATCACGGACTTCGGCCGCATGGCGCAGGCCGCCGGCATCCGCGTCCTGTCGTTCCGCCATGAGCAGAACGCCGGCTATGCGGCGTCCATCGCGGGCTTCCTGACCAAGAAGCCCGGCGTCTGCCTTACGGTGTCGGCGCCCGGCTTTCTCAACGGCCTCACCGCGCTCGCCCACGCCACCACCAACTGCTTTCCGATGATCCTGATTTCGGGCTCCTCCGAGCGCGAGATCGTTGACCTGCAGCAGGGCGATTACGAGGAGATGGACCAGCTCGCCATCGCGAAGCCGCTCTGCAAGGCCGCGTTCCGCGTCCTGCACGCGCAGGACATCGGCATCGGCGTGGCGCGCGCGATCCGCGCGGCCGTCTCGGGACGTCCGGGCGGCGTCTATCTCGACCTGCCGGCCAAGCTTTTCGGTCAGGTGATGGATGCGGCGGCGGGACAGAAGTCACTGGTCAAGGTGATCGACGCGGCGCCGGCGCAGATTCCTGCTCCCGATGCGATCAAGCGCGCGCTCGACGTGCTGAAGGGCGCCAAGCGCCCCCTGATCATCCTGGGCAAGGGCGCGGCCTACGCTCAGGCCGATGACGCGATCCGCGCCTTTGTCGAAAAGAGCGGCGTTCCGTTCCTGCCGATGAGCATGGGCAAGGGCCTGCTGCCCGACACGCATCCGCAATGTGCGGGCGCTGCGCGCTCGACGGTGCTGGCGCAATCCGACGTGGTGATGTTGATCGGCGCCCGCCTGAACTGGCTGCTGTCGCACGGCAAGGGCAAGGCCTGGGGCACGGAACCGAAGAAATTCATCCAGGTCGACATCGAGCCCAAGGAGATGGACTCGAACGTCGAGATCGTCGCTCCCGTGGTCGGCGACATCGGCTCCTGCGTATCGGCCCTGCTTCAGGGCATGGGCGGCGCCTGGCCAGCCGCGCCGGCCGACTGGGTCAAGACCGTTACATCGAAGCGTGACGAGAACGTCGCCAAGATGGCGCCGCGGCTGATGAACAACAACTCGCCGATGGACTATCACGGCGCGCTCGGCGTGCTGCGCACCGTCATCAAGGAGCGGCCGGACGCCAGCCTGGTCAACGAAGGCGCCAACACGCTCGATCTCGCGCGCGGCATCATCGACATGTATCAGCCGCGCAAGCGCCTCGACGTCGGCACCTGGGGCATCATGGGCATCGGCATGGGCTACGCCATCGCCGCCGCTATCGAGACCGGCAAGCCGGTGCTTTGCGTGGAGGGCGACAGCGCGTTCGGTTTCTCCGGGATGGAGGTCGAGACGATCTGCCGGTACAAGCTGCCGGTCTGCATCGTAATCTTCAACAACGACGGCATTTACCGCGGCACCGACGTCAACTCCGTCAGCGACGATCCAGCGCCGACCGTGTTCGTCAAGGGCTCGCGCTACGACAAGATGATCGAGGCCTTCGGCGGCGTCGGCGTCAATGCGACCTCACCTGACGAGCTGAAGCGCGCTGTCAACGCCGCGATGGACTCCGGCAAGCCGACACTCATCAATGCGGTGCTTGATCCGGCGGCCGGCAGCGAGAGCGGCCGCATCGGCAATCTCAATCCGCAAAGCGTGTTGAAGAAGAAATGATTCACTGCTGTCGTCCCCCGCGAAGGCGGGGGACCCAGCGTTTAGTACAGAGCTGGATGCCCCGCCTTCGCGGGGCATGACAGCGGAGAAAGACGAGAGGGGCATACCGATGGCAGTCCGGAAGAAGGCCAAGCCTGCGAAAGGAAAAGCGAAGACCAAAGCGGCCTCCAAGAAGGTCGTGGCGCTGAAGTCCAAGAAACCCGCAGCTAAGCCTGCGGCGAAAGCCAAGGCAGGCAATGGCCTGCCCAGGCCGAGCAGCAAGCCGTTCGGCCAGGCCGGAAAAGCGCTGGAAGGCGTGAAGATCCTCGACTTCACCCACGTACAGTCCGGTCCGACCTGCACGCAGCTTCTCGCCTACATGGGCGCCGACTGCATCAAGGTCGAGCGGCCGGGCGTCGGCGACATCACGCGCGGGCAGTTGCGCGACGTGAAAGGCGCGGACAGCCTCTATTTCACGATGCTCAACGCCAACAAGCGCTCGATCACGATCGATTCCAAGCATCCCAAGGGCAAGGACATCCTCAACCGGCTGATCAAGCACTGCGACGTGCTGGTGGAGAACTTCGCGCCCGGCGCGCTCGACCGCATGGGCCTGACTTGGGAGTACATCCACAAGCTCAACCCGCGGATGATCGTGGCGTCGGTGAAGGGCTTCGGTCCCGGGCCCTACGAGGACTGCAAGGTCTATGAGAACGTCGCGCAATGCACCGGCGGCGCGGCCTCCACCACCGGCTTCCGCGAGGGGCCGCCGGTCGTCACCGGCGCGCAGATCGGCGATTCCGGCACCGGCCTGCATCTGGCGTTCGGCATCGTTACCGCGCTCTATCAGCGCAACCGCACCGGCCGCGGCCAGAAGGTGTTCGCGGCGATGCAGGACGGCGTGCTCAATCTTGCGCGCGTCAAGCTTCGCGACCAGCAGCGCCTCGCGCACGGTCCGCTCACCGAGTACAGTCAGTACGGCGAGGGCGTCCCGTTCGGCAGTGCGGTGCCGCGCGCCGGCAACGATTCCGGCGGCGGCCAGCCGGGCTGGATTCTCAAGTGCAAGGGCTGGGAGACCGATCCCGACGCCTACATCTATTTCATCACCCAGGCCCCGGTGTGGGAGGCGATCTGCGATCTGATCGGCAAGCCCGAATGGAAGACCGATCCTGACTACGCCAAGCCGCCGGCGCGTCTGCCACGGTTGAAATCGATCTTCGCCACCATCGAAGAATGGACCATGACCAAGACCAAGTTCGAGGTCATGGATCTTTGCAACGCGGTCGACATTCCGGTCGGGCCGATCTTGTCGATGAAGGAGATCGCCGAGGAGAAGTCGCTGCGCGACACCGGCACCGTGGTCGAAGTCGACCATCCGACGCGCGGCAAGTATCTGACCGTCGGCAATCCGGTGAAGATGTCGGACTCGGTCACCGAGGTGAAACGCTCGCCGCTGCTTGGCGAGCACACCGACGAAATCCTCACCAAGGTCCTGGGCTACACGGCTAAAGAGGTCGAGGAGATCAAGGGATCGGGCGCGATCACACCGCCGCAGAAGCCTGAGGCGGCGGCGGCTTAGAAGACTCCGCTCCCCGCAAGGGGAGAGGCCAGGTGAGGGGGCATTTCCGCAGGTTGCGTATCGTGGAGATGCCCCCCTCACACTAGCAATGATTGTCGTCCTGGCTTTTCGCGGGACGAAAGCGAAGTTCGGGGAGGTTCGTATGCGTATCGTGGTCCACGGCCAGCAGGCCTTCGGCAAGGCCGTGCTCGAGGCGCTGCTCAAGCGCGGCGAGAACGTGGTCGCCGTCTATGTGGCGCCCGAGAAAGAAGGCCAGAAGGCCGACCCGCTGAAGGAAGCCGCGATTGCGGCCAAGCTGCCGGTCTATCAGCCCGCGTCCTATCGCAAGCCGGAAGTGTGGGAGGAATTCAAGGCGCTCAAGCCCGATCTCCAGGTCATGGCGTTCGTCACGCTGTTCGTGCCCGAGGAATTCCTCAACATCCCGACCAAGGGCTCGATCCAGTATCACCCCTCGCTGCTGCCGGCCTATCGCGGCCCGAGCGCGATCAACTGGCCGATCATCAAGGGCGAAAAGGAAACCGGATTGTCGATCTTCTGGCCGGACAACGGCCTCGACACCGGCGACGTGCTGCTCACCAAGACCACGCCGGTCAGCGACACCGACACGCTCGGCACCGTCTACTTCGACCGGTTGTTTCCGCTCGGCGTCGAGGCCATGATGGAATCGGTCGATCTGGTGAAGGCCGGCAAGGCGCCGCGCATCAAGCAGGACGAGTCCAAGGCGACCTACGAAGGCCGCTGCGGCGCCGATCATGCGCACATCGATTGGGGCCGGCCGTGGGAGCAGATCGACCGGCTGATCCGCGGCTGCAATCCGGCGCCCGGTGCCTGGTGCACGCTCGACGGCAAGCAGCTCAAGATTTTCGATGCCAAGCCGATCCCCGCGAAGGATCCCAAGGGCATCGCCGGCAAAATGGGCGAGATCGTCGCGGTCGAAGCCGACGGCTTCACCGTGGTCTGCGCCGACGGTCGCTTCAAGGTCACCCGCGTGCAGCCCGCCGACGGCAAGAAGATCGAAGCCGGCGAATGGGCAAAGTCCGCCGGTCTCGCCACGGGTGCGAGGTTCACATGACTTTTTCCCCGTCATGGCCGGGCTTGTCCCGGCCATCCACGTCTTTCTCTGACGCCAAGACGTGGATGCCCGGCACAAGGCCGGGCATGACGGACTCGGAAATCCTGCACTTCTCCGTTTCCCTTTTCATTCCATAGGTCAAACCGCCATGCCCGCCTCGCAGCACCAGTCGCCCAAGTCCGACATCGACATTTCGCAGGCCGCCACCAAGCGGCGCATCCTCGACATCGCCAAGGAAAAGCTCGGCATCGAGGCGGAGAACCTCGATCCCTATGGCCACTACAAGGCCAAGGTGTCGATGGACTACGTCAAGTCGCTCAAGAACAAGAAGAACGGCAAGCTTATCCTGGTGACGGCGATCTCGCCGACCCCGGCGGGCGAGGGCAAGACCACCACCACTGTCGGTCTCACCGACGCGCTCAACCACATCGGCAAGAAAGCGATGCTCTGCCTGCGCGAGCCGTCGCTCGGCCCGTCGTTCGGCATGAAGGGCGGCGCAGCCGGCGGCGGCTATGCCCAGGTCATTCCGATGGAGGACATCAACCTCCACTTCACCGGCGACTTCCACGCCATCACATCGGCGCACAACCTGCTCTCGGCGCTGATCGACAACCACATCTACTGGGGAAATTCTCTCGGGATCGATAGCAGGCGCGTGGTCTGGCGCCGCGTGATGGATATGAACGACCGCGCGTTGCGCGAGATCGTCTGCTCGCTCGGCGGCGTCGCCAACGGCTATCCGCGCGAGGCCGGCTTCGACATCACGGTGGCGTCGGAGGTCATGGCGATCTTCTGTCTCGCCAACGATCTCGACGACCTGAAGGAGCGGCTCGGCAACATCATCGTCGCCTACACCCGCGACCGCAAACCGGTACGCGCCCGCGACGTCAAGGCGCACGGCGCGATGGCGGCGCTGCTCAAGGAGGCGATCGCGCCGAACCTGGTGCAGACGCTGGAAGGCACACCCGCCTTTATCCACGGCGGCCCGTTCGCCAACATCGCGCACGGCTGCAACTCGGTGGTCGCCACCTCGACGGCGCTCAAGCTCGCCGACTACGTGGTGACGGAAGCCGGCTTCGGCGCCGACCTGGGCGCGGAGAAGTTCCTCGACATCAAGTGCCGCAAGGCCGGGCTCGAGCCGGATTGCGTCGTGATCGTCGCCACCATCCGCGCGCTCAAGATGCACGGCGGCGTCAAGAAGGAGGATCTCAAGACCGAGAACCTCAAGGCGCTGGAAGCCGGCATGGCCAACCTGCAGCGCCACGTCGAGAACGTGAAGAAGTTCGGTCTGCCGGCGGTGATCTCGATCAACCGCTTCTCGGCCGACACCGACGCCGAGATCGCGCTGGTCAAGGACAAGTGCAAGGCGCTCGGCGTCGAGGCGCTGATGGCCGATCACTGGGCCATGGGCGGTGAGGGTGCGGCAGACGTCGCGCGCGCCGTGGTCAAGACCATCGACGAGAGCAAGGGCAAGCTGAAGCTGCTCTATCCCGACGACATGCCGCTGTTCGAGAAGATCCGCACCATCGCCAAGGAAATCTATCGCGCCAACGATGCCAGCGCCGACAAGTCGGTGAGGGATCAGCTCAAGACCTGGGAGGAGATGGGCTTCGGCAAGCTGCCGGTCTGCATCGCCAAGACGCAGTACAGCTTCACCACCAACCCCGATCTCAAGGGCGCTCCGGTGGATCACACCATCAACGTGCGCGAGGTCCGGCTCTCGGCCGGGGCCGAGTTCGTGGTGGCGATCTGCGGAGAGATCATGACCATGCCGGGCCTGCCGAAAGTGCCCTCGGCGGATGCCATCGACGTCGGCGCGGATGGCCGGATCGTCGGGCTGTTCTAAAATCGGCGGGTTCTTCTAAAATCGGGATGTCGTCCCCGCGAAGGCGGGGACCCAGAACCCAGGACTCCGTATTTTGCGAAGCTGGGTCCCCGCTTACGCGGGGACGACAACGGTGTATGAATCCCGGCTCCTGAGAATGCGATAACTCAGCAACAAGGAATCTTTCCGATGCTCAAGTTCTATTACAGCGCCGCGCCGAACCCGACCAAGATCGCGCTCTTTCTCGAAGAGGCCGGGCTGCCATACGAAGGAATCCCGGTCGACACCCGCAAGGGCGACCAGCACAAACCGGAGTATCTCGCGATCAATCCGAACGCGAAGGTGCCCGCCATCGTCGACGGCGACGCGGTGGTGTTCGACTCCAGCGCCATCCTGATCTATCTCGCCGAAAAGACCGGCAAGTTCCTACCGGCGAACACACCCAAGGCGCGCGGCGAAATGCTGTCGTGGATGATGTTCGTGGCCTCCGGCGTCGGCCCCTACTCGGGCCAGTCGGTGCACTTCCGCAACTACGCGCCGGAAAAGCTGCCCTACGCGATCAACCGCTACGCCTTCGAGGCGCAGCGCCATTTCGGCATCATCGACGCGCGTCTGGCCAAGCAGAAGTACATGCTGGGCGACACCTACACCATCGTCGACATGAACGTCTGGGGCTGGTCGCGTCTCATCCCGAACATTCTGGGCGAGGGTGCGTGGGCGAAATTCCCGAACCTCAAGCGCATGGTCGACGAGATCAGCGCGCGGCCGGCCGCCCAGCGCGCCCTGACGCTCAAGGACAAGCACAAGTTCAAGACCGAGATGGACGACGTGGCGCTCAAGGCGATGTTCGGCCACCTGAGCGAAAAGGTCGCGTAAGACACTACTCTTGTGTCCCGGACGCGGTGCAGCGCGGCAGCGATGCACCGCTGATCCGGGACCCCGGTTGCTTCCCTGCCTGTAAAAAATCGGGGTCCCGGGTCTGCAGCGCACCACTTCGTGCTGCGCTGCGCCCGGGATACGCCGCTATGATTACCTCTGCGGCTGCGCCGCCGCCGCCGGCTGCGCCGTCGCTTTCAAGGTCGGCTCCCAGCGGGCGATCTCGGCCTTCACATAAGCGTCGAACGCCGCGGGCGTGCGCTCGGCCTTGCCGGGGATCGAGCCGCCGAGGTTGTTGATCCGGGTCCGCACGTCGGCGTCGTCGAGCGCCTTGTCGAGCGCGTCGGCGAGCTTGGCCACGGTCGCGGGCGGCGTGCCCTTGGGTGCGAAGATGCCGGCCCAGATGCTCATGTCATAGTTGATGCCGGCCTCTTTGGCGGTCGGCACGTCGGGCAGCGAAGCCAGGCGCGCGGCGGCCGAGATGCCGAAGGCTTTGATCGCGCCGGACTTGACCTGCTCGGTGACGCTGACCGACTGCTCGCAGAAGAAGTCGACGTGGCCGCCGACCAGATCGTTCATCGCTGGTCCGGTGCCGCGATAGGCGACCAGCGTGGGCTTGGCGCCGATTGCGGTCGCGAACAACAGGCAGGCCATGTGCGACGACGAGCCGATGCCGCCGTGCGCCTGCTTGGTGGCGCCGCCGTTCTGCTTGAGCAGCGCGACGAATTCCTTCATGTCCTTCGCCGGAAAGTCCTTCTTGGCGACGATGACGGCCGGCGAATGCGCGGTCGGTCCGATCGGGATGAAGTCCCGCGCCGAATCGTATCTCAGGTTCGGGGTGAGCACGGGAGCGGCAACATGCGATCCCATGGAGCCTGCGAGCAGCGTGTAGCCGTCCGGCGCTGCGGCCGCGACCCGGCCGCTGCCGATCGTGCCGCCGGCGCCGCCGACGTTCTCGATCACAAGCGTCTGGCCCAGAGTCCTGCCCATCGCCTCGGCGACGATGCGCGCGACCACGTCGCTCGGTCCGCCGGCCGGGAACGGCACCACCACGTTGATGGAACGGTTCGGGTAGTCCTGCGCGAATGCCGCGCCGCCGATCAGCACGGTGCCGAACAGCGCCGCCAAAATCTTCAGGGATGACTGCATTGTTTCCTCCCGCTGTTTTTCGTTCAGTCGTTCTTGAGTATCTCCGCGACTTCCACCCGCCGCCCCTCGCGCGCCGAGAGAATGCCGGCGCGCACCACCGCGAGCGAGGTTGTAGCATACTCGCCGCCGACCTCGGGCTTCGGACCGCCGCGACAAGCCGCCGCAAACTCCTCCAGCTCCTCCACGAACGTGTCGTTGTCCGCGGCCGGCACCGCCACCGGCTTGTTCTCGCCGCGCTTGAGCACGCGAAGGCCGTTGTGCATGTCGTAGTAGGCGGTGGCGTCCTTGCCGTAGATGTTCATCAGGTAATATTCCGATGCCGAGGCGTAGCTGGCATTCAGCGTCGAAAGCGCGCCGCTCTCGTGCTCCAGGATCAGGCTGGCGACGTCCGGGTTGTCGCCCGGCAGCACGAGCTGCGAGGACTGCCCGCGCACCGCCTTCACCGGCCCCATCAGGTAGGTCAGCACGTCGGTGTAGTGGATGCCGATTTGCAGCATGACGCCGCCCGGCATGCCGGCGGCCTGGTAGCGCCAGGAGTTAAGATCGATCTTGCCGAACCGGTCGCGGCTGATGTTGGCTTCGGCATTGACCGTCTTGCCGAATACGCCGGCCTCGATCTGCCGCTTGATCCAGCGG
This sequence comes from Rhodoplanes serenus, assembly GCA_945897515.1. GTDB lineage: Bacteria > Pseudomonadota > Alphaproteobacteria > Rhizobiales > Xanthobacteraceae > Z2-YC6860. Next base: position 33,842 of record CAMDFO010000027.1, on the reverse strand, counting down.
AAATGGCTCTCGCGCCGCCGCTGATAGCCGAGCGCCAGCACAACACCCGCCTTGGCGCAGATCTCGGTGATCTCGCGGCCTTGCGAGACGTTGTTGGCGATCGGCTTGTCGAGGAACACGTGCTTGCCGGCAGCGGCGGCTTGCCGCGTGGTCGGCAGGTGCACGTCGTTCGGCGTGGTGTTGACGATCGCTTCGATCTGCGGATCGGCCAGCACCTCTTCGTAGGTCGCGACCGGCCGGCAGCCGTATTTCTTGGCGAACGCCGCGCGCTTGTCCGGCGAACGCGTGAAGCAGGCGACGATATCGAGCTTGTCCGAGCGCTTCATGGCGTCGGCCAGCACGTCCGACCACCAACCCATGCCGATGCAGGCGACGCGTAGAGGTTCTGTCATCGGGTATTTATTTCCAGCTCGCGCCGATCGCCTCGACCGCCGCCTGCGCGATGCGCAGGTCGGTCGCCCAGTCGCCGCCGCTCACGCCGACGCCGCCGATGCATTCGCCGCCCACCAGGATCGGGACGCCGCCTTCCATCGCGGTCCAGCGCCCAACCCCCGCGGCCAGCGCAAGTCCGAGCGCGTGGGTGACGTCGAGGTCCTGTCCGACCGCGCCCTTGGCGCCGGTCATGCGTTTGTTGGAAGACGCGCTCACCGCCTTGGTGGTGCAGGAATGCAGGGTGTGGAACCGCCCGCCGTCCATGCGTTCGAGCACCACGACGTGGCCGCCCGCGTCGGTGATGCAGCACGAGACCGCGATCCCGGCCTTGCGGGCCTCGTCGATGGCGGTGGCCATCATTTTTTTGGCGCCCTCGTGGGTCAGGCGCTTGGCGTCGGCGATGTACATGGGATTTTCGACTTACTGGATGTGACGGATCGTGAATTGTGCGCCAGGCGGGCAACGCCAGCAAGGGCGGGGTTATCTCCCGCAAGCGGGGAGCGGTGGAAGCACCGCGCCGCTACGCGTCGAGCGAGGTCGAAAGCCGCTTCGCCTCCTCCACCAGCGCGGCCGTGACCGGCATCATCGGCTCGCGCGCCGGCACCACCAGGCCGATAGTCTGGCTGGCTTCCGGCTCGACGATCGGGATGGCGCGCAGCGTATCGGTGAGGCCCAGCGTCTCCGCGAGCTTGGCCGGCATGACGCTGGCCCAGCGGCCGGTGCGCACGTGCGAGAACAGCAGGATCATCGAGTCCGATTCCAGCGTCGGGCGGGATTCGCCGCCCGCGCTCTTGATCAGCCGGTCGATGATGCGGCGGTTCTGCATGTCGGGGGTGAGCAGGCAGAGCGGCACCTGCGCCACCTCCGCCCAGGTCACCGTCTCGCGATTGCCGAGCGGCGCGTCGGCCGAGGTCAGCAGCCGGTAACGCTCGTGATAGAGCGGCGTCGAGTTCACCCGGCCGACCGGCTCGTTCTCCAGATAGGTGATGCCGGCGTCGATCTCGAGATTGTCGAGCAGCTCCAGGATCTCGATCGAGGTCCGCGAGTAGATGGTGAACTGCACGTTCGGGTGCCGCTGCCGGTAGGGCGTGGTGAGCGCCGCCACCATCGCCAGCGCGGTCGGGATCGCGGCGATGCGCAGCCGGCCAGTCAGCCCGTGACGCAGCGAGTTGATCTCCTCCCGCATCGAGCGGGTGTCGCCGACGATGCGGCGCGCCCAGTCGAGCACGCGCTCGCCTTCGGGCGTGAAGCTCTGGAACCGCGAGCCGCGGTTCACCAGCAGCACCCCCATTTGCTCCTCAAGCTGCTTCACGCCCGCGGACAGGGTCGGCTGGGTCACGCCGCAGGCCTCGGCGGCGCGGCCGAAGTGCTTTTCGCGCGCAAGGGCCAGGATGAAGTCGAGCTTGTCGATCACTGGGAAATCCGTGAAATGACAGGGGTTTAGCCAACATTATAACCGATCCGGACACTGAAAGAATAGGGTGTAATCGCTACCCTAACGATAGAATATATCTATCAACCCATGGGGAGCACGGGATTGTCTGGCACCTTGGAAGGGTTCAATCCTTGGGCCGGAGACCGCGATGAACATTCACAATCCGCCGGGTCCAACCGGCAAAGGCAATGGCGCAGGACCGCGGGGCAGGAAGCCCCGCCGCACCCCCAAAGGCCGCCAGATCGATCTGAAGGCCGTCGACGACGTGCAGGCGCTGCTTGGCGACCGCTCGCGGCAGCGCGACCTTCTGATCGAGCATCTGCATCTCATTCAGGACAGGTACGGCCACATTTCCGCTGCGCATCTGACCGCGCTCGCCGCCGAGATGAAGCTGGCGCAAGCCGAGGTCTACGAGGTCGCGACCTTCTACGCGCATTTCGACGTGGTGAAGGAAGGCGAGACGCCGCCGCCCGCCGTCACGGTGCGGGTTTGCGACTCCCTGTCCTGCGCGATGGCCGGCGCCGACCGGCTGCTGAAATATCTGCCGAAGGAACTCGGTCCGAACGTGCGCGTCGTGCGCGCGCCGTGCATGGGCGCTTGCGACCATGCGCCGGTCTGCGCCGTCGGCCATGTGCAAGTCATGAATGCGAACGAAGCCACGGTGGCGAAGGCCGCTGCGGTGCCGGCACACGCGCACGCAATTCATCCGGGCACCGACTTCGAGCATTATCTCGCCGCAGGCGGCTATCGCGTGCTCGCCGAAGCGTTCACCGGCAAGCGCACGCGCGACGATCTCATCAAGACGGTGAGCGACGCCGGTCTGCGCGGCCTCGGCGGCGCGGGCTTTCCGACCGGGCGCAAGTGGTCGCTGGTTCGCGCCGAGCCTGGGCCGCGGCTGATGGCCGTGAACGCCGACGAGGGCGAACCCGGCACGTTCAAGGACCGGTATTATCTCGGGCTCGATCCGCACCGTTTCCTCGAAGGCATGCTGATCGCGGCTTGGGTGGTCGAGGCGGCCGAAATCTACATTTACATTCGCGACGAATATCCCGAGCTCCGGCTGATGCTGCTCGACGAGATCGCCAAGGTCGAGCGCGCCGGGCTGACCAAGCATTCGCGCATTCATTTGCGCCGCGGCGCCGGCGCCTACATCTGCGGCGAAGAATCCGCGCTGATCGAATCGATCGAGGGCAAGCGCGGCCTGCCGCGCCATCGGCCGCCCTACGTCGCGCAGGTCGGATTGTTCGGACGCCCGACGCTGGAGCAGAACGTCGAGACGATGTACTGGATCCGCGACATCGTCGAGAAAGGCCCGGAGTGGTTCACCTCGCAGGGCCGCCGCGAGCGCAAGGGTTTCTGCAGTTTCTCGGTCTCCGGCCGGGTGAAAAAGCCGGGCGTGGTGCTGGCGCCTGCCGGCGTCACGGTGCGCGAGCTGATCGACGAATATTGCGGCGGCATGGTCGATGGCGAGGTGTTCAAGGGCTATCTGCCCGGCGGCGCGTCCGGCGGCATCCTGCCGGCGTCGATGGCCGACCTGCCGCTCGATTTCGGCACGCTGGAGAAATACGGCTGCTTCGTCGGGTCGCACGCGGTCGTCATTCTGTCCGAGCAGGACGACATGAAGGCGGTGGCGCTCAACCTGCTCAAGTTCTTCGAGGACGAGAGCTGCGGCCAGTGCACGCCGTGCCGCGTCGGCACCGAGAAGGCGGTCAAGCTGATGGAGACCGGCCCGTGGGATGCCGCGCTCTTGACCGAGCTGTCGGACCTGATGCGCGACGCCTCGATCTGCGGGCTCGGCCAGGCCGCGCCCAATCCCTTGCTGAGTGTTTTGAAGTATTTCCCGGACGAACTGACCAAGCCCATGGGGCGTTGGTGATGAGGCAGGTTGTCAACCAGTCCTCCGCTGTCGTCCCCGCGAAGGCGGGGACCCAGCTTCGCAACAACCGCGACCCGCGGTTATGGGTCCCCGCCTTCGCGGGGACGACAGATGAGAGAGAGGTGCAGCCATGAGCACCGACGCGAATCCGAAGCCCAACACCTTCATCATGGATGGCAAGGAGATCGACATTCGCCCCGGCGAGACGATCTTCCGCGCCGGCCGCCGTCACGACATCAAGGTTCCGCATCTCTGCTACACGCCCAAGCCCGGCTATCGGGCCGATGGAAATTGCCGCGTCTGTATGGTCGAGATCGACGGCGAGCGCGTGCTGGCGGCAAGCTGCCTGCGAACGCCGACGCCCGGCATGGTGGTGAAGACCCAGACCGACCGCGCCAAGAATGCGCGGCGCATGGTCGCCGAGCTGCTGATCACCGACCAGCCGCCGCAGGACATTGCGCACGACCCGGATTCCGAACTCTGGAAGATCGCCAATCGCCAGAACATCGAGGCCGGGCGCTTCCCGAAGCGCGAAACCCGCGCGGTGCCGGAGCCGGACCGCAGCCATGTCGCAATGGCGGTCAATCTCGACGCCTGCATCCAGTGCAATCTCTGCGTCCGTGCCTGCCGCGAAGTGCAGGTCAACGACGTGATAGGCATGGCCGGCCGCGGCCATCTCGAAAAGATCGTGTTCGATTTCGACGACCCGATGGGCGCCAGCACGTGCGTCGCCTGCGGCGAATGCGTGCAAGCTTGCCCGACCGGCGCGCTGATGCCGGCGACGATGGTGGACGAGAAGAACGTCTATCTCGGCAAGCCCGACCGCAAGGTGGACAGCGTGTGCCCATACTGCGGCGTCGGCTGTCAGCTCACCTACCAGATCAAGGACGACAAGATCGTCGCCGTGGAGGGCAAGAACGGCCCGGCCAACGCCAACCGGCTCTGCGTGAAGGGCCGCTTCGGCTTCGACTACGTCGCCAATCCGCAGCGCCTGCTGAAGCCGATGATCCGCAAGGACGGCGTGCCGAAGGTGCCGCACGAGTTCATAGACCCGTCGAATCCGTGGACCCACTTCCGCGAGGCGACCTGGGACGAGGCGCTCGACCGCGCCGCCGACGGCTTGAAGAAAATCCGCGACCGCGACGGACCGGACGCGCTGGCCGGGTTCGGCTCGGCCAAGGGCTCCAACGAGGAAGCCTATCTGTTCCAGAAGCTGGTCCGCACCGGCTTCGGCACCAACAACGTCGACCATTGCACGCGGCTCTGCCACGCCTCGTCGGTGTCGGCGCTGCTGGAAGGCGTTGGCTCGGCGGCGGTGACCGCGACCTTCAACGAGTGCAAAAACTCGGACGTCATCATCGTCATCGGCGCCAACCCGACCGAGAACCATCCGGTCGCGGCCACCTTCTTCAAGCAGGCCGCCAAGCGCGGCGCCAAGCTGGTCATCATGGACCCGCGCGGCACCGCGATGAAGCGCCACGCCTGGAAGATGATGCAGTTCAAGAACGGCACCGACGTGGCGATGCTCAACGCCATGCTCAACGTGATCGTCACCGAAAAGCTCTACGACCAGCAATACATCCAGACCTACGTCGAGGGCTTCGAAGCCTGGAAGGAAAACATCAAGGACTTCACGCCGGAGGAGATGGCGCCGATCTGCGGCATCGATGCCGATACGTTGCGCGATGTCGCGCGCGCCTATGCCCGCGCCAAAAGCTCGATCATCTTCTGGGGCATGGGCGTCTCCCAGCACACCCACGGCACCGACAACGCGCGCTGCCTGATCGCGCTGTCGCTGATCACCGGCCAGGTTGGCCGTCCGGGCACCGGGCTGCATCCGCTGCGCGGCCAGAACAACGTGCAGGGTGCGTCGGACGCGGGCCTGATCCCGATGTTCTTCCCCGACTACAAGTCGGTCGAGAACCCGGAAATCCGCGGCCAGTACGAGAAGCTCTGGGGCGTGAAGCTCCCGCCCAAGCGCGGCAAGACCGTGGTCGAGATCATGGACGCGGTCCACGCCGACGAGATCAAGGGCATGTACATCGAAGGCGAGAACCCGGCGATGTCCGACCCCGATCTCAATCACGCGCGCCAGGCGCTCGCGCACCTTGAGCATCTCGTGGTGCAGGACCTGTTCCTCACCGAGACTGCGGTCTACGCCGACGTCGTGCTGCCGGCCTCCGGCTGGCCCGAAAAGGACGGCACCGTCACCAACACCAACCGCCAGGTGCAGATGGGCCGCCAGGCGCTGCCGCTGCCGGGCGACACGCGCCAGGATTTGTGGATTATCACCGAGATCGCCAACCGCATGGGCTGCGGCTGGAATTACAAGCACGTCGGCGAGGTGTTCGACGAGATGGCGTCGATGATGCCGGCGCTCGCCAACATCACCTGGGATCGCGTCGACCGCGAGTATGCCGTCACCTATCCGACCGACGGGCCGGATATTCCGGGCCGCGACGTGGTGTTCGACAAGGGTTTTCCGCGGCCGGGCGGCTTCGCCAAGCTGGTCGCGACCAAGCTCCAGCCGCCGGACGAGGAACCGGACGAGGAATATCCTTTCATCCTCTCCACCGGCCGCCAGCTCGAGCACTGGCACACCGGGTCGATGACCCGGCGCGCGACTGTGCTCGACGCGCTGGAGCCGAATGCGAGCGCGCAGCTCTCGCGCGGCACCATCGCAAAGCTCGGCATCCAGCCGGGCGACATAGTCCGCGTCACGACGCGGCGCGGAGTGGTGGAACTTGCCGCGCGGCAGGACGATGCGGTGCCGGATGGCGTGGTGTTCATCCCGTTCGCCTATGTCGAGGCGGCGGCGAATCTGCTCACCAATCCGAAGCTCGACCCGTTCGGGAAAATCCCCGAGTTCAAGTTCTGCGCCGCGAAGGTCGAGGCGGTGGATCCGATGTCGCGGGTCGCTGCGGAGTAGTCCGGCCGGCCCGATTATCTCACCCAGCGTGCGTCGGGGTGGTCCTCCGGCACATGCACCATCTCGAGATCCATATCCATGTCGGCTTCGATGTAGATCGGCTGCGGCGCCGCGATGTGCGCGGTGCGCCAGAGCTCGATCTGATACTCGCCAGTGCAGACGCTGAGCTCAGCGCGGCCCTTGTTATCGGTTCGGGCGTGGAACGGTCCGATCCGGATTTCGACATCGCCGAGCGCTGCCGCGGTGTCTCGTTCCGTGACTTGGACGATCAGCTGGTGCTTGGGCTTCGCAGTGGCCGTGACGCTGAACTGTGTCGCCCCCGCGTCGGCATCCTGGTCCGGAACGAACCGCACGGCATATTCGGTGGCCAGTGGCTTTGCCGGCGCCGGCACGTCGAGCGCTGTCCAGTACAGCGCCTCGGTTTCGGGCCACAGCGCGTCACCAAGCGTTCCCGACGCCACCACCGCTCCGGCGGCGTCACTGACTTCGACACGGCGGCCGCCGAGCGCAAGGCATGATGCGGATTTCGCCCCGACCTTGATGGAGAATCGTGCACCCGCCACCACCGGCAACGGCACGTCCCATACCGCGAGGCTAATCCCATTCGATTGTTCGTTGGCCTTGGCCACGGTGGCGGCTCCCAGTCTATGAATTTCGTTGCGCCGCGTGCCGCCCAGCGAGGCGGCCGAACACCAGGCAGCGTCCGAGCCCGTGCTGCGCGAAGCCGCCCTGCGACTCGCCCGCACAATAAAGCCCCGGAATGATCTCGCCGCGGGTGTCGATCACCTGCGCATTGGTGTCGGTGCGCAGCCCGGTGAGCGAATCGTGCAGGATCGGCGTGGACCACGCCGCATAGAACGGCGGCTTCTCGATCTTGTGCAGCGGCGTCGGCTTGTTGAAGTCAGCATCGATGCCTGACGTGACGAACGAATTGTACCGATTGACGGTGTCTTGCAGCACGGCCCCGGAGATCGGTTGCTTCTGGTATGGGTTCGCGATCCGGCCGGCCAGCTCGAAGATCGTGTCGGCGCTATAAAAATACCCGTCGGGATCGACGTGCGGCGGCTTCGGCTTCCACTTCTGCCGCGCCACCGCGTTGGCGTCGAAGATCGCCCAGATCGGGCCGCCGCCATTGAGTTTGGTCTTGTCGCCGTGGTTCCCCAGCGCCACATTGAGGAAGTCGTAGGAGCTGTCGAGCTCGTTCCAGAATCGTTGTCCGAACTGGTTGACCAGAATGGCCTCCTGCCAGTCCGTCACGGTCAGGCCGGTCGCCTTGGCGAGATGAAAAATAGGGCTGTCGGTTTCGTAATAGAGGCTGAGATAGCCCCACCGGGTTCCAACGTGGCGTGTCTTGGTGATCGCGGGGCCGACCTCGCTGGTCTGCGTACCCGCCGCCCAGAGCGACGCTCCGACATCCATCGCGGCGAGTTCGCCGTCGGCGCCCTGGAACGAATAGGGCAGGCCGGCCTGCTGATATTCCTCGGTGAGCCGCGGATCGAAGATGCGCCGGAAGTTGACGTTGCCGGTATGGCCGCCGGTCGCGATGACGACTCCCTTCCGGGCCTCGATGGCAACGTCCTTGCCGTCGGCCTGGACCACGATGCCGAGCACTCGTCCTCTGGGTGGATCGCGCACGACCTGCGTCATCTCGTGTTTGAGCAGGATCTGCACACCCTTGCTGCGCGCGCTTTCGGCAAGGCGGCGGACCAGCCCCGAACCATTGCGGTTGCGCCGCGGCGCGATCACCTCGCTCGGGATGTGCCATTCATGGGTGACGAAGACCCGCGGCACGGTTGAGGCATCGGGCGTGACGATCGGCTTTTCGATGAAGGTGACGCCGTTGTCGAGCAGGAACTGGAAGGTCGGAACGCACTCGTCGGCAAAGGTGCGTACGAGGTCACGGTCGTTGTAACGGCTATCGCCGCGTTTGTGGGCGGTCCAGTCGGCGTAAACCCGGTCCGGACTATCCTCGATGTCGAACTTCTTCTGCAGGGCGTTGCCGCCGCCGAGCTGGACGCGGCCTCCGCTCAGCATGGCATGCCCGCCGATGTCGAAATTCTCCTCGACGAGGACGACCGACGCGCCGTGGTCGCGCGCCGATACGGCGGCGGCGAGGCCCGCGGCGCCCGCGCCGATGACCACGACATCTGTCGAATGATTCCATTCCATGCGGGAGGTGCCTTGGGACTGAAGCGCGGGCCGCATCTTGACGACGCCACTCGCAGCGTCAAGATGTCGCCCGTGCGGCCACGCCGCGCTAGTATCGCTCATGGACGAAGCAATCTCCGATACCGCCGATCCCCGCTCCGAGATCGAGCGCCTCGAGGCGCGCATCGAGCAGCTCGCGGCCACCATCGAGAGCTGCCGGAAAATCATTCTGGCGTCGCGGCTGGCGATCGCGCTGGGCGGCGTTCTTCTCCTGGCCGGGATGCTCGGCCTGATCCGGTTCGATCCGACCATCATGGTCACGGCGATCGTTGCGGTGCTGGGCGGCGTGGTGCTGCTGGGCTCGAACGGCAGCACCGAAAAGCAGGCGGTCGAGGAAATGCGCGCCGCCGAGGCGCAACGGGCCAGCCTGATCGGCCTGATCGATCTGCGGGTGGTGAGCGATCAGGTCACGGTGCACTGACCGCCGCTAGCCTTCCTTCTTCTCCCGGAAATAAGGCTCGACCGTTCCCTTGAGCTTGATCGTCAGCGGATTGCCATGGCGGTCCTTGGCCTTTCCGGCCTCCACCCTGATCCAGCCTTCGCTCACGCAGTATTCCTCGACGTTGGTCTTCTCGACGCCGTTGAACCGGATGCCAACGTCGCGGACCAGCACCGCCTCGTCGTAGTACAGGCTGGTCGGATTGATGGAGAGGCGGTCGGGCAGGGTGTCGGTCATGGCAAGGTCTTCTCCAGTTCTCCGCTGTCATGCCCGCGCTTGACGCGGGCATCCATCTTCTTCGCTATAGATGGATCGCCGGGTCAAGCCCGGCGATGACATTTGAGTCCTGGGCGGCAGATGAAAGCGACCGGATCACCAAACCTCGTCGTCATCGGCCAGGGCGCCGCAGGCCTCTCGGCGGCGCTTGCAGCCGCTGAGGCGGCAAAGCGCGCTGCCCTGCCGCTTGCCGTCACGCTGCTGGAGAAGGCGTCCGAGGGCGAGGCCGGCGGTAACACACGCTGGACCCCGGCCTATATGCGGATGGCCGCGCCCGACCGCGTCGAGCCGAGCTTCGTCCACGACATGCTGGAGGCCACGCGCGGGCAGGGCGACGAGACCTATTTCGCGCGGCTCGCGGCGGACGCGCCCGCGACCGTGCAATGGATCGCCTCGCACGGCGTCGCGTTCCATCAGCCGACCTACTATCTCGCCAAGGGTCCGCCGCGCATCCAGCCGGTCGGCGGCGGCGAATCGATCCATCGCGAACTGACGCGCGCGGCCGGGGCTGCGGGCGTCGCGCTGCGTTACTCCTGCGCGGCGAAAAATTTGGTGAACGATGGCGGGCGCATCAGCGGTGTGCGCCTCATCGGCGGCGAAGTCGTCCCCGCCGACGCCGTGGTCCTGGCTTCCGGCGGCTTCCAGGGCAACCGCGACATGATGCGGGAGCATTTCGGTCCGGGCGGCGAGAGCGTTCCGCTGCTCGCCCCTCGCGCGAAGTTCAACACCGGCGATGGCATCGCGATGGCGCTCGACAATGGCGCCGACCGCTCCGGGGAATGGAACGGAATGCACATCGAGCCGGTCGATCCGCGCAGCAGGAATCAGGCGCCGGTGGTGCTGGTCTATCCCTATGGCATCGTGGTCGATCAGTCCGGCCACCGCTTCTTCGACGAGGGCCGCGGCCTTGTGCATGAAACGTGGGAGACGTTCTCGCGGCGCATTCATTTCGAGACGCCGGGCCGCGAGGCCTATGCGATCCTCGACAGCCGGCTGCTGAAGATCGCCGACTGGCAACGCGCCACCCGCTCCGAGGTGCCGCCCTACCAAGCCGATACTCTGGATGCGCTGGCGAAGCTGGTCGGCGTCGATCCGCAGAACCTGGCCGCGACGGTCGCGGCCTATAACGCGGCGTGCACCGGCGATCCGCAAAAATTCGACGCCACGCAATGCGACGGCCTTGCGGCGTCGCAAACGTTGCAGCCGCCGAAATCGAACTGGGCACGCGCCATCGTCGAGCCGCCGTTCCTGGCCTGGCCGCTGATCGGCGCGATCGCCTATACGTTCGGCGGCCTCGCCACCGACGATCGCGCTCGCGTGCTGCGGCAGGGCCGCCCGATCCCCGGCCTCTATGCCGCAGGCGAAATCACCGGGCATTTCTACGGCACTGCGCCGAACGCGGTTTCGGTGCTGCGGGCGTTCGTGTTCGGACGCCGGGCCGGACTGGATACGGTGGAGTTCTTGCGCGCGCGGCAGGGCTAGGTCGCGGCTTACATTTTCCAGCGCGCGTCCGGCTCTTCCTCGGTAACCGTCAACGCCTCGATGTAAATGCTGACGTCGTCGTTGATCGCCACCGTTCGGGGCGGCGCCTCGTATCCCACCTTCCAGAGATGCAATTCGTAGATGCCTTTCGGCATCCGGATCTGCGCGAGCCCGGCTTGGCCGGTCGTCGCCCGGTAGGCGCCGAGGTGCACCACCACATCCTCGATCGGTGTCGCGGTGTCCTTCTCGACCACGGTCACCGTCAGGCGATGCTCGGGCGGCGGCACCACGGCGATGCCGAATTGCGCAGTGCTGCCGCCATGCGGCAAGTCGATTGTCGCCGGATCGAAACGCGCCGACAGCGCCGCAATTCCTTCCCGGGCCGGTGCCGGCAGCTCGATTTCGGTCCAATACAACGCACTGGTGCCGGGCCATGGCGTTTCGCCGAGCGTGCCCGATCCGATCACGGCATCCTCCGCATCGCGGATTTCGACCATGCTGCCGGCGAGTTCGCAGCCGGCCGAAGACTTGGCCCCGGCCTTGATGGCGAAACGCTCGCCGGCGACGACCGGGGACGGCACCGCCCACACCGCCAGGAATGTCTCATGCGGCCTGGAGCGGACCGCGAGCGTGAGGCTCGTCTTGTCGTGGTGGACGCCGGCAATATCGTGAGCCGGCAGCGCCAGCCGCCAGACGTGATCGCCGAGCTGTTGCGGCATATGCAGCGTGATGTCACCGGTTTCGCTGCCGGCGCCGTCGTGCGTGATGAATCGGGACGTCGTCACCGCGTCGTCGGGCGCGACGATCTGCATCGTCATGCCGGTCCGGTCGCGGCCGGCTGCGCACGATGCCCGCACCCGCAGCACGAACTCGCTTCCAGCCGCGGTTTCGCCGGGCGCCGGCTCGCTCACCTCCAGATGAACAAGCGCGGTACCCGCCTGGGTCATCACAGGCGCGTGCCTGACGTTTCGGCCACCTTGCGCCGTGCAGCGTGCCGGCCGGCAAGCCGGCCGAACACGATGCACCGGGTCAGGCCGTGCTGGGCGAATCCGCCCTGGGACTCGCCCGCGCTATACAGGCCCGGGATGACCTCGCCGCGGATGTCGATCACCTCGGAATCGGTGTTGGTCCGAAGTCCCGTCATCGTGTCGTGCAGGATCGGCGTCGCCCAGGCGGCGTAGAACGGCGGCGTCTCGATCTTGTGCAGCGGCGTCGGTTTCTTGAAGTCGGCGTCGGCGCCCGCCGTCACGAACGAGTTGTAGCGGTTTACGCTGTCCTGCAGCGTGGCGCCGGAGATCGGTTGCTTCTGATGCGGGTTCTTGATCTTGCCGGCCAGTTCCGCGAGCGTGTCGGCGCTGTAGAAATAGCCGTCGGGATCGACGTGCGGCGGCTGCGGATTCCACTTCTCGCGCTTGACCGCCTCGGCATCGAAGATCGCCCAGATCGGTCCGCCGCCGTTGAGCTTCACCTTGTCGCCGTTGTAGCCCATGGCCGCCGCAAAGAATTTGTGCGAGCCATCCACCTCGTTCCAGAATCGCTGGCCGTTCTGGTTCACGAAGATCATGTCCTGCCAGTCCCGCACCGTGAGGCCCGTGGCGCGCGCGAGCCGGAACATCGGGCTGTCGGGTTCATAGACCAGAGAGCTGTATCCCCACCGGCAGCCGATGTGGCGCGTCTTGGTGATGGCTGCGGCGACATCGATGGTCTGATTGGCCGTCGCCCACAGCGACGCGCCGATGTCCATGGCGGCAAGCTCGCCGTCGGCGCCCTGATGGACGTAGGGCTCGCAAGCCTGCTGGTATTCCTCTGTCAGCCGTGGGTCGAACATCCGCCGGAAATTGATGTTCCCGGTGTGACCGCCGGTGGCGATGATGATGCCCTTGGTGGCGCGGATGTTGACGACATTGCTGCCGTTGATCGTGGTGATACCAAGCACGCGGCCGGCGTTGTGCTTCTCCCGCACGATGCTGGTCATCTTGTGGCGCAGGAAGATCTGCGCACCCTTTTTCCGCGCGCTCTGCTCCAGCCGCCGCACCAGGCCGGAGCCGTTGCGGTTGCGCCGCGGCGCGATGATCTCACTCGGGATGTGCCATTCCTTGGTGACGAAGATGCGATCGACCGTCGAGGCATCGGGCGATCGGATCGGCTTTTCGATGAACTCCACGCCGTTCTCGATCAGGAAGTCGTAGGTCGCGACATTCTCGTCGGCGAACACACGGATCAGGTCGCGGTCGCTGAACCGGCTTTCGCCGTGGTCGTAGCGCACCCAGTCCAGGAAAATCTGTTCGGCCGTATCCTTGATGTTGAGCTTCTGCTGCAACGCATGTCCGCCGCCGATCTGCACCCGCCCGCCGCTCAGCATGCCGCGGCCGCCAATGTCGAAGTTCTCGTCGACGATGATGACCGATGCGCCGTTGTCGCGCGCTGCGATTGCGGCCGGCAGGCCGGCGACGCCGGCGCCGATCACCACCACGTCCGCGGTAAAGTCCCAGCGGATCGAGCCGTTGGCCTGGGCGCTGGCATCGCGTGCGCCGGTTCCGGCGATCGCAACGGCGCCCACGCCGGCTGCTGCTCCCTGTGCCAGAAATTTCCGTCGGTCGACTGATTTTGGCGCATCGTTTTTGGACGCGCGATCGCCTGTCGGCTTGCCCATGGCGTGACCTCCCCGATGTGTGATTTTGTTGATTATTGGGATTAGTCTTGACCTTGCCGCGGGCACGGTCAAGGCACCCAAACGGCTATCGGCGCGATACGGGAAGCTGGCAGGCAATCGCATGGAGTTTCTTTTGAGGGCACGCATGCTCAAAGTCCGGATGGCATCGAGCGTGGCGGCTGCGGCCTGCGCGGCGTTGGTCTTCGGCTGCAGCGTCGGGCGAGCCGATCACGTCTGCGATGCGCTTGGAGACGAGGGCTGGCGCACCTTGCCGAGCCATGAGACCACCGGCGTCGTCGATGGCACACCTTATCGGGTCGAGGGCAGCGACAATTGGTTCGTCGATCGCACCACGACGGTGCTGCCACTCTGCAACTATTTCAACGCCGTCGGAAATTACAGCCTGCGGTCCTACTCGCTGGCGCCGGTCGACACCAAGGAGCGCCTCGTCATCTGTCGGGTTGCCCAGGGATCGACTACGGCCGTCCCCCCGTATTCCGGGCCATGTCCGCCGAAATAAGGAAAGACGGGAGGACCTTCAGGGATGCAAAAAATAGTTTCCAGGTTCGCAGGCCGTGCCCGCGAACCTGGAAAGCTGAGGGGCGCACCGAAAAGGTGCGCCTCATGGCTGCTGAAGTTTAGCGGCGAACCCGCACTTCGCGTACCGGCCGAGCCGCCGGGCGGCCGTTCACGCAGCCTTCGGCGCTGGTGAACAGGTTGCCGAAGAACATGTGGGCGCCCTGGCACGGCGTCGTCCAGGCGTGGATCGCAGCCGCCGTGCCAACGCCGACCACGAAACCTGTGGTCGCCGCACCGGCAATCGTAGCGCCCGGCCAAGTGGTGCCGAGTACCTCGCCGGTACCGAACCAGCCCTGATGGGCGCCGATGCCGACCACCGCGGCCGTGCCGACGCCGACCGCCGGCGCGACGTAATTCGGATCGTATTGCTGGGCCGAAACCGCCGTCGACAGAACCGCCGCGGCCAGAGTTCCGAGCAAGATCTTGCGCATTACACTCTCCTTTGGTTTCTCAAACGCCCCCAGGCGTTCGAAAAACGCCGGCGGCCCATGGCATGAACGTCTCGGGCAAGCCTCTGTTCCGATTGGGAATTGTGATCCGCGGAGCGTTTCGGCGGCAAAATCGCAGCAATGATTCGGTGAGAAAAAGGCGGAAGATGACGCGGTGAGATTCGACCTGCTATATCGCCGTGTCGCAGGAGTGACCGATGTCCGTTGCAGCCTTTGAAACCGATAAGCCGTCGATCGGCCTGGGGCTCGTCCGCAACGACTGGACCCGCGACGAAATCCGCGCGCTGTTTGCGCTGCCGTTTCCCGAGCTGATGTTCGAGGCGCAGCGCATCCATCGCATGCATTTCGATCCCGGCGAGGTGCAGGTCTCGACGCTGCTGTCGATCAAGACCGGCGGCTGTCCTGAGGACTGTGCCTATTGTCCGCAAAGCGCCAAGTACGACACCGGCATCAAGGCCGAGAAGCTGATGGCGCTCGATGCCGTGCTGGCCGAGGCTCACGCCGCCAAGGCCTCCGGCGCCAGCCGGTTCTGCATGGGGGCGGCCTGGCGCAGCCCGAAGGACCGCGACGTCGAGAACGTCTGCGCCATGATCGAGGGCGTGAAGGCGCTCGGTCTGGAAACCTGCGCCACGCTCGGCATGCTCACGGCCACCCAGGCGAAGCGGCTTAAGCAGTCCGGCCTCGACTATTACAACCACAACCTCGACACCTCGCCGGAGTACTACGGCGCGATCATCACCACGCGCACCTATCAGGATCGCCTGGATACGCTCGATCATGTTCGCAGCGCCGGCATCCACGTCTGCTGCGGCGGCATCGTCGGCATGGGAGAGGGCGCGGAGGATCGCGTCGGCATGATCGCCGCGCTCGCGACCCTGCCGGTGCATCCCGAAAGTGTGCCGATCAACATGCTGGTGCAGGTCGAAGGCACGCCGCTGACCACCGGCGAAACCAGGACGCCGCCGTTCGATCCGATCGAGTTCGTGCGCACCATCGCGGTGGCGCGCATCGTCATGCCGAAGTCCGTGGTGCGGCTGTCCGCCGGCCGCGAGGAAATGAACGAGGAAACTCAGGCGCTGTGCTTCCTGGCCGGCGCCAACTCGATCTTCTACGGGCCGAAGCTGTTGACCACGCCCAACCCCGAGCGCGACCGCGACATGCGGCTGATGGACAAGCTCGGGCTGCGGCCGATGGAGCCATGAGTTTTCTCGCATCATGACAGGCTTCCTCATTGTCTTCCTCGGTGGCGGCTTTGGGGCCGCGCTGCGCCATGGCGTCAACATCCTGGCCGCGCGTTATCTCGGCGCCACGTTTCCATGGGGCACGCTGATCGAGAACGTCTCGGGCTCGTTCGTGATGGGCCTGCTCGTCGCCTATTTCGCCTTCAAGGGCGATGCGGCGCAGCCCTGGCGTCTGTTCCTCGCGACCGGCGTGCTGGGCGGCTACACCACATTCTCGGCGTTCTCGCTCGAAGTCGTGCTGCTGTACGAGCGCGGCGATATCGCGCTGGCGGCGCTCTATGTTCTGCTGTCGGTCGGGCTCGCGGTCGGCGGCTTGTTTGCAGGTCTCGCGCTGGTGCGTCAGTTCGCCTGACGCTGGCCCCGATCTTGCTATGTATTCCGGTCGGAACAAGCCGAAGGACATCGTCATGACCGTGGCGCGGATCGAAGCCGAGCCGTCGGGCCTCGTGGTCGAACTCGATCACGCGGCGCTGATCATCATCGACATGCAGCGCGATTTTCTGGAGCCCGGTGGCTTCGGCGAAGCGCTCGGCAACGATGTATCGCGCCTCAAGGCGGTGGTCGGACCCTTGCAAGCGGTGCTCGCTTCCGCGCGCAATGCCGGCATGCTGGTCATCCATACCCGCGAGGGCCATCGTCCCGACCTCTCCGATGCACCGCGCCACAAGGTCGAGCGCGGCGAACCCGCCATGCGTATCGGCGCGCCCGGACCGATGGGACGCATTCTCGTTCGCGGCGAGCCGGGCCACGACATCATCCCCGAGCTCTATCCGGTGGAGGGCGAGCCGGTGATCGACAAGCCCGGCAAAGGTGCGTTCTACCAGACCGACCTCGAACTGATGCTGAAGAACCGCGACATCGACACGCTGCTGGTGTGCGGCGTCACCACCGAAGTCTGCGTCAACACCACGGTGCGCGAGGCCAACGACCGCGGCTTCCGCTGCATCGTGCTGTCGGATTGCTGCGCGTCGTATTTTCCGGAATTTCATTCCGCCGGCCTCGCCATGATCAAGGCGCAGGGCGGCATCTTCGGCTGGGTGTCGTCGTCGCAGCCGGTGCTGGCCGCGCTCGCCCGATCGGCCTGAACGGCCGCGGCTGCGCGCATTTTCGCGCATTGTGCTGTGGAATCCGATTGACCAGCGAATCTCCATTTATTGGGCATTCGCGTCACGCGATTGTCATGGACGGTGCTGCCCGTTTTGCAGGCGGTGAATTGCAACGACTTCAAAATCCCTGAGGAATCGGCGTTCGCGCGCCCGTCGTCCACAGACAGCGGCAGGTCGTCGCATCTGGCACACGACTTGCGAGGATGTGCGCGTCGGGGGCGATCGCGCTCGGGCATCACCGCATCCGGTGTTGCGTATCGATCATCGCTGTCGCGGCTGAAACACGCCGCGGGAGAACGGGGAATCGTGTCCGGAGCCGAGCGGGCCTTGAAGTGCAACTGGGGTAAGGGGAAGTCAAATGTCAGTTCTACGTTCCGCGTCGGCGTTGCTCGCCGCTGCCAGCACATCGCTTGGAGTTCTGCTGTCCACCGGATCGATGGCGGCGGACATGCCGGCCAAGGCCAAGCCGATGCCGGTGGCGAGCAGCTTTCCGCTCGATGTGCACGGCTTTGCCGACTACACGATCGCCGGCAATCGCGTCACCGGTGGCGGTCTGCTGCTGTATCCGACGCGAGGCTCGCTGTCGCAAGTCAGCGGCGGCCTGAGCTTGGACCTCTACAAGGATCCAGCCGGCTTCATCAACAGCGTCTCGGTGTACGGCGGCGTGTGGAGCGAATACTGGTCCAGCCCGCCGGTCGGCGGCCGTGTCTGGCAGGAAATGGACATGTGGGCCGGCATGACCGTCGGCTTTGCCAAGTCCTGGAAGTTCACCGCCGAGCACGTTCAGTTTCACTTTCCAAGCCCGCCCGGAATCCCGACGGCCTACAACTACGTGTTCACGCTGGCCTATGACGATAGCGCCTGGGGTTTGCCGGTTGCGTTCAATCCCTACGTGAGCGTGTTCTACAACGCCTCGGGCGGTTCGACGGTCGTGTTCGGAAAGACCGGGAAAACCTATCGTGTCACGGTCGGCGTGGCGCCGTCGTTCAGTCTGGCAAAGAGCGCAGGCATCCCGCTGACCTTCACGATCCCGACGTCGTATGTGTTCGGTCCGTCGGACTTCTGGAATCGGGCTGACGGGACAACGAACGTCTGCGGCACCACCGGCCTGTCGCCGTGCGCGACCAGCAGCTCGGGCATGTTCTCGACCGGCTTGCAGGCCAAGTACGCGCTCGGCGCCGTGATCCCGCCTCGGCTGGGCAACTGGTACGTCAAGGGCGGCGTTCAATACTACCACATCTTCAACGACGCCTTGCTCGCCGCTCAGGTCGTCACTGGCGCCGCCACCACGTTCACGAACGCGAAGAAGGACATCGCCGTCTGGTCGGGCGGCGTCGGCTTCAGCTTCTAAGCCACCGTTGTGGAGGCGGATGCTCGCCTGTTTGCGTCCTCGGTAGGCCCTCCAGTTCCGAGGTCTTGAGCATCCGCCTCCGCTCCGGCGGCTCGGCATGAACGCAATTGCATTCGAGGGGGACGTAAGATGACCGCAATGACGATCGGAATGCGCCGGCCGGCCTTATGGACGCCGAGCGACTGGAACGCCTTCTTCGGCTTCGGCACCAACATCCTGGTCAACATGCTGGTGCTGACCGGGCTGCTGCGCTTCGTGCTGAAGATGCCGGACTCGATTGTGTTTGGCCGCATCCTGCCGGCGCTCGGCCTGATGATGTGCCTCTCCACGTTCTATTACGCCTGGCTTGCGTATCGCCTCGCGCTCAAGACCGGCCGCGACGACGTCTGCGCGCTGCCGTCGGGTGTCAGCGTGCCGCACATGTTTGTTGTCACCTTCGTCATCATGCTGCCGATCACGCTCAAGACCGGCGATCCGATGAAGGGCTGGTCGGCCGGACTGGTCTGGGTGTTTTTCCAGAGCTTCATCCTGATGATCGGCGGCTTCATCGCGCCGTACATCCGCAAGGTCACGCCGCGCGCCGCGCTGCTCGGCACGCTCGCGGGCGTGTCGATCACCTTCATCTCGATGCGCCCGGCGCTGGAGATGTACATGACGCCGATCATCGGCGTGGTCTGCTTCGCCATTATCCTGGTGAGCTGGTTCGGCGGCTTCAAGTATCCGCGCGGAATTCCCGCCGGCCTGGTCGCGATTGCGGCGGGCATGCTGATCGCCTGGGGTTCGACGCTATTCGGCATCGGCTACGGCGGCATGACCCTGCAGAAGGTTGCTGGCGCATTCGCCAACTTCGGGTTCTCGGTGCCGCTGCCGGCGTTCGACATGGTGTTCTCCGGCTTTGAGTTCCTCGGCATCATCCTGGTGACCGCGATTCCGTTCGGGATCTACGATCTCGTCGAAGCGATGGACAACGTCGAGAGCGCGGAAGCCGCGGGCGATTCCTATCCCACCACCCAGGTGCTCACGGCCGACGGCGTGGTCAGCCTGATCGGCTGCCTGATGGGCAACCCGTTCATCAACGCGGTCTACATCGGCCATCCCGGGTGGAAGGCGATGGGCGGCCGCATCGGCTACTCGGCCGCCACCGGCGTCATGGTGATCGTGCTGTCCTGGTTCGGCATCATCGCGCTGATCTCGTCGCTGATACCGCTGGTCGCGATTTCGCCGATCCTGCTCTACATCGGCATGCTGATCGGTGCGCAGGCGTTTCAGGAGACGCCGAAGCTTCACGCGCCCGCGGTCGTGCTCGCGCTGGTTCCGCATCTCGCGGCCTGGTGCAAGGTCCAGCTCGATGGCGCGTTGACGGCGGCGGGGACGAGCGCTGCGGCGGTCGGGCTCGACAAGCTGGCGCAGGTCGGCGTGCTGTATCATGGGCTCGAAGTGCTGGCCGGCGGTGCGATCCTTTCCGGTCTCGTGCTCGGCGCGATCGGGGCCTTCATCATCGACAAGAAGTTTGTCGAGGCGGCGTATTTCTCGGCCGCGGGTGCGCTGTTGACCTTCTTCGGCTTCATGCACGGCGAGTCGGTCGGGATCGCGGTCACGCCCTCGGTCGCCGTGGCCTATGCACTGGTGGCGGCGTTCCTCTACGGGCTCAGCCGCTATCCGGC
The DNA here is from genome assembly GCA_945897515.1 of Rhodoplanes serenus. GTDB lineage: Bacteria > Pseudomonadota > Alphaproteobacteria > Rhizobiales > Xanthobacteraceae > Z2-YC6860. The sequence goes on along the minus strand of CAMDFO010000027.1, from coordinate 13,722 downwards.
GGTCGTGATGCAGCCCGCGCCGTCCGCGGTGCCTGCGGAATAGGGACTTGCGGCAGGAGGCCGCGTGAGCCCACATAATGGCTCATGCGGCTCTCCGATCCCAGCAACCTTCTGGCGTCGCCGGTCATTCCGGTGCTCGTCATCGAGCGCGTCGCCGACGCGGCGCCGCTCGCCCGCGCGCTGCTGGCCGGCGGCTTGCGTACCGTCGAGGTGACGCTGCGCACCGCAGCGGCGCTCGATGCGGTGCGCGCCATCATCGCCGAGGTGCCGGGAATAGTGGTCGGTGTCGGCACCGTCACGAAAGTCTCCGAAATCGGCCGGGCGCTCGACGCCGGTGCGCAGTTTCTGGTGAGCCCGGGGACGCCGCGCGAGCTTGCCGAAGCCTTCGCCGACGCGCCGGTGCCGGCGATGCCGGGCTGCGCCACCACGAGCGAAGCGATGGCGCTCGCCGCTTTGGGTTTTTCGGTGCTGAAGTTTTTTCCTGCCGAAGTATCGGGCGGCATCCGCTGGCTGAACGCGTTGGTGGAGCCGTTGCCGGACATTCGTTTCTGCCCGACCGGCGGGGTCAACGCCGACAATGCCGAGGTCTATCTTGCGCTGGCGAATGTGGTCGCCGTCGGCGGTTCCTGGGTGGCTCCGGCCGAGGCGATTGCCGCAGGCGATTTCGCTCGCATCACGGCGCTGGCGCAAACGGCGGCCCGTCTGACGCGGAGAGCGGACTAGCGGCGGCTTGAATCCTGCCTTGGCAAATGCTCTTGATGCGACTCACGCATCAGCCACGGCACCTCCTTGTCCGAACCTCCTCTCCAGCGCCGCCCGCGCCGATCGCTCGACTGGTCGACGGCATTCATCGCCGTCACGGTTATCGGCGCCGCGATCGCGGTCTATGTCCGCGACGGGCAGACGCGTTTCCTGGAAATTCTCGTCAGCGATGTTGCGCTGTTCCTCGACATCCTGCCCAAGGTGCTGGCGGCCTGCCTGATCGCGTCGTTCGTCGCGGTGCTGATGCCGCGCGAGACCGTGCTGCGCTGGGTCGGCGCGGAGTCCGGCTTCATGGGTCTCATCATCGCGACCATGGCCGGCATCATCGTACCGGGCGGCCCGATCACGGTGTTCCCGATCGCCGCCGCGTTCCTCGCCATCGGCGCCGGCATCGGCCCGACTATTGCATTCGTCACGAGCTGGACGCTGCTCGGCTACGGCCGTGCGCTGATCTGGGAGCTGCCGTTCTTCGGTCCCGAATTCGTCGTCTGGCGCAGCCTGATCGCGCTGCCGCTGCCGATCGTGGCCGGCCTGCTGGCGCGCTCGCTGGCCGGCCTGTTCGGCGTGCGGCCCGGAGGCGGCACGTGAACCTGTTCGTCGATCTGCTGCTGTGGGCCATCGCCATCGTGCTGGCGGTGATCGCGGGACGGCGCAGCCATACGCTGCTGCGCACCAGCACGCGCGAAGGCGTGATGGATTGCGTAAGACTCATTCCGCGCATCATGCTGGGCGTGATCGGCGCGGGCTACATCGCCGCGCTGCTGCCGCAGGAGACGGTCGGCCGCTGGCTCGGCGCGGATTCCGGCTTCGCCGGGCTCGCCATCGCCACCCTCGGCGGTTTCGTCACGCCGGGCGGGCCGGTGATCGGTTTCTCCATCGGGGTGGCCGCGCTGAAAGGCGGCGCCGGTGCGCCGCAGGTGATCGCCTACACCACAGCCTGGGCGCTGTTCGCATTCCAGCGGCTGTTTATCTGGGAGCTCGGCGTGATGCCGCCGCGGCTGGTCTGGCTGCGGGTTGCGGCGTCGCTGCCGATCCCGTTCCTGGCCGCACTCGGCGCGATGCTGATCGGCAGGCCGTGAGCTAGACCTTGACCTTCTCGTCCTCCAGCACGCGCTGCACGGCCGGACGCTTGGTCATGCGGTCCTTGAATGCGGTGTAGTTCTTCATCTCCGCCATCGGCAGCTCGCGGCGCACGCCCCAGGTGTAGAACACCAGCGCGTAGGGATCGAGCACCGAGTATTTGTCGGACAGCCACTCGCGCCCGGCCAGCATGCCGTCGATCTGCTTCAGATAGCCGTGGAAGGTTTTCAGCCCCATCTCCTTGATGCCGGGGAGTGCCGACTGATCGGCGGTGTAGCGCTCCGGCCGCCCGACATGGGCATGCGCCGGATGCACGCTCGCGGCAAAGAAGCCGATCGTCGACAGCGCCTTGGCCTCGCCGATGCCGTCGGCCGGCCACAGGCTGAAGCGCTTGCCGAGGTAGGGCAGGATCGCGGTGTTCTCGGCGAGGTGCGACCCGTCGTCGAGCTGCAGCAGCGGGACGCGGCCGAGTGGATTTTTCTTCAGGTAGTCGTCGGTGCGCTGCTCGCCCTTGGCGAGGTCCATCCGCTTCGGCTCATACTTCTCGCCGCTCTCTTCGAGCACGATGTGCGACGCCATCGAGCACGCACCCGGACCGTAATACAACGCCAGCATGGCAAAGCCTCCTTGTGATTCCGATTGATCAATGCATCATCGCCGCGGTGCGCGGCATGATCGCACCGCGATGGCGGATCTTCTGCGCCGCCAGCCGATGCCCAGCCGCCGCCGCCACCGCCGGATTCTCGCCCGCGAGGCGCGCCGCCATGTAGCCGGCGTTGAAGCTGTCGCCGGCGGCGGTGGTGTCCACCGGCTCGACGATCTCCGTCACCGGCACATACTCCTGCCGCCCGCCGGCCGAGACCAGCGCGCTGTGCGGCCCGTTCTTCACCACGATCTCGCCGATGCCGAAGGCCTGCAACCGCTCCACCGTCTGCTCCGGGCTGGCGTCGCCCCACAGCACCGCTTCGTCGTCGTAGGTCGGCAGCGCCACGTCGCAGCGCTTGAGCGCCTCGAGGAACACGGTGCGGGTGCGCGCCAGGTCGCCCCTCCAGCCGCGCGGCCGGAAGTTGCCGTCGAACGCGATCCGCGCGCCCTGCTGCCGCGCCATTTCCAGGATGGCGAGGAACCGGCCCAGCCCGTGATTGGAATAGAGCGACAGCGTGATGCCGGAGAAATACACCAGCCGCGCCGACATCAGGCTCTCGGCAACGCGGCCCCAGTCCGGCAGTTCGAACAGTTCGCGGGCGGGCGATGCTTCGCGCCAATAATAGAAACGCCGCTCGCCCTTGGCATCGGTTTCGATGGTGTAGAGGCCGGGCTGCCGGCCGGGCACGCGCAGCATCAGGTCGCCCTTCACGCCCTCGGCCGCGGCCAGCGAGACGATGCCGTCCGAATAGGAATCGTCACCGAGCGCGGTGGCGTAGGACACGTCGATTCCGGCACGCGACAGATAGACTGCGGTGTTGAAGGTGTCGCCGCCGCAGGCCATGGCGAAACGGCCCTCGCTGCCGCGGGCCATCTCGATCATCACTTCGCCGACGCAAACAACACGAGTTCTCTGCTCGTTCATCTTCGATTTCTGGCCCATGTCGCGGCACTACCCCAATCCCCGCCGACACAATGGCCGGGCGGGCAGGGGTTTGCAATGTGGGGAGAGGTAGCGCGACCGCCGATGCGGCGGACCGCAAGCCTGCGCCGCGCGTCGGCGGCAACGGACTAAAGCCGGACGCGTCTCAACCGCAGGGCGTTCCCCACGACGCTGACCGACGACAGAGCCATCGCGGCGGCGGCGATGATCGGCGACAGCAGGATGCCGAAAGCGGGATAGAGCATGCCGCCGGCAATGGGCACGCCGGCCGCGTTGTAGATGAAGGCAAAGAACAGGTTCTGCCGGATATTGCTCATCGTGGCCGCGGACAGCCGGCGCGCCCGCACGATGCCGGTCAAATCGCCGTTCAGCAGCGTGATGCCTGCGCTTTCGATCGCGATGTCGGCGCCGGTGCCCATGGCGATGCCGACGTCGGCGGCGGCGAGGGCGGGCGCATCGTTGACGCCGTCACCCGCCATTGCGACGACGCGGCCCTCGCGGCGCAAAGCTTCGATCACCGCGCTTTTCCGATCGGGCAGGACTTCGGCCTCGATCTCGGTGATGCCGAGACGCCGCGCCACGGCCTGGGCGGTTGTCCTGTTGTCGCCGGTCAGCATGACGACGCGAATGCCTTCGTCGGTGAGCGCGCGCAGCGCGGCCAGCGTCGTCGGCTTCACCTGATCGGCGATCGCGATGGCACCGGCGATCTTGCCGTCGACCGCAAGGAAGATTGCGGTCGAGCCATCCTGGCGCAGCCGTTCCGCATCGGCATCGAGCGCCTCGGTCGAAATCCCGAGCTCGCCGAGAAACGTTGCGTTGCCGATGACGATCCGGCGCCGGTCGACCATGCCGAGCACGCCCTTGCCGGTCGGAGAATCGAACCCCATGACCTTGCCGAAGGCGATGTTTCGCTCCTCAGCCGCCGCGACGATGGCGCGCGCCAGCGGATGCTCGCTCGCGCGCTCCACGCTGGCCGACAGCCGCAACACTTCCTGCTCCTCGAAGCCTTCGGCGGGGATAATCGCAACGACCTTCGGCTTGCCCTCGGTCAGCGTGCCGGTCTTGTCGACGACCAGGGTATCGACCTTCTCCATGCGCTCCAGCGCTTCGGCATTCTTGATCAGCACGCCGGCCTGCGCGCCCCGGCCGACGCCGACCATGATCGACATAGGCGTCGCCAGCCCGAGCGCACACGGGCACGCGATGATCAGCACGGCGACCGCGGCAACGAGGGCATGGGCCAGCCGCGGCTCGGGGCCGAAACTCGCCCAGGCCAGGAACGCGATCACGGCAACGGCGATGACCGCCGGTACGAACCAGCCGGACACCTGGTCGGCGAGGCGCTGGATCGGCGCGCGGGAGCGCTGCGCCGCCGCGACCATCTGCACGATCTGCGCCAGCACGGTGTCGCGGCCAACCTTCTCGGCTCGCATCACGAAGCTGCCGGTCTGGTTGAGCGTTCCGGCGATGACCCTGGCTCCGGGCTCCTTGGTCACCGGCATGGATTCGCCGGTCACCATGGATTCGTCGAGCGACGAGCGTCCCTCGCTCAGCACGCCGTCGACTGGTACCTTCTCGCCGGGATGAACCCGCAATAAATCGCCGACGGCGACGAGATCGAGCGAGACCTGCTCTTCGCGGCCGTCATCCTTGAGCTTCCATGCGGTCTTCGGCGCGAGGTCGAGCAGCGCGCGGATCGCGCCCGAGGTCTGCTCGCGCGCGCGTAGCTCCAGCATCTGGCCCAGGAGCACCAGCACCGTGATGACCGCGGCGGCCTCGAAATATACGGCGACCGACCCATCCGGACCGCGAAAGGCGGCGGGAAAGGCATCCGGCAGCAGCGTCGCCACCATGCTGAACAGCCACGCTGCGCCGGTGCCGATGGCGATCAGGGTAAACATGTTGAGAGTGCGGGTCAGCAGCGACTGCCAGCCGCGCACGAAGAACGGCCAGCCGCCCCACAGCACCACCGGCGTTGCCAGGACCAACTGAATCCAGTTGGACGTCCGTTGGCCCAGAAGCATGTGCAGGTCGGTCAGATGGCCGCCCATCTCCAGGGCCATCACTGGAATCGCCAGCGCAAGGCCGATCCATAACCGCCGTGTCATATCTACGAGTTCGGGATTGGGGCCGCTGTCGGCCGTAGCCATCTCCGGTTCCAGCGCCATCCCGCAGATTGGACAGGAGCCGGGACCGGCTTGCCGGATCTCAGGATGCATCGGGCAGGTGTAGATCGCCCCCGGCGGCGGGGGTTCGGCGGCGGCGGGCTGCTCGGAGAGATATTTTTTCGGGTCGGCGGCAAACTTGGTTCGGCAGCCGGCGGAGCAGAAATAATACGTGCGGCCCAGATGGGCGTGGCGGTGCGGCGTCTTATGCGGATCGACCGTCATGCCGCAGACGGGGTCGATCACCCCTTTGCTTTCCTCCTCGGCAGCGCCGTGGCGCGCGTGCATTCCATGTGCGGCGCTCGAGCTTGCAGACGATTGCGAGGGTTGCTCGGCCGGTTCACCAATCTTCATCGGGCTACGGACTGCCTCTGACATTGAACACATTGTATATCGGGGCGAAGATTGCGCCACTCACGAGTCCGTACGCAGAGGGCGAAGAAGTCATGAATGCCGTTCATGGTAGCGCTCCTTGAAGTGCGGCGATCATGCGCCGCGCTTTGGCGCCGGCCAGTCCGCGAAAGCCAGCACCCACAACGCGATCAGGTTGATGAAGGGAATGAGCGCGAGCACCGACCAGAAGGGTGAGAATCCGATGCGGCTGAGCGTTCGGCCGACCGGGTAGAGCACGACCATCACCATGATCGCGAACAACAGCCAATGGGTCACGCTGAACCCGATTCCGCCGTCGAACCGCCAATAATCCATCATCATGGCCGGCCTCCAGGCGGGCGGCCATTAACAGCACGGTCCCGGTCAACCGTTTTGATCAGGATCAACCGGCGTCAAACGCGCCGAATCCCCTGGAACAGGCCGCCATGTTATATTATAACGTATCCATGTCCGACCACGCCCACTATCACCACCACCATCCCGGCCACCATCACCCGCCGGCGACCATCCACGCCTCGATCCTGCGGCTTGCCGTGACCCAGCGGCTGGCTGCTGCGGCCGTCGTCGTCGCGCTGCTGTGGGCGGCGGTGTTCTGGGCGATGAATTGAGAGTGCGGCAATGACCGAGCAGCTCCGTTTCCGCAATCTCACGCTGGGCTACGACCGCCACCCGGCGGTGCATCATCTCGACGGCGCGTTCGCGGTCGGCTCGCTCACGGCCGTGGTCGGTCCGAACGGCGCCGGCAAGTCCACGCTGTTCAAGGGCGTGGTCGGCGCGATCAAGCCGCTCGCCGGCAGCGTCGAACGCAACGGCGTCGATCCGCAGGACATCGCCTACCTGCCGCAGGTCGCCGAGATCGACCGCACGTTCCCGATCAACGTCTACGACATGGTGTCGATGGGGCTGTGGCGGAGCAAAGGCCTGTTCGGCGGCATCGGCGCCAAGGATCGCGACGCCATCGAGGCGGCGCTGGCCACAGTCGGCCTGACCGGCTTCGAGCAGCGCGCCATCGGCACGCTGTCCGGCGGCCAGATGCAGCGCATGCTGTTCGCGCGGCTGCTGCTGCAGGACGCGCGCGTCATCGTGCTCGACGAGCCGTTCAACGCCATCGATGCAAAAACCTCCGCCGATCTGCTCGCGCTGGTGCGGCAGTGGCACTCTGAAAAGCGCACCGTGATGGCGGCGCTGCACGATCTCGATCTGGTCAAGCTGCATTTCCCCGACGCGTTGCTGCTGGCGCGCGAGCCGGTGGCCTGGGGCGCGACCGCGACGGTGCTGACGGACGAGAATATTCTGAAAGCGCGCCGCATGTGCGAGGCGTTCGACGAGCACGCCGAAGCCTGCGTGGTGGCGGCGTAAAAATGCGCCCTTTCTCTCTCCGTCACCCTGAGGTGCGCGCGTTTGCGCGCCTCGAAGGGCGACGGCCCGGCTCTGGCCGCGAGATGTTGCAACGACGCGATCCTTCGAGGCCCGGCTTCGCCGGGCGCCTCAGGATGACGGCTCCGGCATTTCGGGAGCGCCTTATAGATGTATGACCTCTTCATCACCCCGTTCTCCGAGTTCGAATTCATGCGCCGCGCGCTGGCGGGCGTACTGGCGCTCGCGTTCGGCGCAGGTCCGATCGGCGTGTTCCTGATGCTGCGCCGCATGAGCCTGGTCGGCGACGCCATGGCGCACGCCGTGCTGCCGGGCGCAGCCGTCGGATTTCTGATCTCGGGGCTCAACCTGTTCGCCATGGCGGCCGGCGGCATGGTCGCTGGCTTCGTGGTGGCGATCCTCGCCGGTCTGGTGGCGCGCACCACCGAACTGAAGGAAGACGCCTCGCTGGCGGCGTTTTTTATCATCTCGCTGGCGCTGGGCGTGACCATCGTTTCGATCAAGGGCACCAACATCGACCTGCTGCACTTCCTGTTCGGCACCGTGCTCGCGCTCGACGACCAGACCCTGATCCTGATCGCCGTGAATGCCACGGTGACGCTGTTCGGGCTGGCGCTGATCTACCGGCCGCTGGTGCTGGAATGCGTCGATCCCGGTTTCCTGCGCTCGGTCAGCGGCGCCGGCGCGGTGGCGCATATCGCATTCCTGGCGCTGCTAGTGCTCAACCTGGTCAGCGGATTCCACGCGCTCGGCACGCTGCTCGCGGTCGGCATCATGATGCTGCCGGCGGTGACGGCGCGGTTCTGGGCGCGCGACATCACCACGATGATCGCGATTGCAGCCGGGACCGGCGCGGTCGCGGGCTACGCCGGACTGCTGGTGTCGTTCCACACGGCGGTGCCGTCGGGTCCGGCGGTGATCCTGGTGGCCGGCGCGATCTATGCGATCTCGCTGCTGTTCGGCCGGGTTGGCGGATTGATCTGGCAGGCCTTCCCGGGCCGCCATCTCGAAGCCTGAGGAGATGCCATGCGAGCAAGGTTCATCGTCGCGCTTCTCGCCGCGCTGTTCGCCGCTGTTCCGGCGATGGCGCAGGAGAAGCTGAAAGTCGTCGCGACCTTCTCGATCCTCGGCGATCTGGCAAAGAACGTCGGCGGCGAGCGCGTCGACATCACGATGCTGGTCGGGCCGAACGGCGATGCCCACGTGTACAACCCGTCGCCGGCCGATGCCCGCAAGCTCGCCGACGCCAGGGTCGTGGTCATGAACGGCCTCGGCTTCGAAGGCTGGATCGCCCGGCTGGTGAAGGCATCCGGCAGCAAGGCGCCGGTGGTGGTGGCGACCAAGGGCGTCGCGCCGCGCAAACCGGAAGGTGGGCATAGCCACGGCCATGCCCATAACGATCCGCACGCCTGGCAGTCCGTGCCCAACGTGAAAATCTACGTCGCCAATATCCGCGATGCGCTGATCGCCGCCGACCCGGCCGGCAAGGTGGCGTACGAGAGCAACAGCACGGCCTATCTCGCCAAGCTCGATGCGCTCGATGCCGAGGTCCGCGATACGGTCGCGAAAATCCCGGCCGAGCGCCGCCGGATCATCACCACCCACGACGCCTTCGGCTATTTCCGGCAGGCCTACGGGGTGGAGTTCGTCGCGCCGCAGGGCGTATCGACCGAATCGGAAGCGTCGGCCCGTGACGTCGCCCTCATCATCACCCAGATCAAACGCCAGAAGATTCCGGCCGTTTTCATGGAGAACGTCTCGGACCCGCGCCTGCTCAAGCAGATCAGCGACGAAACCGGGGCCCGGATCGGCGGCACGCTCTATTCCGACGCCCTGACCGACGAGAAAGGCCCGGCCCCCACTTACATCGACCTTATCAGGCACAATATAAGGACGCTGAGCGCAGCCCTCCTGAGCTAAGGTCCTCCATGTCCGATAAAGCGTCCGACGTTGCCCAGAGCGAAAAAATCCCTGTCACGGTGCTGACCGGCTATCTCGGCGCCGGCAAGACCACGCTGCTCAACCGCATCCTGTCCGAGCCGCACGGCAAGAAATACGCCGTGATCGTCAACGAGTTCGGCGAGATCGGCATCGACAACGAGCTGGTGGTCGGCGCCGACGAAGAAGTGTTCGAGATGAACAACGGCTGCATCTGCTGCACCGTGCGCGGCGACTTGATCCGGATCATCGAGGGATTGATGCGACGGAAGGGCAAGTTCGACGCCATCATCGTCGAAACCACCGGCCTCGCCGATCCCGCGCCGGTGGCGCAGACCTTTTTCGTCGACGAGAACGTCGGCAAAAAGGCCCGGCTCGACGCGGTGGTGACTGTGGCCGATGCGAAGTGGCTCAAGGATCGGCTCAAGGACGCGCCCGAAGCCAAGAACCAGATCGCCTTCGCCGACGTGATCCTGCTCAACAAGACCGATCTGGTAACGGAAGCCGAGTTGCGCGAGATCGAGGCCCGCATCCGCGGCATCAATCCTTATGCGAAGCTGCACCGCACCCAGCGTTCGCAGATCGCGCTCGACCAGGTGCTCGGCCGCAACGCCTTCGACCTCGACCGTATCCTCGACATCGAACCGGAATTTTTGCACACCGGCGATCATGACCACGGCCACGATCATCATCACGATCATGGCGATCACCACCATCATCACGGCGGGCTCAAGCACTATCACGACGAGGACATGCAGTCGTTCTCGATCAAGACCGACAAGCCGCTCAATCCCGACAAGTTCTTCCCGTGGATCCAGGACCTCGTCGCCAAGGACGGGCCCAGCATCCTGCGCTGCAAGGGCATCCTGAATTTCAAGGACGACCCCGATCGCTTTGTGTTCCAGGGCGTGCACATGATCCTGGACGGCGATCACCAGCGGCCCTGGAAGGACGGCGAGCATCGCGACAGCAAGCTGGTGTTCATCGGCCGCGACCTGCCGGAGGACAGAATCCGGAAGGGCTTCGAGACCGTTATCGCCTGAGGCCGCACACTCTCTGTCATGCCCGGGCTTGACCCGGGCATCCATCTCTTGAAGAACCGTTTGAGAATTGATGGATCGCCGGGTCAAGCCCGGCGATGACAGCGAATAAAATGGCTCAAACCGACACCAACACCCCCTCCGTCGTCGACCGCACGCGCCCCGTCGCCGCGGGCGCACCCGTCGTCGCCGCGCATTTCCTCGGCCGCACTGCGGCGTTCGTGCTCGGTGAAGAAGCCGTACTGCTGGTCTCGGACAAAAGCGACGAGACCCGCGTCGCCGTGCACTCCGGCGGCATCATGTCGGCCACGAGCGACGGCGAACGCATCGTCACCGGCGGCGACGACGGCAAGGTCGTGAGCACCGGTCCGGATGGCCAGCACACCACCATCGCAACCGACGCCAAACATCGTTGGATCGACCAGGTCGCCGTAGGTCCGGACGGCGCGGTCGCCTGGTCGGCCGGCAAGACCGCGTATGTGCAGAGCGGCAAGGGCGAGCCGCGTTCGCTCGAAGTGGCCTCGACCGTCGGCGGGCTCGCGTTCGCGCCGAAAGGGCTGCGTCTTGCCGTCGCGCACTACAACGGCGTCAGCCTCTGGTTCCCTAACGCCCAGGCCGCACCCGAGGTGCTGGACTGGAAGGGTTCGCACCATCACGTCGCATTCAGTCCGGACGGCAAGTTTCTGGTGACAGCGATGCAGGAGCCGATGCTGCATGGCTGGCGCGTTGTCGATGCCAAGCACATGCGGATGTCGGGCTATTCGGCACGGGTGCGATCCTTCGCCTGGACCGCTGGCGGCAAGTGGCTCGCGACCTCGGGCTCCGAGCAGCTCGTGCTTTGGCCGTTCCAGTCCAAGGACGGCCCGATGGGCAAGCAGCCGCAAATGTTCGCGGCGTTCGCGGTGCGGCTTGCGGTGGTGGCCTGCCATCCCAAGCAGGACGTCGTGGCCGCCGGCTACGCCGACGGCACGATCCTGCTGGTGCGGATCGACGACGGCGCCGAGGTGCTCGGCAAGAAGCCCGGTACGGGACCGGTCACCGCGCTGGCGTGGAATGCGACCGGCACCATGCTGGCGTGGGGCACCGAGGACGGCGAAGCCGGCGTGATCGACCTGGGGTGAGGGCGGGTCAGGCCTCCCAGTTCTCCCAGCGTAGTCCTTTTACGCGGGAGAAGCCTCGGTCCGCGGTGATGAGAAGCAGATCGCGACGCATCGCTTGTGCGGCAATAAGGCAATCGTAGGAGCCGATCTTATTTCCTTGCCGTCTCAAATCGGCGCGGATCGCGCCCGCTACCTTCGCATCATCGTCGTTGAATGGAATGCTGAGAATGGTTTCCAGAAACGCTTCCAGAAGGCTTGCGTTTACATTCTGTCGAGTGCTGAGGCGGATGCCGTACCAAAGTTCTGACACGGCAATGCTCGATACGAAGATGCGCTCGCCGGAGCCCACGGCCCGCGCAGCGCGTTCACGTACGATATCGGGATGCTCGCGGAGCACCGCAATGCAAGCGCTGCTATCGAAGAGAATGCTCAATCGAAATCCAAGTCCCGCTCTTGCATGGGCGGTTGCGGCGGTCGATCGGGAAACTCTGCCCCGCCTCCGATGGCATCGATCCTGGCAAACATTGCTTCAAGGTCTTGCTTCATCGGCTCCAACACCACGGCATCGCCCATGCGCCGAATCCGCACCTCCTTGCCCTCGAAGCGGAACTCCTTGGGCAGGCGGACGGCCTGGCTCCGGCCGGTTTTGAAGAGTTTGGCGGTGGCCATGGCTAGCTCCGATGGTAGATACCAATGATATATACCATTTTGGGCTGATTTCTCAAGACCGTCCCCTGAAACGAAAACCCCGGGCCGAAGCCCGGGGTTTTGCTTCTACGGGGCCTAAAGCCCGCTCAAATCACATACTGCCGCAGCGGCGGATAGCCGTTGAACCCCACCGACGAATACGTCGTGGTGTAGGCCCCCGCCGCCTCGATCAGCACCTTGTCGCCGATCGCCAGCGACACCGGCAGCGGATAGGGCGTCTTCTGATACAGCACGTCCACCGAATCGCAGGTCGGCCCGGCGACCACGCACGGGCCGGTCTCGTCCTTGTCCTTGGTGGTCTTGATCGGATAGCGGATCGACTCGTCGATGGTCTCGGCCAGGCCGTGGAACTTGCCGATGTCGAGATAGACCCAGCGCAGATCGTCCTCGCGATTGCGCTTGGCGATCAGCACCACCTCGGCCTCGATCATGCCGGCGTTGCCGACCAGGCCCCGGCCGGGCTCGATGATGGTGTTCGGAATGGCGTTGCCGAAGTGCTTGCGCAGCGCCCGGAAGATCGCCTTGCCGTAGGATTCCAGCTTCGGCGTCTTGCGGATGTATTTCGCCGGGAAGCCGCCGCCGAGATTGACCATGGCGAGATTGATTCCGCGCTCGGCGCAGACCTTAAACACCGACGCGGCCGAGGCCAGCGCGCGGTCCCAGGCCTCGACGTTGTGCTGCTGCGAGCCGACATGGAACGAGATGCCGTGCGCGACCAATCCCAGGCGATGCGCGTGCTCCAGAATGTCGACCGCATAGTCCGGCTCGCAGCCGAACTTGCGCGACAGCGGCCATTCCGCGCCGGTGCCGTCGCAATGAATGCGGCAGATCACCCGGCTGCCGGGCGCGGCGCGCGCCACCTTCTCGACCTCGGCCTCGCAGTCCACGGCGTAGAGCGTAATGCCGGCCTTGTACGCCGTCGCGATCTCGCTCTCCTTCTTGATCGGATTGCCGTAGGAGATGCGGTCGGCCGTGCAGCCGGCCGCGAACACCATGTCGATCTCGCCGATCGAGGCGACATCGAAGCATGAGCCCATCGTCGTCAGCAGCTTGAGGATCTCGGGCGCCGGATTGGCCTTCACGGCGTAATAAACCTTGGTGTCGGGCAGCGTCCTGGCGAAGGCGGTGTAGTTGTCGCGCACGACGTCGAGGTCGAGCACGAGGCATGGTCCTTCGTCAGTGCGGTTCTTCAGGAATTCGCGAATGCGTGCGGTCATCTCGACCTTGCTCCAAATCCGGGCGGCGTGCCGCCTAAGGTGAACCTGACGCGACGTCATCCCGCGAGACGCGAGAACGCGACATCACATCGATTGCTGCCTTGGTCCGGATGAGGGTGAGCCCCGTTCCGCACTGCTGGCAAAGAAGGACAAGCCTCTTCGGTGATCCGGCGAACTCATGCCGGGCCGTACCAAAAAAGCCCGTTCCGTCGTTGCTTTAAGTCGCGTCCCCTGCGGAGAGCAGAGTGCGCCGGTTTCGCCTCCGGCTGCCGGTTAGATTTCTTGAGAGAGCTTTCGCTTTCTCAGGCGGCTGCCCGGCCTCTTGTCCGGGTACCTACCAACCGACACACGACC
>CAMDFO010000026.1 GCA_945897515.1 Rhodoplanes serenus | reverse complement strand
CAACCAGCGGCACCAGGACGGCGACAGCGCCGACGGCACCCACGGCACCGGTGGCAATGTAGAGAAAATCGCGGCGGGTCGGCTCGGCCGAAATGGTTGTCACGTCTCAAGGCCCTCTCTTGCCGGTCAGTCCATCCACGCTGAGAACCGCGAACGTGTTTGGCATCCCACGGCGGCGGATGGGCCGGCCGCCCATACCCTGGGGAAGGGCGAAAGGCGGCGCTCCGGCGGCGTTTATTGGCACCCTTGCCCGGAGAGCGCAAGCCCGCTATCGCGGCAATGACCAAAAGTCGCACAAATCATTTGCAATCCACGGGTTGCGAGGATGGATACCCCCTCCACGCGAGCCCGACCCCCAGCCATGCGGATCGCCCTCTATCAGCCCGATATCCCCCAGAACACCGGCACGATTCTGCGGCTTTGCGCCTGTCTCGGCGTCGAAGCCCACATTATCGAGCCGGCGGGCTTTCCCGTATCCGACCGCGCCTTTCGTCGCGCCGGCATGGATTACCTCGATCAGGTGAAGATCGAGCGGCATGGCTCGTGGGCTGCCTTTGAAGCTTGGCGGCGAGGAGCCGGATCGCGGCTCCTTCTCTTTACGACCGCCGCAGCCGCGTCCTATCTCGACCACACCTATCGGCCGGACGACGTGCTGCTATTCGGGCGGGAGAGCGCCGGCGTGCCGGACGATGTCCACGGGGCGGCCGACGCACGGCTGACGATTCCGATGCGGGAAGGGTTGCGCTCGATCAATGTGGCGATGGCCGCGGCGATGGCATTGGGGGAGGCTGTCCGCCAGACGCGCAACATTCCTTCCGGATAGAATGCCGATCATGTCGTCTCCCCTCCCCGATCCCGTCGTCCTGAACGACCGCCAGACCCGCGCCCGCGCTTGGTTCGAGGCGCTACGCGACGACATCTGCGCCCAGCTTGAAGCCATCGAAGACGCACTGCCCACCACCGCGCCGTTGTCCGACTGCATCGCCGGCCGGTTCGTCCGCACACCTTGGCAGCGCACCGACTCGACTGGCGCGCCGGGCGGCGGCGGCGTCATGTCGATGATGCGCGGTCGGGTGTTCGAGAAGGTTGGGGTCCACGTCTCGACTGTGCACGGCGAATTCGCTCCCGAATTCCGCAAGGAGATTCCCGGCGCCGACGCCGATCCCCGCTTCTGGGCCTCGGGCGTTTCGCTGATCGCGCATCCGCACAATCCGCACGTCCCAGCCGTGCATATGAACACCCGCATGGTCGTCACGTCCAAGGCCTGGCTCGGCGGTGGCGCCGATCTCACGCCGGTGCTCGACATCCGGCGCACGCAGGACGGCCCCGACACGGCGTCGTTCCATGCGGCGATGAAGTCGGCCTGCGACGCCCATGCCGGCGTCGCGCCCTACGACAAGTTCAAGGCGTGGTGCGACGACTATTTCTATCTGAAGCACCGCAAGGAAATGCGCGGCATCGGCGGTATCTTTTACGACTATCTCGACAGCGGCGATTGGGACGCCGACTTCGCCTTCACGCAGGACGTCGGCCGGGCGTTCCGGGACATCTATCCCGAATTGGTGCGGAGGAATTTCACCACGTCTTGGACCGACGCCGACCGCGAAGAGCAACTGGTGCGCCGCGGCCGCTATGTCGAATTCAATCTGCTCTACGACCGCGGCACGATCTTCGGCCTGCGAACCGGCGGCAATGTGGACTCGATCCTGTCCTCGATGCCGCCCGTGGTGAAGTGGCCCTGAGCCTGTCCCGGCTAACGCCTGAACGCCTCGATCACCATGAACAGGCCGCCGAGCAGCACCACGGCGTCCAATATCTTGGTATGCACGCGGATCGGCAGCCGATTGACGAAAGCGCGGGCGAGAAACGCGCCGGGAAACGCAACGATGCCGATCAGCAGCGCAAACGCGATCACCTGCGGCGTCAGCGCGCCGGCGGAGCCGAACACCGCCAGCCGGACCAAACCGATCACGATCGAGATCACGGCATCGGTCGCAATCACCGCCGCGCCTTCGAGCCCGGTAGCCATCAGCACCGACAGAAGAATGACACCCGCCCCCACCGTGCCGCCGACGGCCGTTCCGTAAGTCATGCTGCCGACGAACAGCCCGCGATCGCCGAGCACCACGGCACTTCGCCGCAGCAGGTAACGCAGCGGCACCGTCAGCATCAGCATGGAGCCGATCACCAGCAGCGCGCCCCTGCCGGTGAGGAACGTGTAGCCGTAGGCCGTGACGATAGAGGGCGGGATCGCGCCGGCGCAGGCGATCACGACGCGCCGCCAGTCGACGTAGCGCAGAAACGCAAACACGCGGCTGGTGTTGGTCATCAGCCCCGACGTGGCGATGATCGGGACCACGGCGAGCGGACCTACGATCGGCACCAGGATCAGCGGCATCAACGCACCGGTGCCGTAGCCAGCGACGCCGCCGACGATCGAGGCAAACAGCGCGACGCCTGCGACCAGCGCAAGCTGCCATATCGTAACGTCGTCGAAGGCGGAGAACACGACGCACCGTAGACGCGATCAGATGGCGCGACCAGTCCCCGTCAGCGCCCCGCGACCATCAGGTCGGCCGGCGAGATCAGCACGCCGAACCGCTCGCACCAGATCACCACGCTCTTGTAGTCCTTGAGGTTCACGCCGGCCGGGACCGGGTAGCGCTGGCTGCCCTTGAACGCACGCAGCCGCCCGAGATCGACGAACATCGACTTGTTGACGTGGTCCTCGTTCCGCACCCCGGCACGCGGCACCAGATAGACGTGATACTTCGGGCCGGGTCCGACTTCGAAGTTGCTTTCCAGGAAGATGGTGCGCTCGTAGGCGCTGACCGTCCCGCGACCCCAATGCACCGGATCGGAAGGATTGGCGTGAATGAAGGTCCCCCTTGCGATCGGAGCAGGTGGCGGCGGGGCCGGCATCCCACTCGCAGCCGGCGGTGGCGTCGGAGCGGCCGGCGGTGGGGTGGAAGCAGCCGGAGCGCTTGGCAGCGATGCCGCCGGGGTGTCGGCAATAACCGGCGCGGGCTGCGTCGGGCTGACCAGTGACGGCGTCGCCGGAGCGCTCAAGGGGGCCACATCGGCAAGCGTCAGCTCGTCCATCGCCGGCGGCGGCGGAAACACGAACGGGAACAGGAAAAATCCAAGCGCAACACCGAACCCGGTGCCAAGCACGCCGCCGAGAATGAAAATCGCCAAACCGCGCCACAAACGTCGCATCGATGTTTTCCCCGTCAACGTTCGCAATCTACCGTTGATTGAGCGTGGCTGCATTCACGAGGCCGTCAGGCATTGTCACGTTCGCTTTTGCATCGGCGACCGGCGTCCCGCGCAGGCTGGCTCCATTGACCGCCATCGCCATTGCGGATGGAATGCCGCCAAGAATGCACTGGCGGGAGGATCGCGTGACAATCCGAAGCAAATTTCTACTCGCCGTGGCCGGCTGTTTCGCGGCGGCCACCTTCGCTCCCACGCCGGCCGCTGCCCAATCCTGGCCCACGCGCACCATCACGCTGGTGGTGCCGTTCGCAGCCGGCGGCGGCACCGACGCCATCGGCCGCGTTCTCGCTGAAAAATTATCCGCACGGCTCGGCCAACCGGTGGTGGTAGAGAACAAGGTGGGCGCCGCCAGCGCAATCGGCACGGCTTATGTCGCGAAGTCTTCGCCCGACGGTTACACCATCCTGATGACCACCAACAGCGCGCAGGTCATCCTGCCGCTGATCCAGCCGGCCGGCTCGCTGAACTACGACAGCCGCGACTTCGCGATGATCGGCCTCACCGGCATCCTGCCGAACCTGCTGATCGTCAGCCCCAAGGTCCCGGCGAATTCAGTGCAGGAGTTGATCGCCCACGCCAAAGCCAATCCCGGCAAGCTGTCGTTCGGCTCGAGCGGTAACGGCACGATCACCCATTTGATCGGCGAGCTGTTCAAGGCCCGTACCGGCATCGACGTGGTGCACGTGCCCTATCGCACCGGGGTGCAGGCTGCGCCCGACGTGATGGAGGGCCGCATCCAGTATCTGTTCGACAACATCATCTGGTCGTTGCCGATGATCCGCCAGGGCAAGCTCAAGGGTCTCGCCATCACCACGTCGCAACGCTCCCGGCTCGCGCCCGACATTCCCACCGTCGCCGAGTCCGGCGTGCCGGGCTTCGAAGGCATCACCTGGCTCGGGCTCGCGGCGCCAGCCAAAACGCCGGAGGCCGTGATCAAGCGGCTCGACACCGAGCTTCGCGCCGTCCTGGCCGAGCCCGACACCATCGCCAAGCTAGCGGCGACCGGCGCAGAGCCGCCGACCGCGCCCGGATCGGAAGGCATGAAGACAATGCTCGCCGACGACATCGCGCGCTGGAAGGGCATCCTCGGCGACGGAAAGATCAAGCTGCAATGAGCTTTCGTTCTCTGCTCAATTCCGAGCGCCCGCTGGTCCTCGCGGGCGCCTACGACGCCATCAGCGCACGGCTGATCCAGCGCGCCGGCTTCAAGGCCTATTTCACCGGCGGCTTCCCGATGATCGGCGCGCGCTGGGGCCTGCCCGACATCGGGCTCGTGCAACTCGGCGAGATTTCGTCGGCAGTGCGCGACGTGGCGGCGGCGAGCAGCCTGCCGTTCATGGTCGACGGCGACAATGGCTACGGAGACGTCAAGAACATCGTCCATGTGCTGCACACCTACGAGCGGCTCGGCGCCGGTGCGATCATGTTCGAGGATCAGGTCGCGCCCAAGCGCTGCGGCCACATCGCCGGCAAGGATGTGATCCCCGCCGCGGAGATGGAAGCCAAGATCCGAGCCGTCACGCAGAACCGGATCAATCCCGATACGTTCATCCTGGCCCGCACCGATGCGCGCGATGTCCACGGGCTCGACGAAGCCTATCGCCGGGCCGAGAAATATCTTGCCGCAGGAGCCGACGGCATCTTCATCGAGTCGCCGCATGACGTGAAGGAGCTGGAACAGATCGCCCGCAAGTTCGACGTGCCGCAGATGGCCAACATGCTTGAGGGCGGCCGCACGCCGATCCTGAAGCCATCCGAACTTGCCGAGATGGGCTTCAAGATCGGGATCTACGGCATCTCGCTATTGATGCATGCCGTGCGCACCATGCAAGGCGTGCTCGAAAAGCTCGCCAAGGATGACATCAGCTTTATCGGCAAGGGCGTTGGCTTCGAGGAATACAAATCGATCGTCGGCTTCGAGGATTGGGCGAAGATCGAGGATCGGTTTCGCTGAACTGAAACGGGAGGGGACAATGTCTGCATTCCACCGGCTGGCCGCGCGACTGAGCGCAGTCGCTTTCTCCGCCGCCATGCTGGCGCATCCGGCGGCGGCGCAGAATTATCCGACCAAACCGTTGACCATGGTGATCCCGTTTGCGGCGGGTGGCTCGCCGGACGTCATCGGGCGAGTCGTTTCCGAAGAGCTGAGCAAGGAGCTCGGACAGAACGTCATCATCGAAAATCGCGGCGGGGCCGGCGGCAACATCGCCGCGATGCACGTGCTGGAGCAGCCGGCCGACGGGTACACGCTGTTCTTCGGCACGTCGGGCAACATGGCCACCAACAAGGTGCTGTACAAAAATCTGAAGTTCGATCCGGAACGGGATTTCATCCCGCTCTCGACGGCTTACGCGTCCTGCAACGTGCTGATCGTTCCGGCCAACAGCCCGATCAAGTCGATCCCCGATCTGGTTGCGGAGGCCAAGCGGCGGCCCGGCGCGCTGTCGTTCGGCTCGCCCGGCGTCGGCACCGCAGGCCATCTGATCGGCGAGCTGTTCAAGTCGCGCGCCGGCGTCGACCTGGTGCACGTGCCCTATCGCGGTCAGGCCCAGGTCATCAACGATCTGCTCGGCGGCCACCTCTCGCTGTCGTTCGAGGCGGTGGCGACCGCAATCCCGGTGGTGCAAGGCGGCCAGATGCGCGGCCTCGCCAGCACCTGCCTGGCACGGGTCCCGCAATTGCCGGACGTGCCGATCTTCGCCGAGGTCGGGGTCAAGGATTTTGCCCAGGAAGCATTGGTAATCGTGGCGGTACGCACGGGGACGCCACCTGCGATCGCCACCAGGTTGAGCGAGACCCTGCAAAAGATCGTTCAGAAGCCCGAGGTGACCCGGCGCATCACCGGGATGGGGCTGATTGCAAAGAGCTCCACATCCGCCCAGGCAAAGGCGATGCTGAACGCCGAAGTGGCGCGCTGGCGGGTGGTGGTCGACGCTGCGAAAATCCCGCCGCTGGATTGAACCAAAGGCCGGAAAGCCTGGCTTCTTACGGCCGCCCGGCCGCTGTTCCGGGCGGCCTTTTCCACAATTCAGCCACTTGGAGTTTTATGCTAAGTATCTGAGTCGTCAGTGCAGTTCGTGAGTTACTCACAGGGAGAGTTGCTCGTGCGCTGTGCCGCGCTCGCATTCATCGTTGTCGCCGGTTCCAGCCCGGTCGCGCTCGCCGTCGATCTGACGGACGAGACCTCCGGCTATAAGCCCGCAACAGCGCTGGCCTACGACTGGGGCGGATTCTATGGCGGCCCGAACACCGGCGGTGCGTGGGGCCACGCCGCGACGGCATGGGACGCAGGCAGCAGCAAGAGGACGCCAGGAGCGTATCCGGCCGCCGGCATCTTCACCCCCGGCCATCAACCCGCATTGACGCCGAACGCCGTCACAGGCGTGCAACTGGGCCACAACTGGTTGCACGGGCAGCGGCTGTTTGGCCTGGGAGCCGATATCAACCACCTCGGATTGACCGGCGCCTCCAATTTCGGAGCCGGCTCGCTGCCCGGCAGCGTCGCCACCGTGCGCCCCCGCGTGGGCTACGTGTTCGACCGCTGGATGGTCTATGGAACTGGCGGCCTCACGCTGTCGTCCCCGCAACTGAACGACGGTACGGGCGAAGGCACGGCCAATATCGGCGGGTTGAGTGCCTCGGCATCGCAGACCCGAATCGGCTGGACGCTGGGCGCGGGCACAGAATGGATCGTGGTGCCGAACCTGACCACAAAGGTCGAATATCTCTACGTCGATCTCGGCAAGGCCAACGCCAACACACCGATCGCCGGCTATTCCGCCTCGGAGTCCCTGAGCTCGCGCCTGACGGCCAACATCATTCGCTTCGGCCTGAGCTATAAATTCGGTTCGGGGAAATAGGCTGGCTCAGCCTTTTGCCGCTGCGTCGGCAATCGCAGCCACCGCAATGTCATCCGCGGGGAAATCCGCAGCGATCCACGCCGCCTCAGCGTCTCGCAGGGCCTTCCCCAGGGCGGGGCTCTTCTCGACACCGCGCTTGAGAAAATCGGCAGCCTTCAACGGAAATACCGGCGCCACCCAGCGCGCCGGCAGCATCGCGAGATCGTGCCACGCCGGATCGCGGTCGCCCGATGGCGAGCGCGTCCACGCGATCAGCACGCGATCGAGGAAGCGCTCCGGCCCCAACCGATAAAGCAAAGCCCGGCCTGCCTGCTCGTCCGCCGGCGATACCCGCCACCAGCCGTCGCCCATCGAGACCAAGCGCTCGTGCTCGGCGTTGGTCAGGCGCAACCGCCGCCACAGCCGCTCGGCGTCCTCGACCACCCACACACCCAGGGCGCCGAGGCGCTGCACCGGATCGTTCGGCGCACCGATGGCGGCCTCGACCTTGCCCATGTTGGCAAAGCTCGCGAGATGAGACACGCCACCGAACAGGGACAGTAAAAGCCCGGCCTCGCTCATGGTGGCGAGCACCGGCACGGCATGCGGCGCAATCAGCAGCTTGAGCAGTTCCATCCGCACCCGTTCGCGCGACAATTGATCGAGGCCGCCGCGGCCGGCGATGCAGGCGCGCACGCCCTCCGGATCAAGCTCGCCGCGGCCATACGCGGCATGGAAACGGAAGAACCGCAGGATGCGCAGATAATCCTCGGCGATCCTCTGGTCGGCACGTCCGATGAACCGCACGCGGCGCGCTTCGAGATCGCTGATCCCTCCGACATAATCATGCACCGTGCCGTCGGCGGAGCAAGACAGTGCGTTCATGGTGAAATCGCGCCGCCCGGCGTCCGCCTTCCAGTCGCGGCCGAACGCCACCTTGGCGTGGCGGCCGAAGGTCTCGACATCCTGCCGCAGTGTCGTGACCTCGAATGGATGGCTGTCCACCACGACCGTCACGGTGCCGTGGTCGATCCCGGTCGGCACCGGTTTGAAACCGGTAGCCTTGGCACGCCGGATCACCTCGTCGGGCGGGGCCGTGGTGGCAAGGTCGACATCCCCGATCGGTTCGCCCAGCAGGGCGTTGCGCACCGCGCCGCCGACCACGCGCGCCTCCTCGCCGTCGCGGTCAAGCACGCCCATCAGGCGCGCCAGCGGCTCCTCGCGCAGCCAGGCCGCGTCGCGGAGCGAACCGGCGCTCACCGAAGCTCCCCCGGCACGAAATTGCCGCGCTCGTCGATGTGCGCCGGGATATAGGTCGTACCGGGCGGCGCGCCGGAAAAGTGCGTCAGCACCAGAAAGCTCCCGATCATCAGCACTAGCGCGACGATGGTCAGCGTGGCGACGGTCTTGGTCGGCCACGACGCGCGATCGAACACCGTGCTCTTGGTGATCCACAGAAAGAACGCAAACACCACGAAGGGCGTCAGGAACAGCGCGAGCTCGGTCAAGACGGGACGTATCATGCGCTGTAAATCCGCTCGTAAAGGTTCCGGAGGATACCGGCGGTCACGCCCCAGATGTAACGCTCCCCGAACGGCATCGCGAAGTAGTGCCGCTCGACGCCTTTCCAGTCGCGCTTGTGCTTCTGGTGATTGCCCGGCTCCATCAGGAATTCGAGCGGTACCTCGAATGCCTCCGCGACTTCGGACGGGTTGACCGTGATCCGGTAATCCGGATCGACGCGCGCCAGCACCGGCAGAATGCGATAGCCCGAAAACGTCAGATAGAGATCGAGATAGCCGATCGGGTCGATGAAACGCGGGTCGAGGGCAATTTCCTCGTCCGCTTCACGCAGCGCCGCGGCCAGCGGACTGGCGTCGGTTGAGTCGATCTTGCCGCCGGGGAACGCGATCTGGCCGGAGTGGCTTCGCAGGTCCGGGGTGCGCATCGTGAGCAGCACGGTCGGCTCGCGGCGCTCGATCACCGGAACCAGCACGGCCGCAGGCTTGGTCGCCTTCGAGCCGGTCTTCTCCCAAAGCTCCGGCTCGAGATCGAGATCGCCCCGGACCGCCGGCGCCGTGGGATCGTGCAGCGCCGCCGGCACATCGAGATTGAGCCGCGCGCGCGCGCGCTCGAAAAACTCCTGCGTCGGCGAAGCCACTGCGTCGATCGAAATTCCCGGCTTCATCAAGCGAATTCCTTGAGACTGTCCGCGGGCGCCATCGCGAAGAATTCCCCTCCCGAAACGACGCCGAACATGCGCCGGCCGTCGATATCGCGCTCCTCGCCGCGCTCCACCAGATCGTAGAACAACGGCCGCGATACCTTGGCCCAGAGATCCCGGCGAACATGCAGATAGGGTTTCAGCCCGCCGGTACCCGGTTCCGGTTCGAACCGTAGCGTATGGTTGCGACCGCAGGCGACCCAATCGTCCACGTTGGTGCGGAAGTGCAAAACGCCGCCCTCTACGTTCATCTCGACCGCCAGGAAGGGTGCGTCGTCGACCGTGATGCCGACTTTCTCCACCGGCGTCACCAGGAAATACCTGTCGCCCTCGCGCTTGAGCACCGACGCGAACAGCTTGACCAGGGCAGGCCGGCCGATCGGCGTTTTGAGATAGAACCACGTCCCATCGGTCGCGATCCGCATGTCGAGATCGCCGCAGAACGGCGGGTTCCACAGATGCACCGGCGGCGGACCCTTGG
Source organism: Rhodoplanes serenus (assembly GCA_945897515.1). Taxonomy (GTDB): domain Bacteria; phylum Pseudomonadota; class Alphaproteobacteria; order Rhizobiales; family Xanthobacteraceae; genus Z2-YC6860. Next base: position 47,252 of record CAMDFO010000026.1, on the reverse strand, counting down.
CGCCCTCGCGCCGCGCCGCCGTGGTGATGCCGTCGAGCCCGCTGGGCTGCCTTTCGTTCGCCATTGTTGTCCTAGGGTATAGCCTGCTTCCAAGCTGCCCGGCGTGCGATATGTGGTCCGGCAAAACCCGCACAGCACGCATTCCCGAAAATAGCGGAATTTCAGGGGATATTGTGAGAAGGCGGACCGGGAATCAGGGATGATCGCGAGTAGTCTGGCATGATTATTGTTTATGCATAGCTGGAAGGGCGGCGCTGGCAGCGGCTACACCAACAACTCGGGAGTGCATGATGGCTGAAGGCGTTGAGAAGCTCGAAGACATGATCGTGCGTGCTGCCGAATCCACGGCGCAGCACATCGCCGCGGCCAAGGCCTCGATCGGCGCCGTGATCTTCGGGCAGGAGAAGGTGGTCGAGCAGACGCTCATCACCGTGCTCTCGACCGGCCACGGGATGCTGGTCGGCGTGCCCGGCCTCGCCAAGACCAAGCTGGTCGAGGCGCTCGGCACCGTGCTCGGCCTCGACGCCCGCCGCATTCAGTTCACGCCCGACCTGATGCCCTCGGATATCCTCGGCAGCGAAGTGCTGGAAGAGGGCGTCGGCGGCAAGCGCGCTTTCCGTTTCATTCCCGGACCGATCTTCGGCCAGCTCCTCATGGCCGACGAGATCAACCGCGCCAGCCCGCGCACGCAATCGGCGCTGCTGCAGGCGATGCAGGAGCAGCACGTCACCGTGGCCGGCACCCGGCACGATGTGCCCAAGCCCTTCCACGTGCTCGCCACGCAAAACCCCATCGAGCAGGAGGGCACCTATCCCCTCCCCGAAGCGCAACTCGACCGTTTCCTGATGCAGATCGACGTCGACTATCCGGACCTCGCGTCCGAGCGCCGCATCGTGTTCGAGACCACCGGCGTCGACGAAGCCAAGCCGAAGCAGGCCATGACCTCCGACGAACTGGTCGCGGCGCAGCGCCTGGTGCGCCGCTTGCCGGTCGGCGAGTCCGTGGTTGACGCCATCCTGACGCTGGTGCGCTCGGCCCGACCCGGCCCCGACACCGGCGAAATCGGCAAGCTGATCGCCTGGGGCCCGAGCCCGCGCGCCTCGCAGGCGCTCATGCTGGTGGCCCGCGCCCGCGCCTTGCTCGACGGCCGGCTTGCGCCCTCGATCGACGACGTCATCGCGATGGCCGAGCCCGTGCTCAAGCACCGCATGGCGCTGACCTTTGCCGCACGTGCCGATGGCGAGACCATCGGCGGCGTGATCGGCAAGCTCACGTCGCGCATCGGATAACGAATGGCGGTCGAGAACCGGCACGAGGAAAAGGCGACCCGGCGCGCATCGGAAAACGCGCGCGGGCTTGCTGCCGTCATGCCACGGCTGGTTCTGGAGGCGCGCCGCATCGCCGCCACCGTGATCCACGGACTGCATGGACGCAGACGCGCCGGTTCGGGCGAGAATTTCTGGCAGTTCCGGCGCTATACGTCGGGCGAGGAGGCACGCCGCATCGACTGGCGGCGCTCGGCGCGCGACGACAACCTCTATGTCCGCGAGCAGGAATGGGAAGCTGCGCACACGGTCTGGATCTGGCCCGACCGCTCACCGTCAATGTCATTCGCCTCCAAGCTGGCGCGCGAGAGCAAGCTGGACCGCTGCCTGGTCATCGGGCTGGCGCTGGCGGAGGTGCTGGTGGACGCAGGCGAGCGCGTCGGAGTGCCCGGCCTGCTGCGCCCGACCGGCAGCCGCGCCGTGATCGACCGCATGGCGGATGCGATCATGCACGACCCGAACGAACGGGCGAGCCTTCCGTTCGGATTTGCGCCGGCCTCGCTTGCTGAAATCGTCGTGCTGTCCGACCTGTGGAGCCCGATCGAGGAGATCCGTAAGACGCTGAACCAGCTTTCCGTGACAGGCGCGCACGGCCATCTGGTGCAGATCGTCGATCCGGCCGAGGAGACCTTCCCGTATTCCGGCCGCGTCGAGTTCATCGAACCCGAGGGCGGCGGCGAAATCACCGCCGGCCGCGCCGAGAACTGGCGTGGCGAATACGAAGCTCGGCTCAAGCGCCACCGCGCCGAAATCCGCGCCGAGACCGACCGGATGCACTGGAGCTTCACCATCCACCGAACCGACAAGCCGGCCAACGAGCTTCTGCTCGCGCTGCACGCACGCATCGCCGAGGGCAATGAAGGCGCGGTCCTGCGCCGGCGGAGAACGGCATGATCGGTGGCCTGCCGCTGGCCTTCGCGTCGCCATTGGTGCTGCTCGGGCTTCTCAGCCTTCCCGTGCTGTGGTGGCTGTTGCGGCTGATACCGCCGCGGCCGCTGCGCATCGAATTCCCGCCGACGCGACTGCTGTTCGACATCGTGCCGAAGGAAGACACGCCGGCTCGCACGCCGTGGTGGCTGACGCTGCTGCGGCTTACGCTTGCCGCGCTTGTCATTCTCGCGGCCGCGGGACCGCTGTGGAATCCGCCTGTCGCAACCTCGGCTGGCGCCACCTCGGTCGCACTCTTGATCGACGATGGCTTTGCCGCGGCTTCGACCTGGGACGCGCGACTGCGCACCGCCGACGACATCATCGCGCGTGCCGAGGCCGACGCGCGCGGCGTCGCGCTGGTGCCGATGTCGGAAGCCGGACGCGAGCTTTCGCTGCAACTGCCGGCCGCGGCCCGCGTGCGACTCAAGCAGATGAAGCCCAAGCCCCACGCGGTCAAGCGCGCCGACGCGCTGCCCGCCATTACACGGCTGCTGGCCGCCAATCCGGGCATGGAATTGATGTGGCTGTCCGATGGCGTCGACCTCGGCAACGCCAAGGACTTCAACGAAGGCTTGCTCCGCGCCGCCGCCGGTCATCAGATCACCGTGCTCACCGGCGGGCTCGCGACCGCGCATGCGCTCGCGGCGGCCGACAATGCTGCCGGCGCCCTTACCGTGAAGGTGCTGCGCGCCACCACCGACGGCAATGCGGACGGCGTGATCCGCGCGCTCGACCTCAAGGGCCTGCCGCTCGGCGAGAGCCGATTTGCCTTCAAGGCCGGCGAGCGCGAGGCTGACGCCGAGATCAACCTCCCGGTGGAAATCCGCAACGACATCGCGCGCATCGAGATCGCATCCGAACGCTCGGCCGGCGCGGTTCAGCTTTTGGACAAGCGCTGGCGGCGGCGCACCGTCGGCGTCATTTCCGGCGCCAGCGCCGACACTGCGCAGCCGCTGTTGGCCTCGACCTACTATCTCGCCCGCGCGCTCAACCCGTTTGCCGATATCCGGCTGGCGGAAGCCGGCGCGCCGGCGGAAAGCGTCCGCCGCTTCATTGAGCAAAGCGTGCCGATGATCGTCCTGGCCGACGTCGGCAATGTCTCGGGCGAAGCTCGCACGCGCCTGACAAGCTGGGTCGAGGACGGCGGCATGCTGGTGCGCTTCGCAGGCCCCCGCCTCGCCGGGTCCGACGACGATCTCGTGCCGGTGAAGCTGCGCCGCGGCGGTCGCATCCTGGGCGGCAGCCTGAGTTGGGACCAACCGCAGCAGCTCGCGGCGTTTTCGCGCGAAAGCCCGTTCGGCAATATGCCGGTGCCGACCGATGTTACTGTTCAACGTCAGGTTCTTGCGGAGCCCGAGGCCGGTCTCGTCGACCGCACCTGGGCGACGCTCGCCGACGGCACGCCGCTCGTCACCGCGGTCAAGCGCGGCAAGGGAATGATCGTGCTGTTCCATGTCACGGCCGACACCCGCTGGTCCGACCTGCCGCTGTCGGGCTCGTTCGTCGAGATGCTCCGGCGCATCGTCGGCCTCGCCGGCACCACCACGGCCGCCGAGACCGCCAACGACAGCCGGGTCCGCGAAATGGTGGCGCCGACACGCATCCTCGACGGCTTTGGCGCGTTCGGACCGCCGACCGCCACGACGCGGCCGGTGCCTGCGGGTTACGTCGGGCGTGCAACCGCCGACAACCCGCCCGGATTCTACGGCCCGCCCGAAGGACTGCTCGCCGTCAACGCGCTGGCGCCGGCCGACCGCCTGGCGCCGCTCGACGTCTCCGGCCTCAACGCACGGGTGCAGGCCTATCAATTGGGCGAGCCGGCGGACCTGCGCGGGCCGGTGCTGCTTGGTGCGCTGGCGCTGCTCGCACTGGATGCCCTGGTTGTGTTCTGGCTCGCCGGCGGAATAGCACAGCTCATGCGCCGACAACGGCGGCGGCCGGCGGCGGCAACACTGCTGCTGGCAGGCGCGCTCGCCGCACTGACGCTAGGCACCGACGCTTTGGCACAACAGCGCCAGAACCCGCCGGCGCGCACGCAAGCGCAGCCGACGCCACCCCGGGCTGCGCCCACGACGCCGGAACAGAGCCTGGATTTCGCCTTGCGCGCCACGACCGACACGCGGCTGGCCTATGTCGTCACCGGCGACACCGAGGTCGACAACATCAGCCGGTCGGGGCTGCAAGGCCTCACGCTGTTCCTCGCGCAGCGCACCGCGCTCGAAGCCGGCGAGCCGATCGGCCTCGACATCGCCCGCGACGAGCTTGCGTTCTTCCCGCTGATCTACTGGCCGGTCGTGCCCGGCGCGCAGCGGCCCTCGCCTGCCGCGCTGGCGCGCATCGATGCCTACATGAAGCAAGGCGGCACCGTGCTGTTCGACACCCGCGACGCCATCATGGCGCCGCCCGGTCCCGGCGGAGAGACCCGCGCACCGGGCATGGTGGCGCTGCGCACCATCCTGTCCTCGCTCGACATTCCCGAGCTTGAGCTGGTGCCGCGCGACCACGTGCTGACCAAGACGTTCTTCCTGTTGCGCGACTTCCCGGGCCGGTTCAATTCCGGCCAGCTCTGGATCGAGGCAACAGCCGGCAACAACGAAAGCGAAGAAGAGAAGGAGAAGCGTCCGGCGCGCGCCGGCGACGGCGTCTCCTCGATCATCATCACCTCGAACGATCTGGCCGGCGCATGGGCCGCGCGTCCTGACGGTCAGCCGATGCTGCCGATGGTGCCGGGCGAGCCGCGCCAGCGCGAGTTTGCGTTCCGCGCCGGCGTCAACATCGTGATGTACACGCTCACCGGCAACTACAAGGCCGATCAGGTTCACATCCCGGCGCTGCTTGAGCGGCTGGGACAATAGGAGCCGATGGTGGGTTTCGGTATCGCATTTGCTCCGCTGGTTCCGGCCTATGTGCTATGGGCGGCGCTTGCGCTTGCGCTGGTGCTCGGCGCGGTTCTGATTGCGGTCCGTAGCCGTGGCTCCGTGGTGCGCTCGATCGCGCTTCTGCTGATGGTGCTGGCGCTCGCCAATCCGTCGTTCACGCGCGAGGACCGCGAGCCGCTGTCCTCCGTCGTGTCCGTGGTGATCGACAAGAGCCCGAGCCAGAACTTCGGCGAGCGGACCGCGCAGACGCAGGCTGCGCGCGCGCAACTCGCCGAGCGGCTCGGCCGCATCCCCAACCTCGACGTGCGTTTCGTGGAAGCCGGCGAGGCCGACGGCGAGACCGATGGCACCCGGCTGTTCTCGGCGCTCGGCGCATCGCTTGCGGACGTGCCGCCCGATCGCGTCGCCGGCGCTATCCTGATCACCGACGGCCGCGTGCACGACGTGCCGGCCGAGGCCGCGGCGCTGGGCTTCAACGCGCCGGTTCACGCGCTGATCACCGGCAATCGCAACGAGCGCGACCGCCGCGTCGTGCTGGTCACCGCGCCACGCTTCGGCATCGTCGGCCAGTCGCAGACCGTGGTGTTCCGCGTCGAGGACCAGGGCCCCCGCGGCGCGCCGGCGCAGGTCACAGTGCGCCGCGACGGCGAGACGCTGGAGCGCCGCAACGTTACCCCCGGCAGCACAGTCAATGTTTCGATCCCGATCCCGCACGCCGGCCCGAACATCGTCGAGATCGAAGCCTCGCCGCTGGAGGACGAACTGACCACGGTCAACAACCGCGCCGTGGTCTCGATCGACGGCGTGCGCGACAAGCTGCGCGTGCTGCTGGTCTCAGGCGAACCGCACGCCGGCGAGCGCACCTGGCGCAACCTGCTCAAGTCCGACGCCAGCGTCGACCTCGTGCATTTCACCATTCTGCGTCCGCCGGAAAAACAGGACGGCACGCCGATCAACGAGCTGTCGCTGATCGCGTTTCCGACGCGCGAACTGTTCCAGCAGAAGATCAACGAATTCCACCTGATCATCTTCGACCGCTACGCCCGCCAGGGCGTGCTGCCGATCATCTATTTCGACAACATCGCGCGCTACGTGCGCGCCGGCGGTGCGGTGCTGATCGCGGCCGGGCCGGACTACGCCAGCCCCACCAGTCTGTGGCGCACGCCGCTCGACCAGATCCTCCCGGCGGAGCCGACCGGCCGCACCACCGACGTTCCGTTCCACGCCCTGCTGAGCGATCCCGGCAAACGCCATCCGGTCACCCGTGGCCTGGAAGGCGGCGGCAGCAATCCACCGAACTGGAGCCGCTGGTTCCGGCTGGTCGATACCAAGTCCGCGAACGGCACCACCGTGATGGACGGCCCCGACAAGAAGCCGCTGCTGGTTCTGTCGCGCGAGGGCGAAGGCCGCGTCGGCCTGCTCCTCTCCGATCACATCTGGCTGTGGGCGCGCGGCTACGAAGGCGGCGGGCCACATCTCGATCTGATGCGCCGGCTGTCGCACTGGCTGATGAAGCAGCCGGACCTGGAGGAAGAGGCGCTACGCCTGATCGTGCGCGGCCGCGACCTGCTGATCGAGCGCCAGACCATGTCCGACACCGTAAGCGAGGTGACGCTGACGCTGCCCTCCGGCGTCACTCGCACCATTACGCTGGCGGCCGGGGAGCCCGGCCTGTGGCGCGGCTCGATCCGGGCGAACGAACTTGGCCTGTGGCGCGCGACCGACGGCAAGCTCAACGCGCTGGTCAACGTCGGCCCAGCCAATCCTCGCGAATTCGCGGAAGTGACATCGACCGGCGAGTTGTTGACCCAACTGGCCTCGGCGACCGGCGGCGATGTCCGGCGGCTTGCCGAGACGACGGGCGTCACGCTGCCGCGCATCGTCGCGATGCGGTCGGGCGACACGTTCAAGGGCGACGACTGGATCGGCCTGAAGATGCGCGACGCCAGCGTGGTGCGCGGCATCGGCGTGCTGCCGGTGTTCGCCGGCCTGCTCGGGCTGCTGCTGCTGGTCGGGATGCTCGCCGCGACTTGGGCAAGGGAGGGTCGCTGAGGCGGCCTTCGATGGGCGCGAAGGCCGCTAGGTGTTCGCCCAATCCGGCCCGACCATTCCCGACACGCCCTCGAGCGCGCCGGGCGCAAGCTCGGCGACTAAAAGCCGCGCCGGATCGACCGGTCCCGGCATGATGACCGCACCCTTCGGAACGCGCTTGAAGCCCGCCTTGGCGTAATAGGGCTCGTCCCCTACCAGCACGACCAGCCGGTGCCCGCGCTCCCTCGCCTCGCTCAGCGCCTGCTCCATCAACGCCTGGCCGATGCCGCGCTCGCGGAACGCGGGCTCAACCGTCAGGGGGCCGAGCAGCAGCGCGGCAGTCGTGCCGATACGAACCTGCGAGAGCCGTACCGAGCCGACCAGGAGGGAGCCGATTCGTGCGGTAAACGACAGATCCAGGGAATGGCTGACATCCTCACGGATGCGATAAGCGGTCTTGGCGTAGCGTCCGGGTCCGAACGTGCGCTCGTTCAAGCGGTCGATCGACCCGGCATCGTCGGCCGTTTCGGCAAGGATTGTCACAGCCAGATCGTTCATTGCTTGGCCCACTGCCCCGGCTTGGCGAGAGTTCCGCGCGCTTAGCATTTGAGCGACCGAAGGTCCATCGCCTGTCGTTTTGGCCCGCAAGCCACTACATTACGGCAAACAACGGAGCGATTGATGGGCCTTCTGGTCGACGGCGTGTGGCGCGACGATAGCCACGATCCGCAGCGGATACAGGGCGGCCGCTTCGTGCGGCGGCCATCCGCGTTCCGCAATTTCGTGACCCCCGACGGCAGCGCCGGCCCCACCGGCGAAGGGGGCTTCCCGGCCGAGCCCGGGCGCTATCACCTTTACGTCTCGCTCGGCTGCCCCTGGGCGCACCGCACCGTGATCTACCGGCGGCTGAAACAACTCGAAAACGTCATCTCGATGTCGGGCGTGTCCTGGCGCACCGATGACGAGGGCTGGACGTTCGACACTGCAACCGGCTCGACCGGCGACGCGGTGAACGGCAAGAGCAAGATGTACGAAATCTACCAGTTGGCCGATCCCAAGATCACCCACCGCGTCACTGTACCGGTGCTGTGGGACAAGAAGAGAGGGACAATCGTCAACAACGAGTCATCCGAGATCATCCGGATGTTCAATTCGGCGTTCGACGAATTCACCAACGATCACACCGAATATTATCCGGCGGCCTACCGCGCCCAGATCGATCAGCTCAACGAGACGATCTACACGACCGTCAACAACGGCGTTTATCGTGCCGGCTTCGCAACCACCCAGGACGCCTATGAGGAAGCGGCGCGCGCGCTATTCGTGACGCTCGACGACCTGGAACGACGGCTGTCGAAGCAGCGCTATCTCGCTGGGCCCCGACTCTCGGAAGCCGACTGGCGGCTGTTCCCCACGCTGATCCGCTTCGACACGGTCTATTACAGTCACTTCAAGTGCAACCTGTGGCGGATCGAGGACTATCCGAACCTGTCGAACTATCTCCGCGACCTCTACCAGGTGCCGGGTGTGGCCGAGACTGTGAGCTTCGAGCACATCAAGAAGAACTACTACGGCAACATGGTGAAGGTGAATCCGACCCGCGTCGTCCCGATCGGGCCGGTGATCGACTACACCAGCCCGCACGATCGCGAACGTTTCGTCAGCTAGGCGGGCCTCTTTCTTCCCGTCATGGCCAGGTTTAGCCGTCGAAGACGGCGTCGCTTCGCTCGCCTTATGTCCTGGCCATCCACGCCTCCACTGCAGCCCAGACGTGGATGCCCGGCACAAGGCCGGGCATGACGAAGGTTGGACTTTTGCGCAGTCGCGACGCTGATCCCTACTCGCCCTGAATGCCGAGCTTCTTCAACTGCGGACCCCAATACGCCGCATCGCGCGCAAGGATCGCCGCAAAGCCCTGACTATCGGTCGTGCCGCGCAGACCGCCGGCCGTCAGCCGTTGCGCGAACGCCGGGCTCTTCATGGTGTCCATCATCGCCTTCTCGAGATCGGCCTTCACGTTCGCAGGAATCCCGGCCGGCGCCAGCATGCCGTACCAGTTGCCCATGATCATGGTCGGATAGCCGAGTTCGACGCTGGTCGGCAGGTCCGGCAGCAGCGACGAGCGCTCGCTGGCGAACAGAGCGAGCGCGCGCACCTTTCCGCTCTTCACCAACGGCTCCAGCACCGGCAGGTCGGCGCTCATGAACGAGATGTGGCCGCCAAGCAGGTCGTTCATCGCCGGCCCGAAGCCGCGATACGGCACGTGCGCGACCTGCATGCCGCCCCCGGAATTCATCAGTTCGCCGATGATGTGCATGGTCGAGCCCGGCCCGGCCGAGCCGTAGGAAAGCTTCTCGGCCTTGGCCTTGGCGATCAGCTCGGCGAGCGTTTTTGCCGGGAAATCGGGCTTCACCACCACCAGCATCGGCACCGCTCCGACGTAGCCGATCGGCGTGAACGACTTCACCGGATCATAGCTCAGACCGCTGCGCAGCGCGGCGCTGATGACGTGCGAGCCGCTGCTTCCGAACAGCAGCGTCTTGCCGTCCGGCGCTGCCTTCGCCACCATTTCCGTCGCAAGCACGCCGCCGGCGCCGCCGCGATTTTCCACCACCACATCGGTCTTCAGCCGCGGCCCCATGTCGGCGGCCAGCAGCCGGGCCAGCATATCCACCGGACCGCCGGGCGCGAACGGCACCACCACCTTGACGGTCTGTGCCTGAACCGGATTTGCAAAAGCGAGAGCCAACGCGAACAGCGCAACGGCACGACATTTCATGATCATGGCCCTTGTTTCACCCGGCGAAAGCCTAGCGCGCCGCACATGGGCGGCGCAACGCAGCGAATTCACCATCGCTCCGGCACGGGTGTGCCATGCAGGACTTCGGCGATACGGGCGCGCGTGCTGGCGGTGGTTCCTTCGGGCAGCGTGTCGGGCGCGAAGAAGCCGTGGGCGACGATCTCCCGGTCGGGCACCGGCTGCTGCGCCTGGCGGAAGCCGCGCACCACATAGATCGCAACATGATCCCGCCGGGAATAGCGGGAATTGTAGAAAATGCCGTGCAACACGGGCGGCGCCGTCAACTCGATGTTGCCCTCCTCGTGCAGCTCGCGCCCGAGCGCATCGATCATCGTCTCGCCGGCCTCGACCCCGCCTCCCGGCAGGTGCCAGCCCTCGGTATAGCTGTGCTGGATGAGAAACACGCGGCCGTCGCCATCGATCACCAGTCCCCGCGCGCCGAGCGTCATCGGGCGCGCGAAGCGCCAGTAGAAATGGATCAGGCGACCGAACCACCACGAGCGGCGGAAAAACACCATTCCATCTTCCTGTGGGCCGGCGGTTCAACTCCGCGTCCCAAAGGTTCATCATGCAGCCGAGGGACGGGTTTCCAAGCTCTATCAAAGATTCGCTGGTGGCGGGGCAAATGACGATATTTCGGCTGGCGCATCTTTCCGATGTGCACCTTGCGCCGTTACCGACGCCGGCTTTCGCCGAACTGATCGGCAAGCGCGGGCTCGGTTTACTCAACTGGCTGCGCAAGCGGCGCGCGATCCACCGGCCGGAAATCGTCGCCGCAATTGCGGCCGATCTGAAGTCCCAGACGCCGGACCATATCGCGGTCACCGGCGATCTGGTGAACCTGTCGCTCTCCAACGAATTCGAGCCTGCGCGGGCCTGGCTGGAGCGGCTAGGGCCATCGGGCGACGTCACGGTCGTGCCCGGCAATCACGATGCCTACGTGCGCGCAGCCGCGACCTCCGCGCAGGATGCATGGGATGCGTATATGCGCGGCGACGGCGGAGAGTCTTTTCCCTTTGTGCGGCGGCGAGGCGCGCTCGCGCTGGTCGGTCTGACGACGTCGTTGCCGACGCTCCCGTTGGCAGCGACCGGCCGGCTGGGTGGGAGCCAGTTGAGCAAGCTTGGCGACACGCTCGACGCGCTCGGCCGCGAGGGCCTGTTCCGCGTGGTGCTGATCCACCATCCGCCAGCCCGAGCCAATCGCTTCCGCCGGCTCACCGACGCTGCGGCGTTTCGCGAGGTGCTGCGCAAGCATGGCGCGGAGCTGGTGCTGCATGGTCACAACCACGAAGCGTCGCTGGTCTGGCTCGGCGGGCCGCGGCATCTCATTCCGTGTATCTGCGTGCCGTCGGCGTCCGCCGCCCCCGGCCATCACGACGACCTCGCCGGGTACAATCTTTATGAAATCGACGGCGAGCCCGGCGCCTGGCGCTGCACGGCGATTTCGCGCGGGATCAATGCAGACGGCATAGTCGCCGAGGTGAACAGGATCGAGCTTGCCGATTAATTCGGCAGGCGCGCGGCAACGATCCAGAGCGCTGCAAACAGCGCGACGCAGCCGATGATCAGGCCGAACACGAAGGCGCGCAGCAGACGCCAGCGGCGGCGGCGCCACACGATGCGCACGTCATGACGCATCTCCTCGGCCGCCGGACCGCTTTCGGTGGCGAGCGCCCGCTCGCGTTCGACCAGGCGGCTGGCGACATAATGGGTGACGGCTTCGACGATCTGGGCAATGTCGTTCGATTCGGCCAGGACCTTGCGGCCATAGCGGGTGTCTTGCACGAACCGGTACTGCCGCTTGTCACGCCCCATGACGACATGCGCGATTACGTCGATCCACAGCCGCGGCGGGTCGCCCCGGGCGATTCCGCGGTCGAACAACTCGACCTCGGGGGGGATTTCGCCAAATAGCGGTTCGAGGGCTTCGTTCAGCAGTTCCAGCCGGGCAAGCTCGGCGTCCCGCAGGTCAACGACGACGGCGGTTCGCTCGGCGCTCTCGATCCGAGCCTGCCGAATCGCGTCCTTCAGCACCCCCTCGGATGCTGCCAAAGACTCCGAATCGACGGCGATTTTACGGTTCCGACCCCACATGGGCCCAGATTATGCAGCGTCCCCGGCCGGCGCAAGCCGAACCGGGAATTTGCAGAGCTAGGCCGACCGCGGCACCACGCCATAGGGCCGGGCCCAGCCCAAGCCTTCTTCGGTGCGGTTGCGCGGCCGGTATTCGCACGCCACCCAGCCCTTCCAGCCCAGCCGGTCGATCGCCTCGAACACCGCCGGATAGTTGATTTCGCCGACGTCGGGCTCGAAACGTTCGGGCACGCCAGCGATCTGCACATGCCCGACGAGCGGCAGATGCTTCTCGAAACGCTTGATGAGATCGCCGCCGACAATCTGCACATGGTAGAAATCGAACTGAATCTGCACGTTCGGCTTGCCGACCTTGGCGATGATATCGGCGGCGTGCTCGACCCGATTGAGGAAATAGTCCGGCCGGTCGCGCGGATTGATCGGCTCGATCAAGACGATCTTGCCGTGTTCCTTGGCGAGATCGGCGGCGCGCGTCAGATTGGCGATAAACGTCCTCTCCGCCGCCGGCCGCTGCTCAGGCGGCACCGCGCCTGAAAGACAGTGCACCGCGTTGGCGCCGATCGCGACCGCATAGTCCAGCGCTTGCCGGAACGTCGTATCGAACTCGCGCTCGCGTCCGGGCTGTGCCGTCAATCCGAATTCGCCCTCACGTCCGAACGGGCTGTTCAGCCCGAGCTGCGTCAGTCCGTGCTTGTCGATCTCGGTCTTGATCGCCGAGGCGGCGTGGTCGTAGGGAAATTGCAGTTCGACCGCCTTGAAGCCGGCCGCAGCCGCGGCGCCGAAGCGCTCGATCAACGGCCGTTCGGTGAACATGTAGGCGAGGTTGGCGGCGAAACGCGGCATGGCAATGGGCTCGCTTGTGTGGTTTCCGGCTTCAGGTATTCATTGTTCCGGCCCGCCTGCGCAAGGCCCGACCGGCCCCGAACGGTAGAAACTCATGCTCGCGAACGACGCTTTCCACATCGCTGTTCTGGCCGGCGACGGCATCGGGCCGGAGGTCATGGCCCCCGCGCTCGAAGTGCTGCGCCGGGTCCAAGGGCCCGATCTCAAATTCCGCTTCACCGACGCGCCGGCCGGCGCCAACCACTATCTGGAAACCGGCAAGTCCATGCCGGACTCCACCATCAAGCTGTGCGAGCAGGCCGACGCCATCCTGCTGGGCGCCTGCGGCCTGCCGTCGGTGCGCTATCCCGACAACACCGAGATCATGCCGCAGGTCGAACTGCGCTTCATCTTCGATCTGTATGCGGGGGTGCGCCCCTGCCGTCTGGTTCCCGGTGCGCCCTCGCCGATCGTCGGCGCATCCGAGCGCAGCATCGACCTGGTGGTGATCCGTGAATCCACCGAAGGGCTGTTCGCCTCCATGGGCAAGGGCGTGGTGACCCATGACGAAGCGCGCGAAACTCTCGTCATCACACGCAAGACCTCGGAGCGGCTGTTCGACTTTTCGTTCCGTTATGCGCAGCGGAGGAAATCGCGCGGTCCGAACAAGGGCCGGCTCACCTGCGTCGACAAGGCCAACGTGTTCAAAGCCTTCGCATTTTTCCGGCAGATGTTCGACGAATGTGCCGCGAAATATCCGGAGGTCGGCACCGACCGGCTCTACGTCGATGCCTGTTCGGCCATGCTGGTGAAGCGGCCTTGGGACTTCGACGTGATGGTGATGGAGAACATGTTCGGCGACATTCTCTCCGACCTCACCGCCGGCCTGATCGGCGGGATGGGGATGGCGCCGTCAGCCGACATCGGCGACACCCACGCCGTGTTCCAGCCCTGCCATGGCACCGCACCGGACATCATGGGCCAGGGCAAAGCCAACCCGACCGCCATGATCCTCTCGACCGCGCTGATGCTCGACTGGCTCGCCGACAAGCACGGCCATGAGCCGGCGGCAGCCGCGGCCCAGCGCATCGAGCGCGCGGTGGACCTGGCGTTCGCCGCCGGCATCAGACCGATGGAGTTCGGCGGTCGCGATGGGACCGCGGCGGTGGCGAAAGGCGTGCTCAATGCGCTTGATGCAACCGCCTAACCCTTTGCGATTTCTTGCAATTTATCGCCCACTCTATGAGCAATAGTGGGCAATTCGGTTGGTTATGCGATCCGACTTTTTACGATAACCCTCGTCGGTATCTGAATTTCTTTCGTTATAGGCTGTTTTATTGGTTGGGCTATTGCCCATATCATAGCCCACTAAGATAGTGGGCTAGTTTGTGGTTGACCCTCATTACCGGAATTGATCCGCTTCATTAGCCTGGCTGTATCAGAACGGCCTCTGAGATGCCGCCTCCGGGATGTCGAGGAAACGCGGACAGCGATCATGAACGCCCAGGAACTCCTGCAGGAAATTTCCGACTATTGTCGCCAGACCGGGCTCGCGGAATCGACCTTCGGCCGGCGCGCCGTCAACGATGGCAAGCTCGCAAGCCGGCTGCGCCACGGCGGCCGCATCACGACGGAGACACTCGACCGAATCCGCGCCTTCATGCTGTCGAACAAGAACGTCACCGGCCGCCCGGCGGTGATCGAACGCAGCCAGGACACCAAGCCGACGACGCCAGTAGCGCCGCGGCTCACCGCACCCTCACCGTCGATCGCGCCCGCCGGCGCGACCATCAGCGCGACCGCGGCCGGCGCGCCTGACCCGCAGCGCAACTTCCGCTTCTTCGATAACCGGCAGAAATACCTGCTGTTCGTCAACACCTGCGGCGAGAAATGGACGGTGGCGAACCGCGTCTCGCTCGAGCTGGCCAACCTCCATCCCCGCCCGCCCGCGCTGCGCGTGTTCGATGCCGGCGTCGGCGACGGCACCGTTCTGCTGCGCACGATGCGGGCGATGCACGACCGCTTCCCGCACACCCCGTTCTACGTGGTCGGCAAGGAGATCAGCCTCGAAGACGTACGCATCGCGCTCGCGAAGATGTCAGACCGCTTCTGCGAACACCCGGCGACGGTGCTGGTGCTGACCAACCTCGCCTATGCCGACGCGCCTTGGCTCGCGGTGAAGTCGTTGTCCGCCGCATCCAGCATGGCCTGGCACGAGGCGGCGCTCACCGGCTCGTCCGCGCACCAGTTCGAACAACAGATCACCGACCTGATGCCGTTCTTTGCGCAGAACTGGAAGGCCGGCGTCAGCCCCAAGACCGGAAATCCGGTGTATGAGCGCCCGGTCGTCCTGGTGATCTACCGCGAGGATCACAAGTTCCTGCTCGATCCGATCATCCCCAAGCCCGGCGGCACGCAGGCCAACTACGATCTCGTCATCGCCTCGCAGCCCTATCGCGCGCGCGCCTCGCTCGACTTCAAGGCCAAACGCGTGGTCGCGCCGCTGGCCAAAGCACTCGGGCCGGGCGGTCGGCTGATCGGCATCCATTCGCATGGAAACGATCCGGGCATGGAGATCATCCAGAAGGTCTGGCCGGACGACAATCCGTTCATCCATGACCGCCACCAGATCATGAAGGCGGTGAAGCACGAGCTCGGCCCCGCCGGGCGGGACCTCAACTTCAACGCCTATGCCGACAACCGCTCGCTGTTCCGCTACGACATGCACACGTTGCCGAGCGAGATTTCGGAATCCTCATCGATCGGCACCTCCACGCTGTTCGCTGCGTGGAACGCCGCGATCTATGTGGCGCAGGTCGAGGACCATCGCGTCGCGGAGGCCGCCGCCGACGGCCGATACCTCGACGCCACGCGCGAGGTGCTGCGCAAGCACGGCGCGCTTTGGTTCTTCGATGAATCCTATGTGATCTCGCGTCGGCGGGAGTAACCGCATGAGGCCCGCTGCGGCGCCCAAGCCTGCTCCGTTCCGCGAACAGGCTGCTGGTCAGCCTGACACAGTGCGGCGGATCACATCTTTGATGCGCGGTTTCTCGCTGGAGGCGACGCATCTGCGCGCCGCCGATCTCGACGGCCTGAAAGCCGCCCTGCCGATCCGCACCGCAATCTATCTGACGGCCGTCCCGGGCAAGCCGGCCTCCGAACTGGTGCAATCCGCCGCGCAGGTGCGAGCAGTCGGCTTCGAACCGGTTCCTCATCTGGCGGTGCGGAACCTGCCGAGCGCGGCTGCGCTCGACGATCTGCTGGCCTCCCTTTCAGCGCAGGCGGCCGTGCGCCGCGTCCTGGTGATCGCCGGCGACCGCGACCGGTCCGAAGGTCCCTACAACAGCGCGCTTGAGGTCATCGAAAGCGGCTTGCTGCAACGCTACGGCATCGCCGAGGTCGGCATCGCCGGCTATCCCCAGGGGCATCCGCGCATTTCGCCGGAGGTGCTGCATCGCGCACTGCTCGCCAAGATCGAAGCGGCCGGGCAAACCGGCCTGCGCCTGCATACCGTCACGCAGTTCGCGTTCGACGCGGGCGCCATCCTGAGCTGGGTGCGACGGCTGCGCGATCTTGGCATCGAGCACCCGGTGCGGATCGGCATGGCGGGGCCGGGCAGCCTTTCGACGCTGCTGCGCTACGCACAACGCTGCGGCGTGCGCGCATCTGCGCAGGGACTGACCCGCCAATCCGGCCTGATCAAGCATCTGATCGGCACCAGCGCGCCCGACGGCATCATCCGGCCGCTGGCGGAGGCCTGTTCCGAGGGCGGGCTCGGTCAGGTCGCGCCGCACTTCTATTCGTTCGGCGGCGCCGCGGCGACGGCGCGCTGGGCGGCGGCCGTGGCGATGGGCCGCATCGTGCTCGACCGGACCGAAGGCTTCGGGGTCGAACCGCCGGCGCAGTAACCGCCGAATTGGGGCTGGGTTCCGCCGCCTGCGCACCCGCCTGCGGGGACTGTATCGGAGACGCGTTGTCCCCTATCATCGAGGCCTGCGGCGCACTCGACAATAAGCTTGGCATCAAGCATCGCGCGCAGACCAGGGGAGGAGTCATGTTCGCCATCGCCCGCGTTACCGCGATTGCATCGGTTGTCGGCGCGCTGGCGCTGCCGGCCGGCATCGCACGAGCTCAGACCTACGGCTTTGCCACGCTGCAACCCGCCACGCTCAACCACACCTCCGCATCCTCGATCGCCAAGGTGCTGAAGGAAAAGGGCGGCATGAATGTGCTGGTGCAACCCACCGCCGGCGACAACGTCATCGTCCCGATGGTCGGCCGCGGCGAGGCCGAGATCGGCATCACCAACATCATGGAGCCGCAGGACGGCCTCGCGCGCGGCTTCAAGGACCTCCGCATCATCACCGCCGTTCATGCGCTGCGCACGCCGTTCTTCGTGCGCAAGGACTCGCAGCTGCGGACCATCGCGGACCTCAAGGGCAAGCGCGTGAGCCTCGGCTATTCCGCCATGCGCAACCTCGACAACGTGGCGCGCGCCATGCTCGCAACCGCCGGCCTCTCCGAAAAGGACGTGGTTCCGGTGCTGGTGCCGAACGTGATCCGCAGCGCCGACGACTTCCTCTCCGGCTCGGCCGACATGTTCTTCTTTGCCTTCGGCGCCCCGAAGGTGCGCGAAGTGGACACCACCGTCGGCGGTATCCGCGTGCTCGAGATCGATGAGAAGGGCATGTCTGCGGCGCGCAAGATCATGCCCTATGGATATCTCACGGATGTCGGCCCGGGTCCGATCTTTATCGGCGTCGAGAAGCCGATGAAGGTCTACAGCTTCGACAACGTGCTGATCACCCACGCCAAGGTGCCGGACGAGACCATCTATAAGATCCTCGACACTATGGAAAAGAATAAGGACGAACTGGTCGCGGTGCAGCCGGTGCTGCGCGAGTTCTCTCCGGCCTTCGGATACAAGCAATACAGCGGCGTGCCCTATCATCCGGGCGCATTGAAATTCTTCAAGGAGCGCAACATCCAGCCGAAATCGCTGGACTGATCGGGCGCGCTACCACGACGCACAGGTTTGCTGCACAACGAGTTGCAATCAGGGGGTCAGATCATGAGTGCCATCACCATCCGACGGCGGGGTTTGCTCAGCGCGGCGCTTGCCGTTGCAATCGCGGGCGTCGGGAGCAATGCCTCGGCGCAGACGTTCGGGTTCGCCGCGATGCAGCCCGGATCGCTCAACCACACGACCAGCTCCGCCATCTCCAAGGTGCTGAAGGAGAAGGGCGGGCTCAACACACTGGTCCAGCCCACTGCAGGCGAATCCGTGATGATCGCGATCGTCGGCCGTGGCGAGGCCGACTTCGCCATGGCGAACGCACCCGAACTCGGGGCGTTGGTGAGCACCCAGCCCGCTCTGCGCATGATCGGACCGATCTACACGCTCAAGACCGGCTTCTGGGTGCGCAAGGACAGCGGCATGCACACCGTCTCCGATCTGCGCGGCAAGCGCGTGACTATGGGCTATTCCGCCATGCGCGCCCTCGATCCGATGTCGCGCGCGATCCTCGCGGCCGGCGGCCTGACGGAAAAAGACATCAAGCCGGTGCTGGTCCCCAACGTCGTGCGTTCGGCGGACGATTTCGCCGCCGGCGCGGCCGACATGTTCATGTTCGCGTTCGGTGCGCCGAAGGTTCGCGAGGTCGACGTGACCGTCGGTGGCACGCGGTTCCTGGCGATCCCGGATTCGCCCGGCATGGCCGCTGCGAACAAGATTTCACCGTTCGGCTATCTGAGCGATGTCGCGCCCGGACCGATCTTCATCGGCGTCGAGAAGCCGATGAAGACCTACACAATCGACAACATCCTGTTCACCCACGCCAAGGTGTCCGACGAGGTCGTGTACAAGCTGATTGAGACATTGGAAGGCAACAAGGCCGACCTGATCGCAGTGGCGCCGCCGCTGCGTGAGTTCTCCGCAGCGAACCTCAACAAGCAATACCCCTTCACCTACCATCCGGGCGCCTTGAAATACTTCAAGGACAAGAACATCGCCGCCAAGGCGATCCAGTGAAGGCGGTCTCGTGACCGACAAGCGAGAGCCTCCGGGCGCGGCGGGACCTCCGTCCGCCGCGTCCGAAGAGCGATTTCTGTCGAGCACCGAGGAGTTCGCCGCCTCGGCGTCTCAATCAACGGTCTTCCTGACCAATCTTCTGCAAGGACTGCTGGTCGCCTGCGTCGTGCTCTGGGTGCTGGACGTGCCCAGGCAGGTCTTCAACGTCTCCTTCTATACCGAGCAGATGCTTACCGTCTGTCTCGGCTTGACGCTGGCGCTCGCCTTCATCGTGGAAACGCAGCGGCAATACCGCGCGATCGATCCGGCCGGTGCGATAGCGGCCGTCACCACGCTGGTCTATATCGCCTACCGCTTCCCCAATCCGCTCGATATCCCCCTGCTGCTGTGGGCCGGCCTGGCGCTGGCGCTGGTCTGGACTTTGTTAGCAAGCCGCGCCGTCTATGCCCGCTGGTTCGATCTCGTGGCCGCGACAGCATCGCTGCTGCTATGCGGCTATATTTTCGTGCGCTACGAGCCGTTGACCTATGAACTCGCGATGCTCCCGACCGAAGGCATCGTCGGCAGCGCGATTCTGGTGTTCCTGGTGTTGGAAGGCAGCCGCCGCAGCTCGGGCTTCGGCTTCGTCGGCATCATTCTGGCGATGGCGATCTACATCTACATCAGCCCCAGCCTGCCAGGCGATTTCCAGACCCGCTGGGTCTCGCCGGAGCGGCTGGTCGCCTACCTCGGCCTCGACGTCAACAGCATCATCGGGTCGATCCTCCAGGTCGCCGTCCTGATCGTGATCCCATTCACCATCCTGGGCCAGGTGCTGGCGCGCACCGGGGGCGCCGATTTTTTCTCCGATGTCGCGATGGCCGCGATGGGGCGATTCCGCGGCGGCTCAGCCAAGATCGCGGTGGTGGGCTCCGCGCTGTTCGGCATGATCTCGGGCAGCGCGGTGTCAAACGTGCTTGCGGTCGGCATCGTCACCATCCCGACCATGATCAAGTCCGGATTCACGCGCTACAAGGCCGCCGCGATCGAGTCGGTGGGCTCGACCGGCGGACAGCTCATGCCTCCGGTGATGGGCGCCGCCGCCTTCATCATGGCGGAGTTCCTGCAGGTGTCGTACGGCGCGGTCTGCATCGCGGCCGCCATTCCCGCCGTCCTCTATTACGCCTGCCTGTTCATCCATGTCGATATCGAGGCCGCCAAGGAGAAGATCGGCTCGGTCGTGGACCCGGATGCGCCGAGCATCGGGCAGGTTCTGAAATCGGGCTGGCATTTCCTGGTTCCGATCCTGTTCCTGGTGTTCGCGCTGATCTATCCCGACATATCCCGGCTCACGCCGGAGAAGGCCGCGATCTATTCCACCGGCATCCTGATCGTTCTGACGATGGTCTTCGGCTATCGCGGCAAGCGTCCCAGCGCCATGCAAATCGCCAAGGCGGTGATCGACACCGGCCGCATCTCGCTCGACATTATTTTGATCGGAGCCGCCGCCGGCATCATGGTCGGCATTCTGAGCATATCCGGCCTCGCCTTCAGCATGACGCTGCAGCTTATCGCGCTGTCCGGCGACAACGTGTTCCTGCTGCTGCTTCTAATCGCGGTGCTGGCCTTCATCCTGGGCATCGGCCTGCCAACAGTCAGCGTCTACATCCTGACCGCGACGCTGCTCGCGCCCGCGCTGATCAAGCTCGGCGTCACGCCGATGGCCGCGCACATGTTCGTCATGTACAACGGCATGCTGTCGATGATCACGCCGCCGGTTGCGTTCGCTGCGTATGCTGCCGCCAGCATCGCCCGCACCGACGGCTGGACCACCGGATGGGTGGCGTGCCTGGTCGGCTGGAGCACGTTCGTGCTGCCGTTCCTGTTCGTGCTCACGCCGAGCCTGCTGATGGACGGCCCGGCTCACCTGATCGCGTGGAACTTCTTCCGCATCCTGTTCGGATTGTACGTCTGCACGGCCGCGCTTCTGGGCTACGCGCTGGCGCCGCTGTCGATCCCATGGCGCATGATCTATGGCGTGGCGGGCGCGCTCATCGTGCTGCCGCCCGACCCGTTCGGCATGACCGGGTATACCATCAACTTCGTAGGCATCGCGGCAGGCATCGCGTTGCTGGTCATGGAGCATCTGCGGCGCAAGGCGACGACCGCGAGCGCCACGGCATAAAAAATGCCCCGCCGAAGCGGGGCATTTTCATTCGGTGAGCGATACGAACGGTTACTTGCCTTCGCGCCAGATCCCGAGCGCTTCCTGCATCGGCCGGTCGGAGATCGAGAACAGCACCGTCTCCTCCGGGCAGGTGTGCGCGTAGCGCTTCCACGGCGGGATCACGAACACGTCGTTCGGGCCCCATTCGAGGACCTTGTCCTCGACCTTGGTGCTGCCGTGGCCCTCGACGCAAACGAAGATCATACCCTCGGTGGAGCGGTAGTCCTCGCCCTTGAAGCCCTTGGGGAACATCGCGAGGTAGGCGCCCATCGTCGCCATGACGTGACCGCCGTTGACCGGGTTGGAATAACGCACCCGAGCGCCGTGCCGCGGATCGATGTCGCCGGCCTTCATCAGCCGCTCGGCGATCGGCCGGGTGCGGGCGTAAGTGTAGTTGATCACCGGGCTGCGCTTGGCATACGTCTCGACGATCTGGCCGTCTGGCAGCACGCCGGAGCCGTAACGATCCAGCGAATCGCCGTCCTGACGATTGGTGTTCTGCGCCTTCTCGTCGTAGTGCTCCATGAACGACGTCTCGAAGTGATTGATCGTCGGCATATCGAGCACGTCGAGCCACAGCACCGGCTCCTTGCCCGGATTACCGTGATCGTGCGGCGCCCAGTTCGGCGTCAGAATGAAATCGCCGCGCGACATGTTGGCCTTCTCGCCCTCGACCGCCGTGTAAGCGCCCTCGCCGTCCAGCACAAAGCGGATGGCGGACGAGACGTGCTTGTGGGCGTCGGCGACCTCGCCCGGCATGATGAGCTGGACGCCGGCGAACAGCGTATTGGTGACACGGCTCTGACCGCGCAGCGAGGGATTCTCCAGCACCAGAACGCGGCGCTCGGCCTCCTCGGGCGTGATGAGCTCACCGGCCTCGAGGATGGATTTCTTGATCTCGTCGTACTTCCAGACCTTCGGCGAAGCCTTGGACTTGGGCTCCTTGGTCACGACGTTGCGGAGCACCTCCCACAGCGGCGCCATGTCCTGCTTGCTGATCTTGTCGTAGAAATTCTGGCGGACGGTCTGGACGTTGTGCTTGGGGTCGATGGCTGCGACGGACATGAAAGTGCTCCCTGGAATTCCGGCCTGCGGGCAAACTGACTGCTGGCCCAAGATATAGCGATTTTCGCCTCTTAATAACAGAGTCGCCTGAAGGCGGCGGGTATTCCCCGCGCGCGGAGCTAAACCGGGCCGATTTCCGGCATTTGGCCTAGGTGTTGTTGGTCCCGCCGTCGACCGCGAGCACTTGGCCGGTCATGAAGTCGCTGTCCGGAGAACACAGGAAAATCAGGGTTCCGAGCAGGTCCTCGGGGTATTCGTCCCGCTTGATGGCGCGCCTTTGCACAGCCCCGGCACGGGATTTTTCAACGTGGACGGTGTTGGTCATGCCGGTGTCGGACAGCGTATAGCCGGGCGCCAACGTGTTCACACAGATGCCGTGATCGCCGAGTTCCCGCGACATGCAGCGGGTGAACGCCGTCACCGCACCCTTCGATGTCACATAATGCGAGAAATCGGGGATCCCGCGGGCCACCGTTCCCGAGCCGATATTGACGATCTTCCCGTATTTCTTGGCTATCATGTGCGGCGCAGTGTGCTTGACCATCAGGAACGGGCCGCGGATGTTGACCGCCATCACCTTGTCCCACAGGTCCACATCCATCTCCGTGACCTTGAGCGTCGGCAGCGGCGCATAGAGCGCGGCGTTGTTGATCAGGATGTCGATCTTGCCGAACCGCTCCATCGTCCTCGCAACCAGTGCCTTGCACTGCGCCTCGTCGCTGACGTCGAACACCATGCTGTCGGTCGAGTTGCGGCCATGCTTGGCAGCGATCTCGGCTGCGAGCGCGCTGCCGTCCGCGATGTCGGCGATCATCACCTGGGCGCCTTCGGCGGCGAGCGCCTTGGAATAATGCACGCCGATCCCCTTCGCGCCGCCGGTCACGATCGCCGTTCGTCCTGCCAGTCTCGCCATGACGCTTCCCCACCTTTATCGCGGCGGAAGGTTACCGCATGATCCCGAAAAGTGGGAACCGGTTTTCGGATAAGATCGTGCGTAAATAGCACGCTAGAGTGTGGCGGGACGCGCCAGCCGGGGAGAGACATGGCAAGCAACACGTCGGACAAGCTCGCGATCCGCGAATTGATCGAGAACTGGGCGATCTATCGCGACGGATTGATGTGGGATCGCTTCCGCACCGTCTGGCACAAGGACGGCCAGATGTGGGCTACCTGGTTCCAGGGCTCGGCCGAGGAGTTCATCGAGTTGGGCAAGAAGGGCTACGCCAACGGCGTGCGCGTCATCCATCTGCTCGGCGGCACGTCGATCGACGTCAAGGGCAAGCGCGCGATCGCGATGACCAAGATGACGATCACCCAGCGCGGCGCAATCGACGGCGAGCCCTGCGACGTGATCTGTGCCGGCCGCTTCTACGATTTTTTCGAGAAGCGCAAAGGCAGATGGGGCTTGGTGCTGCGGCGGCTGATCTACGAGATGGACCGGCTCGTGCTCCTCGATCCCGCCGC
The DNA here is from genome assembly GCA_945897515.1 of Rhodoplanes serenus. GTDB lineage: Bacteria > Pseudomonadota > Alphaproteobacteria > Rhizobiales > Xanthobacteraceae > Z2-YC6860. Next base: position 23,605 of record CAMDFO010000026.1, on the reverse strand, counting down.
AACGATCAAGCTCGACAAGAAAATCCTGGAGCAATTCCCAACCGGCTATCGCCACCTTGCGTATTTGCAGACCAAGTCGGGCTTCAAGGTGAAGACTGATCTCCCCGGCACCGACGGACCGGAGGTCGACGCGCTATACGCCAAGGGCGCGGACTGGCTGAAGGGCAAGAAGTTGTAGGCCCGCGATAGCGCTCGCCGAGCGAGCGGTTTAGGCTGCCTCGGAGGAATGAAAGGCTTTCCCCATGCTTCGACCGATCCGGGCCGCTTTGTTGCTCGTCGCGATCCTTGCGGCGACCCCCGTTCAGCCACTGGCCCAGGACTACCCGAACCGGCCGATCCGGGTGATCGTGCCGCACGGACCGGGCGGCCTGAGCGATCTGTTCATGCGGCAGGTCGGCGACGAACTGTCCCGCCGCCTGGGCAAGCCGATCGTTGTCGAGAACAAGGTCGGCGCCAACGGCAGCATCGCGGCGCGCCAGTGTGCCGGCGCAGACCCGGACGGCTACACCATCTGCATTCTGTCGGCCGATATGCTCGCCTACAATCATCTGGTCATGCCTGGCAACAAGTACGACGCCGGCGCCCAACTCGCACCCATCACCAACCTGTTCGCACTGACGCAGGTGCTTGCTGCCAGTGCCGCCCTTGACGCCAAGACGCTCGCGCAGTTGGCCGCCGCCGCAAAGGCCAAACCCGGCACGCTGAGCTATTCCTGTCCGGCGCTGGCGATGGCGCTGTTCGTCGAGCATTTCAAGAAGGACACCGGCTCCGACATCGTGCGCGTGCCGTTCAAGAGCGGCGCCGACGCGGTCACGTCCATGCTCAACGGCTCGACGCCTGTCAGCGTTCTCGGCCTGGGCAACATCGTCCCGCACCTGCGAGCCGGCACGATCCATGGCATCGCGGTGGACACGCCGGAGCGCTCGCCGCTGTTCCCGGACATCCCGACCGTGCGGGAAATCGGCTACCGCGGCGACATCACCCTCGCCTACTTTGGCTTGCTTGCACCGCTCGGCACGCCGCAGGCCGTTATCGACCGGTTGCACAAAGAGGTTGTCGATATCGCGGGGGCGGCCGATTTCCGCAAGCGCAGCATGATCGATCGCGGGTTCGCCCCGGTGCTCGACACGCCACAACAGTTTGCGGAGACATTGCGCGCCGACCGGGTCGCCGCCGAGCGCGTGGTCGATGCCGCCGGAGTCCGCGCGCCCTGAGGCGATCGCGAACTCCGGCCGGCAACCCGAGCGCGGTTACTTCCCGCTGATCTTGCGGACGAACTTCTCGAACGTGGCGAGCTGCGTCTTGATCATGTCGCTCGCGGTCTGATCCTTCAGCTTGCCCTGCTCGTCGAACTTCTGCGCGGCGAAGCTGATAATCACCTCCGGCCGGCCAAACCACACCGCGTCGATGCCCTGCAAGCATTGCCGCCACGCGAGCTGCGCACGCGCGCCGCCGAGCAGGCCGCCGGCCGCTGTCTGGACCGCCACCGGCTTGTCCTTGAACGGCTGTTCCTTCAAGCGCGAGATCCAGTCGACGGCGTTCTTCAATCCGCCAGGGACAGACCAGTTGTATTCCGGAGAGACGATCAGGATGCCGTCCGCCGCGCGGATTGCGTCGGCCCAGGCATTCACGGAGGCCGGAAAGCCCGAGGCAGTCTGGTCGTCGGTGTTGTAGATCGGGATCGAAGCCCACGGAGGCGCTTCGGTGATCGTCATGCCTTCAGGCGCAAGCCCGATCGAGGCATTCATCAGCATGCGGTTGAAGGATGCCTTGCGCAGGCTGCCGCAGATCGCAAGCACGTTCACCTTGTCGGCCATATCAGTCCTCGTTCCTTACCGTGTTCGGGGAAATTGTTCGGTCCGCGCAACGGAACCGCGGTCGAGCGTAAAGCGCCCGTGCATAGCACGGGCGCCGACGCGATGGCGAGGGCGGCGCTGCCGACACCCGCTATTGGGCTTGGAGACCCGCCTTGCCGGCAACCTGCTTGAAGCTGGCGATGTCGGACTCGATGGCCTTCTTGAACTCGTCCGGTGTCGAAAGGTTGGCGACCGCGCCCACGCCCTCAAGCCGCTTCTTGACGCTGTCGCGCGCCAGCACCTCCGCCAGCGCCTTGCGCAGCTTGTCGATGATCGGCTGCGGAGTACCGGCCGGAAACGCCAGCCCGTACCAGCCGAGCACGCCGAAGCCCGGGATGCTTTCCGCAACGGCAGGCACGCTCGGGATCGGCCCCCAGCGCCGGGGCGTCGAGGTCGCGAGAACCCGAAGCTCGCCGCCGTCCACCTGGCCGCGAATGGCGTGATAGAGATCGACCGCGAACGCGCTGTCGCCGCGGATCAACGCCGTGACCACCTCGCCTGTCGTGCGATAAGCGACCGCTTGCGCCTTCATGCCCGTGCGCTGCACCAAGTCCTCGGCAATCAGGTGCTGCGTCGAGCCCAGGCCCACTGTCGAGTAGTTCAGCTTGCCTGCCTCCTTGTTGACATGCGCCACAAGGCTCTTGAGGTCGGTCGCGGGCGAATTCTTGCTGACCGCGATCACGATCGCGGAGTTGGTGAAGATGCCGATCGGCGCGAAATCGGCGATCGGATCGTACGGCACGGTCTTGACCATAACCGCAGACACCGCGTGTCCCATGCTGAGCGCGACCGCGGTGTAACCATCCTTGGGTGCGCGGGCCACAATGCCGCCAGCGATGGTGCCGCCGGCGCCGGGCCGGTTCTCCACGGTGAACTGCTGGCCGAGAACGTCGGAGAGTCCCTCTGCGACGATGCAGGTCGCGACATCGGTGCCGCCGCCGGCTCCGAAACCGATCAGGATGCGGACCGGCTTGGTCGGCCAGTCCTGGGCAAAGCTGGCGACCGATTGCAGGGCGAGAACGGCGAATGCGGCCATGGCAAGCTTGAACGTGCGCGTCATGTTTCCTCCGTGAGTGAGCGCTCGTTCGTTCGGCGCCCTTTGCTTGGTGATTGCTGGTGGATTGAATCCTTCCACTTTGCGTACAGGAGCGCAATCGGCTTCAGCCCGCCGCAACGAAGCAAAACGCCGCGCTTCGGGAGCGCGGCGTCCGCATTCGTCAGTCGGTGGGCGTGTGCCCCTATAGCTGCGGAATGCTGGATTTCTCGCGCACGCTGCGCCACTTCTCGATCTCGCCCGCGATGTGTTTCGACAACTCTTCAGGCGTCGAACTTTTGGGCTGCGCGCCGACCTTCAATATCTGCTCGCGCACGGCCGGACGATTCAGTGCCTCGGTCACCGCCTTGTTGAGCTTGTCGACGATCGGCTTCGGCGTGCCCGCGGCCATCGAAAGCCCATACCAGCTCGTCACGTCGTAGCTCGGCAGGCCGGATTCGGCGAAGGTCGGCACCTCGGAAAGCGACGGATAGCGTTGCGGCGAGGTCACCGCGATCGCCTTGAGAGTGCCGCCACGGATTTGCCCGCTCACGACCTGGATCAGCTCGAAGGCGTAGTTGATGTCCTTGGACAGCAGCGCGCCGACCACCGCCGGGGTGGAGCGATACGGAATGTGGGTGACCTTGAAGCCGCCCTGTTGCCCCATCAACTCGGCGGCAAACTGCTGCGTGGTCCCGACGCCGGCGCTGCCGTAGTTGTACTTGTTCGGATCGGCCTTGAGCAGCGCAATTGCGCCCTTCACATCGCTTGCCGGAAAGTCCGGCGCCGCGATCATGACCAGCCCCGCGGTCCCGACCAGCGACAGCATCTGGAAATCCTTCACCGGATCGTAGGGCAGCGACTTGTACATCGCGGCCGAGACCGCATGTGCGTTGCTCATCATCAGGATCGCGTAGCCGTCCTTGGGGCCCTTGGCGACCTGATCCCCACCCAACACGCCGCCGGCGCTGGGCCGGTTCTCCACCACCACCGGCTGGCCGAGGATCTCCTGGAGCGGCTGCGCGATGATGCGCGCGGCCAGATCGGTGCCGCCGCCTGCGCCGAAACCGACCACCAGCTTGATCGGTCGCGTCGGAAAGTCCTGCGCAACGGCAGGCACGGCATGGACAGCGATCGCAGTCAGCACCGAAACAGCAAGCTTGAAAGAGCCCAACATGATTGTCCTCCCCGGACGGCCGCTATCGAAGATTCATTGACGCTATGGCGTCTTCACGGCGACGGCCTTGATGATCGGCCACCACTTTTCGATCTCGGACTTATGAAAGGCAGCGAGCGCGGCCGGCGTCAACTGATCGCGCGGAAACAGCTCCTGCCCATGGTCGATCATTCTCCGGCGCACCGCCGGATCGTCGAACGTTTCGACGACCGCAGCGTTCAGCCGCGCCACCACGGCATCCGGTGTGCCCTTCGGAGAAAAGATCGCGTTCCATTGCGAGACATGGAATCCCGGCAAGCCGGCTTCGTCGACCGTCGGCAGGTTGGGCGCCAGCGCCATGCGGCTGCGGGCAGTGACGGCGTAGCCCTTGAGACGGCCGTCGCGCACCAGCGGCCAGGAATTGACGGCCTGATCGAGCATCATGTCGACCTGCCCGGACATCAAATCCTGCATGGCCGGTGCCGCGCCGCGATACGGCACGAACGCAAGCCGCGTACCGGAGTCGCGCTGGAACAGCGCGCCCGCGATATGCGACACGCTGCCTGAGCCGGCCGTCGCCGCTGTCGCCTTGTCGGGATTGGACTTGAGCCACCCGATCAGCGCCGGCAAATCGCTCGCGGGCATCGAGGGCCGGGCGACGATCAGCAACGGCTGCGTTCCGACCAGCACGATAGGCTCGAAATCGGCGGTCACGTTGTAGGGCAGCGTCTGGACCGCGCCGTTGAGCACATGGGTGCCCCAGCTTCCAAGCACGACGGTGTAGCCGTCGGCCGCCGAACGCGCGACCCGCGCGGTGCCGATGCTGCCGCCTCCCCCGCCACGTTCTCGATGATGACCGGCTGGCCCAACGACGCCCGCATCCCCTCGGCGAGGACGCGCGCCGTCACATCGGCCGTGCCGCCCGGAGGAAACGGCACCACCAGCGTCACCGGACGTGACGGGAACGTCTGCGCGACGGCAGAACCGATCAATCCTGCCGTCGCGGCAATCACAATCGCAGCGAGAATCCGCACCCGGAGCGGAAAGGACCCGCCCCACATCACATCTTCTTATAAGCGTCGACCACCGCCTGGCCTTCGGCGCCGGCGCGCTTGAGCCAATCCGCGGTGAGCTGCTCGCCGACCTTCTCGAAGCCGGCCTGCAGCGCCGGACTCGCCTTCTGCACCTTCATGCCGCGCTTGGCGATCTCGGCGTGGTACCACTCGGTCTTGTTCTCCCACATCTTCCAGCCGCGCTCCTCGGCGGTCGCCGCGGCCTTCATCACCGCGTCCTGCGTCGGCTTGTCCAACGCGTCGAACGCCCGCTTGTTGACGAAGGTGACGTTGCGAGGAATCCAGGCGCGGGTGTCATAGAAGTGCGTCAGCGTCTCCCAGACCTTCGAGTCATAGCCGGTGGCGCCCGACGACATGAACGAGTTGACCACGCCGGTGGCAAGCGCCTGCGGCAACTCGGCCGCCTGCACCGTCACCGCCTGCGCGCCGACCAGTTCGCCGATGCGGGCGGTGCCGACGTTGTAGGCCCGCCATTTCAGGCCCTTCATGTCGTCGATGGTGTTGATGTCCTTCTTGGCATAGATGCCCTGCGGACCCCACGGCACGCTGAAAAGCACCATGATGCCCTGCGCCGCGAGCTTCTGCTCGATCAGCGGCCGCGACGCCGCCCACAGCTTCTTGGCCTCGGGGAAGGACGTCGCCAGGAACGGCACCACGTCGATGCCGAAGATCGGGCTCTCGTTCTCAAGGATCGAGATCAGGATTTCGCCGGTCTGCGCCTGGCCGGTCGCGACCGCGCGCTTGATCTCGGGCGCCTTGAACAGCGAGGCGCCGGCATGGACCTGGATCTGCAGCTTGCCGCCGGTGGCGTCGGCGACGTCCTTGGCGAACATGGTGATGTTCTCAAGGTGCGGATTGTCGATCGGATAGGCGCTCGGCAGGTTCCACTTGGTCTGCGCCGAGGCCGGGGCGGCCGCGAGCGCAAGCGCGCCGGCGGCGAACGCGAGAGATTTCATTGCATGCATCATGGCTCATTGCCCTTCGGTTTGAGGTCAGTTCGGGAAAGCCATCCTTGGGAGCCACATCACGATATCAGGAAATGCCGTGATGATGGCAACCGCCAGGACCAGCAGAAGGAAAAACGGCAGCGAGGCGCGGGCGACGGTGTTGGAATCCTCGCCCGACATGGTCTGCAGGACGAACAGGTTGAAACCGACCGGCGGCGAGACCTCGGCCATCTCCACCACCAGCACCACGAAAATCCCGAACCAGACCAGGTCGAAGCCGGCGGTCTTGATCATCGGGATCACCACCGCGGTGGTGAGCACGATCATGGAGATGCCGTCGAGCGCGGTGCCGAGCAGGATGTACATCACGGTCAGCGCCGCAATCAGCATGTAGGGCGACAGCTCCAGCGCGCCGACCCAGGCGGCCAGCGCCTGCGGCACGCCGGTGTAGGCCATCGAGGTCGACATGTAGGACGCGCCCGCCAGGATCAGCATGATCATGCAGGTGACGCGGGTCGAGCCCATCACGCTCTGCCAGAACGAATCCCAGCTCAGCATGCCGTGCCACCAGGCAATGGCGAGCGAGCCGAGCACGCCCCAGGCCGCGCACTCGGTCGCGGTCGCCCACCCCATCAGCAGCGAAAGGAACACCAGCGCGATCAGCAGCAGCGTCGGGATCAGCTTGGCCGACTCGGCGATCTTTTCGCGAAACGACATCGGCGGTTCGGGCGGCGGCGTCTTCTTCGGGTTGAGCAGCGACCAGATCGCGATATAGCCGGAGTACAGCACCATCACGAGCAGCCCCGGCAGGAAGCCCGCGAGAAACACCTGGATGATCGAGACGTTGGCCTGCACCGCGTAGATCACCATCATGATCGACGGCGGAATGAGAATGCCAAGCGTGCCGGAGCCGGCGAGCGAGCCCAGGCTCACCATCTTGTCGTAGCCGCGCTTCTTGAGTTCCGGCAGCGCGATCTTGGCGACCGTAGCCGTGGTCGCGGCCGACGAGCCCGACACCGAACCGAAGATGCCGCAGGCCAGCACGTTGACGTGCATCAGCCGGCCGGGAATCCGGTTCAGCCACGGCGCAAGCCCGCGAAACATCTCCTCCGAAAGCTTGGTGCGGAACAGGATTTCGCCCATCCAGATGAACAACGGCAGCGCCGCCAGCGTCCACGACGCGCTGTTGCCCCAGATCGTGGTCGCCAGCACCGCGCCCGGCGGAATGGTGGCGCCCGCGAACTGCATCCCCACGAAGCCGCAGACGATCAGCGTAACGCCGATCCACAGCCCGCCGGCCAAGAGCGCGACCAGCAGCACCAGGAGCAGCAGCGCGATCTGGATCAGCTCCACACTATACCCCGCACTGCTGCGCCGCCGAGTGGAGCGAAGCGACACGAGGGCCCGGCGCGGCGACTCCACAACGGCAACAAGAACGGGGGGAGAATGTCGGCATGGTTGCTATCTCACACTCCGCTCTGCACCGCGCGCTCGACCACCTCTTCGGCGGTCTGCGGCTTCGGCCTTTCGTAGCGCGGCGCGCCACCCATCAGCACGTGGATCAGTTCGTCCACGAACGCGATCAGCAGGATGACGAGCCCGGTCGAATAGCCGATCTGCGGTATCCACATCGGAATCGCGACCACACCCTGCGACATGTCGCCGAACAGCCAGGATTCGTAATTCATCTTCACCGCGGAATAGGCAAAGAAGCCGATGAAACCGGAGCCTATGACCAGACACGCCAGCTCGAACCAGTACCGGACGCGATCCGGCAGTTTATCGATCATCAGCCCGACCCGGATCATCTCGCCGTGCCGGAACGTGTGCGCCAAGCCGAGGAACGCCATCGCGGCCATCGACCACGACACGAAATCGTCCGCCGCCGGCACGTTGATTCCGACCGGCCGGCCGGCCGAGAGCACCATCATCTGCAGGAAGATCGAAACCATGAACGCGCCGGCCAGGTAGCCCGCGTACAGGTAGAGACGATCGAGGATCACGCGCAGCATTGATTTCCACGCCGATGGCAGAACCCCTATGATGATGGGCTTGTTCACCGGGGTGCAAGGGACTTCGATGCCTGTTCGTGCGACACAATCCGCCAAAAAAACCACCAGGAGAGCCAGCGGGAAACCAAACAGGAACGCCAGGAAGCCCGCGTTGGGCGGGAGCTGGGACTTCTGGGTCGACCGCGGCGGCACCTTTACCGACGTGGTCGGACGGCGGCCGGACGGCACCTTGGTCGCCCACAAGCTCCTGTCGGAGAACCCGGAGGCCTATCGCGACGCCGCGGTCCAGGGCATCCGCGACCTGCTTGGCTTGAAGCCCGGCGAGCCGATCCCCGCCGGCCGGGTCGGCGCGGTGAAGATGGGCACCACCGTCGCGACCAACGCGCTGCTGGAGCGCAAAGGCGAGCGCACCCTGCTGCTGACCACCAAGGGCTTCCGCGACGCGCTGCGCATCGGCTACCAGGCGCGGCCGAAGATCTTCGCCAAGCACATCATCAAGCCGGAGATGCTGTTCGAGCGCGTCGTCGAGGTCGACGAGCGCGTGCGCGCCGATGGCACGGTCGAGCGCGAGCCGGACCTTGCCGCCGTGCGCGTCGATCTGGAGCAGGCGCGGAACGACGGCATCAAGGCCGTCGCCATCGTGTTCATGCACGCCTACCGATATCCCGAGCATGAGCGGCGCGTGGCCGCGCTGACGCGCGAGTTGGGCTTCCCCCAGGTCTCGGTCAGCCACGAGGTTTCGCCGCTGATCAAGCTGGTGGGCCGCGGCGATACCACAGTGGTGGACGCGTATCTGTCGCCGATCCTGCGCCGCTATGTCGCGACGGTGGCCGATGAAATGGGCACAGGCCTCGCAGAGAACGCCGCCAACGCCATCCGCCTGATGTTCATGATGTCCTCCGGCGGTCTCACCGCCGCCGAACTGTTCCAGGGCAAGGACGCGATCCTGTCCGGCCCGGCCGGCGGCGTGGTCGGCATGGCCGAGACCGGACGCGAGGCCGGCTTCACCGACCTGATCGGCTTCGACATGGGCGGCACGTCCACCGACGTGAGCCACTTCGACGGCGAATACGAGCGCGCATTCGAAACCGAAGTCGCGGGCGTGCGGATGCGCGCGCCGATGATGCTCATCCATACAGTGGCGGCCGGCGGCGGCTCGATCCTGCATTTCGACGGCGCGCGGTTTCGCGTGGGCCCTGACAGCGCCGGCGCCAATCCGGGGCCGAAATGCTATCGCCGCGGCGGACCGCTCGCCGTCACCGACGCCAACGTGATGGTCGGCAAGCTCATTCCGGAATTCTTTCCGAAGATTTTCGGTCCCGATCAGAATCTCGCGCTCGACGCGCGTGCCGTGAAGGAAGGCTTCGCCGAACTCGCCAAGCAGATCGGCGGGAAGTCGCCCGAGGAAATCGCCGACGGCTTCATCAAGATCGCGGTCGAGAACATGGCCAATGCGATCAAGAAAATCTCGGTGCAGCGCGGCTACGACGTGACGCGCTACGCGCTCAACTGCTTCGGAGGCGCCGGCGGCCAGCACGCCTGCCTGGTCGCGGACGCTCTCGGCATGACCAAGGTGCTGATCCATCCGTTCTCGTCTTTGCTGTCGGCCTACGGCATGGGTCTGGCCGATATCCGCGCCACCCGCCAGCAAGCGATCGAGCAAAGCTTCGGCGGCAAATCGCTGGCTGCAATCAAGCGCGAAGGAACGCGGCTCGGCAAGAATGCAAAGGCCGAAGTCGCGGGCCAGGGTGTACCGCTCGGCAAGATCAAAATCATTGTCCGCGCGCACATTCGCTATGCCGGCACCGACACCGCGCTGGTGGTCGAGGCCGGCACACTCGCGGCGATGAAAAAGGCTTTTGAGAAAGCCCACAAGTCGCGCTTCGGATTCATCGACCGCAACAAGGAACTGGTGATCGAGGCAGTGTCGGTCGAGGCGGTCGGCGGCGGCGCCAGGTTCCGCGAGAAGGTGCACAAGACATCACGTACTAAGCTCCCCTCACCCGCACGCCGCACCGAATTCTTCTCCGGCGGCACTTGGCACAAGGCCTCGGTCTATACGCGCGACCAGCTCAAGCCCGGGTCGAAAGTCCCCGGCCCCGCGATCATCATGGAACCGCATCAGACCGTGGTGGTCGAGCACGGCTGGCGTGCGCAGATCACCGCCAAAGACCATCTGGTGCTCGAGCGCGTGATCGCGCTCAAGCGCACCAGCGCGATCGGCACCAAGGCCGATCCGATCATGCTCGAAGTGTTCAACAACCTGTTCATGTCGATCGCCGAGCAGATGGGCGTGTCGCTGCAGAACACCGCCTATTCCGTGAACATCAAGGAGCGCCTCGATTTCTCCTGCGCGGTGTTCGCGCATGACGGCACGCTGGTGGCCAATGCGCCGCACATGCCGGTGCATCTCGGCTCGATGGACCGCGCGGTCGAGACCATCATCCGCGAGAACAAAGGACGCATCGCGCCCGGCGACGTCTACGTCATCAACGCGCCCTACAACGGCGGCACCCATCTGCCGGACATCACCATCTGCACGCCGGTGTTCGACGACCGCAAAAAGCACATCCTGTTCTGGGTCGCCTCGCGCGGCCATCATGCGGACGTCGGCGGCATTTCGCCCGGCTCGATGTCGCCGATGGCGACGACCATCGACGAAGAAGGCGTCCTGTTCGACAACTTCAAGATCATCGACCGGGGCCGATTCCGCGAGAAGGAGCTCAACGACGCACTGACCCAGGCGAAATACCCGGTCCGCAACGTCACCCAGAACGTCAACGACATGAAGGCGCAGATCGCCGCCAACGAAAAGGGTGTGCAGGAGCTGCGCAAGATGGTGATGCACTTCACCATGCCGGTGGTGCAGGCCTACATGCAGCACGTCCAGGACAATGCCGCGGAAAGCGTGCGCCGGGTCATTGATCGGCTGCACGACAGCGAATTCCAGTACGAGATGGATCAGGGCACCGTGGTCAAGGTGAAGATCACGGTCGACAAGAAGAAGCGCGAGGCCACTGTCGATTTCACCGGCACTTCGCCGCAGCAACCGACCAATTTCAACGCGCCCGAGCCGGTGGCGCGCGCGGCCGTGCTCTATGTGTTCCGCGTCATGGCGGACGACGACATCCCGATGAACGCGGGCTGCCTGCGCCCGATCAACATCATCATCCCGGCGCGCTCGCTGCTGCGGCCGGAGTATCCGGCCGCCGTGGTGGCCGGAAACGTCGAAACTTCGCAGGCGGTGACCGACACGCTGTTCGGCGCGCTCGGCGCCATGGCGGCGGCGCAGGGCACCATGAACAACGTCAATTTCGGCAATAAGAAGTACCAGTATTACGAGACGATCTGCTCCGGCTCGCCAGCGGGTCCCGGCTTCCCCGGCACCGACGCGGTGCACACCCACATGACCAACACCAGGCTTACCGATCCCGAGGTGCTGGAGTTCCGCTATCCCGTGGTGCTGGAGGACTTCCACATCCGCAAAGGCTCCGGCGGCCGCGGCAAATGGAACGCCGGCGACGGCATTCGCCGCACCATCCGCTTCCTCGAAAAAATGGAGTGCACGCTGCTCTCAGGCCACCGCCGCATCCGGCCGTTCGGCATGGCGGGCGGCGAGGACGGTCAGATCGGCGAGAACTGGGCGCGCCGAAACAACGGCACGATGGAGCGGCTCAAGGGCGCCGACGCCACCGTGATCGACGCCGGCGAGGCGATCATCATCCAATCGCCGACCGCGGGCGGGTATGGGAAGCCGGAATAGTCACTGCCGATTTTTCCGGAATCGCACGAATCCTCAGCAATCCGCATTTATCCCCGCTCGTTGGGACGGCCGTATAATGCTGGCATTCTGTCCAACGGAAGGGCGTTGTCATGAGACGTCGTTGCAGCGGGACAGGATGCGGCGGCCTGCGGACGGGGCTCGTAACCTCGCACTCGGGCGGTTCCGGGCATCAACCGGGCGACATTGCGATTGCTCTGTCAGGTGCTGACTGCATTGGCCCAGCGCAAATGCCGGGTTCAAGAAGCTTGGCCCGGGACTGTTAAATGCCGCGGTGGAGCGCCGGGAGGCGCTGTTAAAATTATAGGATGCGCTTTTCGGCGCTCCGCCTCCCTTCTTGGGAGCAAGGCAAGACGGCAGGCGAACCCGGCGCCTGACAAACAATACGGGCGGCGGAGCGTTGGCTTTGCCGGCTGTTTGAAAACTGAATCGGATGTGAGGACGGCCGCAGCGCAGTCTCAATACTGCTTGTGCTTGCTCGTGCTCCAGTCGATCTCCGGACGCGGGCCGTCGTCCTCGATCCAGTCGTCGTCGTCATCGTCAGGCGCTGGCGACTTCGCCGCCTTGCGCGATCCGATCGAGCCGGTCGGCGTCGGATCGCCGCGACGATAGGCAAACGGGTCCTGACGCGGATCGAATGCCGGAGACGAACGCCGCGTCGGCGGCCGCATGTCGCGCCGCTCCGGCGCAGCGCTCGCCACCATGGTCGGATCGCGCCGCACCCGCGCGGCGATCACCTCGCCGTCGACCGCGTGCGGATTGCAGACCCGCCGGCCACTCGCCCGCCGCATCAGATCGACATGGATGTGGTCGTAGTGGAAGCGGTTGGAGCCCGGCGCCAGCACCGTGGTGAAGCTCTCGCAGGCCGCGCCCTGCACGTCGCGCAGGAACGCCTGCTCCTCCGCAGAACCCTGCCAGCCGCCCTTCACGGTGATGCGCTTGCCGTCGGCGAGCACGAAGGCGGCGATATCGAGTGCGTTGCCGAACGCATGCTCGGAAATGCGCGTACCGACCTGACCGTTCATGCCGCGGCAGGAATACGCGGAGATCTGCTTGATCTCGACCACCGGCTGGCCGAACCACTTGTGCGCCGCCGGCTGCACGGCGGCGGCGATCCATTGATCGAGCGCCGAGACGATCGGACACGCCAGCGTCGCGGTGGGCTTCACCTCGACCGGGACCGCGCCGGTGACGGGCGGGCCTCGCAACGGACCAAGCGCCGGCACAGGCCGTGCGACGGGCGCGTGCTGCGGCCGGCGCTCGATTTCCCTCTCCCTGTCCGGCGGCGGCGCGGCGCGGCTCGGCATCGGGCTGTAGTTCGGGCTGGCCTGGGGATACGCCGGCGGCGGGCCATAATTCTGCGGCGGCGGAGTGAATGTCTGCGGCGCGCCGATCTGCGTTTCAAGGCCGGGCGGCGTCAGCGACAGCGGCGCGCCAGGCGGGCCATGCTGCACCGGCGGCGCAAAGCGTGGCGGCGCGGACCCCGTGACCATCCGCCCTTCGGGCAGCGCGGGAGCCGTTTGCGCGGGAGCATGCGACGCGGGCGGCGGTCCGGCAGACCAGACCATCCGCGGCTGAGCCATTGGCGGCGAGTTGCCGGGCGGCGGATTGTTCGGGGCAGCGATCGGCCAGCGCGGCTGTTGCGCGCTCCTGGGAACGCTGCCCGGCGGCCGAACCGCCTCGTCGGCAAAGCCGAATGCCGCCATGTCGCCGAGTGCGGCAACCTTCAGCGGATACTGGGCGCCGCAAACTCCCGGACCCTCGATCGGCTCAATGCGGACGAGACCGGGCTTCTCCTTGACCGAGCCCGAACGCAGGCACGCGGTCTCCGCCGCGCGCCGCCATGGCTCGCGCTCGGCGTATTGAAGAATGCTGCGGCCGCATCCTGCGAGCGCCACGAGAACGAGGGAGCCGACGAGATACCAACGCACTCCACGTCTCATGCCGCGGACAATGCGAGCAATTCCGTTAAAGACTGCTCAACGCTAACGGCCTGTTTATGGTTAGCTTTTGGTGTACGCGCCCTTGATCCGCCACGCGCTTTCAGGGCACATCAGCAGCGCCGGGGGAATACGCATATGGAAGGCAAGGCGAAGGTCATCTTTCCCGTCATCATCACGGCGGTCATCGTGTTCGTGGTCAGTGCTGTGGTCACCTTCACCAACATCGGACTGCGGGCCGATTTCGTGCCGCGCTGGCTGTCGGCGTTCATCGTCGGCTGGCCGGTCGCCGCCGTGACCGCGTTCTTCGCGATTCCCCATGTGCGCCGCCTCACGCAATGGCTGGCAACCACAATCGAAGGCAAGGCCTGATGCTGGACCGCGTGACGCCGAAGAATGCAATGCTCCCGGCGCTCGATCTTGCCCGCCGCATCGAGGCCGGCGAACTGACGCCCGCGCAGGTGATCGAGCGCTGCGCCGAAGCCATCGCCGCACGCGAGACCGAGATCGGCGCGTTCGCGCATCTGGATTTGGACCGTGCGCGCCAGGCAGTGAAAGCTCCCGGGCTGAAGGACACGCCGCTGCGTGGCCTGCCATTCGGGCTCAAGGACATTTTCGACACCGCCGATATGCCGACCGAATACGGCTCGCGAGTCTATCCCGGACACCGGCCGGCGAACGACGCAGCACTCGTGTCGATGATCCGGCGCGCCGGCGGCCTGCCGATCGGCAAGACCGTGACCACCGAGTTTGCGCACCTCGATCCGGGCAAAACCAGAAATCCGCACAATCCTGCGCACACGCCGGGCGGCTCATCGTCGGGCTCGGCGGCAGGCGTCGCCGCGGGGTTCTTCCCGATCGCGACGGGCAGCCAGACCGGCGGCTCGGTGATCCGGCCGGCGAGCTATTGCGGGGTCGCGGGCTTCAAGCCGTCGTTCGGGTTGCTGCCGACTATCGGCATGAAATGCGTGTCCTGGCACCTCGACACCGCAGGGATATTCGCGGCCGGAGTCGCGGACGTGGCCTTCGCGGCGGCCGCCGTCAGCGGGCGCGATCTGCGGGTCGACGCGGGCGCCCCGGCGGCACCACGTATTGCGGTCCTGCGCAATCCGCCCTGGCCGGCAGCGAACGCCGACATGAACGCAGCGGTCGAGACCGCGGCTCGCACCGCCGAAGCCGCCGGCGCCAGCCTCCGCGACATCGAGCTGCCGGCGATCCTGGGCGACGCCTATGGCATTCATCGCCTGGTGCAGGCCTACGAGGCAGCCCGCGCATTGGCCTATGAATACGACCGCCATGGCGACCGGCTCAGCAAGAACACGCGCGAGCTGGCAGAGAGCGGGCTCGCGATCAACGTGGCGGACTACGACGACGCCCGCCGCATCACCAAGCGCGCGCGCCAGGCGCTGGCCGGATTGATGGACGGCATCGACATAATCCTCTCGCCATCGGCGCCGGGCGCAGCGCCCGAGGGATTGGGGTCGACCGGGACCTCCACCTTCAATCGGCTTTGGACCCTGATGGGACCACCTTGCGTCAACGTCCCTGGGCTCATGAACAGTACGGGACTGCCGCTCGGCGTGCAGGTCATCGGCCGGTTCGGCGGCGATCGCGCGGCGCTCGGAGCGGCGCTGTTCGTCGAGCGCGCGCTCGGTCGGCGGTAGCATTTCTCTCGCCTCTGGGTTGCATGTGCACAGAATATCCGCTGTATGCGTGCGTTGCGGTCACTCCGCAAAACCCCTCCAAAATCGATGAATCTGCAAGCTATACCAATCGGTTAAGGGAAACCCCTTCCGACCGGGACGGTGCGGCGCTGCAATACGTTTGTCCCTTGGGCCGGGTCGGGACTCTGCTAGACTCCGCCTGTTCCATTGAGGAGGCCAACGGTGGACCTGGCTTTGAGACTGAACGTGCTGGCGATGTGCGTGGCTATCGCATTCGTCAGCGCCGTCTTGCTGGGTGCGTTCTGAAAGTTGAAACCAGCAGCGCTTATTTCAGGCGTTGACGATCGGAAATTGCAACACCGGAGGGGATCACCTCCGGTGTTTTCTTTTGAGCAATCGACACCGCAATGTTGGCGAAGGGGCGCTACGCCGCCGCATCCTGGGGCGGTCTCTGCACCGGAGTGTAATTGAGGATCGGCGCGAGCCAGCGTTCCGCCTCGGCCAGCGTCCAGCCCTTGCGCGCCGCATAATCCACGACCTGATCGCGCTCGATCTTGCCGACGCCGAAGTAGTGGCTCTCGGGATGGCTGAAATAGAGCCCCGACACCGATGCACCCGGCCACATCGCAAAGCTCTCGGTCAGAGTGACGCCGATGCGCTCGGGCTCGATCAGCTTGAACAGCGCAGCCTTCTCGGTGTGGTCGGGTTGCGCCGGATAGCCCGGAGCCGGCCGGATGCCGCGATACTTTTCGCCGATCAGGTCGGTGGTGCCGAGCGTTTCGTCGCCGGCGTAACCCCAGAATTCCTTGCGCACCCTCTGATGCAGGCGCTCCGCGAACGCCTCCGCCAGCCGATCGGCCAGCGCCTTGACCATGATCGACGAGTAGTCGTCGTTGGCGTTCTTGAAACGGTTGGCGACGTCGTCCTCGCCGATACCGGCCGTCACCACGAACGCGCCGATGTGGTCGGCGAGACCGTGCGGCGCGACGAAATCCGCAAGCGCCACATTGGCGCGGCCCTCGCGCTTGGTGAGCTGCTGGCGCAGCGTATGCAGCGTCGCGAGCGGCGCCTTGCGAGTGTCGTCGGCAAACACCTGGATGTCGTCGCCCATGGAATTCGCCGGCCAGAACCCGACCACGGCCGAGGCCTTGAACCATTGCTCGTCGACGATCTGCCTGAGCATCCGCTGCGCATCGTCGAACAGACTGCGCGCCGCCTCGCCGACGATCTTGTCGTCCAGGATCGCCGGGTATTTTCCGGTCAGCTCCCAGGTGGCGAAGAACGGCGACCAGTCGATGTACTCGACCAGTTCGGCAATCGAATAGTCCTCCAACACACGCGTGCCGAGAAAAGCAGGCTTCGGCGGCAAATACCCGGACCAGTCGAGCTTGAGCGCGTTATCCCGCGCATCGGAAAGCTTCAACCGCTTCTTGTCCTCTTGCCCGCGGGCATGGGCCTCGGCGATGCGGGCATATTCGCTCCGCACGTCGCCGACATATTTCTCGCGCCCCTCGCGCGAAATCAGCGCCGCGGTGACGCCGACCGCGCGGCTCGCGTCGGTGACATAGACGGTCTGGCCGCGCCGGTAGTTGGGATGAATCTTCACCGCGGTATGCACGCGGCTGGTGGTGGCGCCGCCGATCAGGAGCGGCAGGTCGAAATTCTGCCGTTCCATCTCGGCCGCGACGTGGCACATTTCGTCGAGCGACGGCGTGATCAGGCCCGACAGCCCGACGATGTCGCAGTTTTCCGCCTTCGCGGTCTCCAGGATTTTCGCCGCCGGCACCATAACGCCGAGGTCGATCACCTCGTAGTTGTTGCACTGGAGCACAACGCCCACGATGTTCTTGCCGATGTCGTGGACGTCGCCCTTGACGGTGGCGAGTAGCACCTTGCCGGCGGAGCTCTGCCGGTTGCTGCCGCCGCGCTCCAGCTTCTCCCGTTCCATATGCGGCATCAGATGCGCGACCGCTTGTTTCATGACACGCGCGGACTTCACCACCTGCGGCAGGAACATCTTGCCCGAGCCGAACAGGTCGCCGACCACGTTCATGCCGGCCATCAGCGGCCCTTCGATCACCGATAGCGCCCGATCGGCGCCCTGCCGTGCCTCTTCGACGTCCTGTTCGATGTGCTCGGTGATGCCGTGCACCAGCGAATGGCTAAGCCGCTTCTCGACCGGCCAGGAGCGCCACGCGACATCTTCCTCCTTGGCTTCCTTGTTTTGGCCGACGAAACGGCCGGCCAGCGCCAAAAGCCGCTCGGCCGCGTCCGGCCGGCGATTGAGCACCACGTCTTCGCAATGCTCACGCAGCTCAGGATCGAGATCGTCGTACACCGCCATCTGGCCGGCGTTGACGATGCCCATGTCCATGCCGGCCTTGATGGCGTGATAGAGGACCACCGAGTGCATCGCCTCGCGCACGCGCTCGTTGCCGCGGAACGCAAACGACAGGTTGGAGACGCCGCCGGAGACATGGACGTGCGGCAGGTCGCGGCGAATCTGGCGCGTGCCCTCGATGAAGGCGACGCCGTAGCCGTTGTGCTCCTCCATCCCGGTCGCGATCGCGAAAATGTTCGGATCGAAGATAATGTCCTGTGGCGGGAAGCCGACCTGCTCGACCAGGATCTTGTAGGCCCGCGCACAGATCGAAACCTTGCGCTCGATGGTGTCAGCCTGGCCCTGTTCGTCGAACGCCATCACCACCACGGCGGCGCCATAGCGCCGGACCATCTGAGCATGCCTGATAAACTCGGCCTCGCCCTCCTTGAGCGAGATCGAATTCACCACCGGCTTGCCCTGGATGCATTTCAGCCCGGCTTCGATCACTGAGAACTTCGAGGAGTCGACCATTATCGGCACGCGGGCGATGTCAGGCTCGGCCGCGACCAGATGGAGGAACGTGGTCATCGCCGCCTGCGAGTCGAGCAGGCCCTCATCCATGTTGACGTCGATGATCTGCGCGCCGTCCTCGACCTGCTGGCGCGCCACCGCGAGCGCCGCGGGATAGTCGCCCGCCGTCACCAGCTTCCTGAATTTCGCCGAGCCCGTGACATTGGTCCGCTCGCCGACGTTGACGAACGGAATTTCGGGCGTGAGCGTGAACGGCTCGAGTCCTGAAAGCCGCAGCAGCGGCGCCGGTTCCGCGATCGGCCGCGGCGGCTTGCCGCGTACCGCTTCGGCGATGGCGTGGATGTGCGCCGGCGTGGTGCCGCAGCATCCGCCGACGATGTTGACCAGCCCCGCGTCAGCGAACTCGCCGAGATGGCCGGCCATATCCTCGGGGCTCTCGTGATAGTGGCCGAACTCGTTCGGCAGGCCCGCGTTCGGATAGGCGCAGACCAGCGTCGGCGCGATACGCGACAGTTCCGCGATATGCGCGCGCATTTCGGTGGCGCCGAGCGCGCAATTGAACCCGATCGAGATCGGAGCGGCGTGATACACCGAATTCCAGAACGCTTCCGGCGTCTGGCCGGCCAGCAGGCGGCCGGAGCGGTCGGTAATGGTGCCGGAGATCATGACCGGCACGTCCGCTCCGCGGGCCTCGCAAGTTTCGATGATGGCGTAGATCGCAGCCTTGGCGTTGAGAGTGTCGAAAATGGTCTCGATCAGAAGCAGGTCGGCGCCACCATCCAGCAATCCGTTGATCTGCTCGCCGTATGCCGCACGCAGGTCGTCGAAGGTGACGGCGCGATAACCGGGGTTGGCAACATCCGGCGAGATCGAGGCGGTGCGGTTGGTCGGTCCGAGCGCGCCCGCGACGAAACGGCGGACGCCATCTTCGCTCTCAGCCTGGGTCGCGGCCTCGCGCGCCAGCCGCGCGCCCTCGCGATTGAGCTCGTAGGCGATGTCCGACATGCCGTAATCGGCCTGCGCGATCAAGGTCGACGAGAACGTGTTGGTCGAGACGATGTCGGCGCCGGCGCGGAAGTAGGCGAGATGGATTTCGCGGATCGAGTCCGGGCGGCTGAGATTGAGCAGGTCGTTGTTGCCGCGCACTTCGCGATTCCAGGCGTCGAAGCGCGCGCCGCGATAGCCGGCCTCGTCGAGCTTCATCTCCTGGATCATGGTGCCCATGGCGCCATCGAGCACCAGGATGCGCGAGGCAGCGGCGGCGCGGATCGCCTGACCTGGTGTTTGGGCCTTGGTGTGGGACGCTGTCACGCTTCGCTCCGATTTCAGGCCGCTTGCTTTGCCACGGGGCGCAGGCCCAACAGATGGCAGACCGCGTAGACCAGATCGGCGCGGTTCATGGTGTAGAAGTGGAAGTCGGTGACGCCTTGCCTGACCAGGCCAAGCACCTGCTCGGCGGCGACCGCCGCTGCGATCAGCTTTCGCGTGGCGACATCGTCATCCAGACCGTCGAAGCGCTCGGCCAGCCAGCGCGGCACCGAGGCGCCGCAGCGCTCCGCGAAGTTCCGGGTCTGCTTGAAGTTCTGTACCGGCAGTATGCCGGGCACGACCGGAATATGGATGCCGCGCGCACGCACCGCATCGAGATAGCGGAAGTAGCGCTCGTTCTCGAAAAAGAACTGCGTGATCGCGCGGGTCGCACCAGCATCGACCTTGGCCTTCAGCATGTCGATGTCGGCTTCGACCGTCGGGCTGTCCGGATGCTTCTCCGGATATGCCGACACCGACACTTCGATATCGGCGATGCGCTTGATTCCCGCGACCAGATCGGCCGCGTTCGAATAGCCGCCTGGATGCGGCGCGTATTTCTCGCCGACGCCACCGGTCGGATCGCCGCGCAGCGCCACGATGTGGCGCACGCCGGCCTCCCTGTACGACCGCACAACGTCGTCCACCTCGGCGCGCGTCGCTGCGACGCAGGTCAGATGCGCAGCCGGCGTCAGCGCGGTTTCGCTCAGGATCCGCTTGACCGTCGCATGCGTGCGCTCGCGCGTCGAGCCGCCGGCGCCGTAGGTAACCGAAACGAAATTGGGCGTGAGCGGCGCGAGACGCCCGACCGCCTCCCAGAGAGTTTTCTCCATCTCCTCCGTCTTGGGCGGGAAGAATTCGAACGAGACGCGGATGCGGCTGCTCATCACGCCACCTCCCGCACATCGTTGGCGGCGCGTACCCGCGGATCGCGGCCGAGCCAGAGCGAGACCGCGACCTTGCCGTCGGAGCCGGGCTCCGGCTTGAGACTGCGGTGCATCGTCATGTCGAGCCCAGTGGCCGTCATCCATTGCTCGACCGCCTCCGGCGCAAAACCGAGGCGGCGGTGGGCGTGTTCCTCGCGCAGGAATTCAAGATCGTGCGGCGCGAAGTCCACCACCAGCAGCCGTCCCGATGGCGCGAGCACCCGGGCGGCCTCGCGGATCGCGCGCGCGCCGTCGTCGAGAAAGTGCAAGACCTGGTGCACGATCACGACATCGAACGAGTCCGCCGGCACCGCGAGATCGTAGATGTCACCCTGGCGCACGCTGCAATGGCGCAGACCCGCGCGCTCGATGCGCGCGCGCGCCAGCAGCAGCATGTCGAGCGAAAGATCGACGCCGAGGCCGCGGTCGAGATCCGGGCCGAACAGTTCCAGAATGCGCCCCGTCCCGGTGCCGAGATCGAGCAGCGAACGGAACGGCCGATCGGCGAGCGCCTCGCGGATCGCGCCTTCCACCGCCTCGTCGGCGACGTGCAGCTTGCGGATGCGATCCCATTGCGCGGCGTGCGCCCGGAAATAATCCTGCGCCGCGGCCGCGCGTGCGCGCCGCACGGCGGACAGTCGCTCGCGATCGCGCACGGCGATCTGGTCGTTGGCGTCGAGTCGCGCCACCAGCGCGCGCGCCAGTTCGGCACTGCCGCCGCGCTCGGCCAGCCGGAAGAAGGCCCAGGAGCCTTCGCGGAAGCGCTCGACCAGTCCGGCCTCGACCATCAGCTTGAGATGGCGCGAGATGCGTGGCTGCGACTGCCGCAGGATCTGCGTGAGGTCGGACACGGTCAGTTCGGCCTCGGACAGCAGCATCAACACCCGCAGGCGCGTGGCTTCGCCCGCGGCCTTGAGCGCGGTATTCAGAGTATCGAATGGCAAGTGGGCAGAATCGGCCATGGGAAGTAGCCCATCACATAAAGATATGTTTATACCGTTAAATTGGGCGAGACAAGGGCGGCCCTAGCACCACGGTAAATGGCCGGCACAATGTCTCTTGGCGGCGGCGCATCGGGAGGCGAAACTCGACCAATGGCTCAGAAACCGATTGAAAACACGTCCGAAACCCTTGCCACGGCCCGGTATGGCGTCCGAGCGGGCGAGGTTTCCATCGAGCTGCCGGCGGCCTTCGACGCCTCGGTCTATTTCATCGGCCGCATCCACACCCCTTGGAAAGAACGCAAGGACTGCCCCAAGAACGCCCGGGAATCCCGAGAATCCGGCGAAATCTGCACCATCGAGGTCGATCCGCGCTGGGCGGATGCGCTGCGGGGCGTGGAAACTTGCTCCAACCTCATCGTGCTCTATTGGATGGACCAGGCGCGGCGCGATCTGGCGGTTCAGGTCCCAAAGCACTACGGCGTCGGGCGCGGCACCTTCTCTTTACGCTCGCCAGCCCGTCCCAATCCCATCGCGCTCGGCGTGGTCCGGCTTCTGAAGGTCGAGGGTGCCACATTGTCCGTGATCGGCCTGGATTGCCTGGACGGCACCCCCCTGATCGACCTCAAGCCCTATTTCGCCTCGGCCGACGCGGTTCCGGACGCCCGGGTCGGCTGGCACGCCGACCGGAACGACTAGGCCTAGCGCGCTCCCTTTGAACCTTTTCCCGCCTCCCCCCGACCAACCTTCAGAACCGAAGGGGAAGCGCCATGACCCACATTTTCAGCAAGCTCCGCACCAGCCTGGCTCTCGCAGCCGCTGCCGGCGCGCTGTTCGCCACCACCGCCTCCGCCAATCCGCTCCGGCTGTTCGACCCGTTCGCCCAGCAGGCGCCGCAGGTTCAGACCCCGGTCGAGAGCGAAGCGACCGCCGAACTCCCTGCCCGTTTCAAGCGCCAGGTCGTGAACTTCGCCACCGGCGAGGCGCCCGGCACCATCATCATCGACACCCCGAACACCCACCTTTATCTCGTCCTCGGCAACGGCAAGGCGATGCGCTACGGCATCGGCGTCGGCCGCGAGGGCTTCACCTGGGCCGGCACCAAGACCGTCGACAAGAAGGCCGAGTGGCCGGATTGGACGCCGCCTGCGGAAATGTTGGAACGCCAGCCCTACCTGCCGCGTTTCATGGCAGGCGGGCCCGGCAATCCGATGGGCGCGCGCGCGATGTATCTGTCGGGTTCGGTCTATCGCATCCACGGCACCAATCAGCCGCAGACAATCGGCGGCCGCGTGTCTTCGGGCTGCATCCGGATGACCAACGACGATGTTGCCGATCTCTACGAGCGGGTGAAACTCGGCACCAAGGTGATCGTGTTGCCGATGACCGAACGCCGCGCGGCCAATGCGCTCCGCGACATGGGGAGCTAACAAGTTGATTTGCCGACGAGTTGAGTGAGGAGTTGCGACAGTAGCATTGGGGTACGTAAGTATTCATCAGTTGCGGTGCGTTTAGGTGACGTGTTGTTGAGTAAGGCGCCGGTTGGGAGCGACACCCCACCGGCGCCTTAATCTTTTGCCTGACGATCACGAAAGCGTGCAGCGCACGCTCGCAGGAACCTCAGCGCCAATTCGTTCGTTGTGAGGCCAGCAACGGTTGATGCTGTCGGGAGTTTTCGTCATGTCCAGTTCTGCTCGTCACGCGCGCGTCGCGGCACTGTCGTTCGCAGCCAGCGTCCTGTGCGGCGCTTCGACGATGGCGCAACCGATGGCGATGACGGATCACGACGGGTTCCGCCGCTCGATCTTCCAGCAGGTGCTTCCGTCCGAGCGCACGATGCCGCGCTACGAAAGCACCGAGCCGGAGCAATCCGACGTGCAGGTGCCCGCGCATCTGCGCCGCCAGATCGTGTCTTACCAGAGCCGCGAGGCGCCCGGCACGATCGTGATCGATACGTCCAACACCTATGGGCACCTCGAACAATGACGTTTTCGGCGCGTGGTTGAACGCCGTTGCGGGCTGATGATCGCGTCCAATACTGAAGTGTTGCCGACGCGCCGGGTTTTGTCGGCCCTGATGTGCTCACTGACGCGCTCAGTTTGTCCGCGCTCATG
>CAMDFO010000025.1 GCA_945897515.1 Rhodoplanes serenus | reverse complement strand
GATGACCTCGCTCAATCCGCTGCTCACCATCGGGTTGCAGATCACCGAGCCGCTGACCATCCATCTCGGCATGAACGACGCGCAGGCGCGCGCCCGCGCCGTCGAGCTGCTTCAGCTTGTCGGCATCCAGGACGCCGAAGGCCGGCTCGACCAGTATCCGCACCAGTTCTCCGGCGGCATGCGGCAGCGCGTGATGATCGCGATCGGGCTTGCCTGCAATCCGAAGCTGGTGATCGCCGACGAGCCGACCACCGCACTCGACGTCACGATCCAGGCGCAGATCCTCGAGCTGATGAAGGATCTGTCGCGCAAGCTGAACATCGCGCTGATCATCATCACCCACAATCTCGGGGTGGTCGCGCGCTACGCCGACCGTGTCATCGTGATGTATGCCGCCAAGATGGTCGAGCAGGGCGCGGCCGAAGCGGTGTTCCACCGGCCGCGCCATCCGTATTCGATGGGACTGCTGCGTTCGGTGCCCCGCCTCGACCGGCCGCGCGGCAACCGGCTCGAAACCATCGAAGGACTGGTTCCCAATCTTGCGAATGCGCCGCCCGGCTGCCGGTTCGCGCCGCGCTGCCCGTTCCGCATCGAGATCTGCGCCCAGGAGCCGCCGCTCTATCCGACCGACACCGGCGCAGTATCGCGCTGCCACCGCCATGCCGAGATCGCCGAAGGCAAGATCGCGTGGGCGGCGAGCGGCACCGGCATACTGAAAGCGGACGTCGAGCGCGACCAGCCGCTGCTGGCGGTGCGCGGGCTCACCAAGCATTTTCCGGTGCGGGCCAAGATCGGCAACAAGCGCACCCTGGTGCGCGCCGTCGAGGACGTGAATTTCTCGATCTATCCGGGCGAGACGCTCGGGCTGGTCGGCGAGTCCGGCTGCGGGAAGACAACGGTCGGCCGGCTGATCCTGCGGCTGGAGCAGCCGACCGCCGGCGACATCCAGTTCGAGGGCACCAATCTCCTCACCGCCTCGCCCGCGGAACTCAAGACCATCCGCCGCAAGATCCAGGTGATCTTCCAGGACCCGTATTCGTCGCTCAATCCGCGCATGACGGTCGGCCAGATCATCGGCGAGCCGCTGCACGTCTACAAGCTCGCCGCCAACGACAAGGCCGCCGCGGCCCGCGTCGGCGAGCTGCTCAACCAGGTCGGCCTGCGCCCGGAGCTCGCCGAACGCTATCCGCACCAGTTGTCCGGCGGACAGCGCCAGCGCGTCGGCATCGCCCGGGCGCTGGCCATGGAACCGTCGTTCATCGTGTGCGACGAGGCGGTGTCGGCGCTCGACGTGTCGATCCAGGGCCAGATCATCAACCTGCTCGAAGACTTGCAGCGCCGGCTCGGCCTGGCCTACTTGTTCATCGCGCACGACCTCGCGGTGGTCCGCCACATCTCGATGCGGGTGGTGGTGATGTATTTCGGCCGCGTCATGGAAGTGGCCGACCGCGATACGATCTACCGCGAGCCGCTGCATCCCTATACCAAGGTGCTGCTCGACGCTGCACCGATCCCCGATCCGACGATCGAAAAGGCCCGCGCGCCGCGCCTGATCGAAGGCGAGCTGCCGAGTCATCTGGCGCCGCCGACCGGATGCGTCTTTAATACCCGCTGTCCGATGGCCAGCCAGGAATGCCGCGAGATTATTCCGCCGCTTGAGGAAAAACGGCCGGGACATTATGCCGCCTGCATCAAGGTCTGACGACCGAAGACAATGCAGCACGGCAGCACATGGGAGGATAAACGATGAAGATCACGAGACGGACGGCGCTAAAAGGCACAGCCGGGGCGGTTGCCCTCGGCGTCAGCGGCTTCAATTTCGACTTCACCAAGGCTTATGCCCAGGCCGCCAACGTCAAGCGTGGCGGCACGCTGAACTTCGCGATCAGCGCTGAGGCGCCGCATTACGATCCGCACGCCAGCGACACCTACGCGACGCTGCATTTTGCCGGGCCGTTCTATTCGACGCTGCTGCGCTTCAACCTCTCGAAGTTCCCCGAGGTGGAAGGCGATCTGGCGGAATCGTGGACGGTCGCTCCGGACCTGACGACTTATACGTTCAAGCTCAAGCCGAACGTGAAATTCCACAGCGGCGACACGCTGACCTCGGCCGACATCAAGGCGACCTACGACCGCCTGCGCGATCCGCCGCAGGGCGTGGTGTCCACCCGCAAGGCGACGTTCAGCGATATCGGCACGATCGAGACGCCGGACCCGCTCACCGTCGTGTTCAAGATGAAGGCGGTCAACGCCGCGATGCTCGAGCACTTCGCCTCGCCGTGGAACACGATCTATGCGGCGAAGGATCTGGCCGACAATCCGGCCAACCCGCGCACCAAGATCAACGGCACCGGGCCGTTCACCTTCGTGGAGCACGTCAAGGGCAGCCACGTCTCGGGCAAGAAGAACGACAACTACTTCAAGAAAGGCCTGCCCTACCTCGATGGCTGGCGCGGCGTGTTCACGCTGCAGGCCGCGGCCATGCTCAATGCGGTGCAAGGCGGGCAGGTGCTGGGCGAATTCCGCGGCATCTCGCCGGCGGAGCGCGATCGCCTGGTGCAAGCGATGGGCGACCGGATCCGGATCGAGGAATCGAGCTGGACGCTCAATCTGCTGGTCTGCTTCAACGTCGAGAAGAAGCCGTTTGACGACGTGCGGGTGCGTCAGGCGCTGCTGCTCGCGATCGACCGCTGGGGCGGCAGCGCGGGCCTGTCGCGCATCTCGACGCTGCGTTCGGTCGGCGGCGTGGTTCGTCCCGGCTCGCCGTTCGCGACGCCGGAGGCCGAGCTGGTCAAGCTGCCGGGCTTCTCCAAGGACATCAAGAAGTCGCGCGAGGAGGCTCGTGCGCTGCTCAAGGCAGCCGGCCAGGAGAACCTGAAGTTCACATTGTGGAACCGCAACCTCGCAATGCCCTACACGCCGGCCGGCATCTTCCTGGTCGACCAGTGGCGGCAGATCGGAGTCACAGTCGAGCACAAGCAGTCCGACACCGGAGCCTATCTGGCGCACATGAACTCGGGCGCCCACGACGTAGCGATCGACTTCTCCAACCTGTTCATGGACGACACCAGCCTGGGGCTGGCCAAGTACCTGTCGCTCAGCCGGGCGCCGGAGAACCGCTCGCGCTCGAAGGACGAGCAGCTCGACAAGCTGTTCGACGACCACATGCGCGAACGCGACGTGGAGAAGCGCAAGGCGCTGATCCGCGCCTTTGAAAAGCGCCTGTTCGAGCAGGCCTACCAACAGCCGCTGCTGTGGTGGCACCGCATCGTGCCGACCCACAAGACGCTGATGGGCTGGAAGATGTCGCCGAGCCACAACCTCGGCTCGCAACTGGAAGACGTCTGGCTGAACACGTAACGCCCTTGTCCCGGACGCGATGCAGCGCGTAAGCGATGCACCGCCGATCCGGGACCCCGGTTCAGAAAAAGAAAGCTGGGTCCCGGGTCTGCAGCGCACCACCAAGAGGTGCTGCGCTGCGCCCGGGACACGAGATTGAGAGACATGCTCCGTTACACCGTCAATCGCGTCCTGCTGATGATCCCCACGCTGATCGGCGTGGCGGTGCTCGTGTTCTTCATGCTGCGCGTCGTTCCGGGCGACGTGGTGGAGATCAAGCTGCGCGGCGACGGCGGCACCGTCAGCCAAGAAACCATCGAGATGGAACGCAAGCGGATGGGGCTCGACAAGCCGCTGGTCACCCAGTTCGGCGACTGGATGGTCGGCATGGCGACGCTCGATTTCGGCACGTCAATGTGGACCGAGCGGCCGGTGATCGAGGAGATATCGCTCCGCCTCGAACTGTCGCTGCAGGTCGCGTTGATGGCGACGATCATCGCGGTGCTGCTTGCGGTGCCCATGGGGACGATGGCGGCGCTGTTCCGCGATAGCTGGATCGACTACACGGTCCGGATTCTGACCATCGGCGGGCTGTCGATCCCGTCGTTCTGGTTCGGCATGCTGATCATGCTGACGCTGCTGGGGCTGTTCAACTGGCTGCCGCCGATCACGTTCACGCCGATCTATGTCGACCCGGTCGCCAATCTCACGCAGTTGATCTGGCCGGCGATGGCGGTCGGCTACCGTTATTGCGCGGTGGTCGCGCGCATGATCCGCTCCTCGCTGCTGGAAGTCTTGAATGAAGACTACATCCGCACCGCGCGCGCCAAGGGCGTCTATGAAAAGCTGGTGATCTCGCGCCATGCGCTGCGCAACGCGCTGCTGCCGGCGATCACCGTGATCGGGCTGGAGTTCACCTTCCTGATCGGCGGACTGGTGGTGACCGAGCAGGTGTTCAACCTCAACGGCATCGGGCAACTGTTTGTGCAGAGCGTGTCGCGCAACGACTTCACGCTGATCCAGGGCATGGTGATGCTGATTGCCGGGTTCTACGTGTTCGTGAACCTTCTGATCGACCTGCTCTACGCCGTGTTCGACCCGCGCATCCGGTACGACACATGACGCTCGCAACCCCAGCCATTCCGGAAGCTGCCGCGGCGCGCGCACCGAGCCCGTACATCGAGTTCTGCAAGCAGCAGCCGCTCGGCACGGTCAGCTTCGTCATTATCGTCGCGATGATGTTCGCCGGCCTGTTCTCGCCGCTGGTGGCGCCCTACGATCCGCTGGACATCGACTTCGGCGCGATCCTCGGCGCGCCGTCCTGGGAGCATTGGTGCGGCACCGACGCCTACGGCCGCGACATCTGCTCGCGGCTGATCTACGGCTCGCGCACCGCGCTGGTGATCGGCTTCATCTCGTCGTTCCTCGGCTCGACGATCGGCGCCATGCTCGGCGTCGCCTCGGCCTATTTCGGCGGCAAGATCGACGACTGGATCCAGCGCTTTGTCGACATCCTGCTGGCGTTCCCGCTGATCGTCCTGGCGCTGGTCGTGGTCGCCGCATTCCGCAAGTTCACGGTCGGCGGCGTCGACGTGAACCTGATCGTGGCGATCGCGATCCCGATCCTGCCGCGCGTCGCCCGCGTGGTGCGCGCCGCGGCGCTGGGCGTGCGCGTGATGCCCTACGTCGATGCAGCGCGCGCCGCCGGCTATTCGCACACCCGCATCATCTTCCGCCACATGGCGCCCAACGTGGTCGCGCCCTACCTCATCATGCTGACCGCGTTCATCGCGCAGGCGATCCTGGCCGAGGCCTCGCTGTCGTTCCTCGGCCTCGGCGTCACCGAGCCGACCGCCGCCTGGGGCCTGATGCTGTCGGGCAACGCCGCCGACTTCTACCGCGAGGCGCCGTGGATGATCCTGTTCCCCGGCGCGATGATCAGCCTGGCGGTGTTCGCGTTCAACCTGTTCGGCGACAGCCTGCGGGATTTCCTCGACCCGCGATTCAAAGTCTGATCGCTTCACCAAGCCGTTTGCCTTGCGCGATTTTTTGCGTGAAAGTCGCGGCGGGAGAACGCCATGCTCGACAAAACCGCACGGTCCGCGTCGTCGCGCGCCGATCAATCGCCGCTCGTGATCCGCCGCGTCGACGTCATTCCGGTGGCGCTGCCGCTCAAGACGCCGATGAGCATGGCGGGCGTAACCATCACCGATGCGCAGAACGTGCTGGTGCGGGTCGAAGCCGCCGACGGCAGCGTCGGCTGGGGCGAAGCCGCATCGGCGCCGACCATGACCGGCGACACGCTAGGCGGGCTGGTGGCGGCGGTGCGCGATCATCTGGCGCCGATGCTGGTCGGACAGGACGCGCACGACTGGAAAACGCTGCGCCCTGCCCTGCACCGGGCGCTGCTCGGCAACGGCGGCGCGCATTCGGCCGTGGAAATGGCGGTTCTCGATCTCGCCGGGCGAGCCTCGGGGATACGCATGATCGATCTGGTCGGCCGGGCGCGGCGCGCTTCGGTCAAGCCGATGTGGCTGCTGGGCAACAAGACCGCCGAGGCGGACGTCGCCGAGGCGCATGCTCGGCAGAAGCAGGGCTTCGAGTTCTTCAAGCTCAAGATTGGCGTCAAACCACTTGCGAAGGAAATCGCCATCGCGTTCGCGGTGCGCGACGCGCTGCCGAAGACGCCGCTGTGCGCCGACGCCAATTGCGGGCTGACGCTGGCGGCGGCGCGCAGCTACGTCGAGAAGACCCGCAAGGCGCGGCTGATGTTCGTCGAGCAGCCGCTGGCCTATGACGACATCGATGGGCTGAAAAAATTGACACGCGCGACGAAAGTGCCGATCGGCATCGACGAAGGCATCCACTCGCTCGCCGACATCGAGACCAACGCCAAGGCCGGGGCCGGCGGCGTATCGCTCAAGCTGATCAAGCTCGGCGGCATCAGCGCGGCACTGGACGCGGCGAACCTGTGCAAGCGGCTCGGGCTGTCGGTGAACATCGCGGCCAAGATCGCCGAGTCGAGCATATCGAGCGCGGCGGCGCTGCATCTCGCCTGCGGCGTGCCGAACGTCGACTGGGGCGTCAGCCTCACGCATTTCTATCTGGCCGAGGACCTGGTGAGACGCCCGCTGCCGCTGGCGAACGGCAGCGTTGCACTGCCGCAGGGGCCGGGGCTCGGCATCGAGGTCGATGAGGCCGCTGTCGCGCGTTTCCGCGTCCGCTAGAGTGCAATCCATCGAAAGGGAGTGAATGTCATGGCGGGGCCGCTGAGCGGCGTTCGCGTGCTTGAACTGGCGCGCATCCTCGCGGGTCCGTGGGCCGGCCAGACGCTGGCCGATCTCGGCGCCGAGGTGATCAAGGTCGAGCGGCCAGGCGCGGGCGACGACACCCGCGGCTGGGGTCCGCCGTTCATGGAAGACAAGGACGGCGGCCAGCTCAGCTCGGCCTACAATCTCGCCTGCAACCGCGGCAAGCGCTCGATCGCGCTCGATTTCGAGACCGAGCGCGGCCAGCGCATCGTGAAAAAGCTCGCGGCGAAGTCCGACGTCGTGATCGAGAATTTCAAGTTCGGCGGGCTCGCCAAATACGGGCTCGACTACAAAGGCCTATCCGCCGACAACCCGCGGCTGGTGTATTGCTCGATCACCGGCTTCGGCCAGGACGGCCCCTACGCGCACCGCGCCGGCTACGACCTGCTGGTGCAGGGCATGGGCGGCATCATGGACATCACCGGCGAGGCCGACGGCGGACCGATGCGCCTCGGCGTCGCGTTCGCCGACGTGTTCACCGGCGTCTATTCGTCGGTCGCGATCTGCGCCGCATTGAAGGAGCGCGAGCACACCGGCAAGGGCAGCTACATCGAC
This sequence comes from Rhodoplanes serenus, assembly GCA_945897515.1. Classification (GTDB taxonomy): domain Bacteria; phylum Pseudomonadota; class Alphaproteobacteria; order Rhizobiales; family Xanthobacteraceae; genus Z2-YC6860. Next base: position 50,915 of record CAMDFO010000025.1, on the reverse strand, counting down.
ATGGCGCTGCTCGATACGATGGTGGGCGTGCTCGCCAACCAGGCGACCTATTATCTCGTTTCCGGCACGCCGCCCAAGCGCATGGGCAATGCGCACGCCGCCGTGGTGCCGTACCAGACCTTCCCGTGCTCCGACGGCCACGTGCTGATCGCCTGCGGCAACGACAGCCAGTTCGTGAAGATGATGGCTGTGCTCGGCGCGCCCGAGATGGCGGCGGACGAGACCTACCGCACCAACGCCGCCCGCGTGGTGAACCGCGACACGCTGATCCCGCGGCTCTACGAACTGACGCCGAAGTTTTCGCGCGCCGAACTGACGGCTGCGCTGGAAGCCGTCGGCGTGCCGGCCGGCCCGATCAACACCGTCGCCGATGCATTCGCCAATCCGCAGGTGATCGCGCGCGGCATGCGCGTGGACTTGCCGCACCCGGACGCCAAGGGCGGCAGCATTCCCGGGGTGCGCTCGCCGATGACGATCAACGGACGGAGGGCGGTTGCGGAACGCGCGCCGCCGCGGGTCGGGGAACATACGGAGGAGGTTTTGCGAGAGATCGGGGAGGCTTAGGGCGACCCTTCAATTTATAGCTTGACTGATACGCGTTCCGTAACACATATTAGTGTATGATCCGGAGCTTTGCAGATCGAGCAACGGAACGGTTTTTCCGCGACGGCGAATGTCCGGCACGGTGGCGCGCATTCGAACCCGTTGCGGCGCGCAAGCTGGATATGCTCGATGCGGCGATACGGGTGGCAGATCTGCGATCGCCGCCCGGCAACCGGCTGGAAGCGTTGAAAGCCAACCGTACAGGACAATACAGCATCCGGATCAATCAGCAGTGGCGCATTTGCTTTCGTTGGACGCCCGAGGGACCGGAAGATGTACAGATCGTGGACTATCATTGACGGAGGAGACGATGGCTCGTGTGCGCACCCATCCCGGTGAGATCCTTCGCGAAGAGTTTCTCGTCCCGCTCGGAATGAGCGCGCGGGCGCTTGCAAAGGCGCTCGGCGTGCCGGCGAACCGCCTGACCGAGATCATGCGGGCCGAGCGTGACGTATCGGCCGATACGGCCATCCGGCTTGCGCGTTATTTCGGGACCGATGCCCGATTCTGGTTGAACCTGCAATCCGCCCATGACCTTTCGAAGGCCGAAAAGCAGAATGACTATTCGACCATCCGCAAGCGTTCAGCAGCATAGGTGAAGCAATGCCTCGTGTTTCCTACATCGAAGAAAAAGATCATCCCGAGATTTCCGACCTGATCGGCAAGATCAAGGGTGGGAGAGGCAAGCTGATCAACATCTACAAGCTGCTGCTGCATTCGCCGCCGCTGACGGCGACGTGGCTGGAGTTCATCAACGCCACGCGCAAGACCAAGCTCAACGGCCGGATGCGCGAGCTTGCGATCGTGCGGGTCGCCACCAACGCGAAATACCCCTACGCGCTGCAGCAGCACGTGCCGAACCTGGCCGGGCGCGAGGGCGTGACCGAAGCCGAGTGCGCCGGCTTGAAGGACTGGCGCGCGTCCGGGCTTTTCAACGAAGCCGAGCGCGCGCTGCTTGCCTATGTCGATGCGGTGCAGGCCAGCCCGGACGTGCCGGACGACGTGTTCGCCAATGTGCGCAAGCATTTCGACGAGCGCGAGGTGGTGGAACTCACCATCATCATCGGGGTCTATCTCATGCACCACCGCGTGTTCACCACGCTGCGGGTCGACGTCGAGCCCCAAGCCATGAATACCATGAGCTAGAGGCGTGGCGAACCGCCCCGTCATCGTCGTCGAGGACGATCCGTTCACGCGGCTGATTCCGATCGTGCTCGATCCCACGTCGAGCGAGGAGCGGCGCGCGGCGTTCGCCGATTTCATGGCGCACGACGAGCCGGATTTCGACGGCTGGATCGCGCGGGTTCGCGCTGGCGCCGGTTCGCTGTTTCCCGCCGACGTGCGGCTGGTGGCGTCCGAATCGGAGATGCGCGCCAATCTGGCGGACGCTGTCGTGCTGGTGACGGAAAGCCTGTGGGTCGGGCCGGACGATCTTGCCGCCGCGCCGCGACTCAAGGCGGTGCAGAAGTTCGGACTGGGCCTGCGCAACATCGACGCCGCCGCCGTCAAAGCAAAGGGCGTCAAGTTGCTCACCATCCGGCGGCGCGCAAACATCGCCTGCGCCGAGCACGCGTTTGCGCTGATGCTGATGCTGGCGCGCAAGCTCGACTTGATGAACGGCATGGTCAGCAAGCAGCGCTTCGAGGCCGCCGGCTTTCCGGTGCGGCCGTACGACCGGCGGCACGTGCCCGGCGGCAACTACGGCCGGGTGCCCGGCACGCGCTCGCTGCACGGTGCGACCATCGGCATCATTGGCCTCGGCGAGATCGGGCGAGAGATTGCGCTGCGCGCCTCGGCCTTCGGCATGCGGGTGCTGTATCACCAGCGCACGCGCTCACCGGAGAGCGAGGAGCGCGAGCTGAACGCGAGTTATGCGCCGATGGCAACGCTGCTCGCCGAAAGCGACTGGATCATGCCGCAGGTGCCAACCACGCCCGCCACGCGCGACCTGATCGGCCAGGCCGAGCTTTCGCAGATCAAGCCGAGCGCCTGCATCGTCAGCGTGTCGAACGCGCTGGTCATCAACAAGGACGCGGTGACCGAGGCGCTGCACAGCGGCAGGCTTGCGGGCTTCGCGCTCGATACGATGTACCAGGAGCCGATGCCGGACGGCGATCCGCTGCTGCATCTCGACAACGTCGTCCTGACGCCGCGCATGGCCGGATCGCCGCGCTTCAACGGCCTCGACGATTTCGAAGAGCTGATAACAACGCTGGCCCGGGAGGTCCGCTCATGAACCGATTTGTCACGACGATGCTGGCGCTGATCGCGACCGTCGCGCCCGCCGCCGCGCAGTCCTATCCCGACCGCGCGGTACGGCTGATCGTACCGTTCCCGGCAGGCTCGGCGACCGACAGCCTCAGCCGCGTCCTGGCGCAGAAATTCGCCGCGCGGATGGGGCAGCAATTCGTGGTGGAGAACCGCCCTGGCGCCAGCGGTAGCCTGGGCTCCGACATCATCGCCAAGGCCACGCCCGACGGCTACACGATGGGGCTGATCACCGCGAGCACGCACGCCCTCGCTCCCGCGCTCGGCGCGAAGTTGCCCTACGATCCGGTGAAGGACTTCAAGCCGATCTCGATGATCGCCGCCGCGCCCTATGCGCTGGTGCTCTATGCCGGCATCCCGGTAAAGAGCGTTTCTGATCTGGTGGCGCTCGCCAAGACCAAGCCGGGCGAGCTCAACTACGGCTCGGCGGGCCTCGCCAGCCTCGCGCATCTGGCCGGCGCGCTGTTTGCGACCCAGACCGGGATCAACCTCACCCACGTGCCGTATCGAAGCTCGGCGCAGTCTTCGATCGACATGATCACCGGCCGCCTCGACATGCAGTTCGCGACCGTCGCACCGACGCTGTCGAACATTCGCGACGGCAAGCTGCGGGCGCTCGCAACGACCGGGAGGAAGCGCCTCTCGGTGCTGCCCGAAGTGCCGACCATGATCGAGTCCGGCGTCGCCGACTACGAGGTGTCGCTGTGGATGGCCTACACCTTCCCGGCCGGAACGCCGGACGAGATCGTCGCCAAGATCAACGGCGAGATGAAAGCGATCCTGAACGATCCCGAGACCGCCGAGGCGTTGCGTAAGCAGGGCTTCGAGCCCGAGCCCGGCCCGCCGGGGGCCGTGACCGCGCTGATCCAGGGCGAGATCGACAAGTGGCGCGCGCTCGTGAACAAGACCGGCATCAAGACGGAGTAGCCGCTTTCGCCGCAAACACCACCGTCATGCCCGGCCTTGTGCCGGGCATCCACGTCTTATTAAAGAAAGGCGTGGATGGCCGGGACAAGCCCGGCCATGACGAACACCGACTGAAAGGCCCGCCATGCCCACCGGCACCATCGATTCCGCGATCTTCAAGGATATTTTCGGCACCGAGGCCATGCGGCAGGTGTGGTCGGACGGCAACCGAATCCAAAAGTATCTCGACTTCGAGGCCGGGCTGGCGCGCGCCCAGGCCAAACTTGGCATCATCCCGCAGGACGCCTGCGACGAAATCCTCAAGCACGTCACGGTCGACCAGTTCGATTTCGTGAAGCTGAAGCAACAGACCGAGCGGATCGGCTATCCGGTGCTGCCGGTGGTGGCGCAGCTTGTCGATCTTTGCGAGGGCGATCTCGGCGAATGGTGTCACTGGGGCGCGACCACCCAGGACATCACCGACACCGCGACGGTCATGCAGATCCGCGAGTCGCTGACGATCATCGAGCAGGACATCAACGACATTTCCGACGCGCTGGCGGCGCTGGCGAAGAAGTACCGCGACACCCCGATGGCCGGCCGCAGCAACCTACAGCAGGCGGTGCCGATCACCTTCGGCTACAAGGTCGCGACCTATCTCGCCGCATTCGAGCGCCACAAGGAGCGGCTCAAGCAATTGCGCGACCGCGTGCTGGTGTTCGAATTCGGCGGCGCGGCCGGCACGCTGTCGTCGCTCGGCAAGGATGGGCTGCGCACCCAGGTCGAGCTCGCCAAGGAGCTCGACCTCAAGCAGCCGGAGATCGCCTGGCACACCGTGCACGACCGCATCGCCGAGGTCGGCTGCTTCCTTGGGCTGGTCACCGGCATCTGCGGCAAGATCGCGTTCGACGTGAAGCTGATGATGCAGACCGAGGTCGAGGAGGTTTTCGAGCCGTTCCACGAGGGCCGCGGCTCGTCGTCGACCATGCCGCAGAAGCGCAATCCGATCTCGTGCGTCTACATCACGGCGCAGACCGGCGTGATCCGCACCCAGGTCGCGGCGCTGCTCAACGCCATGGAGCAGGACCACGAGCGCGCCACTGGTCAGTGGGAGATCGAGTGGATCGTGCTGCCGGAAATCTTCACGCTCACCGCAGGCTGCCTGTCGCAGACCAAGTTCCTGGTATCCGGGCTGCAAGTGGACGAAAAGCGTATGCGCGCCAACCTGGACATCACCAAGGGCCTGATCGTGTCGGAGGCGGTGATGATGGGGCTCGGCCCGGCGCTCGGCCGGCAGTACGCGCACGACCTGGTCTACGACATCTGCCGTCAGGTGGTGGCGACCGGGCGGCCGCTGGTCGACCTGCTTGCGGAGAACGCCGAGGTCTCCAAGCACATGAGCAAGGCGGAACTCACCAAGCTCTGCGATCCGGCAAATTACCTCGGCCAGGCTGGCGAGATGGTGGACCGCGTGCTGGAGTTGCGGGCGCGCACGTAGCAATCCTTCCGCTGTCATTCCGGGGCGCGAGCGAAGCTCGCGAACCCGGAAGCCAGAGCCATACCACCGCCGCTTCTCTGGATTCCGGGTCCCGCACTGCGCGCGGTCCCGGAATGACGCGGAGAGTTTGACGCCGCGCGCGCTATGCGCTTTTCTCTCGTTCCAATGTACCGGCATATCCCATGATCGTTTCAGGCGAATTCACCGTCACGGCGCCGCGCGAGGCCGTCTTCGAGACGATCCGCGATCCGAAGACCTTCATCTCGCTGGTCGAGGGCGTGCAGGATCTCAAGGAGATCGATCCGACGCACTACACCGCCGTGTTTGAGACCAAGATCGCCTACCTGAAGTTTCGCTTCAACGTGAGCGTCGAGGTGACCAAGCTCGAGGTGGGCGAGATCGGCGCCAGGATCGAAGGCACGCCGCTCGGCATCGTGGGCCGCCTCACCGCCGTCGCAACCACCACGCTGACCGAGACCGCCGGAGAGACCAAAATCGCCTATTCGGTGGATGCCGCGCTTGCCGGCAAGCTTGGCAGCATGGGCCAGCCGGTGCTGCGGTCGAAGGCCAAGGAATTGGAAAAGCAGTTTGCCACCCGGCTGCGCGCGCGTGTCGCGCCGGCCGCAGCGGAGTAATTTCGCATGACGCCATTCGAGCTTGCCGAACCGACATCGCTCAAGGAGGCGATCAAGCTGCTCGATCCGGACGATCCGACGATCCGTCCGGTCGGCGGCGGCACGGCCCTGATGCTGATGATGAAGGCCGGCGTGTTCAAGCCGGTCAAGCTCATCAGCCTGCGCAGGATCGAGAACAGCTATTCGACGATCGCGGCAACCGGCGACGGGCTGCGCATCGGCGCGATGACCACGCTGGCGGCGCTGGAGCGTTCGGCGGACGTGAAGAAGGCCGCGCCGCTGATCACGCGCACACTCAAGACACTCTCCAACATTCGCGTGCGCAACGTGGCGACGGTCGGCGGCGCGCTGGCGCACGGCGATCCGCACATGGACCTGCCGCCGGTGCTGATGGCGCTCGGCGCCACGCTCACGGTGATGGGGCCGAAGGGCGAGCGGAAGCTCGCTGTCGAGGACTTGTTCGCCGGTTACTATGAGACCGTGCTGGACAAGGACGAGTTGATTGCCGAGGCGCACGTGCCGGCGCATGGCACGAAGAAGGCGGCCTACATGAAGGTCACCACCGGCTCGGCCGACGATTGGCCGGCGCTCGGGGTCGCGGTGGTGCTGGAAGGCGACGCCGGCGGAATCAAGTCCGCGCGCATCGTCGCAAGCGCCGCGACCGACAAGGCGACGCGGCTGAAATCGGCGGAGGCCGCGCTGATCGGCGGCAAGGTCGACGACACGCTGCTCGCCAAAGTCGGCGACGCCGCGGCGGACGAGGCCGAATACATCGCCGACGTGCGCGGCTCAATTTCGTACAAGCGCGAGCTGATGCGCGTCTATGTGCGGCGCGCGGTGCGTGCCGCCCTGGAAGGAGCCAAGTGATGGCCACCACGACACAAGACGCCGCCAAGGTCGGCGCACAGGTCGGCCGCTCGGTGCAGCGGCTCGAGTCGCGCGAGAAGGTAACCGGCCGCGCCGAATACACCCACACCATGCGGCTGCCGAACATGCTGCATGCCAAGATGTTCCGCAGCACGGTCGCGCACGGCCGGATCAAGAGCATCGACACCAGCGCCGCGAAGAAAGTGCCGGGCGTGCTCCACGTCATCACCATCGACGACGTGATGAAGGTGATCCCCAATCCGTATTACGGCCCGGCGTTCCACGATCAGCCGATCCTGGCGCACGAGAAGGTGCGCTTCGTCGGCGAGCCGGTGGCGGTGGTGCTCGCCGCCGATCCGCATGTCGCCGAGGAAGCGGCGCAGCTCATCACGGCGGAATACGAGGAGCTGCCGCCGGTGTTCGACGAGGTCGACGCGCTGACCTCGAAAGTTTACGTGCACGACGAGCTCAAACCCGCCGGTACCTTTGCCGACCTCAAGCACCTCAAGGACGCCAAGAACACCAACATGGCGCTCGACTATCGGCTGCGCAAAGGCGACGTCGACAAGGCGTTCGCGGGCGCCGCGCACGTGTTCGAGCACGAGTTCAAGACCCAGAAGGTGCTGCACCTGTCGTTCGAGCCGCACGCCACCATCGCGGACTACAGGGACACCGGCGTCACGCTTTACACCGCCTCGCAGGGCCCCTCGTTCGTCCGCACCGAGATCGCGCGGCTGCTCGGCTGGCCCGAGAACAAGGTGCGGATCAAAGTGCCGTTCCTGGGCTCGGGCTACGGCTCCAAGCTCTACATCAAACTCGAAGCCCTGGCGCTGGCGCTCTCGATGATCGCGCGGCGGCCGGTGAAGGTCGCGTTGACCTTCGAGGAGATGTTCTACCAGATCACCAAGCACCCCTGCACGTTCCGCATCAAGAGCGGCCTCGACAAGGACGGCAGGATCGTCGCGCGCAAGTGCGAGGTGTTCTGGAACGGCGGCGCCTATGCCGACATCGGCCCGCGGGTGACGCAGAAGTCGGGCCTCACGGCGACCGGCCCATATGAGATCGACAACGTCTCGATCGACTCCTACGCGCTCTACACCAACGTGACGCCGGCCGGCGCGCTGCGCGGGTTCGGCGTGCCGCAACTGGTGTGGGCCTACGAGGGCCACACCGACATGATCGCCCGCGCGCTCAAGATGGATCCGGTCGCGTTCCGCCGCAAGAACCTGCTGCGAGAGGGCCGGCCGCACGCCACCGGCACGATCCTCAAGGATGCCGCAACCGAGAAGGTGCTCGATAAGCTGGTCGAGCGGATGAACTGGTCGCAGCCGTTCGACAACGGCAGCGGCACGGTGAAGCGCGGCCGCGGGCTGGGCATCGCGATCAAGGCGGTGATCACGCCGACCACATCGGTGGCGATCGTCAACGTCAGCGGCGACGGCTCGGTCACGCTCTATTGCGGCACCTCCGACATGGGCCAGGGCTCCGACACCGCGATGGCGCAGATGGTCGGCGAGGTGCTCAACATCCCGACCGAATCGGTGCGGGTCACGCCGCGCGACACCGACGTCACGCCCTACGACATGGGCACGCTCGGCTCGCGCTCGCTGTTCCACATGGGTCACGCCGTGCAGCGCGCCGCCGAGCACGCGCGCGACCAACTCAAGGCGCTGGCGCGCGAGGTCGGCGAGCCCGAAAACTCGAACACTCCCATCCGGGAGCTGTTCGTGAAGCGCTACGGCATGCAGGCCGGCAACGTGATCGGCACCGGGGTCTTCAAGCCGGACTACGTGCCGCCCGCGCCCGGCACCGGGCTGTCGGACAACGTGACCGCGTTCTGGATGATTTCCGGCGCCGGCGCGGAGGTCGAGGTCGACACCGAGACCGGCCATGTGAAGGTGACGCGGCTGGTCAACGTGCTGGACATCGGTAAGGCGATCAATCCGCAGGTGGTCGAGAGCCAGATTTCCGGCGCGGCCTCGATGCAGATCGGCTTCACGATGTTCGAGAAGATGCACCTCGACGGCGGCCAGGTGACCAATGCGTCGCTCGCCGACTACAAGATTCCGGGCTTCCACGACATCCCGCCGATGGAGAACATCACCGTCGACACCTATCAGAGCAACGGGCCGTTCGGCGCCAAGGGCGTCGGCGAGGTCGCGACGTTCTGCGTGTCGCCGGCGATCGCAAATGCGATCGACGACGCGGTCGGGGTGCGGCTGATGGAGCTGCCGCTCAATCCGGAGACGGTGTTCCGCGCGATCCGCGCCAAGGCCGGCCAGCCGCTGGGGGATGAATAATGTCTGCCACAAAAACCATATCCTTCACGCTCAACGGCGCACCGGTCACCGCCGACGTCAAGCCGCACCACAACCTAGTCGAGTTGCTCCAAGGCCAGTTCGGGCTCACCGGCGCGCGCGAGACCTGCGGCCAGGGCCTGTGCGGCTGCTGCACCGTGATCGTCGATGGTCTCGCGGTGTCGGGCTGCCTCTATCTGGCGGCGTTCCTCAACGACGGCGCGGAGGTGAGCACGGTCGAAGGCCTCGACACACCGGCAAAGCTCAGCCCAGTGCAGGAGGCGTTCGTCGAGACCGCGGCATTCCAGTGCGGCTACTGCACACCGGGGTTCATCCTGATGGTCGGGCAACTGCTCGACGAGCATCCCGATCCGGACGACGACCAGATCAAGCATTACCTGACCGGGAACCTGTGCCGCTGCGCGACCTATCCGCAGGTGATGGAAGCGGTGCGGCTCGCGGCCAAGAAGCGCAAAGCCGGCGCGGCCGCTTGATCCCGCCGGTACGGCACGGTTAGGTGCGGGCATGAGCACCGAGCCCATGCGAGTTGAGACCGACGTTCTGGTGATCGGCTCGGGCGCCGCGGGCATGTACGCGGCGATCGAGGTCGCGCGCGCCGGGCCGCGGGTCCTGCTGGTCGACCGCAGCCTGATCGGGCGCGGCGGCGCGACCGTCATGGCGCAGATGACGGTCGCCGTGGCGCTCGGCGACGAAGCGCCGGACCATTGGTCGCACCATTACCAGGACACGCTGACCGCCGGCCGCGGGCTTTGCAACGAAGCGTTGGCGCGGCTGCTGACCGAGCACGGTCCGGACTGCATCCGCGAGATGGAGGACTGGGGCGTCGGATGGGCGCGCAAGGACGGCAAGATCACCTCGGCGTTCGCGCCGGGGCACGACCGGCCGCGCTGCGTCTATGTGGATTTCCTCAACACCGGACCGGCGGTGTCGAAGACGTTGCGCAGTGCGCTCTACCGCTTCAAGGAGGTGTGCCGCGCCGGCGACCTGTGCGTGGTCGATCTATTGAAATCCGATGGCGAGGTGACGGGCGCGGTCGCGTGGCACATGGGCTCGGGCGCACCTGTGGTGATTTCCGCGAAAGCCACAATCGTCGCGACCGGCGGACTGACGAGGCTCTACCGGCGCAACAGCGCGTCGGCCAACATGGGTGGCGACGGCTATGCGCTGTCGTTGCGCGCAGGCGCGCCGCTGATCGACATGGAGTTCGTGCAGTTTTTCCCAATCGGCCATCTCGCGCCGCGATTGATCGGCATGGACCCGATCATGTGGGACCCGTTCCGCTACAAGCTCGGCGGCAAGCTCTTGAACAACCGCGGCGAGGAATTCACGCAGGCCTACGGCGTGCCCGAGGACGGCAAGTACGTCATCACGCGGGACGTGGGCACCTATGCGATCCTGAAAGAGGTCGAGGCCGGACGCGGCTCGCCGCATGGCGGCGCATTTCTCAGCTTCCAGCATGTGCCCGAGGCAAAGTTGCGCGAGGCGTTCGGGCCGGTGATCGACCGGCTGGCCGCCAACGGCATCGACCTGACCAAGATGCCGATCGAGGTCGCACCGATCGCGCACTACCACATGGGCGGCGTGCAGGCCGACGTGCGGATGGAAACCGAGGTGCCGGGCCTGATCGTTGCGGGCGAAGCGGTCGGCGGCGCAAACGGCGCGAACCGGCTTTCGGGCAATGCCATCACCGAGGCGCTGGTGTTCGGGCGGCAAGCCGGGCGCACGGCTGCGGAGCGCGCCAAGATAATGCAGGCGCCCTCGCCTGCCGACGCGCGCGCGACGCTCGACCTGCTGCGCGGCGAAGTGCGCAGGGATGCGCCGAATACCGCCGAGATGATCCAGAGCCTGCAAGCGATCATGGCCGACGACGTCGGGCCGCTGCGTAACGAGGCCGGACTGAAGCGGGCGCTCACGCGCATCGGCGAGCTCGACGCCATGCTGGGCGAGCGCCCGTTCGACAAAGGCGAACCGTTCGACCTGACACGGCTCGACTGGCTCGATCTCCGCACCATGCTGTGCGTCGCGCGCGCGGTGACGCAGGCGGCGCTCAACCGCACCGAAAGCCGTGGCGCGCACCAGCGCGAGGATTTCCCCGGCATGCTGCCGGAGTGGCACGTGAACCAGACGATCCGCTTGAACGACGGCCGCATCGATATTTCACAGACGAAAGCGGCGGTGGAGATGGCGGCGCAATGAGCGAGACCGCGACGCTGAAGGTCTGGCGCGGCCGCGACAAGGTCGACGGCCGCTACGAGACCCACGAGGTTCCTTTCGAGCCCGGTCAGTCGGTGCTCGACGGCTTGCGCTGGATTCGCGTGCACAAGGACCCGACGCTGGCGATCCGCTACTCGTGCATCAACGCCAACGCCTGCAAGGAATGCATGATGGAGCTGGACGGCAAAACCGTCTATGCCTGCACCGCGCGGCTCGAGCCGCGCGCCATGACGATCGAACCGCTCTCCAACAAGAAGCTGGTGCGCGACCTGGTGACCGAGATCGCCCCGCCAGCCGAACGCTTTGCTATAAAGGACAAATGATGACGGTTGAACGCAAGCCCGTTGCCTACGGCGACATGCGGACCTGGCTCAAGGCGCTGGACGACGCCGGCGAGATCAAGCACGTCAACGGCGAGGTCGACTGGAATATCGAGCTGGGGACGATTGCGCGGCTGCTGCAGGGACCGGCAACCGGACCCTCGGTCATGTTCAACAACATCAAGGACTACAACAAGCCGGACAGCCGCTGCAAAAAGGTGTTTACCGGCGGGCTTTCGAGCTATCGGCGCATTGCCATGATGATGGGCCTGCCGCCGGACACCCATCCGCGCGAATTGGTCAAGCTCGGCCGCACCATCCTCACCGGCGCGATCCCGCCGCGGGTCGTCAAAACCGGCCCGTGCAAGGAAAACATCATCACCGGCGACGCCATCGACCTGTTCGAGTTTCCCGCGCCGTACTGGAACCGGCTGGACGGCGGCCGTTACCTGATGACCTACGGCGGCTGCGTTACCAAGGACCCCGAAAACGGCATCATGAACGTCGGCGTCTACCGCGGCATGATCCACGACAAGACCCGCATTCCGATCCTGATGTGGCGCGCCCAGCACATCGGTCATCATGTGACGGCCTGGCAAAATGGCGGCGCCAGCGAGGTGCCGATCGCGGTCGCCATCGGCGTCGAGCCGGCGCTGGAATTCTGCGCCGGCGCGCCGGTGCCCAAGGGCATCTGCGAGTACGACGTGGCCGGTGCGATCCGCGGCGCGCCGATCGACGTGGTGAAATGCGAGACCGTGGATCTCTACGTCCCCGCCACCTCGGAAATCGTCATCGAAGGCTTCCTGCAAATCGACCCGGCAAAGTACCTGCCGGAGGGCCCGTTCGCCGAGTTCACCGGCTATCTCGCCGGCGATCCGGCGCCGAAGCCGGCGATCCGCGTCACCGCCATCACCCACCGCAACGATCCCATCCTGCGCGGCACCATCGAGGGCGCGCTGCCGGGCTCGTACTCGGAGAATACCGTCACGTCGTCGATCATGCGCGCCTCGACGGCCTGGAACGTGCTGGACCGCTCGGGCGTGCCGGGCATCACCGACGTGTGGTGCAACCCGGTGCAGGCCGGCATCAACCTGCTGATCCAGATGAAGCAGAGCTACCGCAACCAGGCCAAGCAGGCCGCGAACGCGATCTGGGGTTCGTCGGCGGCGCACGTGCGCTACAAGCACATCACCGTGGTCGACGACGACATCGACATTCACGATTACGCCGCGGTCGACTGGGCGATTGCCTACCGGGTGAACGCCGGCGAGGACGACATCATCATCATGCCCTCGACCTTCGGGCTGGGGCTCGACCCTTCGACGCGCAAGCGCGACCGCAACCCGACGCTGTTCGGCACCGGCAAATGGAACCGGGTGCTGATCGACGCGACGATGAACCTGGATTACGACCCGGACCCGGATTTCGGCGGCGCGCGGTTTCCGCCGAAGGCATGGCCGGACCAGCCGGATATCGACGCCGTCAAAGCGCGGTGGGAAGAGCTGGGGTTGGATAAGAAGTAGTAGCGCGAGCGCATCGGCCGACTGCACCCACAAAGGTGGTGTCGTCCCCGCGAAGGCGGGGACCCAGTGCCAAACAGTTCACTCGTTGTTGTAAAACCTGGGTCCCCGCCTTCGCGGGGACGACACCGGCGTGGTTTGCAGACGTCGCGCCCTACTCCACCGCCGGCAAATTGAGCGCAGCATCGACCAGCGCCGTTGCGCGCTTGAAATCGAAATTGCGATAGACGTTCTGCTTCACCAGGAACGACGCCCCGCCGTAGAACTTCTCGTACTGCTGGTGGCGGCTGCCGAACTCCGAGCCGATGAAGTCCCACATCAGCCGCATCAGCGCGGTGCGGCTCTTGGCGTCCATTGAGCCCGAACGCATGTAGCGCTCGATATCGGGCGCGGTCTCCGGATTTTCCAAATCCGCCAGCGACGACGGCAGCGTGATGAAAGCGCTTCCGGCAAGCTCGCGGATGCTCTCCAGCATCCGGCCGTTGAGCTCCGACTGCATCGCCATCGCCGAATAGAGCCCCGTCTTGGATGGCCACAGCACGCCGTCGATCACAGGCGCCGTCACCTCGTGCGACAGCAGCATGTTCTCGTAGATCGACACCAGCGACGCCAACTCGCCCATCATGATCTGCACGGCAGGATTGCCGACGTTGCCGGTCATCTCGTTCATGCGCTGCGCAAGCCCGATCATGAAGCGCAGCTTGGTGACGTAGCGCACCTGCGCCTGGTGGTTACCGAGCAGGTGCGACGGCGTCTTCCACCACTGGTCGCGGCAGACTTCGAGGTTGCGATAGCAGAACACCTGCTCCCACGGCACGAACACGTTGTCGAAGACCACGTAGCTGTCGGATTCGTCGAAGCGGCTGGACAGCGGATTGTCGAAGGAATTCGCGGCGGCAAGCGCGAACGGGCGGCGCGGATAGAGCTTGACGCCCGGCGCATTCACCGGGATCGCGACGCAGTTGGCATAGTTCTCGTCGCCCGGCTGCAAGGGATGGATGCAGCTCAGGTGGATGACATCCGACAATACGCCGCCGGTCGCGAGCTGCTGCGCGCCCGAGATGACGATGCCGTCGTCGCGCTCCTTGACCACGCCGGCATAAAGCGCCGGGTCGCTCTGCTTGTGCGCCGGCTTCGAGCGGTCGATTTGCGGCGGCACGATCGCGTAGCTGGCGTAGAGATGCTCGTCGCGAAGCTTGGCGTGGTAGGCCACCACGTTGTCGGCAAACTTCTGCCCGCCGGCAGCGAACACGCTCGGCACGGCCGCGAAGCCGCAGAAGAAGCCCGCGACATGATCCGGCGTGCGCCCCATCAGGCCGAAGGTCGCTTCCGCCCAGGTCTCCGAAAACAGCCGCCGCGCCCGCAGGTCGGCATGGGTCTTCGGGATCTGGTAGGCGCGCAGCACCGGCTGGCCGGTTTTGGGCGAGGTGAACGTCATCAGCTCGCGGTTGGCCGGCTCGGCGGCGATATCGTAGAGCCGCGCCATCGAGCGCGCGGCCTCGCGGAACGCCTTGTGCCCGGTGACGTCGGCGACCTTCTCGCCGTCGACGAACACCTGCCGCCCATCGCGCAGGGATTTCAGGTAGTCCGCGCCGGTCCGCATCAGACGTCTCCGCTCGTTGCGCCAATGGCTTCGGAATTTAGCTACAGTACGTAGCTATTGTACAGCCGTCAATTCAGGCGCATGATCCGGATCGTAACCCGCGCGGCGTGGACCGAGATGGCGCGACCGAAGCAGAACGTTCGCAGCAGAAGCCCCCGCTCCGGGAGCGACTTGGGCTTTGTCGTCCCGCGCACGGTGTCGCATCCGGCGATGCTCAGGGGCGGCGGCGACGAGGCGTTCCGGCAATCGCTCTATCTGATGGTGCTGGCGTTCGGACGCCTGATCAACTGCCGTGAGGCGTTCGGCCGGGCGATGGCGCTGACCGGCTCGCAGTTCGCCGTGATGATCGGCACCGCCTACCGGCAGAAGACCGACGGCGTCTCGATCCGCGAGCTTGCCGAGCACGTGCAACTGGCCTCCACCCACGTCACCACCGAGGTCGGCCGGTTGATCCGCAAGGGGTTGCTGATCAAGCGCCCCAACATGCGCGACCGTCGCGGCGTCCTGGTCAAATTGTCGCGCAAGGGAGAGGCGGCGATCCTGCAAGTCGCGCCGTTCGTGCGCAGCGTGAACGATCTGCTGTTTGCGGACATTCCGCGCAGCGATTTCGCGGTTGTCACGCGCTTTCTTGACACGTTCGCCTTGAACACCGAGCGTGCGCTCGCCGAAATCCGCAGGCGTGAGCGGCAAATGTGCGATTGAATTGGCAAATCCGGCCGGTCTAGCATCGGCTGTACCGAGGGAGGGACTCGAAATGGCTCGCTTAAACGATCGACCCGGAATTGGGCGGCTGACGGTCGCGGCGCTTTCCATGGCGCTGTTCGTGGCGTTCGCGCTGGCGGCAGCCCCGTCTCACGCGCAACAGCAGCCGATCGTGATGAAATTCGCGACGCTGACGCTCAACGACATGCAGCACGAGTACATCAAGGTCTACAAGACCGAGATCGAGAAGGCGACCGGCGGCCGCATCCAGGTCCAGATCTATCCCGCGGGCCAGCTCGGCGGCGCACCGCGGCAGACCGAAGGCTTGCGCCTCGGCACCATCGAGGCTGCGATCGGTCCGTCGGAATTGTTCTTCGGCGCGGACCCGCGCTTCCAGGTGCCGGCGCTTGCCGGTCTGTTCAAGAACAACGAGCACGCCCGCAAGGCGCTGGACGTGGAAGCGTTCCGCAAGGCGATCACCGATTTCACGCCACCGCGCGGCATCGTTACGATGTCGTTCAACGTCTATGACCAGCAGTTGTTCGGCTACAAGACGCCGGTGCAGAAGCTCGACGACTTCAAGGGCAAGCGCACCCGCGTGCTGGCCTCGGAGGGCGAGCAGGCCTACGTGGTGGCGCTCGGCGCGTCGGCGGTGCCGATGTCGCTGCCGGAAGTGCTACCGGCGGTCCAGCAAGGCACGATCGACGGCGTCAGCTCGGTGATGGGCGTGTTCGTCGCATTCCGCTACAACGACGCTGCGCCGCACGTGACCGACACCGGACTATGGGCCCTGATCTCGGTCGCCCTGGTCAGCAAGACCTGGTTCGACAAGCTGCCGGCCGACCTGCAAAAGGCCGTGGTGGAAACCGGCCGCAAGATCGAGCCCCAGATCCACCAGTGGCAGACCAAGCGCATCCAGGACGACCACAAGGCCTGGCTCGATCGCGGCGGCAAGATCTACAAGCTCTCCCCCGCCGAGCAGGCCGAGGCCGTCAAGCGCCTCGATACCGCCACCCAGGCCGTGCTCGCCAAGAACCCGTCGTCGAAGGAGCTTTACGACAAGCTCAAAGCCGCCGCGGCGACTGTGAACTGATGCCGCAGCAGTCCTCGTACCTGGCGCTCGCTGCGCGCTTCAAGAGCGGCGAGACCAGCCCTTCGAAAGAACTCGAGGCGCGCCTGGCGCGCCTCGACGCTCTCGAACCCACGCTCAAGGCCTTCGTCCATGTCGCACGCGACGCCGCGCGCAAGGCGGCAGCGGCGTCCGACCAGCGTTGGAAGAGCGGGCAACCGCTTTCCGCCATCGACGGCATGGCGATCGGCATCAAGGACATCATCGAAACCATCGATATGCCGACCGGCCAGGGCTCGCCGCTGTGGGAGGGCTTCGAGACCAGACGCGACGCCGCTTCGGTGCAGGGCCTGCGCGCGGCCGGCGCCGTCATCCTGGGCAAGACCACGACCACCGAATTCGCGGCTTCGTACACATTCGCGCCAACCACCAACCCGCACGACGCGACCCGCACGCCCGGCGGATCGAGCAGCGGCTCCGCTGCCGCGGTCGGGGCCGGCATCCTTCCCGCCGCGCTCGGTACCCAGGTCGTGGGTTCGATCCTGCGGCCCGCCAGCTTCTGCGGCGCGGTCGGATACAAGCCGACGTTCGGCGCACTCAACCGCGGCGGTTCCTACGACTATCTCAGCCAGAGTTCGCTTGGCGTGCTGGCGGCGACGCCGAGCGACGCCTGGATCGTCGCACGCACCATCGCGGCGCGCGTCGGCGGCGATCCCGGCTTCGTCGGATTGCAAGGGCCGCTCACGCCGCCCGCTCCGAAAGCGCCAAAAAAACTCGCGGTGCTCCAGACCGCGGCCTGGAGCGGCATCACCGCAGGCGCCAAGGCGGCGTTCGACGGCGTCAAGACGCGGCTCGCCGCGCTCGGTGTGTCGCTGACCGATCGCAGCGCCGATCCGGAGATCGAGGCGCTCGAACAATCGGTCGCCGACTCGCGGAACCTGACGCTGGCGATGAACGCCTGGGAAGGCGCCTGGCCGCTCGGCACTTATCGGGCGCGCGACGCGGCGAAGCTCAGCAAGCCGGTGATCGAACGCATCGAGCAGGGCCTCGCGATGACGCAGGACGACTACCGCAAGCTGCTCGACGGGCGGCAGGAGGCGCGCAAACGGCATGCCGCGGTTGGCGCCCGCTACGACGGCATCGTCACGCTGTCGGCATCCGGCGGCGCTCCGGTGGGCCTGGGCTTCACCGGCGATACCGGCATGATCGTGCCGGGCTCCTACCTGGGCGGTCCAGCGATCACGCTGCCGCTGCTCAAGGACGGGCACATGCCGCTCGGACTGCAACTGCTCGGGCTGCCCGACCGCGACGCCGAGCTGTTCGCGCTGGCGGAGTGGGCATGGCAGAGCATCGAGCCGGCGTGACGGAATGAGCGAAGATCGCGCCACGCCGCCACACGGCCTGATCGACCGCGTCGGCGACGCGATATCGCACATCTGCCTGGCGATCGCGGCGGTGTCGCTGCTGTGCATCGTGGCGATCAACGGTCTCAACGTCGCGGCCCGCTACGTGTTCAACAAGCCGTTCAGCTGGGGCGAAGAGCTCATGCTGTTCCTGATGATCCTGTCGGTGTTCGCCGGCGCCATCGCGGTGACGTGGCGCAACATGCACATCCGCATCGACACCTTCATCGAGCGGGCTCCGCCTGCCGCGCGCCGTGTCGCGATGGTGGTCGGCTCGCTGGTGGCGATTGGAGCGCTGGTGACCGTGGCGCACACCAGCGCGCGGGTCGCCATGCTGCTGTACGGGTTCGACCAGCGCAGCGACGCGCTCAACGCGCCATCCTGGATCCCGCAGTCGTTCGTGGCGATCGGGCTCGGCACCATCTCGCTGATGATGGCGATCAAGCTGGTGCAGGCGCTGATGCGGGCGCCCACGCCCACGCCCGAGGACCGGCCATGACGCTGCTGGCGCTCGCGGTCCTGCCGGGAATGCTGCTGCTGATGGGCGTGCCGATTTTCGCGGTGCTGATCGCGGCCACCCTCGGCGGCATTCTGCTCAGCATCAACCCGGTCCAGGCCATCCATTCCGCGATGTTCGGCAGCCTGGACATCTTCCCGCTGCTGGCCGTTCCGCTGTTCATCTATGCCGGCGACATCATGTCCCGCGGCGGCATCGCGCGCCGGCTGATCGACCTGATCCTGTCGATGATCGGCGCGGTGCGCGGCGCGCTCGGCATCGCCACGATTGCCGCGTGCGAGGTGTTCAGCGTGATGTCGGGATCGAGCGTCGCCTGCGTCGCGGCGATCGGCAAGACCATGATCCCGGCGCTGCAGAAGAACGGCTACGGCACAGTGTTCTCGGTCAGCCTGGTGACTGCGACCGGCGTGGTCGACGTTATCACCCCGCCGTCGATCACCATGATCATCTACGGCATCGTGGCGCAGCAGTCGGTGCCGCAACTGTTCCTCGCGGGATTTCCCGCCGGCATCCTGATCGGCGTCGCGCTCGCGATCTACGTGGTGTGGTACGCGCGCGTGAAGAAAATCCCGGTCACCGCTCCGGCCGAGCGCCGGGGCGTGCGCGCCGCCGCCAAGGACGCGATCTGGTCGATCTTCGCGCCGGTGGTGATCTTCGGCGGCATCTACGGCGGCCTGTTCACGCCGACCGAGGCCGCCGGCGTCGCCTGTATCTACGCCATCGTGATCTCGGTGTTCGTGCATCGCGAGATGACCTGGCGCGAACTGTGGGCGATCACCATCGACTCGGCCGCGCTGAGCGCGCAAATCCTCATCATCGTATCGGCGGCCGGCGCGTTCGCCTGGCTGATCACCACCAGCGGCTATCCGCAGCAGCTCGTCGGCTTTGTCGACAGCCTGCAACTGCGGCCCTGGATGCTGCTGCTGCTGATCAATTTCATCCTGCTGTTTGTGGGAAGCATCCTGGAGCCGCCGGCGGCGATCCTGATGCTGACCCCGCTGCTCACCCCGGTAGCCTATGCGGCCGGGGTCGATCCGATCCACTTCGGCATCATCGTCACCGTCAACCTCGCGATCGGCATGTTCATGCCGCCGTTCGGGCTGAACCTGTTCGCCGCGCACGCGTTGTTCAAGACGCCACTGCCGGACCTCTATCGCGGCGTCATGCCGTTCCTGTTCATCTATCTCGCCATGTTGATGCTAATCACCTACGTGCCGGCGATCACGCTGGCGCCGCTGGCGCTGTTCAAATGACATCGGGGTAATATTCATGATTCAGGTTCGCCGCCTCGGCCACGCCACCTTCGAAACACCCGACGTCGAAAAGCAGATCGACTACTACACCCAGGTTTTGGGGCTGGTGCTGGCGGCGCGCGAAAAGGACCGGGCGTTCCTCGCGACCAAGACCGGACAGCTCGCGATCACGCTGCAACGCGGCGAAGCGGCGCGCTGCACCAAGCTGGCGTTCGAGGTTTCGCCCAAGGAGAATTTCGCCGACATGGCGAAGCGGCTCGCCGGCGAAGGCATCCGGAGCGAGTCCAAGAGCGACGCGATTCCCGGCACGCCAAAGGTGCTGGCCTTCGAAGACAACAAGGGCACCACCATCGAGCTGTTCACCGAATGGGGCTTTCTCGGCCGCGACCAGGCGATCATGGGCGTCGGGCCGCTCAAGTTCGGGCATATCGCGTTTGCCTGCCCGAACCAGAAAGAGGTGACTGATTTCTACTGCCGCGTGCTGGGTTTCCGCGTTTCGGACTGGATCGAGGACTTCTTCTCGTTCCTGCGCTGCGGTCCCGACCACCACACCGTGAACTTCATCCGCGGCAATTCGACCAAGCTGCATCACATCGCGTTCGAACTGAAGGATTTCGCGCACCTGCAATCGGCATGCGAATGGTTCGGCCGCAAGAACGTGACGATCATCTGGGGACCGGGCCGCCACGGTGCAGGCCACAACATCTTCATCTATCACCGCAACGCCGACGATCAGATCGTCGAGTGCTACACCGAGCTCGATACCATGTCGGACGAGGAGCTCGGCTATTTCGATCCGAAGCCGTGGCATGTCGACCAGCCGCAGCGGCCGAAGGTCTGGGACCGCAAGGCCGCGACGCTGGTATGGGGCCCGCCGCCGACGCCGGATTATTTCCGCGGGCGGGATGCGCCGAGTTTTTGAGGGCGGGTTGCACAATCCATCGCCGTCATGCCCGGCCTTGTGCCGGGCATCCACGTCTTGGATGCAAGTGCAGAAGGAAGACGTGGATGGCCGGGACAAGCCCGGCCATGACGATGTCGATAGAGCGTGGTCTTAAGCCAACTTCCGGAACACCACGCACTGATTGTTCGCCGGCATTTCGATGCGCTCGACGAACTCCAACCCATGCCGCCCTGCCAATTCGCGCACTGCATCGAGATCGCGGATGCCCCATTCCGGGTTGCGCGCGCGGAGGCTCTCGTCGAACGCGGCGTTGCTCGGCGCGGTGTGACGGCCCTCGATCTTGTACGGCCCGTAGAGTGTGAGCACGCCGCCGGGAGTCAGCACGCGCCTTGCCCCCGCCATCAGTCCTTCGGACGCCGCCCACGGCGCGATGTGGATCATGTTGATGCAGGTCATGGCATCGGCGCGCGCCACCGGCCACGACGGCGCGGTGACGTCAAGCACGATCGGAGCCAGCAGGTTCGTAAGTCCAGCCGCTGCGCGATGCGCCGCAACGCTGCGCAGCGCGTCGGGATCGCGATCCGACGGCTGCCACGTGACGCCCGGCAGCCCGGCTGCGAAATGCACGGCGTGCTCGCCGGTGCCGCTGGCGATCTCCATCACCAGCCCTTGCGAAGGAAACACCCGACGCAGCACCGCCAGGATCGGGTCGCGGTTGCGCAACGCGGAGGGCGCGGTCTGCGCGCCCTCCGGCAAAGCCCCCGCCCCCGTCACAGCTTCTCGGCCAGGAACCGCACCAGCCGCGGCGCCAGGAAACCGGAGAAGCTGTTCGGCTCGTCGATCGGGTCGCTGCCCCAGTAGTGCGGCGCGCCTTGCAGGACAGTGCCGCGCACGAAGAAGCCGGCCTGCTTTAGCGCCAGCGTAAAGGCGTCGGTGTTGGCCTTGCGGTCGACCAGGTCGTCCTCGGTGCCGACGCTCAGATGCACGGCCACCTTGTTGTTGGCCGTGGTGGCGTAGCTGATCGGCGATGCGTCGAAATAGAGCTGGCGGTTCTCCGGCAGCGATGCGCCGACGAACCATTCGATGTTGTTCTGCTTCGGGCTCTGCAGATTGTACTTCTGCCACATCTCGGCCACGTCATAGACGCCGTAGACACCGCAGAGCACCTTGACGTCGGTACTCTCCTTGGCGTGCGGATCGCTCGGATAGCCCCCGGCGAACTTCGCGCCCGCCAGCGCGGCGAGCGCCGAGAGGTTGCCGCCGGCGGAATGGCCGAACAGGCCGATGCGATCCGGCGCGAGGTTGAACTGCTTGGCGTTGCCGCGAACGAACTGGATCGCCGCCAGCACGTCCTGCACGGCATGCGGGAAGGTCTTCTGGTTGGCCTTGGCCAGCCGGTACGAGATCGAGAACACGGCGTAGCCCCGTGCCGCCAGATGGGCTCCCCAATACTGCAGCGCACCGCGCGCGCCCTGCACCCAGCCGCCGCCGTGCACCGCGACGATCACCGGAAACGGCCCCGCCCCCTTCGGCAAGTAGAGGTCGCCGGCAAGCGCAACGCTGTCATGCGTCGCATAGGTCAGCCCTGGGCGAGTTTCGAATTCGCCGAGTTTTTTGCCCGATGTCATGCGGTCCGTGCTCCCAGTCATGCTCAAAAAGAGGGCCAACGCGGCCCCGGTGTCGCGGCGATCTTGATCCAGCGCCTTGGGTCGTGCAATGGGAAGAGAGGGAAGAAAATTCCGAGGGGTAAGCGTTTATGTCCGTGACCGCCGACGCCGCCACGTCGCTCGTGGTCAACGGCACCACCCTCGAAACGATCGAGCGCGGCCGCGGCCGCCCGATCCTGTTCCTGCATCCGAGCAACGGTATCGACGCGGGCGCCCCGGTGCTCGACCGGCTCGCACAGGGCGGGCGCGTGATCGCGCCGTCGCATCCCGGTTTCGGCGCGTCGCAACTGCCGAAGGGCATGACCACCATCGACGATGTTTCGTATTTCTACCTCGATCTGCTGGAGCAACTCGATCTACGCGACGTGCTGGTGGTCGGCGTCGGCATCGGCGGCTGGATCGCTGCCGAGATCGCGGTGAAATCCACCGAGCGGCTGTCGCAGCTCGTGCTCGGCAATCCGGTCGGGCTGAAGTTCGGCGACCGCGAGACCCGCGACATCGTCGACATCTGGTCGGTCACGCCGGACGAGTTCAACGCGCTGGCCTACCACGATCCCAACGTCGGCAAGCGTGATTACAAGAGCCTGCCCGACGCCGAGGCGCTGGCCGCGGCGCGCAACCGCGAAGCCACCGCGCGGTTCGGCTGGTCGCCCTACATGCACAATCCCAAGCTCAAGCACCGGCTGCACCGCATCTGCATCCCGACGCTGATCTTGTGGGGCACGGCCGACCGCATCCTGTCCGAGTCGTATGGCCGCTCCTACGCCGCCGCGATCGCAGGCGCAAAGTTCGAGCCGATCGAACGCGCCGGCCACTTCCCCCATGTCGAGCAGCCCGAGGAGTTCGCACGCCGGGCGCTCGCGTTCGCCGACACGCCAGCCGCTCGCGCGCGTAGAGCCTGAGGAGACCGACCCCATGCGGGTGTACCACTTCACCGAGCAGCCGTATTACCCGGCCTGGAACGACCACCAGGGTTCGCTGCGCATCAACCTGCCGAACGAGAGGTGCGATCCGAAGACCGCTGGCGACCTGTATCACCGCTGGTACGACGAGTGGCTGGTCGCGGACGATCTCGGTTTGGACATCATGCTCAACGAGCATCACCAGACTGCGACCTGCATGAGCTCGACCGTCATCGTCGGACTGTCGATCCTGGCGCGCGAGACCAAGAAGGCGCGCCTGCTGGTGCTGGGCTATCCGCTCGGCCACCGGCCCGATCCGCTGCGCTGCGCCGAGGAGCTTTCGACCATCGACGTGATCTCGCGCGGCCGCCTCGACATGGGTTTCATCAAGGGCGTGCCCTACGAGTTTCCGGCATCGAATCAGAATCCG
The DNA here is from genome assembly GCA_945897515.1 of Rhodoplanes serenus. Lineage (GTDB taxonomy): Bacteria > Pseudomonadota > Alphaproteobacteria > Rhizobiales > Xanthobacteraceae > Z2-YC6860. The sequence continues at coordinate 27,316 of CAMDFO010000025.1, read as the reverse complement.
GTGGCGGTGATGGACCGGTTCTGGGAGGCGCACGATTTCATTATCAAGGCGATGACGCACCGCGGCGAGAACTTCAACTGGGAGGGCGAGTACTTCCACTATCGGCAGGTCAACATCTGGCCGCGCCCGGTGCAGCAGCCGCATCCGCCGATCTGGTCGACCACCGGAAACCGCAGCCAGGCTCGCCTGCTCGGCGAGAAGGGCTACGTGATGGCGACGCTCGGCTCGGGCTATGCCACGCGGCCGCTGCAGGACGCCTATCGCGCCGGCTATTTCGCCAAGCGCGGCGTTCACGCGCCGGCCGACCGGTTCGGCTATCTCGGGCTGGTCGCGGTCGCGGACAACGAGGCGGAGGCACGTCGGCGCGGCGATCTGGTGGCCGGCTATCTGCGGTCGTCGGCGATCGTGCACGTGCCGTTTCGCAATCCGCCGGGCTTCCTCGCGGTCGAGGACTACGCCCGCATGCTCAAGGGCCAGAGCCCGCCGCGCACCTTCACCAAGGACGGCCGCGCCATCGACATGTACAAGGGCAGCGTGCAGGACCTGATCGACGCCGGCGTGCTGTTCTGCGGCACGCCCGATCAGGTGTACGAGCAGATCGTGGCGTTCTGCGAATACTGCGGCGGCATGGGCAACCTCTTGATGATGGGCCACGCCGGGTTCCTCACGCACGAGGACACGGTCGACAACCTCACGCTGTTCGGCAAAGAGGTGCTGCCCCGGCTGAAGGCATGGAAGCAGCCGGTGGCGGAGGTGGCCGCGGCGTAGGTTACTTCGGCTTCTCCGCCAATCCCCGCGCCTTGATGAACTCGCTCCAGCGCGCGACCTCGTCGCGATAGAACTGCGCGGTCGCCGCGGCGTCGAGGCCGACCGGCTCGAAGCCGGTGTTGCGGAATTTCACCTGATACGCCGGATCGTTGGCGATCCCGACCAGCTCGCGCGCCAGCCTTTCGCGGATGGAATCCGGCAGACCGGGCGGGCCGAACATGGCGAGCCATGCGGTCTGATCGACGCCCTCGACGCCCGCCTCCGCCATGGTCGGGACCTTCGGCAATGACGGCAGCCGCCGTTTGCTCGCCACCGCCAGCATCTTCAGCCGCGGATTCTCGGCCTGGCCGGCGCCGACCGCCGAGCTCATCATGTGCGCGTCGATCGCGCCCGCGAGCAGATCGTTGGTGGCCTGCGAGCCGCCCTTGTACTGCACGTGCTGCATCGCGACGCCGGTCTGCTGCATGAACACCTCGCTCACGAGATGCGCAAAGCTGCCGTAGCCGGTGGTGCCGAAGTTGAGCGCGCCCGGCCGCGCGCGGGCATAGGCGACGAACTCGGCGAGCGTCGAAACCGGCAGGTCCCGCTTCAGCACCAGGATCGCCGACCACTCCGCCACCGTGGAGATCGGCACGTAGTCGCGCAGCGGGTCGAACGGATAGTTGGCCTGCACGGCGGCGGGCGTGACGTTGGCGCCGACCGCGCCCATCTGCAGCAGGTAGCCGTCAGGCTTGGCCTTGACGACCATGCCGATGCCGATGGTGCCGTTGCCGCCGGGCTTGTTCTCGACCACGACAGTCTGACCCAGTCGCGTGGTGAGCCCTTCCGCCACGAGGCGCGCGATCAGGTCGATCGAACCGCCGGCGGCGTAGGGCACGATCAAGGTGACCGGACGCGAGGGGTAGGTGTCCTGCGCGGATGCGGCGGGCGACAGTCCGGCCCAAAGCAAAAGCGCGAGCAGCAACCGCTTGAAGATCGCCGCTCGCGCCGTTTGTGTCATCGCATCCTCACGCGCGCGCGTATTTTCCGCGGTTGAAGAACCGGTCCTTGTTGTCGTCGGACGCGGTGTCGCGGCTCGATTTGATGTCGGCCTGCTTGGCGATCATCGCCTTGACGGCCGGACGCGCCGATATCTCTTCGAACCAGCGCTTGAAGTTCGGCATGGCGTCGATCTTGGCGCCCTGCGCCTGATGCTGGCGCGTCCAGGGGAAGGTCGCCATGTCGGCGATCGAATATTCGTCGCCGCCAAGATATTTCGCCTGGCCGAGCCGCTGATCGAGCAACTCATAAAGCCGCAGCATCTCGGTCTTGTAGCGGGTAAGCGAATATTCGTTCACCGGCTTTGGCGCGAACAGGTTGAAGTGGGTGAAGTTGCCAAATGCCGGGCCGATGCTCGCCACCTGGATCATCAGCCACTGGATCGCGTCGTATTTCTTGGCCGTGTCCTTCGGCAGAAATTTCCCGCTCTTCTCGGCGAGATACATCAGGATCGCGCCGGATTCGAACACCGTGTAGGGCTTGCCGCCTGGACCGTCCTGATCGACGATCACCGGGATTTTCTTGTTCGGGTTGAGCTTGGCGAATTCCGGCGAGTGGTTTTCCGCAGCCCAGACATCGACCGGCTTGAAGTTGTAGGGCAGCCCGGTCTCCTCGAGCATGATGAAAATCTTCTGCACGTTCGGGCTGGTCAATCCATAGAAGTCGATCATTGGTCCTCACCTGACGAAAAGTTGCTCTTGTTACCGATCCGGCGGCCTGCGAGGGACCACATCCTGCGGCTGCATGTCGCGGGTTCTCGGCGGATTGCCAGCCTAGCGCGTCCGAAAGCCTTGTTCCATCCGGTCCCATTGCCCGGGGCGGCGGGTGCTGTTGACAGACCACCCCCCGCCTGGAAACCTCGCCGCCCCAGGGGCAACGGCGACAACAACAAACATTGTCCGTTGCAGGTTAGCGGGACGGGGCCATGTCGATCGGTTCTTGCGTGCGGCACCTCATGCTTGCCGGCGCCTGTGTGCTATGGGCCGCCGGTCCCGCGGCCGCACAGGATTCCGAGGCCTTCTACAAGGGCAAATCGATCCAGGTCATCATCGGCTCGTCGGCCGGCGGCGGCTATGACACCTATGCCCGACTGCTGGGCCGCTATCTCGGCAACCACCTTCCCGGCAATCCGACCATCGTGCCGCAGAACATGAGCGGCGCAGGCTCAAACCGCGCGGCGGGCTACATCTATTCCGTGGCGCCGAAGGATGGCACCGCGATCGGTGCGCTGTTCCCCGGCGCGGTGGTGCAGACCTTGCTCGGCACGCCGGTGCAGCACGATCCAAGCAAGTTCAACTATCTCGGCAGCGCCAACAACGACGTCTACATCTGCTTCGCCCGCGCCGACACCGGCGTGAAGAGCCTCGCCGATGCAGCCGAGCGCGAGGTGATCCTGGCCGCGAGCAGCCCCGGCGCCACCACCTACGACATGCCGGCGGTGCTCAACACCGTGCTCGGCACCAAGTTCAAGATCGTCACCGGCTATCCGGGCAGCCGCGAGATCACCCTTGCGATCGAGCGCGGCGAGGCCCAGGGCGCCTGCGGCATCGGCTGGACCGGACTCGTCAACTTCTATCCCGAATGGTTCGCCAAGGGCTTCATCAACGTCATCGCGCAATTGAGCCTCACCGGCCACGCCGATTTGAAAAAGGCGGGCGTCCCGCTCGCAAGCCAGCTCGCCAAGACCGATGCCGACAAGCAGGTGATGGAGCTGGTGTTCAGCCAGGGGATTTTCGGCCGTCCGTTCGTACTGCCGCCGGGCGTGCCGCCGGAGCGGGTGACCGCCCTGCGGCGGGCCTTCCTGGCCGCCCTGCACGACAAGAGCCTGCTGGCGGAGGCCGAAAAGATGAAGCTCGACGTCGAGCCGATCTCGGGCGACGAAATCCAGGCCGTCGTGACCCGGCTATACGCCACGCCCGGCGCCGTCATCGAGCGCGCGCGGCAGGCGTTGACGGGCAAACCGCAGCGATGATGATGATGGTCATTCCCCCGACAATGCGGCAGACATGAGCGCGCAACGAACCCTGGAAGGCGAGTAACCGATGGAAGCGTTCGGAGCGGAAGCGGCCTTCATGGCGACAGCGGCCAGCAAGGCCTTCTTCGTGCTGATGGAGCCTCACCGGCTGATGTTCCTGGCGCTCGGCTGCATGATGGGCCTGATCCTCGGGATCGTGCCCGGCATCGGCGGCCTGACCGGGACCGCGATGCTGCTGCCGTTCACCTTCGCGATGGACCCCTACTCCGCATTCGCTCTGCTGCTCGGCCTCGGATCGACCACCTCCACCGGCGACCCCATTCCGGCGATCCTGTTCGGCGTGCCTGGAGGTGCCGCCTCCGCTGCGACCGTGCTCGACGGCTTCCCGATGGCGAAACGCGGCGAGGCCGGGCGCGCGCTCAGCGCCGCCTACATGTCGTCGCTGATGGGCGGCATCTTCGGCGCCGCTCTGCTGGCGATCTCGATCCCGATCCTGCGTCCGGTGATGCTCTACCTCGGCTCTCCGGAGCTGCTGGCGTTTTCCATCCTGGGCATATCGATGGTCGCCGTGCTCTCGGGCAGCGCGCCGCTGCGCGGCGTCGGCGCCGGCTGCCTCGGCGTCATGATCGCGATGATCGGCTCGGACCCCCAGACCGGCACGCTGCGCTGGACCATGGATAGCCTGTATCTGTGGGACGGCCTGCCGCTGACGCCGCTGCTGCTCGGCATCTTCGCGCTGCCGGAATTGTGCGACCTGCTGATCGGGCGCACCACGATCTCGAAAGCGATCGACAAGAAAAACATCTACAAGGGCCAGTGGCAGGGCGTGAAGGACTGCTTCGACAACTGGTGGCTGATCGTGCGCTGCTCCTGGATCGGCGGCGGCATCGGCTCGATCCCGGGCATCAGCGCGTCGGTCATCGATTGGCTGGCCTACGGCCATGCGCTCAAGACCGAGAAGGGCGCGCGCGAGACCTTCGGCAAGGGCGACGTCCGCGGCGTCATCGCCTCGGAGAGCTCCAACAATGCCAAGGAGGGCGGCGCGCTGGTGCCGACCATCGCGTTCGGCGTCCCGGGCAGCGCCACCATGGCGATCCTGCTCGGCGCGTTCCTGATCCACGGCCTCGTGCCGGGTCCGGACATGCTGCACAAGAATCTGGACGTCACCTACACGATGGTGTGGTCGGTGGCGCTCGCCAACATCCTGGGCGCAGGCTTGTGTTACGCCTTCAGTCCGCAATTCGCGCGGCTGGCCACGCTGCGCTACACGCTGATCCTCCCCGCCGTGCTCGGCGTGGTCTACATCGGCGCCTTCGAAGCTTCGCGCAACTGGGGCGACCTGATCGCGCTGCTCGGCTTCGGCATCATCGGCTGGCTGATGAAGCAGCACAAATGGCCGCGGCCGCCGCTGGTGCTCGGCCTCGTGCTGGGTGACAGCATCGAGCGCTACATGTTCATCTCGGTCGAGCGCTACGGCTTCTCGTGGATGCTGCGGCCGGTGGTTGCCATCCTGCTGATCATGGCGCTGATCGGCCTGCTGCGGCCGCTGATCTACGACATTCGCCGGCAGGGCGGCGTCGTGAGGATGGCGTCGAACTTCCAGGCGCCGGTGTTCCACCCGTCGCAGATTTTCACGATGGGTTTCATCGTGCTGATCGGCTCGCTGCTGGTTGCGGCGCTGCCCTGGCACTTCAGCGCCAAGCTCGTGCCGATCGTGGTCGGCACCATCGCGCTCACCGTGGCGATACTGAGCCTGTTCAACGAAATGTGCCGCAAGCCGGCGGTCGCAGGCGCAGCCGGGCTGAGCGAAAAGGCCCAGCAGGAGGTCGGCGAAGCGATCCACATGGATCTCACCTCCGACACCGGGCACCTGCCGCTTCGCGTCATCGCGACACGCGCGTTGCGGTTCTTCGCCTACCTGCTCGCCTTCATGGGCACCATGGCGGTGATCGGGCTCATACCCACCGCGGCGGTCTTCGTGATCGTGTTCATGCGGCTGGAGGGGCCCGAGCGGTGGACCTTGGTCCTGACCTACGCCGCCGTGCTGGTGGTGGGCATCTACATCGCCTTTGACGTCTTCATGTCGATCCCCTGGCCGCCCTCGCTGCTCGGTCAGCTTTTCCCAGCCTTGAAGGTGATCCCATCGGTCTAGGCGAGTGGTGCGTCAAAACGGCAACCGGAAAGCGCAATCGGCTTGGATTGCCACAATTTGACGTTTCAGAAACGTGATTACTTTGAACCGGCAGGCCTGCTATTTGTTACTAAGCAGAATGGGATTCGATGTCCCTTCTCAAGTCTGTCGGGAGATAGCGAAATGCGGGGTGCTTGCTTGAATCGCTTGCTGGCCGGGGCGGCCGTGGCGGCCGCCTTGACTTTGGCGGGCTCGAACGTTGCCTTGGCGCAGTCCAATGTGGATTTCGGCGCGGCTGTGCCGGTTCCGGACACCTCGCTCCTTCCACCACCGACGATTGCAGACGTCGATCCGACAGCCGCAAGTTCACCGGCCCCGACCGCCGTAGTGGCGGCCCCGCAGCCGATGGTTCCGGCAGCGCCAGCGGCAGCCACCACCGGCACCACAACGGGAAGCATTGCGCCGCCAACCCTTGCCTCGGTCGACGCGGCCGACACCGCCGTTGCCGAAAAGCTGCGGGATCTCGGCGCCGGCAAGTACGATCGCCTCCTGGGCGGCAAGCGGGAGCGCACCGGCATCGAGACGTTCTACGCCGGCCGGAACAACGCTCCGCTCTGGATCGCCAGTGGCGCGATGAACGACCGCGCCAAGGCCGCCGTGGCCTATCTCGCGGGCGTCGATGCCGATGGTCTCGACCCGAGCGATTACCCGACCCCGAATTTTGCGGCCGGCGGCGATGCCGACGCGCAGGTCGAGGCCGAGCTCAAGTTCACCCAGGCCGTGCTCGCCTTTGTCCGTCATGCCCAGTTTGGCCGCGTCCACTATTCGCGGATCGCCGCGGATATCGAGTACGACCGGCCCAAGCTTGAGTCTGAAGACGTTCTGTCCCAGCTCGCGTCTGCCAACAATGTCGCCGCGGCGCTCGATGGCTTCCTGCCGCAGCATCCCGGCTACAAGGCATTGAAGGCCAAGCTCGGCGAGGCGCGCCGCAGCACGGGCGACAGCAAGCCCCGGCTCGCCGGCGGTCCGGTGCTCAAGTACAGCAAGGACAAGAAGGGCAAAGAGACCGTCATGGACGATCCGCGCGTGCCGATGCTGCGCGAGCTGGTCGGCGTGACGGGCGACACTGCCGGCACGTCCTACGACAAGCCCCTGGCCGATGCGGTTGCCAAGTTTCAGAAGTCGCACGGCCTGCCGCCCAACGGCCAACTGACGACGGCGACGGTCGATGCCATCAACGGACCGCGGCGCGACCGCGACGCCGAGATCATCGTCGCCAACATGGAGCGTTGGCGCTGGATGCCGCGCGACCTCGGCAAGACCTACGTGATGGTCAACATTCCGGACTACTCGCTGCGCGTGGTGCGCGACGACAAGCTCTACTGGCAGACCAAGATCGTGGTGGGCAAGCCGAGCCAGGCGACGCCGATCACGACCGCGTCGATGAAGTTCATCACCGTCAACCCGACCTGGAATGTGCCGCCGTCGATCATCAAGAACGAGTATCTGCCGGCGCTGGCGCAGGATCCGGGCGTGCTGGAGCGCATGGGCCTCAAGCTCATGCATAATCCGGACGGCACCGTGCGCATCTGGCAGCCGCCGGGCGACCGCAATGCGCTCGGCCGCATCCGCTTCAACTTCCCCAACAAGTTCCTGGTGTATCAGCACGACACGCCGGACAAGAACCTGTTCGCCCACGACAAGCGCGCCTACAGCCACGGCTGCATGCGCGTCATGGACCCGCTGAAATACGGCGAGGTCATCCTGTCGCTGGCGCGTCCGGGCGAAGGCTACACCGCGGAAAAGCTGCGCAGCATGTTCGGCGGGTCCGAGGTCAACATCAACTTCCCGACCAGCATCCCGGTGCATCTCACCTATCAGACGGCGTACGTGGATGACGCCGGCAAGCTGGTGATCCGCGAGGACATCTACGGCCGCGACAGCCGCGTCATGGCCTCACTGAAGGGCGCCGAGCGCCGGGTCGCCGACGTACCGATGGATCGGCCGCGCAACACCTCGGCGGTGCCGGTGCGGATGCCGCCGGGCTCGGTGCCGGGCGGCATGCCGGCGCGCGGGCCGTCGTTCTTCGATCAGTTGTTCGGAGGCTTCTCGTCAGCGCCGGCGGCAGCACCGCCGCCCGCACGGTCCCGCTCGGCTGCCCGGCAGTGAGCTGATTCAAGATCGCTGAAAGACGAAGGGCGCCCCACCGGGCGCCCTTTTGTTTTGCAGAAGATCAAACCGCGACGAACCGGTACGCCGTGCCGCTGCGCTCGACCCGGCCGTGGCCCGGCCACGGCAGATGAAAGCCGACCATATCCAGGCGCTCGGTGGCGAGCCGGTCGAGCATCCGCTTGCGCGTGACGACGGCGCGATCGTGATCGCGATCGGCGCGCATCCGCCAGTCCGGCTTGGCGAACGAGATCGCCGGATGGGTCAACACATCGCCGCCGACCAGCAGCCGCTCGCCCTGGCTTTCGACCATGACGGCCATGTGTCCGGGCGTATGTCCGACAGTTTCGACATAGCTGAGTCCCGGCGCGACGGCATCGCCGGCCTTGCGCCGCTCGATCTTGCGTTCGAGCCGCTTGAGGATGCGCGCGCTGCCCAGCGCCATGCCCTTGAGCCAGTCCGGCGACGCATCCGGGGTATTCGGATCGATCCAGTAGTCCCATTCCGGCGCCGCGATGACGTAGCTCGCCTTCGGAAAGCGCTCCTCGTCGAACTCGTCGATCGCGCCCCACAGGTGGTCGGCATGGCCGTGGGTGAACACCACCTTGGTCACGCTCGCCGGATCGATGCCGGCCGCCTCCATATTCTCGGCGAGCTTGCCTGCGGTCGGCTGGAAGTTGCCGCCGGACCCGGCGTCGATCAGGATGGTTTCGCCGCCGATTTTCACCAGCGTGACGTTGATCTGCGGCGGCATGCCTTCCGCCGGCAGGCCGTGCGAGGTGAGAAGCGCAGCCGCTTCGGCGGACGGGGTCTCGGGCAACGCCAACGACAAGGGCACGTTGAGCGTGCCGTCGCTGATCACCGCGACCTCGATCGCCCCGACCTTGCGGCGGAACGGCGCGATGGCGGCGCGTGCATTTCGGACAGGCCACATCGGCGCGGACAATGCCGCGCCGATGCCGGTCAGAACGTGACGCCGGTCGAGCGCCATCAGCCGAAGATGTCGGCGATGACGGCAGAGTACCAGCCCATGTTCTCCGCCTGGGTCTGCTTTCGCAGTTCCGCCGTTTCGCCGGTCTTGGAGATGAAGGTCTCCACCGCCGCTATCCTGCCGTCCTTGGCCGCGTAGGTACCGCCGACCTTCACGGTGTCGTCGGTCTCGATCAGGCTCCAGCAGGTGTTGGTGTAGCGCGCCGGGAAGGTGCGGGCGTTGACCAGTTCGCCGCGGATCATCATCGCCGCAACCTTGGCGTGGCTGTTGGCGGTGAAGCCGGACTTCGGCATTTCTCCGGCAATGGTGGCATCACCGACGATATAGATGTTGGCATCGACCGCGGATTTCATGTTGTCCGGGTTGATCGCGCAGAAGCCGGTGTTGTTGGCGAGGCCGGCATCGAGCGCGATCTTGCCCGCGGTCTGGGCCGGGATGACGTTGATGAGGTTGGCCTTGTAGCTCGCAAGGTCGGTGACCACCGTCATGGTCTTGGCGTCGACGCTCTTGATGCCGCCGTGCATCTTCGGGTCCTGCCATTCGACGATGCCCGGATAATGCTTCTGCCAGCCCTCGACGAACAACCCCTGCTTGGAGAAGTTCGGCTTCGGATCGAGAATGACGATGCGCGATTTCTTGTGACCCTTGGCCTTGAGTACATGCGCCATCATCGACACCCGCTCGTAGGGGCCCGGCGGGCACCGATACGGATTGGGCGGGGCGATCATGACGATGGTCGACCCGTCCTTGAGCGCGTCGAGCTGGCGCTTCAAGAGCCGGGTCTGCGCGCCGGCCTTCCAGGCGTGCGGCAGCTTGCGGCTGACCTCCTCGGAATAGCCGGGCACGGAATCGTATTTCAGCTCGATGCCGGGCGCGATCACCAGGCGGTCGTAGGCGAGCGTCGTGCCGTTGGCGAGCCGCACGATCTTCTTCTCGCGATCCACGGCCTGCGCCATCTGGCGGGCCTGCTTGATGCCGTAGGCTTTCAGCTTGTCATAGGAATGGGTGATCGATTTGAAATCGCGGAAGCCGCCGAGGTAGAGATTGGAGTGGAAGCAGGTGGTGAACTGCCGCGCCGGCTCGACCAGCGTGACATCGATGCCGCCGTCCTTGGCGACGTATTTCGCGGCGGTCGCGCCGCCCGGACCGCCGCCGATCACCACGACCTTGGGCTTGGCCTGGGCGAACGCCGGCATCGGGAAGCTGCTCGCGGCTGCAACGCCGCCAGCGCCGATGACGAATTGTCTTCGATCGATGGTCATTGTCGTCTCCCCCTTGGAGTCTGAGTGTTCGTCCTGGCGGGCGAACTGCCCTTCAGGCTTCCGAAATACGCGGCGAGCGCCGCAATCTCGTCATTCGAGAATTTTCCCGCAATGGTCTGCATGATCGGGTTGGCGCGGGTCTTCTTGCGGTATTCGTCTATCATCTGAATGAAGCTGTCCTCCGGCAAGCCCACGATCGGCGGGATGCCGCCGGCGTGTTGTCCGGTGACCTGATGGCAAGCGACACACTCCGACGACAGGTATTCGCCCAGCGCACGATCGCCGGCGGCCATGACTCGGGTGTTGGAAACAGCCATCAAGCTCATGCCCAGTGCGGCAATCGCCGCGCACCGCCCTGCCCTGGAGCCGGACATCCTATTCGACCTTCGGATTCTTCGACGTTTCGGGCGTGACGTCCAGTGCACGGGCGCGACCGGTCACCTTGGCCTCGCCGGGCGCGCAATTCGTCATGCACGGATTTCTGCGCCAGAACGCCCGCTCCGTCTTTTCCCGGTCATCATCGAAGAAATTGGACTCGTTGGGAAGCTTGATCGTTCCAAAATTTCGCTCGTTGAGCTCGAAATCTTCCGTCTTGATGACGTCATTGAGATAAAACACATAGGCGGTGACGGCGTAGAGCTCATCGTTGGTCAGCGACTGCGCATCGCCGAACGGCATGGTCCGGCGGATGTAGTCCATCACCGTCGAGGCGTAAGGCCAGTACGAGCCGACCGACTTGACCGGGTCATGACTGGCCAGCGTGCCGGCGCCGCCGCTGATCATCGGCCAGCGGCCTGCGCTTTCGCCAAACTCGCCATGGCAGGCGGCGCAGCGCAGCATGTAGAGCTTCTCGCCGTCCTTGACCGTGCCCTTGCCGACCGGAAGGCCGTGGCCGTCGGGCCTGATGTCGATGTCCCAGCCGGCGATCTCCGCTGGCGTCGCAGCGCGGCCGATGTTGAGCTTGTGCGCCGTTGCCTTTTTCGGCGCGGCCGCGATCGGCGCAATCGCCAGCACCCCGGCGATCAGCGCGCAGGCCACGATGCCGGCGGCCTCAAGAGACCTCGACATTCTCGACCTCGCCGCTCTTGTGCACATGCCACGTCTGGATGCCGTTGTTGTGGTAGATCGAATTAACGCCACGAATTTTGCGCAGCGCGTTCTTGGTCGGCTGCACGTAGCCACTCTCGTCCATCGCGCGCGATTGCAGCAACAGTTCTCGGCCGTCCCAGTCGAATTCGTAGTAGAAGCGCGTCAGCGCCTTGTCCCACACCGGACCGTCGAGCCGGGCGGTCCGCCAGTTGCGGCCGCCGTCGAGCGAAACGTCTACGCGCGCAATCTTGCCGCGGCCGGACCACGCCAGCCCCGACAGCACGGTGAAGCCGGACTTGTGGTTGAGCGGCGCTTGCGGGCTCGGACCGGTGATGACCGATTTCGCATCCATCACATAGGTGAAGCGCCGGGCTTTGCCGTTCTCCAGCAGGTCGGTGTATTTCGAAGTCTCCTCGCGCTGATGCCAGGGCTGGTCGCCGACCTCGATCCGTCGCAGCCATTTGACCCACATGTTGGCTTCCCATCCCGGCAACACGATGCGCGCCGGGTAGCCGTTTTCGGGGTAGAGCATCTCGCCGTTCATGCGATAGGCGACCAGCGCATCGTCGAGCGCCTTCTGCAGCGGCAGCGATCGCGTCATCGCTGCGGCGTCGCCGCCTTCCAGCAGCAGCCACTTGGCATTGGGCTTGAGGCCGGCCTCCTGGAGCAACACGCGCAGCGGCACGCCGGTGTACATCACGCAATGCACCATGCCGTGGGTGTATTGCGCGCCGTTGAGCTGCGCGCCGCGCCATTCCATGCCGGAGTTAGCCGCACATTCGCAAAAATAGGCCCGGTTGACGCGCGGCATGCGCTTGAGGTCATCGAGCGTGAACACCAGCGGCTTATCGACCAGGCCATGAACGATCAGCCGGTAATCGGCGGGGGCGATCTCGGCGATGCCGGCGTGATGGCGCTCGAAGCACACGCCGTTCGGCGTGATGATGCCGTCGAGCTCGTGGATCGGCGTAAAGCTGACCGAGCTTTCGCGCGCGGCGGTGAGCCATTGCACGTCGCGGCGGATGACGTTGGCTTCGTGCTTGGAGGGCTTGCCATAGGCGCGAACCGCCACGCCGTCGCCCAAGGTCCGCGACCAGTCCGCCACGTGCGGCGGCTGGTTCTTCGGGTTGCCGGCCGCCTGCGGAGCGGCCAGCGCCCCGCCGCCGAGCACGGCGCCACCGGTTGCAAGACCCGCGCGGAGAAACGCCCGCCGGGACGTCCGTTTCTCCTGAGCCTCATCCTGGTCGCGCATGCCTCTCTCCGTCTTTGAGGCTTAACCGCCAACAACGCGCACGTGACTGGATTCCCTCGGCGCAACCACGCCCTGCTTCCCGATGTGGTTCATCACGACGTCCCAGATCGGCGGACCTTCGGCGCCCTCGGCCACGCTCGCCCATCCGGCGACGGTGTAGTCCCTGCCCGCCTCCAGCGGTTTGCCGGTCGCACGCAACGTGAGATCGGAAATCCGGTTGCCCATCGGGTTGGCGATATCGATGGTATAGGACACACCGCCGACACGGACCATGTCGCCGCCTTGCTGGTAGTACGGGTCGGGGTTGAACAGATTGTCGGCGACGTCTTCGAGCACCTCCTTGAGGCGCGCACCGGACATCGTCACGCGATAAGTCGCCGGATAGGTGATAGCCGTCGCGTTATAGATGTCCTCGCGCGTGATCTCCTGGCCCGGCAGCAGCGAATTGCCCCAGCGGAAACCGGGCGACAGCGCAATCTCGGCGTCGCGCTCGGCGACAATCGCCTCGCAGATCAGGTCGTCGAGCGTGCCGTTGAAGTTGCCGCGCCGGTACAGCAGCGTGTCGGTTCGGCCGACCGTTTCCTTGAGCATCGCCTCGTGCGGCGCGCGGACTGCTTTGATCTTCGCCGCCATCTCGGCATCGGGCGCGATCGCGTCGGCAAACACCGGGATCAGCTTGAAGCGGAAAGCCTTCACCTCGCCATCACGGACGTCGAGATCCAGACGGGAGACGAACTTGCCATGGCTGCCGGATGCCACCAGCAGGGTCTTGCCGACCTTCACCACGTCGGGCAGCGCGTCGTGCGTGTGCGCGGTAAGAATGACGTCGATGCCCCGCACTCGGGTCGCGAGCTTGCGGTCGACGTCGAAGCCGTTGTGCGAGAGCAGCACGACGAGGCCCGCACCGTCCCTGCGCGCCTTCTCAACGCTGGCCGCAAGGTCCTCTTCGCGAATGCCGAACGACCAGTCCGGCATCATCCATCGCGGATTGGCGATCGGCGTGTACGGAAACGCTTGCCCGATCACCGCGATCTTGACGCCGCCGCGCTCGATCATCGTCATCGGTTTGAAAGCAGGCTCGTTCCATTCGGTGTCGCGGATGTTCTGCGCCAGGAACGGAAAGCCGAGCTTGCCGACCAGTTCCTTCACGCGCTCGGTGCCGAGCGTGAACTCCCAGTGCCCGGTCATGGCGTCGGGCTTGAGCAGCGCCATGCAGTCGACCATGTCCTGGCCCTTGCTCTGCAGGGACGTGTAGCTGTTCTGCCAGGTGTCGCCGCCGTCAAGAAACGCCACCCGGTCGCCGCGCTCGCTGCGGATCGACTTGAGAACGGTGGCGATCCGGTCGAGTCCGCCGATCCGGCCGTAGCTCTTGGCCAGCGCCGAGAAATCCTCGGAGGTAAGCGCGTAGGCCGCCGTGGAGCCGGGCGGAATCTTGTAGAGGTCCAGCAGCGCGCGGCCGGTGACGTGCGGAACCAGCCCCTTCGCTTCGCCGACGCCGATATTGATCGACGGCTCGCGGAACAACAGCGGCAGAAGCTGGCCGTGGATATCGGCGACATGAACCAGCGTGACGTTGCCGAGCGACGGGAAATCGAGAAGCTCGTTCTGCGTCAGGCGCTGCTGGGCGAAGGCGCGCGACCAGCCGGCCGGGACGAGAGCCGCGGTGGCGGCAGCCAGTTGAACGAAGTCGCGCCTCGAAATCATGCTCGCTCCAGCACGCAGTCCACCGCCCGGGGACCGCGAATCGGTCCCCGCCACAGCCAGTTATACTGCCGGTTTGTCAGGCGACCGTGATGCTGTCCTGTCCGACGATCTTAGAACCGTCGTCGTCGATCCAGGTGAGAATCACCGTGCCCGATTCCTGGGCCTTGAACTTGAATTGAATGTAGGGGTTCGCGGAGATCGCCGGCTCGAAATCGGCGGAAAATACTTCCTTGCCATTCACGGTGCAGACGAACTTGTTCAGGATCTTGCGCGGAACCACATTGCCGGCGCCATCGCGACGCTGGCCGGTCTCCATGATGTGCGCAACCAGGGCTTTGACCTCGACGAGGTCGCCTTTTTTGGCCTGCTTCTTGTCGAGCTTCATGCGGGGCTTAACGGACATCGGAATCTCTCCTCAGAGCGGATGCTGGCGCTTCGCGGCTCGGCGATCAGCCGCCGCAGCCGCCAATGGTGACCTTCACCTGCTTGCTGGCCGTGAAGAACGAGCCGTCGTTCATCTTCGCGACTGCCACGATGTTCTGCGTGCTGGCCAGCCGGATGCGCGTGTTGGCTTCCGCCACTCCGCTTGCCGGCGAGAAGTGGAAGGTGGCAACGCCCGCGCGCGGATTGCCGTCGGCCAGGATCAGCACGGAGGCGACGTATGACTGCTCGGTCATCGGGCTCTCGACCGTGACCGTCATCGGCACCGTATTGCCGTTCTCGGCGATTTCCGGCAGGTCGAGCTTGATGCGGCCCTGCGCGGCGGTCTTTCCGCCGGTGAATTTCTTGATCTGCTCTTCGGAATCGTTGGCCGCGAAGGCGGTACCGGTCGAGGCGCCGAAGGCGGCCATCGCGGCGGCGCCCGCGCCGACGACCAGCGCCTGCCGGCGATTGAACATGGTCATGGGAATTGCCCTCCTCATCAAAGTCGATCTCACCTGTCCACCCTTAAAATAAGGGCAAGCTGGCGTTACGCATAGCATGCACTCGATCAAAAGCGAGTCGCGAACGTTTCCTGCTCCCGTCTGCCTGTGAGGCAGAACATATTCATTTATCTCTAAGTGTTTAGAGCATATTCGTTCTCAATGCAATTGGCTTTGAGACGCTGTCCGCGCGATTTGTCGCGCGCACGAGACGCCGCTTCCGGTTCGAGAAAACCCGCGTATTGTTCGATGCGACCATCCGGTTGTACAAGCGAAGACGAATTTTGCAGGAGGACATTTCCGGTGCATTTGAGCCGAACGCTATTCGCAGCCGCTTTCATGATAGCCACACTGTTTTCCACCGCCCAAGCCCAGGACGCGGACACCGAGCGGGCGATCGAACGCTATCGCCAGATGCTCAAAGAGGATCCATGGAGCAATCCGGGATTGCTCGACGCCGACCGCGGTGAGGATCTCTGGAAGGCGAAGCGCGGCCCCAAGGCCGTTTCGCTCGAACAGTGCGATCTCGGCAAGGGAGCAGGTGTCGTCGACGGCGCGTTCGCCGAACTGCCGCGCTACTTCGCCGATGCCGACAAGGTGATGGATGTCGAGACCCGCATTCTCTGGTGCATGGAGAAGCTGCAGGGGTTTGAGCGCGCCGCGCTGGTGCGGCGGCCGCATCCCGGCGGCGGTCAGCCGGTCAGGGAGCTTGGCGCGCTCGCAACCTATGTGGCGTCGAAATCGAGCGGCATGAAGTTCGCCGCCAAGCTCGACCAGCCGAAGGAGCGCGAGACGGTCGCGCTTGGCGAGACCCTGTTCATGCGGCGCTCGGGACCGTTCGACTTCGCATGCGCGTCCTGCCACGCGGAATCGGGCCGGCGCATCCGACTGCAAGGGCTGCCGTTCCTGTCCGATCCCGAAGCCGCCCGCAAGGTTGTCGGCGAATGGCCGGCCTATCGGGTGTCGTCCACCCACGTGATGACGATGCAGCACCGCATGTTCGACTGCTACTGGCAGATGCGAATGCCCGAGCTGGAGCTCGGTTCGGACGTGAGCGTCGCGCTGATTTCCTATCTGGCCAAGAAAGCCGAGGGCGGCGAAATCGCCGCTCCCGGACTCAAGCGATAAGCGGGGACAGCATCATGATCAGAACTTCCACGCTTCTCGCCGCACTCGCAATCGCGACCGCCTCGCCCGCGCTCGCGCAACAAGCGCCTGCGGTCGACCCCGCCAAGGTCGACGCCGCGGTCAAGGCCGCGTTCCCGGGCGCGCCCGCGGACTGGGCGCCGCGCCTCACGCCGGACGAGACGATGAAGGCCTGCTCGGCTCACAACAACCTGCCGCCGGCACCGGTGGCCCAGGCAATCACCGCGCGCGAGAAGGCGACCATCGAATACCCGGCCGATGGAAATTTCATCGGCGACTGGAAGAGAGGCGAACAGTACGCGCAATCGGGGTTCGGGCTGCGCTTCACCGACTACCCGCCGCGCAACCGGGTCAATGGCGGAAACTGCTACGCCTGTCATCAGCTCACCAAGGTCGAAGTGAGCTACGGCACCATCGGGCCGAGCCTTCTGAAGTATGGCGAAATCCGCAAGTTCGCCGAGGCCGACGCCAAGCTGGTGTACGAGAAGATCTACAATGCGAGCGCCTCGTTTCCGTGCTCGCTGATGCCGCGTCTCGGCGCCAACAAGGTGCTTACGATCGACCAGATCAAGGACATCGTTGCCCTGGTCATGAGCCCGGACAGCCCGGTTAATAAATAGGACACCCGCGCGCCGTCGTGCTGCGGCCAAAGGAGAGTATTATGCGTAACAGACGAGAGATCATCGGAGCATTGACCGCTTCAGGCGCCGTTCTTGCCGCTGCCGGCGGCGCGCGCGCCAATCCGGTTCCGCTGGACCTGGAGAAACTCAAGAAGGACACCGACATCGCCTGCGTCTATCACTGCGATTTCGGCGACCCGCAGCGCTTCTCCCAGATGCTGCAGAACATGCTCAATCACTATTCGGCCTACGAGTTCGACACCTTCAAGCTCAAGCTCGTGATCGTCGCGCACGCGGCCGGACTGAAGTTCTTTCTCGACGACCTGTCCGGCACGCCGTGGGCGAACGACAAGATCGATCCGGAGATCTACAAGCGCTTCGTTGGCCTGGCGAAATACGGCGTCGAAGCCTATCTCTGTCAGATCACCTACAAGCGGCTGAACATCGATCCGGCCAAGACCAGGAAGGACGCCTTCCTCAAATTCGTCCCGTCCGGCGTCGCAACCGTCGCCGAGCTTCAGACCAAGGGCTTCGCGTATTTGAAGGTTGGCTGAGCCGCTCAGCTCGCCTTGAGGAAATCGCGCAGGTTGCCGCGTTCGTAGGCGCGTTCCGAAACATACCGGAACATCGCGAGGAAGGCCTTGGGCTCTAGATAGCCCTGGGCGCGAGCGACTTCCCGGTCGCGCGGCTTCTTCTTGCCCAAGTCTTCGCCGCGATCGGACAGGAACTGGAACGTCGGCGTGAAGCGGATGCCGTATTTCTCGGCGAGGCGCTTCTCCGACAGCTTCTCGCCGTCGAAATCGACCACCTCGCGCGATCCGATGATGTTGAGCTGGAGAATCTCGAAGCGTTCCTTGACGAAGGCTTCGATCTCCGGCTTGCCGAAATTGACGAGGTGCGTCTCCTTGCAATACGGGCAGCCGCGCAGCTCCCACATGATGGCGAGGCGCTTGCGCTTCTCGTTGGCGAGTTGCAGATCGTCGGCAAGTTCCAGCAGGCTGTCGAGGAACCAGGACTGCCGGTAAAGGCCCTCCTCGGTCAGCACCGCCTCGGCGCTTGCGCTGCCGGCGCGCCCGGCCAGCGCGGACACTGCCAAACCGGCAACCAGCAGGCGGCGCGACAGCATCAATATCCCCGCGATTCATTGTCCGGCAAACGTGTATCAATCTAGGAGTCCGACTCACCGGCGGCAAGGGAGAGGCTGAATGCGCATACGGTTGCTGGCGTTGGCGATCGTTGCCTGCCTGATCGGCCCGGCCTGCGCCAACGAGCTCGCGCCGGAATTGCGAATCCTGCTCGACGGATTCGCGGCGCACCGGCGGCTCGCCATCGGCTATCTGCGTACCGGCAATACCGAACTTGGCGCGGTGGAGATCGAGCGTCTGCGCGACCGCTGGGCCAGGGATCGGCGCGCGCTTCCCGCCCCGACCACGTCCGACCGCACGCTCATCGCAGCCTTTGCCGCATCCGAAGCGGCAATCAATGACGGTCTTGCCGCCGCAGACAAGGGCGAAACCGAAAGCGCCCGGTCGCTGCTGGAGGGTGCCGCATCGCCGCTTACGGCGTGGCGCAAAGCAAACAACATCCGCCTGTTCTCGGATTGCATCGCCGAAGCCAGCGTCCGCTACGAGGCTCTCGACGGCTATCGTCTGCGACCGCCCAACCTCACCGACCCCGCAAGCGCTGCCGCGGTCGTCGCTGCGGCGGCAAGCACCGCGGCGGCGATCGGGCAGTGCAACGCCGAGGCGCCCGCCGCGATCCGCGACGAGCCGGAATTCCGCCGCCTGATCGACGGCATGCTCAACAGCTTGCGCCAGGTGCACGATGCGGTCCGGCAGCGCGACGAAAATTATCTGCAACGATTGCTGAGCGAGCAGCGTTCGTTCGACCGGCTGCTGGCGTTCCGTTTTGGCTGATGGCTACCCAATCCTGCCGAGGATCGGGACATTTTCCAGAAGCCAGATTCCGACGGTGAGCATCGAACCGGTCATGATCAGGATGCCGGTGACGACGAGAATGACCCCCATCGCGCGCTCGATGACCCCGAGATGGCGCCGGAACCGCGAGAGCCAGCGCAGGAACGGCCCAACGAACAGGGCCGCTGCAATGAACGGCACGCCGAGGCCTGCGGCATAAGCCGCCAGCAACGATGCGCCCCACGCGACAGTGTCCTGCGTGCCGGCCAGCAGCAGGATCGACGTCAGCACCGGTCCGACGCAGGGCGTCCAGCCGAAGCCGAATGCAAGACCGACGATGAAGGCGCCGGCCAGTCCGGCGGGGCGGCTCGGCTCGATCCGCATCTCGCGCATCAAGGGGAGCAGCCGGAACACGCCGAGCATGTGCAGGCCGAGCAGGACGATCACCGCACCGGCGACGCCGGACAGCAGCGTCAGATGATCCGATACGAACTGACCCAGCAGCGAAGCGCTGGCGCCCAGCGCAACAAATACCACGGAAAATCCAAGTACAAAGGTAACCGCGCGGGAACCCGCTCGCAGCGGCACCGCGTTTGCGGAACGGTCCGTTAGCGATTGGAGCGATACGCCCGTGAGGAACACCAGATAGGACGGCACCAGCGGCAGGATGCATGGCGACAGGAACGAGAGAATGCCCGCACCGAAGCTCGCGGCAAGTCCAACCTCGAGCATGAAAAATTATTCTCCACGATTTGTGATAACCACTAGCACGTTGCCAAAGGACGACGGATGCGTCTGCTACGACTCCTGCTTCTGCTCGCGGCGACCTGCTGGTCGTGCCTGCCCACGGTCGCAGCGGAGTTGCTGATGGTCCGGCGGGACGGTTGCCCATGGTGCCAGGCGTGGGATCGCGACATCGGTCCAGTTTATAACAACTCTGATCTAGGCCGACGGGCACCCATCCGTATGATGGACATCGGCCAGCAACAGGCGCGTGCTACGCTGAAGACGCCGGTGATCTACACGCCCACCTTCGTGCTGGTGGAGCACGACAGCGAGATCGGGCGGATCGAAGGTTATCCGGGCGAAGATTTTTTCTGGAGCCTGCTGGAGCGTCTTCTGCTGCAATTGCCTTTGCCGGCGACCGATGGTCTATCGGTCGCGCCATCCAAGATGAATTGACGAAGCGAACCGTGCCATGAGCGCACCAGCCGACGCAAAAGCGCGCGATCTCGAACTCGACATCGAGATGATGATGGCGAACGCGCGGGACGCCAGCGAATTTCTCAAGGCGCTGGCGCACGAGGCAAGGCTGGTCATCCTCTGCCAGTTGGTCGACGGCGAAAAATCGGTGACCGAGATCGAGCAATTGCTCAGCATCCGGCAGCCGGCGGTGTCGCAGCAACTGGCGCGGCTGCGCGCCGACAAGCTGGTCGAAACCCGCAGGGATGGAAAGAACATCTATTATTCGCTGGCGCGGCCGGAAGTGCGCGAAATCATCGAAGCCCTGCATGCGGTGTTCTGCAAGTCCAAGCGTTCGAAGTGACCCTTCGCTGATGGAATGATATGCTGCTTTCCGGGGACGCCAGGGGAAGCATCATGAGGCCGTCGATCCGTTCAGCGTCACGCGCCGGGGCATGCGCCGCTGCCATTCTCATTCCACTGGCGGCGTTCGCCGCCGAGAAGCTCGAGCGTCCGCCGTCGTTCGACGCCGGCAGGCTTCCCCAGATCAAGGCGACCGGCGAAAACTATGTCATCGCCACGCCCGTCGGCAGCGACGGCTTTCTGCGAAAATACCTGATCAAGACGCCCTATGGCGATCTGCCCGCCCACGGCGACGCAATGGCGCGGATGCGGTTGGGCGAGCTTGCCGCCCTGCATGAATTGGAAAAGTTGAGCCAGTCGGAGGCGTTCGGAAAGCGGCTGGTCGAGGCCGGCTTGAGCCCGCTCAAATACACCGGCCAGCTCATCACCAATCCGGGTGAGACCATCAGCAATACGTTTTCCGGCATCGGCCAAAGGCTCAGCCAGTTCGGCTCCGGCGTCGCCAATTTCGGCAAGAGCACCGGCGATACCGACAACCCGATCGCCGGCATGCTGGGCGTCAGCCAGCAGAAGCGCGAGCTGGCGGCCAGGCTCGGGGTCGACCCCTACACCGATTTCCAGGCCCTGAACGAAAAGATGACGCGGCTGTCGGAAGCCGGCGCGAGCGGCGGCCTCACCGTCAGCGCGGCGTTCATGGTCATTCCCGGCGTCGGAGGCGCGATCGTTTCCGGCGTCGCGTCCGGCAGCAACCTTTCGAATCTGGCGCGCGATTATTCGGCCGCTCAGCTCCTGGACCTCAACCGGCAGAAGCTCGCAGATATGTCGGTCGAGCCCGGCATCGCCGATGCGCTGCTCGCCAACCGGAGCTACACGCCGCTGGACGTCGCCGCCATGCTGGTGGCGCTGGAATCCATGGCGGACGTGGAAGGGCGAACCGGGTTCATCGCGCGCGCCACATCGGTTTCCGATCGCGACCGCGCCTATTTCATGCGCCGTCAGGCCGAGCTGCTGGCGGCGCATCACACCAAGACCGGCGCGTTGGTCCGCTTCGTCTGGGTCGGCGATTTTCCGTTCAACGAGGTTCGCACCGGCGGCGTGGTCGGCGTCTGGCCGGTCGATGCGCTGTCATGGACCGACGGCACCAGCCGCCTGTGGCAGGATCTCACCGCCAGGCTCAAGCAGCGCGGCCGGCCGCGCATGGAGCTGCGGATCACCGGACAGGCCACGAGCCTCGCCCGGCAGCGGTTCAAGGCGCTCGGCTGGGGGCTGGTAGAGAACGCCCGGCTTTGACCGATTGTGCGCCGCGAGCCTGCTACGATAGGCTCGCGCCGCGGCTGCACCAAGGTAAGGCGCGGCTCTCCCTTCCATTTCAAAAGAGACGGACCTCATGGCGCAAAGTGCTCCTCCCCAAAGTGTTCCTGCCAATGTCGTCAAGGAACTGGCGCCGAGCGGCAAGCTGCGCGTCGCGATCAATTTCGGAAACACCGTGCTGGCGCAACGCGATCCGGCGGGCGGCGTGCCGCGCGGCGTCTCCGGCGAGCTGGCGCGCGAACTGGCGACGCGCCTCGGTGTCGAGATCGAGTACGTCACGTTCGATGCCGCCGGCAAGGTGTTCGACGCACTCAAGCGCGGCGAATGGGACGTGGCCTTCATGGCGATCGATCCGGTGCGCGCCGCCGAGATCGACTTCACCGGCCCTTACGTCGTGATCGAGGGCGCCTACGCAGTGCCGGCGAGCTCGTCGATCCAGACCAACGAGGAGGTCGACCGCGCCGGCATCCGCATTGCCGTGGCGCGCGGAAGCGCCTACGCGCTCTACCTCACGCGGGCGATCAAGAACGCCACGCTGGTCCAGGAGCCGAGCGGGCCGCAGGCCATGGAGGCGTATCTCCAGGACAAGCTCGAAGTCGCGGCCGGCGTGAAGCAGCCGATCGTCGCATTCGCCAAGGACAATCCGGGCACGCGCGTCATTCCGGGCTGCTTCATGGTGATCGAACAGGCCATGGGAACGCCGAAAGGCCGCGACGCCGGCGTGCGCTATCTGCGGCAGTTCGTCGAGGAGATGAAGGCTTCGGGTTTCGTCGGAACGGCGTTGCAGAACAGCGGTCAGGCGGAGGCCACGGTCGCACCGCCGACGCCGGCGGGGTGAAGGATTTCTGGAATCGATTTCAGACAGCAAAGCCCACTGCACGAATGTGCGCGGGCTGGCTGTAGCAAATCGCCGTGATGGTGATTGCGAGCACGAAGCTCGAAGCGATCGCGATGTACGGCGTCAGCATCAGGACTTGCATCCACATCGAAGTGTCCGATCTTCTGTTATCCCGGCAACGGATTCGCGGACTCCTTCGTTCCAAAGTTTTTAGTTAACGCGCGTTAACGCCTGTGGCGGCCGCTCCGATTGGCTGAGCGCATCCGCGATCTGAACGACAACTCGCGTCACGCCTTCGTCGAAGGGTGATCGTCGTTACGGAGGGAGTCGATGCCTTGTGCCGCGAGTGGGAGGCCGAGCGCATCCGCCATTCAGATGAGTGGTGCCAGGGGCGGGATCGAACCACCGACACTGCGATTTTCAGTCACGTATACCCCCCCTGCTAAGTTATTGATATTGCGCGCCCCTACCCGTGTCCGCACAGAACGGCCAACAGAATAGGGCTTTTCGGTTGACGCCCCGCGACAGTGGATACACACTCACCGACAGTCAGGTAAACTGACAGTGCGGACACAACGCGGACACGGAACTTGCCATGAAGCCCGGAAGGCTCAGCGAGGAGACGATCAAGCGGCTCCCTGTCCCAGCCGAGGGGAACTCAATCACCTATTTCGCTGGCGCTACGGTCCAGGGCGCTAAAGCGCCGCGCGGCTTCGGAGTCCGTGTCACCGCGGCAGGCGCCCGGGCTTTCATCATCAACTACCGCCTGCGCGGACGCGAACACCGCTTCACGATTGGCGCTTGGCCAGATTGGTCGGCCCTAAAAGCGGTCCGCGAAGCCCGCGTCTTACGCCAGCGCGTTGATCGCGGAGAGGACCCGCTTTCCGACAGAGCGACACCTCCCGCAATCAAGATCGTCGCCAGTGTCCTCGACGATTTTGTGGCCCGATATGTCCGCAACAAGGAAAACCCACTACGGAGTGCGGATGCCATCGAGAGCGCGCTTGATCGGCTGGTTAAGCCGCGCATCGGCAAGCTTGGAGTCTACGAGCTACGCCGCTCGCATATTGCGGAAATGTTGGACCGCATCGAGGATGAGACCGGGGCTGTTCAAGCAGATAGGACCCGCGCCTATGTTCGGAAAGCTCTGAGTTGGTACGCTGAGCGAGATGACCATTTTAATCTAACAGCAGCGTTTATCCGGGTTAAGCCAAGAGCAAACGCAAAGGATCGCGCCAGAACCCGTGTTCTGTCTGATGATGAGATCCGCGTTATTTGGCCCGTCCTAGGCGAGACCGGAACATTCGGAGCCCTGGTCAAGACGCTGCTACTCACTGCGCAGCGGCGCGATGAAGTCGCCTGCATGCGGCATAGCGAGATTGGCCGCGATGGAATTTGGGCGATACCGGCTGAACGCTACAAGACGAAGCGGCCTAATCATGTCCCACTGTCACAAGCTGCTCGAGCGCTCATAGCTGCACAGCCGAAGTCAGACGACTGCGACCTTGTGTTTCCGTCGCAGGCTAAGACCCCATTTTCGGGGTTTGGCAAAAGCAAGGCTAGGCTAGATAAAGCCGCACTAACGGCTATGAAAACGCTGGCACCGAAGGGCGCCGCGCTTAGCCCAATCCCGCATTGGACCCTTCACGATTTACGACGAACCGCGAAAACCCTGATGGTTCGCGCTGGCGTGCGTCCAGATATTTCCGAGCGGGTCCTTGGCCATGCCATCGTCGGCGTTGAGGGGACTTACGACCGACACTCCTACGCGGACGAAAAGCGGGACGCCCTCGAGAAGCTCGCGGCGATGATCGAGCGCATCTTGGACCCACTGCCATCAACCGTCACTCGGCTCGCCGAGCACCGCGGGAGCGTGTAACCGTGACTGTCAGAAACACGAAAGGCCCACGCGCGACAGGCGCCCGCCCGAAAGCGAGCGGAAAAGGCTTCTGGCCAATAAATACAAGTCAACTGACTGCGAAGGCGCAGAAAACGCTAATCGAGCTGTTCACGGAGTTGCTTCGACCTTACGCCATGCCGCCGACTTACCTCCATGAAGTTCTGCATGAGGCAGCGGGCCGCGCGGGCTGGCGCCCGCCAACTGCTGAGGCCCGGCTCCGCCAGAAAAAAGCCGCGGCTGGCCGAACCACTCAGCGCAGACAGCAGCAGTGGGAGCGCCGGATACGGATCTTGCAAACCTACATAAATCTACCGAAACGTCTACAAGGCAAACGCGCCTCGGCGGGAACTGCTCAGGCAATCATCAATAGGCTCTACCCGTTACTCGGCGAGAAGACCCCGCCCGAAGGTACGGTCAAGGCGGACCTTCTCTGGTTGAGAGTGAACGGCTACATTTTTAAGAAATAGTGCACCGAGCCTAGGCTCGGTGCACTCCGCAATTCTGGGAAGGGGTAGGTATCGTCTCCAGATTTCACTCTGAGGCGATGAATGACCACCACCCACAACCTTTCGGCCGTCTGTCCTGCAAAGGACGAGGTCACAGCCATTGTCGTGACGAACTCCCAAGCCTTGGTCGAGCTTGAAACGCTCGGTCGGGATATCGTGGCTCGGATCGCCACGGGCGACGCGGCCAAGGATCGTGCCGATCAGTATTATGTATCCGCCGGCCTTCAACTGATTGATGCGCGGAGCCGTGTCCCCGATTTCACAGCCTTCCTTCGCGATCACTGCTGCGGTCTCAGTCGCAGCCGGGCATATGAACTGATCGCAATCGCCGAAGGGAAAGCGGAGGAGGTCCGGTCGAAAAATCGGACCCGTGACCGCCGCCGGCGCGAAAACATGTTCCGTGTCCGTGGCTCACGGACACGGGGCTTGTCTGTCAAAAGACCCCAGCCACCCATGTCGCAAGCGCAAAGAGCGCTAGCCGAGTTCCGGGTCGCCGTCGACACCTGGTTTGCCAAAATGGACGACGGCGCGAAGCGTGAGGCGGTCGCATACGTCATCGCCAAGGATGGGGTGGCCGTGTCGTGAAAAAAAATCCCCCAACAATGTTGGCCACGAAGAAAGGTCAGGAAAACGCTCCCGAGGGTGTCTTGGCCGACTTTCTTCCAAAAGATGAAACCGCAGCCGAGCTGAAGGTCTGTGAGCGGACCCTCGATCGTTGGCGGATGCTAGGCGAAGGCCCGCCGGTAACGAAACTCGGACGCCGTGTTCTTTATCGGCGCTCGAGTTTGCAGGCCTGGCTAGCCCAGCGCGAACACCCCGGGCCGGGTGGTGACGGCCGATAGACACGACAGGACCAAACTAACCCCTAGGAGAATTGTTATGACGGATAACTCCAACAATCCCTTCGACCCGGCGTCACTGCGCCTCGGCCAGAACTTCGCCGATACGGTCGGCGTCAAGAAACTGCTGACCACGGTGCCGGTGCGCGGGCCGGGCAAGCGGGACTTCGTGCGGGTGCACCCTGATCCGAGCTATCGCCTGACGCCGGCCGCGATCATCGAAATGAAGGATGACCGCGAGGTTTACCTGGTCACTCCGGTGATGGCAGCGGAATTGCCCGGCGAGTTCGCGACGGCAACCCTGTACACCACGATCAACCGGCAAGGGGTTTTGAGTCTGTGGCCGGTAAAGCTGCCTGGCCCTGACGGAAAGCAGAACGAGTGGCACCGCACTGCGGCCGTTGCGGCCGAACTTGCTATGCGGAGCTGGCTGCGTGTCGCTGCGAACATGCCGCTTGGCGCGTACGAGGTGTTAGTGGCGACGGGCGACTTGCCCGAGCCGACCTGGCCGGAGCTGCCCTTCGAAGAAATCCTCAAGATCGCGTTCCGGGATCACATCGTCGACAGCCCCGACCACCCGCTGGTGAAGCGGCTGCGCGGCGCGGCGTGACAGTGAGATCGGGGGCCGGTGTGTTGCCTGCACCGGCCCCCGAAAGCCCCCAACCACTCGCGGAGCCTTGGCCTGGACGGTTTCGGCACCGAAACGAAGAGGAGTGCAAGATGTTTGACGCCTTGCCCTATACCGAAATCTGGGCGGTCGATTTCGAATTCGGCATCGAGCTGGGCGAGAACCCCGAGCCTGTGTGCCTTGTCGCGTGGGGACTGAAGAGTGGGCGCAAGGTCCGGCTCTGGCGCGACCAGTTTGGAGCCGCACCGCCATACGCGACGGACGCCAGTGCGCTGTTCGTGGCCTACTACGCCAGCGCGGAAATCGGTTGTCACCTGGCGCTTGGCTGGCCGGTGCCTGAGCGTGTGCTGGACCTGTTCACCGAGTTCCGCAACCGCACCAACGGCCTCCCGACGATCAGCGGCAACGGGTTGCTCGGCGCGCTCGCCTACCACGGGCTGGACGGGATTGGCGCGGTCGAGAAAGACGAGATGCGCGACTTGGTTTTGCGCGGCGGCCCGTGGTCGGACGCCGAACGGGCGGCGATCCTCGACTACTGCGAAACCGACGTCTCAGCGTTGGCGCGGCTGTTGCCCGCCATGCTGCCGAGGATCGACCTGCCGCGCGCCTTGCTGCGGGGCCGCTTTATGGCCGCGGCGGCGCGGATCGAGCGCAATGGTGTGCCGATCGACACCGATACGCTTAAACTGTTGCGGCGTTACTGGATTGATATCCAGGACCAGCTCATCGCCGACATCGATGGCGACTATGGCGTGTATGAAGGCC
>CAMDFO010000024.1 GCA_945897515.1 Rhodoplanes serenus | reverse complement strand
CACCTGATCGCGGAATTCATCGACCCGTTCGGCGACCAGCGTGCGATCGAAATCGTCGTAGAGATACATGTCTCGGTCTCGACTCAGATTCCAAAGGTGATCGGAAGGTCAAAGGTCGGACCGGCGACCCGAATGCGCTCCCGAAGGTTTCCGGGCTCGACGCGATCGCCGTCGATCTCGACCGGAGCGATATAGGCGCCGACCGCCCCGACATCGTCGGCCGAGGCTTCCACAAGCAGATCCTTGGCTGCCTGTGCGTTGCTCACGACCGCGGCGGCAGAGAGTCGCGTCGTCCAGCCGCCGACGGCGGCGCGATAGACCACCGCACCGTCGCCGAGCCGGTTCGCCGTCACGACGACAGGACCATGAACCCGGAGCTTCTGTTGGCTTGGCGCAGTCATGCGGCCACCTCGATTGCGCGGGCTTCGCTGGTCTTCCAGGGCAGGGAGCGCGCGACCACATCGCCGATAATCAGAAGCGCCGGCCCTTCGCCCACTGAGGCAGCGAGCTTCGGAAGGTCGCGCAGGCGGCCGACAGCCGCTTTGGCGTCGGGATGTGTCCCGCGGGCGATCACGGCCGCGGGTGTCTCGGGATCGCGGCCAGCCGCAGTGAGGCCGGAACGCACGATCTCCGCAGACGACAGGCCCATATAGACCACGACCGTGGTGGCCGGATCGGACAACCCGGACCAGTCCACGGCAGCCGCGCCCTCGGCGGTATTCGCCGTCACCAGCGATAGCCGAGTCGCCTCCTTGCGGAACGTCAGCGGCAAGCCGATCTCCGCCGCGCAGCCGAGAGCGGCCGTGATGCCCGGCACGACATGAACCGGGATGCCGGCGTGTTGCAGATGCTCAAGCTCCTCGCCGCCGCGTCCGAAAATAAACGGATCGCCACCCTTCAAGCGAACCACGCAGCGTCCGGTCCTCGCGGCTTCAACCAGCCGGCGATTGATTTCATCCTGCCCGATGCCCGGTTCGCCTTTGCGTTTGCCGACGAAGACCAGTTCGGCATCGCGCCGGCCACGACCGAGAATGTCGGAACCCACCAACTCGTCATAGAAAACGATGTCGGCCGATTGGAGTGCGTGCAGCGCCCGAAGCGTCAAAAGATCCGGATCGCCCGGCCCGGCACCGACCAGATGGACAACGCCTCTGCGGTCGTCCAAGGCCATGCTGGCCGTTTCGATGGCGCGGATCAGCGCGGTCTCCGCCTCACGCGAGCGACCCGAGAGAAAGGCGGCTCCGATCGGACCGTCGATCACCCTTTCCCAGAAACGTCGCAGCGAGAATCCCGGCCGCCGTACAGCAGCCAAGTGTGAGCGATAGCGCTGCATCAGAGCGGCAAACTCTCCGATGCGAGCTGGAAGAATGGCTTCGATCTTTTCGCGCAAACGGCGCGCCAGCACCGGCGACGCGCCGCCCGTTCCAATGGCGACGACGACGTCGCCGCGATCCACCACAGCCGGAAAAATGAAAGTGGAAATGTCGGGACGATCCACGATATTGACCGGAATGTTCAACGCGCGTGCACGTGCCGCCAGCCTTTCATCGATCTCGTTTCCGGCGGCCGTCACGACTGCGAGCGCGCCGGCGAGATCATCTTCGACCGGTTCACCGATCGCAACGCCGATCCGTCCGGCATAGTGACTGGCAAGCAGCAGTTCCTCCGCGACATCGGTTTGCGGCGAGAACCAGCGCACGTTCGCGCCGGCGGCGCGCAATAGGTGGAGCTTGGCAATGGCCTGGGGACCCGAGCCCACAAGGACGACGTGACCGGATGAAAGGTCGAGAAACACCGGAAGGAAACGCATCGAAGGAAAACTCCGGTTGATGAGAATTATTTTTCTTATTCAGCGCGAATATAGCTCTTGGACAGCAAAATATTCTCCCAATAGAGGGGCGGGATTTGGATGAATCCATGCATCGTTGGTGAGAAAGGAGACGGTTCTGTTCGTCATCGACTGTTGCGGCCGCAAGCACGCGCTTCCCGCGCGCGGCAACAGATGATGTGCGTCATTGCCGATTGGGCCGTCATATACGTGCAAGAGAGTACGGCGGCGCCTGTGCAGGTGCGACGTATGGTGTCTCCACGTCGACGTGCTGGATCGAAAGGCTCGATCCGCCGAGCGACGATTGAGACCCACAGGCCGAAGTCTGCGCGCACTTGCCGTGCGGTGCGGCATTGGGGCAGTCTAAGGTTCCTTGTGGGACGCCATTCCATACGGACGGAGACAAAAATGAGCCGTAAGCAGTCGCTGCATTCGCTTTTGCCGTCCGCAGCAGCGATGGCGCTGCGATTGCCGGTTGTGCTGCTGGCGTGTGTCACGCTGAACGTTGCCGCAACGGCACAAAGCTATCCTGATCGTCCGGTGCGGCTGATCGTGCCGTTCCCGGCAGGCGGCAGCATCGACATGGTGCCGCGTGCGCTGGGCCCGGCCATGACCGAACTCCTGGGGCAGCCGGTCGTCGTCGATAATCGGCCGGGGGCAACGGGCAAGATCGGCGTGCTGGCGGCAAGATCGTCTGCGCCGGATGGCTACTCGTTCGGCATCGCCAATGCGGTGACCCACGGCATTAGCCCCGCGATCAACCCAGACGTCGGCTATGACCCTGTGAACGACATGGTGCCGGTGGTCTGGCTTGGCGAGGCTCCGAACGGATTCTTCGTCAACTCGAAGGTGCCGGCCCGGTCGGTCCGCGAACTGGCGGAGCTGATCCGGAACAACCCTGGAAAATACAATTACGGCAGCGGCGGTCACGGCACCGGCCAGCACGTCAATGCCACGATCTTTCTTTCGACGACCGGCGTGCCGCAAAGCGCATCCACTCATGTCCCTTACAAGGGCGAGGGCCCCGCGCTCGCCGATCTCGTCGGCGGTCACGTGTCATACATGATCACCAGTGGAAGCAAGGATCTGGTCGATCGGGGCGATCTGCGGATTTTTGCGACAACTGGAAAGACTCGCTGGTCGCGCTATCCTGATGTTCCGACGACGGCGGAGGTTGGGCTTCCAAATATCTACTATACCGGCTGGGTTGGCATTGTCGCGCCCAAGGGCACGCCGCAGGCGATCATCGACAGGATCAACGAGGCGGCCAACAAGGCGCTCAAGGATCCGAAGGCCCTTCAGGTTCTCGCCGCCAACGGCTACGAGCCGCGCGGAGGTTCGGCCGCCGATTTCGCCAAGCATCTGCAAAGCGAGGCCGACCGCTGGAAGAAGCAGGTTCAGGAAACCGGCGTAAAGTTTCAATGAGGCCGATGGCCTCTGCCATGCCGGCAGCGGCCCGCGATCCGCAGCAGCGAGATTATCCGCTGACGCCTTGCGCCAGCACCGGATGCTTGGCCGAGGTATCGTCGGGAAAGAACAGAGCCTTGCGATAATCCGCCAGGACTTCGGCTGCCAGCTTTGCGCCGAACTGCACGCGGCCATGCACCGGAGCCAGAACCGCCGGGCTGATGCTTCCGAACAGCTTGTCCCAGGCTGGCAGAAGTTTTTCCGTGCTCGCCTCTCCCAACCAGTCGAACTTCCGAAGGATGCAGGCGCGCAGGCCTTCCGGAGCGATGAGTGCTTCGCCATCGCGGCGAATGACGGATTGGCCTTCGCTCGCGAGCATGTCGTTGCAGAAGAAGTCCGCGCAGAAAAGAATTTTGCCGGGCTCGTGCCAGAGCCAGGACGTGCCGAGTGTGCGAATGGCCGGGTCGACGACGCTCAGTTGCGGAAATCCGATCTCCGCCAGTGTGTTGCCAACCAGGAATCGGAAGAACGGCGCTTTTGGCGTGGTCCAATCGCTGAGATGCGCCAGTCTGGTCGGCTCGATCGGATTGGCACAGCCCACGATGGTGTTGGGTATCTCTTCGAGAATTCGGCCGAGATTGCCGATGCTATCGAGCTCGATCCGGCTGGGATAGACTGCGAGCCTGCGCGACCCGAGGATTTCCTTCAGCGATTGCACCAGCGAAGGGCCGTGCACCGGAACGCCGGTTTCGAACAGCAGCGCATTGTCCCCGGACAACACCAGATATTCGTTATACGGCTCGAACCCCTTGGCGCGGGGCGTGAGCCAACTCACGCGCCCATCGATCGGCACCACATCGGAGAGAACCAGAACGTCGTCTGCAACCTGCTCGACGCGAGACATGCTAACCCCTCACTCGCCGCATGCCTTGCTCGAAAATTTTCGTGACCTGCTTGGGATTGGTGACGACGCCGCCATGCGCCGGCCCGATGATGTCGACCGGGTGGCTTTCCAAAAAAGCATTAAGTCTGGTCATGACGAGATCGGTATCGACATGACGCACCCAGTTGAGAGCGAAGCCGATCACCACGCTGGTATCCTCCGGGCGTATCTCTTCCGGAAGCTCCTCGGAGGTCAGGCCGCACTGATGCGCTTCATGCTCGTGCGTGTACGGGTAGGCATCGCTGACGAACAGGATGCGCTGGTCCGGCTCGTAGCCCCAGAGCGTGTTGGGAATGTCATGGATGACGGCGGTGACTGCCTGCAGCCGGCGTCCGCCCAGATCCAGCGACTCTTCCGGACGCATGGTCAGGAACCGGTCCTGCGCGTGCGGATAATACAGATGGTAGTTGCGAAGATCGCCGGCGAGCTTCATGCGGGGATAAAGTTCCAGCAGCGCACCGATGTTGCCCATGTGGGGCGCTTCGGGATGGGTGGGAAACACGTAATCCAGCGGACGCCCATTCAGTACCGTCTGCAATTCGGAGCGCAACTGCGCCCACCCATAAGGCATCCCGGTATCAACCAGGACCGTCGCCGTGTCGCCGATCAGCAGATAGCTGGAATTGTGGTTGTGCAGAACCTTGGGGGGCTGTTGAACCTCAAGGCAGCAGCCAAACCAGAAGGTTCCAGGAGCGATTTCGCGCGGCAAGGTCGGTGTTTTGATCCGTTCCGCGAATTGCGTTTGCAACATGTTTCTCCGTAAACAGTTCAAGCGGGCTGATTAGCGACGACGACCTGATCATGTCGCCTTCAGCAGGCCCGCACTTTCGCCAAGCCCTCTATACCGCACGATCTCGCGGGCGATGAAGCCGGCGAATTCCGCCGGCGTGCCGCCGCGCGGGTCGAAATCGAAACCGGCCAGCTGCTTCTGGACGTTGGCGTCGGTGAGGGCCTGATTTACCGCCTCATTCCATCGCGTAACGATGCTCTGCGGCGTTCCTGCCGGGGCGGCAAGGCCGCTCCACGCCAGGATTTCGAAATCGCGGTATCCAAGTTCCACCATCGTCGGCAAGTCCGGAAAGCGCGTCAGCCGCTTCGGACTGGTCACGGCCAACGCTCGAAACTTGCCGGCGGCCACGTGCTGCCATGCCGGTCCAACGCTGGAAATGATGAACTGGACACTGCCGGCCAGCATGTCGGTGATCGCAAGCGCCAGGCCCCTGCTGGGCACGTGGGTCGCAATGCTGGGTGGCAGCCCCGCCTTATCGAGCAGCATCGCCGCTGCTAGATGATGCTGCGTGCCAAAGCCACCGCTTCCGTAGTTAAGTTTGCCTGGCTGCTTGCGGAGCAGATCGAGAAATTCCGGGACCGTCCGCACCGGAAGCTCGCTGCTGACCAGCACCACCATGGGAGCGTCCGCAATCAGGATGATCGGCACAAAATCCTTGATCGGATCATAGCCGAGGTCGCGCTTGAGTGCCGCTGCCGAGCCGTGGGTCACGCCGTTGATGGCAGTGAGCAGATAGCCGTCCGGAGGCGCCTGCTTTCCGATGACCGAGCCCAATTGACCGCCGGCTCCGGGCCGGTTGTCGACGACGATCGACCAGCCGTTGCGAGCGACGATGTGCTGAGCGACGATGCGCGGCGCGCCGTCCAGCGAGCCGCCGGGAGGAAACGGCACGACAATGTGGATCGGCTTGTCCGGATACTGCTGAGCGGAGGCAATAGACGGCAGCCCGCCAGATACGGCCGATGCGCCGATGAGTTCGATAAGTGAACGGCGACTGATCATCATGAGTCCCTCAGGGCGCGTCACGCGAAGCAGGATGGCACGACGGTATCATGCGCAAGGCAAGGCGTCATGCCGTTGCATGTCGATTCAGGAATGACCGGCATGCATTCGCGACGCGCTTGGCGCGTTCGACAGCCGGCAGGTGCGCCAATGCGGTCTGCGGCACTTCGCATTCGAGCTCGATGCCGGGCGGCAGTGCATCGATGAACGCGTCGAGCGGCAGGTCGCCATCGCCGGGGTTGAGCCGGCCGTTGCGCGCCTCATGAGTGATCTCGGCAATGGCCGTGGACGGCGGTCCTTTGGCGTCGCAGAGTTGCGCCAGGAAAATTCGCTTAGCGTCCACCCGTCGTAGATCGGACGGATGGCCACCGGATCGGCTTAGGTGTAGCGGGTCCGCCAGCAACCCGAAATTGTCTCGGCCCAGGGTGTCGAGAATGCGCAACGCATGTTCGAGCGAGGTCGCCTGGCTGTAGCGCATGAACTCCAGCACCAGACGGATGCCCGCCTGCGCGGCAAGGTCGCAATAGCCCGCCATCGTATCGAAATAGTGCTCCGCGTTGGTGTCGTGATTGTTGGCGACAATCAGAGGTGCGCCGAGCTCGGCTGCGATGTCCACAATCGGGGCGAAGTCGGCCGCGCTGGTGTCGGGGGTAACGTAGTAGGCGCCGATGTTCGAGAGCCGGACGCCGGTGTCGTCGAGACGGCGCTTGATGTCGCGCACGGCGTCGCGGCTTCCCACGATCGGAAAATACGGATCGGATTTCTTCCGCCCGGTGATCCGGATTCCCACGGCTTCAAACCTAGCGGCAGCCGCCACGTTCACCAGCTCGGCGGGCGATACGTCTTCAAGCGTGAGATAGCCGAGAGTCAGCGGACGCATGCTCATTTGTCCAACGATCAGCCGAACACGCCCTGAGGCAAGGAGATGTCGGCGGCGTACTCGAACATGAAATAGTAAGCCACGGTGAGCGCGATCGCCGACGGCAAGTTCCATCGCCAGTTCCGCTGCCCCATGATCCAGAGCGCAGCGATGAAAAATGCGAGCGTCGCCGCCGCATAGCCCAGAAACCAGATCAAGAACGCGTAGCCGCAGATCGTCGCCAACAGCCAAAGGTGACGGTTCGAGGCTTGATCGTTGGCGGCTTGCGGCGTGCGCTGGCGATATTCGCGCGCGCCTTGTACAGCGAGAGCCACACCGAGGAGCAGCATCATGGCGGCGATGACAAGGAGGTAGCGGTCCGGACCGAGGCCGTCATACACGCCGGGCCGGCGCAGCGTTGTCATAATGCGGTAGCCGTCCCAAAACGAGATGGCGGCCAGCACGACAAAAATGGCTCCGAGCACGATCTTGGGCATCACGGGTTTCCGTCGTTTTTTCTGTTCGCTCTCATAGTTCATTGGCGCTTTTTGCGATCAGCCCCGAAACGGTTCGCGAGCGCCATTTGACGTACAGCATCACAACCGTGACCAGCACTGCGGCTGCGATACAGGCCGCCGGAATCGGACGGCTGAAGAAAATCGCGATGCTACCGTCTGAGATGCTCAGCGACTGCCGCAGCGATTCCTCGAACAGGCGTCCCATGAGGAATCCCAGGATCAGCGGCGCCATCGGCCAGTCGAGCCGTCGCATGATGTAACCCACCACGCCGAACAGGATGGCGACACCGACGTCGAATAGCGTGTTGCGCGGCGCGTAGGCGCCGATGATGCAGATGCCGAGAACGATCGGCCCAAGAATGCTGTAGGGGATCAGGCTGATGCGCGCCCACACCCCGATCAGCGGCAAGGACATGACAAGCAGGATGCCGTTGGAAATCACCATGCTGGCGATTACGGTGAATGCGAGATCGGCGTGCTGCGTAAACAGGGTGGGGCCGGGCTGCAGCCCATTCAGCACGAGCGTGCTCAAGACGATCGCCAGCGCCGGGCTCGTCGGAATGCCGAGTGACAGCAGCGGAATGAAGCCCGACATCGCGGTTGCATTGTTCGCCGCTTCCGGCGCCGCTACGCCTTCGATCGCGCCCTTGCCAAGCTCGTCGCGGTGACGGCTGACCTTTCGCTCGACGTCGTAGGCGAGATACGTGGTCAGTGCCGGCACCATTCCGGGCAGCAGGCCCATCACCGCGCCGGTCGCGGTACCGCGCAGGCTCGCGGTCAAGCCGCGCACGAGCTGCTTGCCGCGCGGAAACATCTGATACCAGCGCGGCAACCTGCCCATGAAAATGCGCTTCATCTCCGAGCGAGCGTTGAACAGAACCTCTCCGATGCCGAACAAACCGACGGTCAGCGGAATGATGTCGATGCCCTTCATCATCTGGATGTTGCCGAAGGTCATTCGCTGGGTGCCGCTCAGCGGATCGTTGCCGATGGTTGCGAGCCAGATGCCGAGCACGCCCATCGCGATCCCGAGCAGCAGCGATCGCCCGGAGAAGCTGATCAGCGCGGTAAGACTGAATAATACGAGCCCGAAATACTCAGGCGGTCCGAACTGCAGCGCGAGTTCTGCCAGCGCCGGTCCTAGCCAGGCGATGGCGAGCGTCCCCAGCACTCCCGCGATGAACGAGCCAATCGCCGCGATCGCGAGCGCCTCGCCCGCGCGGCCTTGCCGTGTCATCTGGAAGCCGTCGATCGCGGTGACGACCGAGGCGACTTCGCCCGGGATATTCATCAGGATGGCGGTCGTGGAGCCGGCATACATGGCGCCGTAGTAGATGCCCGCCATGATGATGATGGCGCCCGCCGGTGGCAGATACATCGCGGTTGGCAGCAGGATGGCCATGGCGGAGGCCGGCCCCAGCCCCGGCAGGATGCCGACGAGCATGCCCAGGATGCAGCCGATCAACGCGTAGCCGAGATTGGCGAAGGTGAGCGCGTTTGCGAGCCCGTCGATCAGGCCGAACTCTGTCATGTCTCGATCCCGGTGCGGGAATGAAGCCTCACGCCGCCAACCGGGGCCACGCGAATTCCGAACGCGCTACAACTGAAACAGCCGCCTGCTCTTTTATCAGCGTAAACCAGAAGGAAGCGCGACGGCAATCTGCGACGACTTGCACCACTTCAAGCGCAATGCAGCATGCGCCCCCGGTATGCCTGTTTCTGTTGTGTCGCCGATGCGCGGCGTACTAAGTTCAAAGCAACAGCAATCCTGAAGAATCCATGGGGAGGAATGCGCATGAACACGCTCTGTCACCGGTTGGGCTTGCCTGCGGCCGCTGCGCTGGTCGCACTCGCCGGACCCGTCGCCGCACAACAGTTCCCGTCGAAGGTGGTGGAGGTCGTCGGCCCGCATTCTCCAGGAGGTTCGACCGACGCCGGCGCGCGCGTTCTTGCCAAGGCTCTGCAGGAAAAATGGAAAAATCCGGTGCGCGTCGTGAATATCACGGGCGGCAATACGGTGCCGGCAGTTGACGACGTCATGCGCTCGCCGCCGGACGGACATAAGGTTCTCGTCGATTTGATGTCATCGAGTTCGCTCCTATCGATCGTCGTGCCGAATCTTCCGTACAAGGTGACCGACCGGACGTTTGTCACGCTGACGATGCAGACCTCGATGTTCCTCGTCGTGAATGCCAACTCGCCATACCAGACGATGAACGACGTCGTGGCTGCGATCAAAAAGGACCCGCGCTCGATCACCTGGACGTCGCTCGGCGGTACCGGCGTGATCGATCTGGCGTTCCGCAAGCTGTTCAAGCATATCGGCGTCGATGTTGCGCAGACCCGCGCCGTGGCCTCCAAGGGCGGGGCGGACGCGGCGGTGCAAGTCGCCGGCGGCCACGTGATGTTCGGTGCGGGCTCCTATGCCGCCAACGCGCCGTTCATTACTTCGAAGAAGGTCCGTGTGCTGGCGGTGTTTGCCGACCAGCGGTCGAGCCTGCTGCCCGACGTGCCGTCGACCACTGAGCTTGGGTACCCTGGCATCGAGACCGTGCAATGGAACGGCTTCTCGGCAGCCCCGAACACGCCGAAGAACATCGTCGACATCTGGCATGCGGCGGTCAATGACGTGCTCAAGGACAAGGAAGTCGTGACGGCGCTCGGTCGCGGCGGCAACGAGCCCTTCTTCGGCGATGGCGCCAAGATGAAGAAGATTGTCGTGGATGAGATGCAGGTGCTCGCCGACGTGTTCGGCCCGCCGAAGACCAATTAAGGGTCTGGAGTTTCACTCGCGTGGCGTCCGCTATCGATCGTTCGACGCGGCCGCCGGCGAGCGTGGATCGCTCGATGTCCTCAACGCCGGTCAGGCCGAAGCGTCTCTATCTCGCGCGTCGCAAGCCTCCGCTCACGCGCGAGCAATTCCTTGCCCGTTGGCGCCAGCATGCCCGGCTCGCGATGAGCTTCATGGCCCGTCAGAGTTGGGAGAACGTCACCGCTTACATTCATTTCGACCCGGTGCGGGAGGCGTCCGGCATCGCGGGCGCGAGCGACGACTACGATGCGATCGGATGGATCCGGTTCAAGGATGTCGAGGCCCGCAAGCGGCACATCCAGTTTGCCGAAGCGCGTGCGGTCCTGGAGGCGGACGAGGACGAGTTCTTCTCTGCGCGGGTGAATACGACCGGCATGGTGGTCTCCGAGACCGTGCTTCGCGAAGGGCCTTCCTCAGGCGTCACGAAGTTCTGCTTTCTGAAACGAAAGAGCGAACTGTCGCTGGCCGAGTTCGATGATCACTGGAAGAACGAGCACGCACCGCTGCTGCTCAAGGCCGCGCCCACGATGCAGCGCTACGTGCAGAACCATCCGTTGCCGCCGGAGAAGGGCAATGCTTGGGGAATGGGCTGCGATGGCGTCGAGGAGAGCTGGTTCGCAAGCCTGGACGAGTTGAAAAAGGCGCATGCGGAACCGGCAATGCGGGCGGTCGAGGAAGACCGCGGTCGGTTCGTCCGGGAATGCGTTGTGGTGATCGCGCAGCAGGCCGTGCTTTATCCAAACTGACCCGCGGCTCTACAAACGTCAATTGCACAGGAACGAGAACGAGCCCGATGAACGACTACCGCGCCGTCAAGCTGTTCATCAAGCTTGGTCCGTATCTCGCACTGCTGGCCGCCGCGGTGTTCTGGGCGATCGCAATCTGGGCGGCGGCGCATGGGCTCATCGGCGCGCTCGGCATCGTCGTCGGGATCGTCGCGGGCGTGATTGTGGGATTCCTCGTGATGGTGCTTGTCGATCTCACCAAGCTGATCGCCGAAATGCTGATCCCTCGTTGAGATGGACCTTGTCATGGATGCAGACATCATCATCGTCGGCGCTGGCTTCGCGGGGCTGACGCTTGCGGCGCGCTCGGGCGAGCTCGGCCTCAAGTCGATTGTCGTGGAACAGGGGGAGGGCCCGGATTATCCCTGCAACTCGCGCTACTCCGGCGGCATGCTGCACATGGGCATGGACGATCCAGCAGCCAAGCAGGACTACCTGATTGCACTGATCGAGCGGCTCACCGACGGCCTGCCGGATCGCGCCTTCACCGAAGCGTTCACTGCGGAAGCGCCGAAGGCGATCGCCTGGGTGCGCGGCCACGGCGCGCAGTTCATCCGGCTCGGCAACCATCCTGGGCGCCAATGGGTCATGGCGCCGCCGCGGCGTGGCCAGCCCGGGCTCGACTGGAAAGGCCGCGGCCCGGACGCGATCGTGCGTCGCCTGACCGAAGCTACGCTCAAGCATGGTGGCGAAATCCGGATGAAGACATGCGGCGTCCGCCTTATTATGGAGGACGGCAAGTGCGTCGGCGTCGAGGTGGAGAGCAACGGCAAGCGCTCGCAACTGCGCGGCCGGGCGGTTGCGCTCGCCGACGGCGGCTTCCAGGCCAATCCGGAACTGGTGAAGCGCTTCGTGTCGCCGCAGGCCGACAAGGTGATGCAGCGCAACGCCCGCACCGGACGCGGCGACGGATTGCTGATGGCCGAAGCGGTGGGCGCCAGGCTTGTCGGCATGGAGGGGTTCTATGGCCATCCGCTGGCGCGCGACGCCTTCACCAACGATCTGCTGTGGCCGCATCCCTATCTCGATTCCATGACGATCTCGGGTGTGGTCGTCGCGGAGGACGGCAGGCGCTTTGTCGATGAAGGTCTGGGGCCGATCTATCTCGCCAACACGATGGCGAAGCGCGCCAACCCGCTCGACGCCACGGTGATTTTCGACGAGGCGATCTGGACCGGCCCCGCGGCCGACAAGATTTCGCCGCCGGCGCCCAATCCGACCATCGAGATGGTGGGCGCGACGATCTACAAGGCCGGCACGGTCAAGGAACTCGCGGCCGCGGCCGGTTTGCCGGTGGACGCGCTGTCGGACACGGTGGCGCAGCACAACGATGCGCTGGCGCGGGGCACACTCGGCTCGCTTGCCATTCCACGCAGCTCCGACCAATACAAGCCGATGCTGATCGTAAAGCCGCCGTTCTATGCGGTGCCGATGTGCACCGGCATCACCTACACGATGGGCGGGCCGCTGATCGATCCGAATGCCCGAGTGGTTCATCGCGACGGCCATCCGATCGAAGGCCTGTTCGCGATTGGCTCGGCGTCCGGCGGGCTGGAGGGCGGCCCGCACGTCGGCTATATCGGTGGCCTCATCAAGGCCTTCACGCTGGGACGGCTGGCCGCGCACTTCATCGCCACGGCGGCGGGCAAGCCGGTGAATTGAGGAACTGCAGTGGCGGATGAAAATATCTGCGACGTCATCGTTGTCGGCAGCGGAGCTGGAGGCCTGGGAACCGCAGTCACGGCGGCGCTGAAGGGTTTGACGGTCGTCGTTCTGGAGAAGGCGCCGGTCTATGGCGGGACCTCGGCAATTTCCGGCGGTGGCACCTGGATTCCGTGTAATCCGGTCGCGAAGCGTGCCGGCCTGTCGGACAGCCGGGAGGCCGCGCGGAGCTACTTTCAGCATTCGGCGGGCAACCGGTTCGACGCGGCGCGCGTCGATGCCTTTCTCGACAAGGCGCCCGAGATGGTGACGTTCCTGGAGCAGCAGGCCGGCCTGCCGTTCACCGTGCAGCCCGACCGGCCGGACTATCACCCCGACGTGCCGGGCGCCTCGCGGGGCGGCCGCGTCATCTACGCCGCGCCGTTCGATGCGCGCGCCCTGGGAAAGGAAGTCGCGCGGCTGCGGCCGCCGCTCAAGGAATTGACGCTGCTCGGCATCATGATCCGGCCGGGGCCGGACCTGAAGCACTTCATCAATGTGTTCCGGTCGTTTGAGTCGTTCAAGGTGGTGACGCGGCGGTTGCTCCGTCACGTCCGGGACGTGCTGACTCGCGGCCGGTCGATGGATTTGGGTAACGGCAATGCGCTGATCGCGCGGCTCGCGACGATTGCATTTGGAAAGGGCGTGGAAATCCGCACCTCGGTGGATGTCCGGGATCTGATCCTCGAGAACGGCCGGGTGAGCGGCGTAAAGTATGAGCGCGCCGACGGTACAACGGGAACGTTGCACGCACGCAGGGGCGTGGTGCTGGCCGCCGGCGGCTTCCCCCATGATGTCGCGCGCCGGAAAGAGGTGATGTCGCACGCGCCGACCGGTCACGAGCACAAGTCCGCGACCGTCAATTCAAACACCGGCGATGGTATTCGCATGGCCGAACGGATCGGCGCCGTGTTCAACAGCGATCTTTCGGATGCGGCGTCCTGGGCGCCGGTGTCACTGGTGCCGCAGCGTGGCGGCAAGCCGGTGCCGTTCCCGCATCTGATCGACCGGCAGAAACCGGGCTTCATCGCGGTGACGCGGCGGGGCAGGCGCTTCGTCAATGAATCCGATTCGTATCACGACTTCGTCCGCGGCCTGGTGAAGGCGTCGGCGAATGACCCGCCCCCGGAATGCTTCCTGATCGCCGATCACCGCACCATTCGGCGCTACGGCATCGGTTGTGTGAAGCCCGCGCCGGTTCCGATGTTTCACCATGTGCGGTCGGGATATCTCATGCGCGGCAACACGCTTGCCGAACTCGCGCAACAGGCCGGGATCGAAGCGGAAGGTTTTCTGCACACGGTCGAAGAGTTCAACAAGCACGCCCGGCTAGGCAACGATCCGGAATTCAACCGGGGCGGTAATTCGTACAACCGCTATAACGGCGACGCCCTGCACAAGCCGAACCCGTGCGTCGCGCCGATCGAGGTGGCGCCGTTCTATGCCGTGAAAATCTATGCGGGCGATCTCGGCACCTTTGCCGGGCTCAAGACCGACGAGCATGCGCGTGTTCTCGACGCCGCTGGCCAACCCATCGCCGGGCTCTACGCGGTGGGCAACGACATGTCGCATATCATGAGCGGCGAATACATGAGCGGCGGTACGAACCTCGGGCCGGCATTGACCTTCGGCTATATCGCCGCCTGTGATCTTGCGGCGTCGACTGCCGTCACTACTGACGGGCGAGATTCGGCAGGAACGTCACCAAGTCCGGAAAAATAATCAGGATCCCCAGGCCGAGCACGATCAGCCAGACGAATGGCCAGGACGCGCGATAGATTTCCGTCGTGGGCAAGTCGGGCGCCGCGCTTTTGAGCGCGAACAGCACATAGCCGAACGGCGGCGTCAGACCGCCCACGGTCGCGACGATCAGGAACAGCGTCCAGAACCAGATCGGATCGAAGGCGTAGAGCTTGAGCAGCGGCTGATAGATCGGGATCAGCACCAGCATCAGCGCGAGCTGGTCGAGAAACATGAACAGCACGAACGGCAGCGCCATCATGGCGAGCAGCATGACAATGGCGGGCATGTCGAGATGCGCGACCACTTCGGCGACCGCCCGTGTTGCGCCGGTGAAGGTCATCAATTGGCTGAACATGACCGCGCAGCACATGATGACCAGCAGCAGCGCCGACACCGTCGCGGCGGTGGTAAGCGATTGCACGAGCATCTGCCAGGAGAACTTGCG
Source organism: Rhodoplanes serenus (assembly GCA_945897515.1). Taxonomy (GTDB): domain Bacteria; phylum Pseudomonadota; class Alphaproteobacteria; order Rhizobiales; family Xanthobacteraceae; genus Z2-YC6860. The sequence goes on along the minus strand of CAMDFO010000024.1, from coordinate 45,542 downwards.
ATAGATGACAGCGACGATCATCGCGCCGAACACGCCGGTGGCGGCCGCTTCGGTCGGCGTGGCGACGCCGAACATGATCAGCCCCATGACCATGAAGAACACGAACGCGCAGGGCAGAATGCGAAGCACGGCGACGGTCGCGCTGGTCTTGGGCTTTGCGTCATCCATGTCCAACGTCACGTCGGGCGCGAGCGACGGATCGCGCCACACCCGATACATGACGTAGATCAGAAACAGGCACATCAGCAGCAGGCCGGGGATGATGCCGGCAATCAGCAGACCGGCGGTCGAAATCTCCGCCAGCGTCGCGATCAGAATGGCGAGTACGCTGGGCGGGATGATCGGATCGAGACATGCGCCGCCCAGGATCGTGCCGGCCGACAGCCTGGTGTCGTAGCCGCGCCGCCGCATCTCCGGGAACAGCGAGCGCCCGAGCAGACCCGCCACCGCCATCGCGGCGCCCGACAGCGCGCCGAGGATCGCCGATAGCAGGATGCATAGAATGTACTGCCGGCCGCGAATCCGCCCGACCAGCCGGTCGAGCGAGTCGAACACTGCTTCCATCGCGCCGGAGCGGAACAGGATCTCGCCCATCACGATGAACAAAGGCACGGTCGCGAGCGCGGTCGTGGTCGCGGTGGTGTAGATGCTGTTGGCAAACAGCCCGAAGCCGGCCGGTCCCATCAGCACGAGAATGCCGGCAATGTTGAGAATGAGAAACGCGACGAACACCGGGATGCCGAGAAACAACAGCCCGAGGAGGAGCCCAATTCCACCCGACAGTGCCATCCACCATGTCATGGCGCGATGCTCACGGGGCCGGCGTTCGCGTCATCGCTCAGCAGATCGCGGAGAAAGTAGATGCCGGAGCTGAGCATTCCGTAAGGAATAAAGATCGACACCCACCATTTCGGAATCGGATAGGTCGAGATCGTGTCGATGCCCAGCGCGAACTGATCGAATGTGGCGTTGCCGCTGATCCAGGTGGCGAGCAGACACGCCGTGGCGCCGGATGCACGGATCACGCGATTGAGCTGCAGGGCCGATTTTGGAGACAGCCGGTCGACCAGCAGGTTGATGGCGACATGCGCGCGCCGCCGCGTCAGCTCGGGCACCGCCAGAAAAATCGCGGCGCACAGCAGGTAGGAGACGAAGGCGTTGGCCCAGCTCGTCGGCGCGTCGAATGCATAACGCGCCGCCACCTCGTAGCAGAACGAGAAGGCGATGGCGCCCAGCACGGCCGCCGCGCCGGCAAAGCTCGCGGATGTTATCGCGTCATGAAGATCCGCAAGCTTCCGCCAGAATAGACGCATGGCGGGCCTGTCGTGCCCGGTGCCCGCTGGCGTTCTAGTCCGTCAGTCCCTTGCTCTTGAGCAGCGCACGCAGGTCCTTGGCCTCCTGGCCGTTCTTCTTCTCGGCCAGGCCCCATTGCGCGTCCGCCCAGGCAGCCTGAACCTTGGCGCTCTGCGTGGCTCCCATTTCGGTGATCTGCATGCCGCGCTTGATCAGCTCGGCCTCTTCCTCGGCCACCATGCGGTCGTATTCCTTGAACCAGGTGTCCTCCGCCTTGCGGCCTTCGGCCAGCAGGATGTTGCGCTCGGCGTCGGTCAGGCGGTTCCAGGCGTTGAGGTTCATCAGGAACAGATAATGGCTGAGCCCGAAGCTCGGCCGCAGCATAAACTTGGCAACCTCGTACCATCGCATGCCGAGAACACCGGAGGCCGGCCAAGCCGCGCCGTCCACCACGCCCTTCTCCAGCGCGGAATAGACCTCGCCGCCCGGCAGCACGACCGGGGAGGCGCCCAGCATGCCGATCACGGTGTGATAGCTCGGCGTGCCGCGGATCTTTTTGCCTTGCAGATCGCCCGACGCCCCGACCGGCGCGCGCAGCACCATGTGATAGCCCTTGGTCGCCGAGATCGCGACGGCGACGACCTTGAGGCCGAGCTTCTGATAGTGCTTGTCCAGCGCATCGATCATGCCGGACTTGCGCCGATCCTCGACGTTGCCGCGCACCGCGTCCATGCCGACTGCGAGGCCGGTCGTGCCGTAGTGATAGATGCCGTGGGTGAACAGCATCTGGAATACGCCGGTGGTGACGGGCTGAAGCTGCTCGAACGGCGGAACCGTCTCGGGTCCGCTGATGATGAATTTGGTGTTGCCCTTGGTCGCCGCCTCGACGCCCTTGGCGAACGGCTCGGCCAGCATGCCGAACGCAGGATTGGTCTTGTCCCAACTCGACAGCAGACGGATGTCGGCGGCTTGCGCGCCCGACGCCAAGCCTAACGACGCTGCCACTATCAGACCGAGATGCGTGCGAGACATGCGCTCCTCCCCACCGTCCAGTTGTTGCATTTCGTCATAGCTTATCGCCGCGATCGGAAATTGACAAACCGCCGAAAGCCGTTGAACGATGAGCAGGGAGACGTTCTGCTTGAAAACAACAACAATCAAAATCGCCGGAATCGACCTCGAAGTGTTCGAGGCTGGGGAGGGCGCCCCGTTGCTCTGGCTGCACAGCGGCCAGGGGTTCAATCTGAAGGATGAATTCGTCCCGCTGTTCGCGGCGCACCGCCGCCTGATCGTGCCTTCGCATCCCGGCTTCGGACGGTCCGGCCTGCCGGACTGGCTCGACAGCATGGACGACATCGCGCATGTCCATCTCGAGTTGCTGGCCGCGCTCGGGGTCGATTCATTCGATCTGGTCGGCTGCTCGATCGGCGGCTGGATTGCCGCGGAGATCGCCACCAAAATTCCCGAACGGGTTCGCCGTTTGGCAATGATCGGCCCTGTCGGCATCAAGGTCGGCCCAACGGACAAGCTCGATCTGCCCGACATTTTTGCGATGCCGCAGGAGGAAGCGAACAAGCTTCTGCGCCACGATCCGGAACGGATGAAGCTCGATCCAAGAACCATGTCGGAAGACGAGGTGACGATCATGGTCCGCAACCGCGAGACGCTGGCGCTGCTGACCTGGGAGCCGTGGATGCACAATCCGAAGCTCAAGCATCGCCTGCATCGCGTGAACATGCCGGCGCTGTTCGTGCGCGGTGCGAGCGATGGTTTCGTCTCGGCGGAGTATCTCGCGGCTTACGCCAAGCTGCTGCCGAAGGCCCGCACCCTGACGATCGACGAAGCCGGTCACGCGCCGCACCTGGAACAGCCAGCGGTGCTTGCGGAGGCCGTGCTCGAATTCCTGGAGAGGGCGCCATGAGGGCTTGGCGATGAGAGCTTGGCACTTCAGCGAGACGGCGTATCCGTATCTGCCGCCCGCCGACAGCTATCCGTCGATCCGCGTCTCGCTGCCCAACCGCATCTACGATCCGGAGAAGGGCGCGGCGCTTTACGACCGATACCTCGACGAATGGCTGATCGCCGAGGACGAGGGCGTGGAGATCATGCTCAACGAGCATCATCAGACCGCGACCTGCGTCGATCCGGCGGCGCCGCTCATGCTCGCGGCACTGGCGCGCCTGAGCAAGAAGGCGCGCCTGCTCATTCTTGGCAACCCGATCGCCAATCGCCGGCAGCCGGTGCGCGTCGCCGAGGAGATGGCGATGATCGACGTGCTGTCGCATGGCCGGCTGGAGGCCGGCTTCGTGCGTGGCGTGCCGTATGAAATCCTGCCGGCCAACAGCAATCCGGTGCGGATGAACGAGCGCCACTGGGAAGCGCTCGACCTGATCGTGAAGACCTGGACCACGCACGACGGCCCGTTCAGTCACGAGGGCCGGTTTTTCCATCACCGCGCCATCAACATCTGGCCGCGGCCGATCCAGCAGCCGCATCCGCCGGTCTGGGTGAGCACGACCAGCCCGGGGGGCGCCGCACCGGTCGGCGCGCGCGGTTTCATCCAGGCGACGTTTCTCACCGGCTTCGACGCCACGCGAAAGGTTTTCGACGGCTACCGCAAAGGGTGGCGTGAGGCGGGGCGCGGCCAGGATGTACCGATCGACCGGCTGGCCTATGCGGCGCTGATCTATGTCGGCGAAACCGAAGCGCGTGCCAAGGCCGGCGCCGAGAAGCTGCTGTGGTACGTCACCTCCAACAAGGTGCCGCCCCATTTCGCCAATCCGCCGGGCTATGTCTCGGTGGCCACGAACGTACAGATGCTGCGAGGTGCAGACAATCCGCTGAGCGCATTCGGCAAGCGCGCCGGCATGACGGTCGAAAGCGCGGTCGAAACCGGCATCATGTTCGCCGGCACGCCCGACCAGGTGCTCGCCCAGATCAACAAGCATTACGATCACGTCGGCGGCTACGGTCAGCTTCTGATCATGGGCCAGGCCGGATTTCTGGAGCACGACGACACCGTGCACGGCATCAAGATGTTTGCGCGCGAGGTCTATCCGCGGCTCAAGGCGCTCTATCCGGACACCGCGATCTCCGGCTTTCCGCAACGGGCCGGGAATGCGGCCTGAGGCCACGGGCCGGCGCATCAAGGCGTCACGTTGACGCGCAGGCTGTCGAAGGATGGGGTTCCAATCCTGCGTGGCTTGGGCGACGCTGCACCGATAAAACCTCAAATGCATTTCTGGGAGTGAAGCCATGACCCCACCACCCGCAACCGCCGAAGCCGCAACCAGCGATCCGCTGTATGCGGGGCTATTCGACCGCACCATCACGGCCATACCGGCGACCGTGGAGAAGCAGCGCTACCTGACCAGCGTCGCGCCGCCTGCGGCCAATCCGGGCCGATGGGTCGAGCAGCCGCGGCTGCCGATCCCGGTCGGCGAGCACGGCGTCATCGAATGCATGGGTAAGGTTCATGTGATCGCAGGCTATGCGCGTCACCGCGTCGATGGCGGCTTTCACCAGGTGTTCGATCCCAAGGCCGGGACCTGGTCGATGAAGGCGGCGTTCCCGCTGCCGTGCAATCACGTCGCCGGCGTTTCGATCGGGCCCAAAATCTACACGTTCGGAGGATTCATCGAGCAGAACCGCTGCCCGCATTCCAAGTGCTTCGTCTACGACACGACGACCGACGAGTGGGCGCCGATCGCCGGACTGGCGCGGCCGCGCGGCGCGATCTCGGCGATCGTGCTGGACGGAAAAATTCATCTGCTCGGCGGGCGCGACGTGCGCTCGGTCGAGTGGCACGAGATCTACGATCCTGCGACCGACAAATATACGTTCCTCGCCGGCATGCGCGGCTCGACCGGCACGCAGCCGTTCGTCGGCCAGCGCGACCATATGGGCGTCGTCGTGGTCGATGGCAAAATCCACGCCATCGCCGGCCGGATGGATTCCTTCGACTTCAACACCGGGCTCAACGCCGTCTATGACCCGAAGACCGACGGTTGGATCTTCCGTGCGCCGCTGCCGACGCCGCGCAGCGGTCCGTCGGCGGTCTACATCGGCGGCAAGATCGTGGTGTTCGGCGGCGAGGCCACCGGCCGGGTGTTCGGCACCAACGAAGGCTACGACCCGAAGACCGATTCCTGGGAGGCGCTGACGCCGATGCGCATCCCGCGCCATGGCCTGCATGGTGCGACCGTCGCGGTGATAGGGGACATGGTGCATGTGCCTGGCGGCGGCCCGGTCCCGGGCGGCATGGTGCAGGGCGCCTACCACGACGCTTTCACCTTCACCTGAAACACGGTGATCCTGGCGCCCCGGGTGACGCGTTGCCATAATGGCGTCATGCTGCTGTTTTCGCCGCTCTCCCTCGGGCCGAAGGTCGCCAAGAATCGCATCGTGCGGTTGCCGACCATCAGCAATCTCGGCGAGAAATCCGCAGTCAGCGAGGCCATGATCGCCCACGTCGGGCGCGTCGCCCGGGGCGGCGTCGGCACTGTCGTCACCGAAGGCATGGCGGTGCATCCAAGCAGCGTGCGCGGCGAACGGCTGGTCGCAGCGTTCCGGACGGAATCGGTTCCGGGCTTGCAGAGGCTCGGCGACATCGTCCACCGCGAAGGCGCGCTCTGCGTCGCGCAACTCCTGCATGGCGGCCGGCAGCATCATTCGTCGCGCGCCTTGCCGCTGTTGTGGGCGCCGTCGGCGGTGGCCTGCGACTATAGCGGCGGCGTGCCGCACGAGATCAGCCGGGACGAGATCGACGATCTGGTGAAAGGCTTCGTCGCTGCCGCGACCAACGTGATGGCGGCCGGCCTCGACGGCGTGGAACTGCATGGCGCGCAGGGCTATCTGCTCCAGCAATTCATGTCGCCGCTTTCCAACCGGCGAGAGGACGAGTACGGCGGAAGCTTCGAGAACCGGATGCGTTTTCCGCTGCGCGTGCTCGCCGCGGTTCGTGAAGCCATGGGATCGAACGGGATCGTCGGCTATCGGCTCGGCGTCGACGAATTCACTTCGGGCGGACTGACCATCGAGGACTCCTGTCGTGCGGCCGAGATGCTAAGCGCGACCGGACAGATCGACTATTTTTCGCTCAGCCAGGGCAACTTCACCTCGATCGAGACGCACCTGCCGGATCGCCATCAGGCGCCGGGCTCGTTCACCGAGATGCATGCTCGGGTGAAGCGTCATGTCGGAACGACCCCGACCATGACCTGCGGCCGCTTTGTCGATGCCGCGATGGCGGAACAGGTGCTCGCCGCGGGACAAGCCGACATGATCGGGCTGTCGCGAGCGCTGACCGCGGACCCGGATTGGCCGTGCAAGAGTGCCGGGGAGCTGGCCGGTGACATCACGCCGTGCATCGCGTGCAACCAGTGCTGGATATCGTCGACGACGGGCGAGAAAATCCGATGTGTGGTCAACCCCGCCGCCGGCAATGAAATGTCGTCGCCGCCTCCCGTGAGTTTGATGCACCAGCGCGTGTTGGTGATTGGCGGCGGTCCGGCTGGTCTGGAAGCCGCGCGCACCGCAGCGGAACGCGGCGCCAGCGTCACCTTGATGGAGGCTGGCGAACGTCTGGGCGGGCGATTGCTGGCCGCTACCAATTGGCCATTCCAGAAGGAGCTCGGCGACTACGTGAGCTATCTGGTGCGCCAGGTCGAGCGTGGTGGCGTCGATATCCGGCTGAAGAGCCCGGCGACCGCCGAGGGGCTAGCCGCGATGGCGGTCGGCGCGACCATCCTTGCCGTAGGAGCGCATCCTGTCGCTCCGGCGATTGCCTCCGATGGCTCAATCGAAATTCTCACCGGCGATACCATCGCTGCGCCGGCTGGCAAGGCGGTGATCGTCGTCGACGAGGATGGTCACAATTGGAGCGCCGCGGCCGCAGAGTTCTTGGCGGTGGGCGGATGCGATGTGACGGTCGTCACCCCATTCTTCGAGCCATTTCGCGAGATTTCGAGCGTATCGCGCGCACATGTGCTTGCGGTGCTGGACCGGCACAGCGTCCGCATCGTGCCGAACACGCGCCTGGTAAGCGTGCAGCACGGCGGCGCCGTCCTGCAAAACAAGTTCTCCGGCCGGGAGGAAATCGCGAGGGCCGCCGCGATCTATTGGATCGGAAGCCTGCAGTCGCGTAACGAGCTCGCCAACGCCCTCCGGGCGCCGCGCGCGGATGTCCATGTCATCGGCGACGCGGTGGCGCCGCGGCGGCTGGTCGACGCCATCGCCGAGGGCCGCCGCGCCGGAATCCTCGCGACTACTGATCGAGCTTGATCCCGGCGTCGGTCACGATCCTGCGATAGAGATCGATCTCGCTCTTCCAGAATTTATCGAGCTCGGCCGGCGTCGATCCGATCGGTTCGTTGCCGACATCCTTCAGGCGCTTGACGACCTTTTCGTCGCGCATCATTTCGCCGATCGTGTTGGCAAGCCTCTGCACGATGGCGTCCGGCGTGCCGGCCGGCGCGTAGATCGCGCCCCAGAACAGGAAGTTGAAGTCCTTGAGCCCGCTTTCCTGCATGGTGGGAACGTCCGGCAGCACGCTGCTGCGCTTGTCCGCGGTGACCGCGATGGCTCGGACCGCTCCGCCTTTGATTCGGCCAAGTTGCGCGGGGACCGCGTCGATCACCATCGAAATCGTGCCCGCCAGCACATCCTGTGTCGCCGGGTTCATGCCACGGTATGGAACGTGCAGGATTTCGGTCTTTGAGCCGAGCCGGAACAACTCGGTCACCAGATGAATCGCGGTCGCGGGGCCGGCCGTACCGTAGCTGTGCTTGCCCGGATTGTTGCGCAGGAATTCGACGAAGCTCTTGAAGTCGGTGACCGGCAAATCCTTGTTGACCACCAGCACGAGCGGCAGCCCACCGACCAGCGAGACCGGTGCGAACGCCTTGATCGGGTCGTATCGCAGATTCTTCGCCGTTGCCGGGACAACGGCCGCGGAGGACGACGACTGAAAGATGATGGTGTAGCCGTCAGGCTTGGCGTTCGCGAGCGTGTAGGAGGCGATGGTGCCGCCGCCGCCGGTCTGGTTCTCGATGACGAACTGCTGGCCGAGCCGGTCGCTCAATTCCTGCGCCGTGACCCGGGCAAGGAAGTCGATGCCGCCGCCGGGCGCGAACGGCACGAGCATGCGGACCGGCCGCGCCGGATACGCCTCCTGTGCAAGCACGGAGAGCGGCGCAGCGAGACCGGCGACACAGAGTGCTAAGCCCAGCAGCCTGATGGCGTTGGTATGAGGTTTCACGTTCGGTCCCCTTCGTTGTGTATTTGTGTATTATTGATCGACTTCCTTCAGCGCCGCGACCGCTTCCTTCATGGCGCGGTTGCCGACCGGAGCACCGCAATAGACCGTGTTCTGCAAAATGATTTCCTTCAGATCGTCCATGGTGATGTCGCCGGCGTTGATGCCGCCGACGATGTGCAGGCGGAATTCTTCCCAGCGACTGAGCGCCATCATGACGGTGACGGCCATGAACCGCCGCGTCCGCTGATCGAGCCCCGGCCGCGTCCAGATATCGCACCAGACGTGGCGCGTGATCTGATCGAGGAAATCGGCGTTGAAATCGTTGCGGTTGGCGACCGAGCGATCCACCCATTTGTCGCCGAGCATTTTGCGGCGCGCAGCTTCGCCCGCTTCGTAGTTGTCCTTGGCCATGGCTTCCCTCGCGTGTTTTTGTCCCTGGATTGTGGCCTGCTGGCCCCGGCGGGCGCAATTGCCCAAAGCGGTGAAGCTATGACGCCGGCGCGTCCCTGGGCCGCAGCGTCGGGCATCGTTTTCCTCGCTGTGTGTTATTGTAAGACCAAGCTGGCCGTCGGGGCGGCGAAGGAGAGACGAATGCTCAAGCCCGAGCAGAACCGATTGGTGATCCAAACCGGTCCCGGAACTCCGATGGGGGCGTTGCTTCGCCGCTATTGGATTCCGGTCATGCTGGCGGAGGAACTGCCGGAAAACGAATGTCCGCCGGTGCGGGTAAAGATCCTGTCCGAGCGCCTGCTGGCGTGGCGCGACACGCAAGGCCGGCTGGCATTGACCGACGAATTCTGCGCGCATCGTGGCGTGTCGCTGTGGTTCGGCCGCAACGAGCACAACGGGCTGCGCTGTCCCTATCACGGCTGGAAATACGACCACACCGGACAGTGCATCGAGGTGCCCTCGGAGCCGTCCGAAAGCGGCTATTGCCAGAAGGTCAAGCTGAAGTCGTATCCGCTGATCGAGCGCGGCGGCATTCTGTGGGCCTATATGGGTGCGCCGGACTTGCAACCGCCGGTGCCGGAGTTCGAATGGGCGACCGTGCCGCCCGCGCACCGCTACCTCACCAAGCGTCAGCAGGAATGCAATTATCTCCAGGCCATGGAGGGCGGTATTGATTCCAGCCATGTCTCGTGGCTGCACTCCGGCGATCTGCACACCGATCCGCTGCACAAGAACACCAAGGGCGCGGACTATCAGCGCGACCGCTCGCCCAAATTCGAGATCGTGCAGTCGCCGGGCGGGCTCTACATCGGCGCGCGCCGTAACGCCGAAGAAGGCCACTATTACTGGCGGATTACCCAGTGGATCATGCCCTGGTACACCATGGTGCCGCCCTACGGCGACAACGCGCTGAACGCGCATGCCTGGGTGCCGATCGACGATGAAAACTGCTACACCTGGACCTTCACCTATCACCCGACCCGGCCGCTGTCGCAGATGGAACTCGATGTCATGCGCTCCGGCGGCGGTATCCATGTGCCGCTGATCCCCGGCACGTTCCGGCCGATCATCAACAAGGACAACGACTATCTGATCGACCGCGCGGCGCAGAAGAGCGGCCGCAGCTATTCGGGCGTCAGCGGCATTGCCATGCAGGATGCGTCGATCCAGGAGAGCATGGGTCCGGTGGTCGACCGCTCGAAGGAAAACCTGGTCTCCACTGACAATGCCATCATCATGGCGCGGCATCGCTTGCAGCAGGCCGCGCTGGCCTTGCAAAAGGGCATCGAGCCTGCCGGTCTCACGCCCGAAGGGCATCGCGTGCGCTCCGCCACGTTCGTGCTCCCGATCGAGGTGCCGTTCGCCCAGGCCAAGCGCGAGGACCTGACGGTGCGGGAAGGCGTTTCCCACACATCGATTTGAGCGGCGGCACGGGGGATTCATGACAGGCGAACTCGACGCCCGCGCTGCCGGCGCGCGCCGCCTCAAAGGCAAGGTCTGCATTGTCACCGGCGCTGGCCAGGGAATCGGCGCTGCGACCGCGCGGCGTTTGGGCGAGGAGGGCGGAACGGTCGTGGTCGCTGACCGCGTCGATGAAGGCGCGACCAAGACGATGGCCGATCTGCATGAACACGGCGTCGAGGCGAGAAAGGTGCTGGTCGATCTCGGCACGTTCGCGGGCGCGCAGGAGCTGATGAGCCAGACGGTCGCGGCCTATGGCCGGATCGACGTGCTGGTGAACAACGTCGGCGGCACGATCTGGATCAAGCCATTTCATCTCTACAAGGAAGACGAGATCAAGGCCGAGATCGAGCGCTCGCTGTTTCCGACGCTGTGGTGCTGCTCGGCCGTGCTGCCTGCCATGATGCGGCAGAAATCCGGCTCGATCGTGAACGTCGGCTCGCAGTCGACGCGCGGCCTTTACCGTTTGCCGTATGCCACCAGCAAGGGCGGCATCCTGGCGCTGAGCAAGGTGCTGGCGATGGAATACGGCCGCTACGGCATCCGGGTAAACGCGATGGCCCCTGGCGGCACCGAAATCATCGACCGGGTGACGCCCCGGCAGTTCATCGCCCCCGGCGTGATGGCGGAAGAGGACGAGGAAGAAGCCGAATATCGGCACGAGATGGCCGAGGACATCCGCAACCAGCAGGCGCTTCGCCGGCGCGGCCTGCCGGAAGAACAGGCGGCGGCGATTGCGTTCCTCGCCTCCGACGATGCGAGCTTCATCACCGGCCAGGTGATTAACTGCAGCGGCGGGCAGTCGTAGGGTTCAGCGTGGGAGCTTGTTCATCAACGCCCGCGCGGCCTCTAGCGGGCTCGCTTCGCCGCCGGCAATGCGTTCGACCCAACTGTCGACCGCCGAAGGAATTTGGACCGCGCCCGGTGCGCGGGCGTAGGGCGCGAGCAATAGCGCCGACAGCGCTCGCATCACCTGCGCATAGGCGCGCTCCCGGCTGCGCTGGCGGCGACGGCCGGTGCGGTCGCTCCATTCGATGAAGGTGTCGATGGTCTGTGCGAGTTCCGGCACGCCGTCGTTATCGGTGGACACCAGCTTAAGAACCGGCGGCACCCAGGTCTCGTCGTCTTCGCCGAAGTTTCCGTGTCGCCGCCGAAGTGCAGCGAGTCCGGGCGAGACGGCGTAAGATGAAGACACGGGATTTGGGATGTTCGGCCGCGGACTGATGCCGGGATTGCCCATGTAGGCCGCACCCAGCGCGTTCTCGATGGTGCGCATCGCATCGTCGGCGCCGGGCAGATCGGCCTTGTTGATGGCGAAGACATCGCCGATCTCCATCAGCCCCGCTTTGGATGCCTGCACGCCATCGCCGAGACCGGGCACCGTGAGCACCAGCGTGCAGTCCGCGGTGTCGTGGATTTCGACGTCTGACTGCCCGGCGCCAACGGTTTCGATGATAACGCGACGGAACTCGAACAGGCTCAACACCGCGACGAGATCGGTCGCCGTTTCGCTCAGGCCTCCGACATGGCCCCGCGACGACAGGCTGCGGAAATAGGTGTTGGCGTAGCCGACGCTGCGGGTGCGGCGGATGCGGTCGCCGAGCACGGCGCCGCCGGAGTAGGGGCTCGACGGATCGATCGCGAGAACCGCAATGCGCTCGCCATTCGCGGCCCAATGCGCGGTCAACGCGTCGACCAGCGTGGACTTGCCGGCGCCTGGCGGGCCGGTGACGCCGATCACGTCGGCCCAGCGCGGCAGCCGATAGGCTTGCGCCAAAACCTCGTCTGTGCCGTCGGCCTGGTTCTCGACGGTGCTGATGGTGCGGGCGATGCGCCGCAGTTCGGCGGGCTCCATAACTTGTCCTAGCCGACGCGCTCCCAGAGCAGTTCCTGGTGCTGCATGATCCCGGCGAACATCCGACGCGGCGGTGCGAGCGTCATGCGCCCATCGCTTGCGAAGCTGACATTGCGAACCTGATCGCCGCCGACTCGGCTCTGGTCGGATGACCCGTCGACCCGCGTCGACAAGGTCGTACCGTCGAACGTGTAGTTGCCGGCGTAGGACATGAACACGCGGTTCTCGCCGGACGGCACCTCTTTCCGGCCGTCGCACAGCACGCAGTGCATGCGCCCATCGGCCTGGAAGCAAACCACGCCGTTCGGCACCGGTCCGTAGGGCTCTGGCAGCGCCTTGCCGCTGTCGTCGACGCCCTTGGTGCTGAGCAGGCGCCAGGTGCCGACAATACGGCTGTCGATACTCGTCATGTCATGTCCTTCGATTGCGGTGCGGATTCCCGCATCAGGTAGTCGACAATCTCTGCGATCGAGGTGCCGGACAGGAAAACCTGCGACACGCCGTTCTCGCAGAGCGCGGGAATGTCTTCCTGCGGGATGATGCCGCCGGCAATGATGCGAATGTCGCCAGCCTCGGCCTCGTCGAGCAGCCGACGAAGCTTGGGTAGCAGCACCTGATGCGCTCCCGACAGGATGCTGACCCCGATCCAGTCGACGTCTTCCTCGATCGCCGCGCGCACCACATCTTCGGTGGTGCGCCGCAGGCCGGTGTAGATCACTTCCATGCCGGCATCGAGCAGTCCGCGCGCCACCACGCGCGCGCCGACGTCGTGGCCGTCGAGGCCGACTTTCGCGATCAGGACACGAATCTTGCGGCGCTGCGCCGCGCCCGCTGTCGCCGGTGTCATCAGAAGTCCGTCGATGGCACGAAGGTGCCGAACTGGCGGCGCCAGATATCGACGATCTCGCCTTCGGTGACGTAGGCGCGCACCGCTTCGAGCACGCTCGGCACCGTATTGCGGTCTTCGGCAGTGGCGCGTTCGACTTCGGCGAGCGCGGCCTTTACGCGCGCCTGGTCGCGGTTTGCCTTGACCTGCGCCAGCCGGGCGAGCTGGCGCTCCGCCGCCTGGGCGTCGCCGCGAAATGCGGTGTTGGGCACGTTGGGCTTTTGCTTCCACATGTTGACGGTGACCCAAGGCCGGTCGCCGGAGTCGATCGCGCGCTGGCGGCGGACGGCGCCCTCGGTCATCACGCGGCGGCCGAAGCCCGTGGAAATCACTGGTAGCGCGCCGCCGACCCGCTCGATCTGCGCCATGCCGTCGAGGATCTGCTTTTCGATCTGCGCGGTCAGGGTCTCGACATAATAGGAGCCGCCGAGCGGATCGATGGCGTCGGCGAAGCCGTGTTCGTTGGCGATGATCTGAAGCGTGCGAAGCGCGACGCGCGCGGAATTCTCGTTCGGGGTCGACACCGCCTCGTCGTAACCGGCGAGATAGATGTAGCTTGCGCCGCCCAGCATGTAGGCCAGCGTGCCGAAGGCGGTGCGCGGGATGTTGTTGAGCGGCTCCGCCAGCGCCTCCTGGCCGTGACCATAGACCGTGGTCTTGCAGGCCATCGCTTCCGGCGATTTCGCGCCGTAGCTCTCCTTCATCAGCCGCGCCCAGATGCGTCGCAGCGCACGCAGGTTCGCGATCGAGACAAAGAAATCGTGGCGCTCGTCCGGGAACATATGCAGCAGCGGCGCGACCTGGTCGATCGAATGGCCGCGCGCCAGCAGGAGATCGAGATAGTGCCGCACATTGGCGAGCGCGATCGCGGTGCCCATGCTCGACCCAGCGCCGCCAGCATTGATGTGGTTGACGCACACTGTCATGGGCGACCAGTGCGGTGCGTGCTCGGCACACCAGCCGACGCAGTCGGCTGCGAGCTTGGCCGCGGGCGCCGGCGGAAGGATCTGCGTGCCGCGCGCGATATATTCCTTCAGCGGGTCGTTCTGGAGATTGACCGTGTAACGATCCCAGGGCACGCCCTGCTTCTCACCTAGCGCCGCGTACTGCGCGAGCACGATCGGTCCGATCGAGTTGCCCAGCGTGCCGATGCGCTTGACGCTGTCGGCGCGGATTCCGTCGAACATGATTTCCATGTCGGCGAGCGTGTCGATGGCGACGCCGACGTTGCCGACTTCGGCGGCTGCCATCTCGTGATCGGAGTCGTAGCCGCACTGGGTCGGCAGATCGAGCGCGACCAGGATCTGCTCGGCGCCGACGTCCAGAAGTCGCTTGAAGCGGGCGTTGCTTGCTTCCGCGTCGCCGTAACCGGCGTAGGCCGACACGACGAACGGATCGGTCCGATTCATGCCCGGTCGGTCGCCGCGGGTGAACGGATACTCGCCCGGGAACCCGAGGTCGCGCAGGTAGTCGAAGCCGATGCGGTCGAGGTGCGCCGGCGTGTAGAGCGGCTCGATCGGGACGCCAGTGTCGGTCAAGAACTTTTTCCGGTCGGGGGCGCTGCCGCGCGCCGGGGCGAACGCCTCCTTCAGCCAGCGCGCGCTTTCGGCCGCGACGTCCTTCCCAGAGTCGAAGGACGCCGCGTCGAAATCGCCTTTGGGCTTGAAGACGTTCATCGCCTGCTCAATTGGCCTTCAACCCGAGCTTCTTTATTACCGGGCTCCAGCGGTCGATTTCCTTTTTGACAAACGTGCCAAGCTCTTCGGGCGAGGATGCCCCGAGATCGAGCGCAGCGACGCGCTCGCCGAGGTCAAGCGCCAGGATGCGCCGGATCTCGGCGTTGAGCTTGGCGACGATTGGCCTCGGCGTGCCCTTCGGCGCGAACAGGCCATACCATTCCGTCACCACAAGATCGAAGCCCTGCTCGCGGAAGGTAGGCACGTTCGGCAGCGAGCGGTGGCGCTGGGTTGCGCTGACGCCGAGCGCCTTCACCAGCCCGCCCTGATACTGCGGCAGCGCCTGGGTGACGGTGGCCGACGTCATCGGGATGGTGCCGGCGAGCACGTCGTTCAGCGCCGGTCCGCCGCCGCGATAAACCACGTGCTGCATCAGGTTTATGCCGTTGTCGGCCTTGAACGTTTCGGCCAGCAGATGGGTCATGCTGGCGATCCCCGCGGAGCCGAACGGAATCGGGTTGGCCTTTCCGTATGAGATCATGTCCTTCAGGTTCTGCGGCCCGAATTTCGGATTGACGTAGAATACCATCGGCGTCGTTCCGACCATGCTGATCGGCTCGAAGTCCCGCACGGCGTCGTAGGGTAGCGAGTCCTGGAGCGCCGGATTGGTGGTGAGATTGCTCACCGTCATGAGCAGCGTGTAGCCGTCGGGCGCGGCCTGCGCGACTGCCGACGTGCCGATCACGGTGGCGGCGCCGGGGCGGGTTTCGACGATGACCTGCTGGCCCCAGTTCTCGAGCATTTTCTGCCCGATGACACGGGCGATGATGTCGGTCGACCCGCCGGGGGCGAACGGCACGATGATCTTGATCGGCTTGTCCGGATACTTGTCCGCGGCCGACTGGGCGAAGACCGCGCTGGCAAAGAAAGCCGCCGCGATTCCGAGAATCGTGGCCTGAGTCAGATGCTTTTTCACGTTTCCTCCCTCTCGATGTCCGGCCCGGTGCGCCCGGGCTCGTTTTCGTCGTCATTCGGGCTGGGGCCTGACGCGGCGATGAGTGCCCAGGTTCGCATATCCTTCTCAGGATGGGGATAGCTTTTCGCGATCGGCGCGCCGGATGCGGCTTTCCGGGTGCGAAAATCGGCTTCAGGCGCTTGGCAATCCGCTGCGGATTGGCCTATCTGGCGATGGCTTTCACCGGGAATCGGCAGCGACAATGGCGCCTGTCCAGGCTTGCGACATTTTCACCGGCTCGGCGCGCGGGATGCTCCTTGCTCTCGTGCTCATGCTTGGCGGTTGTGCCGGCATCGAGATGGAGCGGCGCAGCCAGGAGAACCAGGCGGAGAACAACTCGGTCTATCCGGCGACCTACCGGGCCGAGATCGTCGCGTTGATGCGCACCTATCTGAACGATCCGACCAACGTGCGCGAAGCCTTCGTGACCGTCCCTGCGATTCGGCCGTTCGGCGGTTTTGAACGCTACGCCTCGTGCATCCGCTACAACGCCAGGACGACGGCGGGCAAATATGCCGGCAGCAAGGACAGCGTGGTGATCTTCCGCCAGGGCAAGCTGGAGCGGATCGTCGACCAGGGCCGCGAGCTGTGCAAGGAGGCCGTCTACGTGCCGTTTCCTGAACTGGAGCGGCTGACGCGCTGACGCGCCGGTCAGCCGACCAGGAACCGCACCGCGGCCGACGCCGCGGCGAACGCGCCGCCCACCATGATCAGCATGCGCTGCAGCCAGGACGATGACTCGTCGGTCTTGTCCGGTTCGCTCACGACCGGTGCGGCGAATGTCCGGTTCAATTCGTCGAGCGAAACCGCACGCGGTGCATCGGCGGTCCGGTCGATGGCGTTGAACTCGTCGGCCTGAACCGTTTGCACGGCGGGCGCTGCGACGACCTCAATCGCGGTGGTCGAAACCGGTGTGGCGTCGGCGGCGAGATCGATCTCGTTCAACTCGCCGGGCGACACCACCCGCACCAGCGAAGCGGCGTGCGAGGCGAAGGCTTCCGCCGCATCGGGCGTCATGACCGCGGGGCTGGCGATGGCGGCGGGCGCTGCGGGCTTCGACCGCCGTGCCAGCGAAACCTGCCGGTAGCTGCCATCGCGCTGCTTCACGGCGCGGGTCGCTGTGCCGCTGGCGATCGGCTTTTTCATGAACGACTGGAGCTTGAGCGGGGCGTCGGTGGATTGCGCGACGGCCGGCGCCGCGGGCAGCGCGATGCCAAAGGCGGCTGCCGCGGGCAGCGCGGCGATACGCAAGGAACGAAACGTCATGGCGTCCTCCCGTTCTGGGACGGACGCATTGGCGCTGCCGCTCATGACCGGAGCTTGGCGCAATTGCGGAATTGTTGGCGCGATCCCTGGCCGGAATGAGGCAGATCAGCGGGCTTTGCCATAGACGGCGAGCGCCGCATCGACCCCGGCGCCGGCCGGCGGCTTGAACCCGAAGCGGCGCAGGCAGGCCTCCAGCGCGCCCAGGCAGATCAGCACGTTCTCCTTGCGACAGACGTAGCCCATGGTGCCGACCCGCCAGATCTTACCGTGCAGCGGCCCGAACGAGGTACCGATCTCGATGCCGAAATCGTCGAGCATCATCTTGCGGACGCCATCGGGCTTGACGCCCCTCGGCACCACGACGCCGGTGACGTTCGGCATCTTGTTGCTTTGGTCGCCGAACAGTTCGAGCCCCATCGACCGGAAGCCCGCGGTGATGGCATCGCTGGCGAGGCGATGCCGGGCGAAGCGCGCGTCCAGTCCCTCCTGAAGTGCGATGCGCACCGCCTCGCGGGTGGCGTAGAGCATCGAGGTCGCCTCGGTGTGATGGTTGAGCCGAAGCTCGCTCCAATAGTCCATCAGCATGGCGAGATCGAAATAGTTCGACTGCACGCGCGGGCCGTTGCCGTCGACGAAGCCCGGCGGCTTGATGCCGGCCTCGAGATGCTTGCGATGTTTGGCGATGGTTGCGACGCGCTCGTTGAATGTGATCGGCGCCGAGCCCGGCGGTCCCGACAGGCACTTCTGCAATCCGCCGGACACCGCGTCGAGCTGCCAGGCGTCGACCTCGACCGGCATGCCGCCGATCGTCGCGGTGGCGTCGCTGTAAAGGATGATGTCCCGCGCACGGCACATCGGGCCGATCTCGGCGAGCGGCTGCGCCATCGTAGTCGAAGTATCGCCATGCACCAGCGCGACGATGCGCGGCCGGTGCTGCTTGATCGCGTCCTCGATCTCGTCGGGGGTGAACACGGTGCCCCATTCGCGCTCGATGGTCGTGACATTGCCGCCGCAGCGCGACGCGATCTCGGCGAGCAGATGACCGAAGCGTCCGAAGATCGGCACCAGCACCTTGTCGCCCGGTGCGATCAGCGAAACCAGGATAGCCTCGATGCCCGCGCGTGCGGTGCCGTCGACCACCAGCGACCATTGGTTCTTGGTGCGATAGATCTGCCGCAGCAGCTCCATCGTGTCGTTCATGTAGGCGGTGAACGCGGGATCGAACTGGCCGAGCATCGGCATCGACATGGCGCGCAGCACGCGAGGATCGACGCCGACCGGGCCAGGACCCATCAGCAGGCGAGGCGGCGGATTGAGTTCGGAAAATGCGTCGGTCATGGGCTGGCTCTCTCCCCATCCACGTCTTGCCCGCAACCGAAGACGTGGATAGCCGGGACAAGCCCGGCCATGACGGCGGTGTGTGTTGTGAGACCGTGATTCATTCCCACGCGCTCTTTGCAATCGGCTTCGCCAGCGGCGACCTTTCGCGCGCCACATACGTGCCGGCGCCCACCTTGCCGACCAATTCGCCGTCGCGCACCACGAAGATTCCGCGCACCATGGTCGAAACCGGCCAGCCCTTCACCGCGATGCCTTCATACGGCGTGTAGTCGGCGCCGCCGTGCATCAGCGACTGCGAAATGGTCACCTCGCGCTCGGGGTCCCAGATTGCAATGTCGGCATCGGAGCCGACGGCGATCGTGCCTTTTTTCGGATAGAGCCCGTAAGTCTTGGCGTGATTGGTCGCGGTGAGCGCAACGAACTCGTTCAGCGAAATGCGGCCCTTGCCGACCCCTTCCGAAAACAAAATCGGCAGCCGGGTCTCGACGCCGGGAATGCCGTTCGGCACCCAGCGGAACGAGGTCCGGCCCTTCGGCGTGAGCTTGCCTTGCGGGTCGTCATAGCGGAACGGGCAATGGTCGGAGGAGAACAGCGAGAACACGCCCTGCTGCATGCCTTCCCAGCAGGCGACCTGGCTTGCGTGGTCGCGCGGCGGCGGAGAGCAGACGTATTTCGCACCCTCCATGTTGAGGCCTTCCATGTCACCCGCGGTCAGCACCAGATATTGCGGACAGGTCTCGCCGTAGATTTTCAGGCCGCGCTGCTGGGCGCGGCGGATTTCCTCCATCGCCTCGCGGTTCGACACGTGCACGATCATGATCGGCACGTCGACGATCTCCGACAGCGCGATCGCGCGGTGCGTCGCCTCGCGCTCGACCGCGATCGGCCGCGACGTGCCGTGGAAGTGCGGCGCGGTCTTGCCGGCGCGCTCCAGGCGGTCGGTGAGGAACCGGATGGCGTCGTAGTTCTCGGCGTGCACCATCACCAGCGCGCCGGTCTCGCGCGCCACCGCCATGACATTCAGCATCTCGATGTCGGAGAGCGCCATTCCCTCGTAGGTCATGAACACCTTGAACGAGGTGTAGCCGTCGTTGACCAGGGCAGGGAGCTCCTGGCCGAGCACGCTCTCGGTGGTGTCCGTGATGATGAGATGGAACGAGACGTCGACGTAGCACTGGCCGTCGGCCTTGGCGTGATACTGCTTCACCACCTCGCGTAAGGATTGGCCCTTCTGCTGCATGGCAAACGGCAGCACCATGGTGTTGCCGCCGAACGCCGCCGCCTGGGTGCCGGAGGCGAAGTCGTCGGCCATGACGATGCCGGGTCCGGAGGGCTGCGACAAATGCACATGGCTGTCGATGCCGCCGGGCAGCACCAGCTTGCCGCGTGCATCCACGACGTCCTTCGCTGTCCCAAGATCGGCGCCCAGCGCTGCGATCCGGCCGCCGGCGATGCCGACGTCGCATTGGAAGGTGTCGGACGCGGTCGCGACGGTGCCGCCGCGGATGATGGTGTCGAAGCTCATGTTTTCTTTCTAAACAGCCCCGCGGACAAGCGCCATCGCCCGTATTGTTAGAGACGCCGGGTGCGTCTTTCCCGTTTTTCCTTGTTCCCCATGAGGGAATGGAGCGCATCCGATCTCGGGTTTACCCGAGATCGGCATAATACGTGCGCAAGTCGGGTAAACCCGACTTGCGATGGCGCCAGGGGCTTGCGAGGCCCCACGTGGCAGGTCCTTGCGAGGGACCCACCTGGCAGACCGTGCGTTGCGGTCCGCCGCGCACCGAGCTTCCGGGACCCAAGAGAGGGGGGTGGGGGTCCCGAGGCGCGCGGGGCCTTTTGCGCAAGGCCCCTGCGCCTCCCGGCGCTCCATCGCGGCGTCGTTGTCGGACGCCGCACCTTGCTCCGAACGCCGCGATCGACGACGCCCTCCGAGCCAGGCTGCGGGCATGATAAGGCCGCCGGAGCAGACGGGGATAAGCGATCACGAAAATATGATTTTTATCCTGTAGCGGTGCGCCTCAGGGGAGAAATATCCAATTTTTCAACAGCGGATGCTCCGGCCTATTGACGGATATTCCTAGAAATGGACAAATTGTCGCGGGGCTATGGGTGATGTTCCACCGCAATTGAAAGAGGAATCCATGCGCGTCGTTACGATCGCTGCCAGCGTTCTGCTGTCCGCGTTGCTCGCTTCTCCGGGTCTTGCCGCCAAGTCCAAAGACAAGAAGGAAGTCCGCGCGACGCAAAATGCGTCGCCGCCGTCGATGCAGGGCCAGCCAACCTGGCCGCAATGCTTTCAGATCTCGCTCGATCGAGGCTTCGACCACGAATACGAAGAGTGGCGCCAGTTCCTCGACGATTGCATGGCAGGCAAAATCCCGCGGTGCCGTCGCGGGAGTGGTTGGAATTAGGTTGGCGTAGTCTCCGGGTTGTCCAACCCAATTGATTCTGGCGTTGAAGCGCCAGACTGGAGACCACGCCATGAACAAAGATACCACGAAGCCGGCCGACGTTGCAGGTGATGCGAAGCTTTTCGACAATTGGTTTGACGCCATTGAGGATGGCGTTCGCGGCCGGGTTCGCGGGTTCATTGAGACGATGCTCGAAGAGGAACTGGACGGAGCCTTGTCCCGTCCGCGCTACGGGAGGCGCAAGCCGGACGAGGGCGACAACGAGCCTGGCGTCGTCGGTCACCGCCACGGTCACCGCAAACGCACGCTGACGGGCACGTTCGGCAAGACGGAGATCGACGTGCCGCGCGCCCGTCTGGCCGGCGCGGACGGCAAGACGGGCGAATGGAAGAGCAAGGGCTTGCGCGCGTATCAGCGGCGCACGAAGGCTGCGGACGCGCTGATCGCGGGGGCGTATCTGGCGGGAACCAACACCCGTCGCGTGCGCCGCGCGTTGCACGCGGTGTTCGCTGGCGCCGTCGGCAAGGACGTGGTCAGCCGCACGTGGCGTAAGGTGAAAAGCGACTGGGAGGCGTGGAACGCCCGCGCGCTGAAGGACGACAGGATCGTACGGCTCATCCTCGACGGCACGGTGGTGCGCGTGCGGCTCGACAAAAAGGCCACCTCGATCTCGCTTCTGGTGGCTTTGGGGGTGCGCGAGGACGGCCAGAAAGTGTTGCTGGCAGTGAAGAACATGGGCGGTGAAAGCGCGGAGGCGTGGCGGACGCTGCTTGACGATCTCGTCAAACGCGGCATGCAAACTCCAGATCTCGTGATGGTCGATGGCGGCAAAGGCCTCGACGCTGCGCTGGCCGCGTTGTGGACGAACGTTCCGGTGCAGCGCTGCACGGTGCACAAGCACCGCAACCTGCTGGCGCACGCGCCCGAGCGACTGCACGAGGAAATCTCCGCCGATTATACAGACATGATCTACGCCGCGACGACGGCGGAAATCGAGACACGAAGAAAGGCGTTCATCCGCAAGTGGCGGCTCAAGCATCGCGCCGTCGCCGACAGCCTCGAAGAAGCCGGCGACCGGCTGTTCACCTTCGCGCGGTTCCCGCCCGACCAGTGGCGCTCGATCCGCACCACCAACGCCATCGAGCGGCTGCAAGAGGAGTTCAAGCGCAGGATCAAGACCCAGACCGTGCTGCCAAGCGCAGAGACCGCCGCCATGTTGTTCTGGGCGCTGCTGGCCTCAGGGCAGATCACGATGCGCAAAGTCGATGGCTGGAAGACCCTCGCCGACAAGCCATCCGATCAACCCATTGACCTCGCCGCATGATCGGATAACTTCATGAAGCTGGAGATCGCCTCAGCCAATTCCAACCACCTTCGCGACGGCACCAATCCCGCTCAGCAACCGGTAACGCCGCACCGGCTCTTCGATCGGAGTACCAGCGCCCCCTCTCTCGCGAAGAGAGGGGGCGATTTCAGTTCGTGCCGCGGACTACAGCGGCTTGATCTGCACCTTGCGCCATTTGATGACGCCGCTGCCGTACTGAAGCGTGAACGGCCCTTCGGCGAACAGGCCGTTCCGGAAGTCCACGGTCTTCTGTCCGTTCAGCATCACCGTGATCTGCCGTCCCTTGGCGGTGATCTCCATGGTGTTCCACTTGCCGCCGGCCTTGGGCATCGGGTTGACCTCGGCGAAATTGACGACGGCGCCGGTGCCGTAGCTCGGGTCCTTGCGGGTGTCGAAGATGTTCACCTCGTAGGAGTTCGTGGCGCTGATCCGCTTCGGATCGGAGCAGCGGATGAAGATGCCGCTGTTGGCGTCGTCGCTGGACCAGAACTCGGCCCTGATCTGGAAATCCTTGTAGGAGTTCTTGCTGACCAGGTGAGCCGTGCCCTTGCCGGTCATCTTGTCGGCAACGAGGGCGCCGTCTTCCATTCTCCAGTTGGCCTCGCCGACGCGATCCCAGTCGCCCATCTTGGTGCCGTCGACCAGCGTGATCCAGCCGTCGCCGGCCTGGCCGGATGCGGTTTGCGTGAGTGGGAACGCGGCCAGACCAATCAGAAGCAGTCCAACAGCAAAGGCGGACAAGCGTTTCATTGCGACCTCCCCGTTTGATTTATGTTTGTTGATTGCAGGGGAACGATAGCAAATGGCGCTGCCGTGCGTAAGCCGGTGCGCCCGCGCGGCGGACGCACCGGATTCAGCATCGAACAGTTAGAGCGGCTTGATCGCCACCTTGCGGAACTTGATGACGCCCGCGCCGTGTTGCAGGGTGAACGGCCCCTCGACGAACAGGCCGTTGTGAAGCTCCGAGGTCTTTTGGCCGTTCATCTTCACCGTGATGAGCCGTCCCTTGGCGGTGATCTCGAAGGTGTTCCACTTGCCGCCAGCCTTCGGCATCGGGTTCACCTCGGCGAAATGGACGATGCCGCCGGTGCCGTAGGTCGGGTCCGGACGCGTATCGAAGATGTTCGCCTCGTAGCAGGTCCGGTCGCCGATGTTCTTCGGGTCGGCGCAACGCATGAAGATGCCGCTGTTGGCGTCGTCGCTCGCCCAGAACTCGATGTGCAGCATGAAGTCCTTGTAAGAATTCTTGGAGAGGAGGTGGGCGGCGCCCTTGCTGGTCCGCTTGTCGGCGACGATAGCGCCGTCCTCGACACGCCAATTGGTTTCGCCGACCGGGGACCAGCCGTCCATGGTCTTGCCGTCGAACAGGCTGACCCATCCCTCGCCGGACTGGCCGGAGGCCTGTTGTGCGAGTGGGAATGCAGCCAGACCGGTCAGCAGCAATCCTGCAGCAAAGACAGACAGGCGTTTCATCGTAACCTCCCCCATTTGATTATGATTATGGGGAACGATAACAAACGGCAGGGCCGCGCGTAAGCCGGGTACGCCGCGCGGCAAGCAGCAGGTAAACCCATGACCGCACTCGAAAGCCTCCTCACACGGATCGACGCGCTGGAAATGCGCGTTGCCCACCAGGACCGGGCGATCGAGGATCTCAACAGCACCATCACGGCCCAGTGGAAGGAAATCGAGAGCCTGAACCGGCAGATCGAACGCGTCGGCGATCAGGTGCAGGAGATGGCGGCCGGGTCTGCCGAACCGGAGCCGCCGCCGCCGCACTATTGAGGGTCGCCGCGCATTGCAGCCATTGGAATTTCAGACCGGAGGCGGTACAGGATCAACCCTGTAAACGGGAGGGAATGAGCCGATGCTGTCCGATGCCGATCGCAACAAGGCCGCCGATATCCTGATGGAGGCGGCCAAGAACCGCAAACAGGCGGTGCAGATTTCGACCACGTTTCCGGGCATCGACATCGGCGACGCCTATGCGATCTCGACCGAGTGCGCCAAGCGCAGGATGGCCGCAGGGCGCAAGCTGATCGGCTACAAGGTCGGGCTGACCTCGAAGGCGATGCAGCGCTCCTCGCAGATCGACGAGCCGGACTACGGCTACCTGTTCGACGACATGCTGGTGGCGGACGGCGCCAAGGTGGCGCACGCCGACTATTGCCGGCCGCGGGTCGAGGTCGAGCTGGCGTTCGTGATGGGCAAGGCGCTCAAAGGTCCGGGCGTGACGCTGACCGACGTGCTGCGCGCCACCGAATACGTGGTGCCGGCGCTGGAGATCGTGGATGCGCGCATCCAGGACCCGCGCAAGATTTTCGACACCGTGTCCGACAACGGCGCGGCCGCGGGCATCGTGATGGGCGGCCGTCCGGTCGGTCCGATGGACGTCGACCTGCGCTGGGTCGGCGGCATCATGTACGTCAACGCCGAGATCGAAGAGACGGGGCTCGCCGCCGGCGTGCTCGGTCATCCGGCGCTGGGCGTGGCGTGGCTGGCCAACAAGCTCGGCGAGAGCGGCATCACCTTCGAGCCGGGGCATGTCATCCTGGCGGGTTCGTTTACGCGCGTGGTATTCGCCAAGAAGGGCGATACGCTGCACGGAGATTTCGGCCCGCTCGGCGGGATATCGGTGCAGTTCGTGTAGCTCGGTTGTCATGCCCCGCGAAGGCGGGGCATCCAGCCTTTCGCAAAATACTGGATCGTCCGCCTTCGCGGACGATGACAGTGGAGAATGGGTCAGGAACGTTCATGGACATGCCGCGTAACGCGTTCAAGCACGCCATCGCCAACGGCCAGGTGCAGATCGGCCTGTGGTGCAGCCTGTGCAGCAATATCACCACCGAGATCGTGTCGCACTCCGGCTTCGACTGGCTGCTGCTCGACACCGAGCATTCGCCCAACGAAGTGCCGGACATCCTGGCGCATCTGCAGGCGGCGCAGGCCGGCACCGCGTCGTGCGTCGTACGGCCGGCGTGGAACGACATCGTTCTGATCAAGCGCTATCTCGATATCGGCGCGCAGACTTTGCTTATTCCGTTCGTGCAGAATCCGGACGAGGCCCAGCGCGCGGTCGAAGCGACGCGCTATCCGCCGAAGGGCATCCGCGGCATCACCGGTTCGGGCCGCGCCAGCCGTTACGGGCGCGTGACCAACTATCTCAAGAATGCCAGCAGCGAGATCTGCCTGCTGGTGCAGGTCGAGACCCGCGAGGCGCTCAAGCAGATTGAGGACATCGCTTCGGTCGACGGCATCGACGGCGTGTTCATCGGACCCAACGATCTGTCGGCGTCGTTCGGGCATATCGGCAACTGGGGCCATCCCGAAGTGCAGGATGCACTGAAAGACGCGGTGACGCGGCTGAAGAAGGTCGGCAAGGCAGCCGGCATCCTCACGGCCAACGAGGAAGAGGCCAAGCGATTCCTCGAATGGGGTTATACGTTCGTCGCCGTCGGCGCCGACCTCGGGCTGCTCGCCAAGCACGCCGACGCGCTGGCGAAGCGCTTCAAGGGCGGCTAAGAACGCCGATCATGAGCAATCCCGACTGGCGCCCGCTCGCCACCGTCAACTTCCGCTCCTTCCACGCCGCGCGCGTGCAGGCGCACTACGCCGCGCAATGGCTAGCGCGCGCGGCGCGCGCCCACGTCCCGGCGCAGCCGCACGACGGCCATACCAGCCTCGCCTGGGACGATCGTTTCGGCGGATTGACCACGCATCCGTTGCACGGCGGCGTGCGGGTCGGCTTGCGGCTCGCCGACCTGACGCTCGTGGTGCTGGGGTCGGCGCCGCAGATGCTGGCGCTCGACGGCCGTGCCGATCCGGAGGTGCGAACCTGGCTCGGCGAGCAACTGGCGGGACGGGGCCTCGATCCCGCGGCGCTCGATGCGCCGGTGCCCTACGACATGCCCGATCACGTGCTGGGGCTTGGCGCGCGCTATTCGCTCGACGAACTGCACGACCAGTTCGCCGCGCTGCCAATGTGGTACGCCGACGCCCATGCCATGCTGGGCCGCATCGGCCGCAAGCTCACGCCGCTGCGGCTCAAGCCTGCGCCGGTGCGTTGCTGGCCGCATCATTTCGACCTGGACTCGGTGGTCGAGCTCGGCCGCGACCGCGGCATCGGGCTCGGCTTCTCGCCCGGCGACGAATATTGCGACGAGCCGTATTTCTACGTCACGATGTATCCGGAGCCGCGGATTCCCGGATTGCCGCTGCTGCCGCCGATCGGGCACTGGCACACCCACGAGTTCCTCGCCGCGTTTGCCCCGGCGCACAAGATCGCCGCCGCCACCGACCAGGCGGGCTACACCGAGGCGTTTTTCGATACGGCGGTCGAAGGCGCGCTCAAGGCGCTGCGCTAAGCGTCAGCGCAGCTCGTAGCTGCCGTCGCCGCGGATGATCTCGAGATAGCGCGCGGCGGAACGCTCGACCACGCCCTTGCCGTCCTGCCAGATGGTGCGGTCGTTGAACGCGCCGTGCACCCGGTCGAACGCGTAAGGTTTGAGCGATTTGACCACGCCTTCGACGCGCGGGCCCGACAGCGGCACGAAGTTCGGGAAGCTCCACATGAAGCTCACCGACTTGTTGTCCTGCACCACCTGCACGATGTCGCCCGACAGCAGCGCGCCCTTGCCGCCGGCGCCGTCAGCCCAATGCAACACCGTGCCGCCGGGATAGTGGCCGCCGGCGCAGATCAATGTGAGGCCCGGCGCCAGCTCTTTGGTGTCGCCGCTCCAGAACTGCACGCAAGGGTCGGGACGCAGCACCCACTGCTTGTCGGCCTCGTGCAGATGCACCGGCACGCCGCCGAACGCCTGGCTCCACTCGACCAGGCAGGTGTAATAATGCGGGTGCGAGATCGCGATGCCCTTGATGCCGCCCATTGCCTTTATCAGTTCGACGGTGGCGGCGTCGCAGAGCGAGATGCAGTCCCACAGGTAGTTGCCGTGCGGCGTGCGCAGAAGCTGGGCGCGCTGGCCGATGCCGAACGCCGGGAACGTCACGATCGAGAGCAGGCCCGGCTCGAGCTCGCGCCAGGCGTTGAACGTCCGCCGCGCTAGGGCGTCGTGCGTGGTCCAGGTCTGGCCGCCGACCGGGACGTATTGCCGCTCATCGTCGCAGATGACGCAACTCGCCGGCGGTTTCTCGGTCGGCGCGTGTTGTGTCCCGCAGGTGTTGCAGATGAATGCCGGCATGTGTTCCCTCGCACGCGCAGTCTGTCACCGCCGGGCTCGGGTCAGCAAGAGGTCGGGGGCAGTGCCACAATAAGTTCGGCGCGGGTCAAATCTTGCATTTAACCGTTTTCCGTAGTACGTTTTTGCCATGATCCGGTCGTGGCGGAATTCCGCAACCCGCAAGATCTGGGAGGGGGAGCGGCCGAACCAGTTTCGCGGACTGGACGTCGAGGCTGCCACGGATTTGCTGCTCGCTCTGAACGTCGCGAAGTCGTTGCACGACCTCAGCCCGCTCAAGAGCATCGGACTGCACAAGCTCAAGGGCGATCGCAAAAGCCAGTGGGCGATGACCGTCAACGGTCCGTGGCGTGTCTGCTTCGAGTTTCGCAAAGGCGATGCGTACGAGGTCGAGATCGTGGATTACCACAAGGGATGAAGAGCCATGCCTCCTGCCGTCCATCCGGGCCGACTGCTGAAGCGCGAACTGACCGCGCGTTCGCTTAGCGCTAATCGCCTTGCGCTCGACCTCGGCGTGCCGTCCGGCCGTATCACAGACATTCTCAACGCCCGGCGGTCGATCACCGCAGATACAGCGGTGCGGCTCGGACGGTATTTCGGCAACAGCGCGCAGTTCTGGCTCGATCTGCAGAGCCAGTACGACATTGCGGTGATCCAGCGGGAGAAAGGCGCCGAAATCACGCGCCGGGTGCGGCCGGCGGATGCGGCGTGACGGGAGCCGACACCGGCAGCAGCTCGAACACCAATCCGTGCTTGGCGGCGGCCGCGATGTCGCCCGCCCGCAACGCCGTGCGAACCACGTCGAGCTTGTTCTTGTCGGCAAGCGACAGATAGGGCGACCAGCCGCCGGAATCTTCGACCAGATCGACGGAGATTTCGGCGGCGTACTTGCCCTCGTGGACGATCTTGATGGCTTTTCGTGTCATGGGTCGTCCACCGTGTGAGGCTGCGATCGACCGACGGGTGTCGGAGTGTCGCGGCCGGAAGTCTTTACGCGGGTATCGGCACTTCGCCCACGTCCTTCGGTACCTTGTAGCCCTTCTGAGTCGCCGGCTTCTTGGCGATGGTCGTATACCAGCGCAGCACGTTCGGATACTGCTTCATGTCGATGGTCTGCCACTCGTAGCGGCTGATCCACGGCCAGATCGCGATATCGGCGATCGAGTAATCGTCGGCGACGTATTCGCGATCGGCGAGGCGCTTGTCGAGCACGCCGTAGAGCCGGTGTGCCTCCTTGAGATACCGCTCCTCGGCATAAGGCGCCTTGCCGGGATTGTATTTCACGAAGTGATGGACTTGGCCGAGCATCGGGCCCGGGCCGCCCATCTGCCAGTTCAGCCACTCGATGGTCTTCCATCGCTTTTCGCCGGACTTCGGCAGCAGCTTGCCGGTCTTGTCGCCGAGATAGGTCAGGATCGCGCCGGACTCCATCAGCGACAGGCCGTTGTCGCGATCGACGATCGCGGGGATACGGTTGTTCGGGCTGATCTTCAGGAATTCCGGCTTGAACTGCTCGTCCTTGCCGATGTCGACGGAATGCACGGTGTAGGGCAGGCCCATCTCCTCGAGCGCGATGGAAACCTTGCGGCCGTTGGGCGTCGTCCAGGTGTAGAGATCGATCACGTTTTCCGTCCCTATGCTTGAGATTGAAATCAACTGCCTCGGTAAGTCGTATAGCTCCACGGCGTCGCGAGCAACGGCACATGATAGTGCCCCTCGGGCTCGGCGATGGAAAAGCGGATCGGCACGATGTCGAGGAAGGGGAGGCCGGGTGCGTCCCGGCGCCCGAAATAGTCGCCGATGTGAAACTGCAGCTCGTAGCTGCCGATCCGCAGCGGTTCGCCGGCGATCAACGGGGCGTCGGTGCGGCCGTCGGAATTGGTGACCGCTTCGACCAGCAGCCCGCGGGCGCTGGCGCCGATCTCGTAGAGCGCGATCTTGACGCCTGGGGCCGGGCGGCCGGCGGTAACGTCGAGCACATGGGTCGAGAGCCGGCCGTCGGTCGCAGGCTTGCCGGGTCCTTCGACCTTGGCGTTGAGGCGCAGCCGCGTGATCAGCCCGATCTCGTCCAGCGCGCGGGTGCGTTCGGCCGCGGCGTCATTGGAAAGCCGCCGCTCGAACTGGCCGAGAATGGAATCGCGGGTGTGCCGGCGCACGCAGACGATAAAGGGAAATCCGAACTTCTCCCGGTAGGCCCGGTTGACCCGCATGAAGCGGTCGAACTCGTCTGCGCTCAGCCGGTCGAGCCCGAGGCTGCCCTGCTCGGCCTTGGAATCGTGGGTCAGATCGACGCGGGCGACCCGCGATCCCAGCTCCGGATGGCCACCGATGAAGCCGAGCTGTTGCGTGGCGGGCGCCTGGCGAACCGCCTGCATCATGGCGTCATGTAGCGTGGCGACCGTGGGATAGGGCCGGCCGGAGACCACGGCCTGCGCCACCCAGGGCGCATGTTCGAACACTTCGGCCAGCGCTGCGACAAAGGCTTGGGAGGGGAGGCCGTTGAGGCCGGAAAGGGTCAGGACGGGCGTGGTCATAGTTGGTTAATGCTACCCATTCCTGAGGGGGTAGGCGACTATTTTTGCTTGCGGATCAAGGGGTTTAGTTGGAAATTGCATCGTATTGAACCTGAATCTCCCCTTCCACGACTAACCTGTACGAGCCAGACGTTGAACGCGAACCAAGCCACATCAGACGAGGTTCTGATCGCACGGATCGCAGGCGGCGACCGGCTCGCCATGCAGGTGCTTTTCGCACGGCACCATGTACGGGTCTACCGGTTCGTCCTTCGCCTGGTCCGGAACGAGTCAACGGCGGAGGATTTGATCAGCGAGGTGTTCCTCGACGTCTGGCGTCAAGCCGGGAAGTTCGAGGGGCGGGCGGCAGTCTCCACTTGGCTGCTGGCAATCGCGCGGTTCAAGGCTCTGTCGGCGCTTCGGCGCAAGCCGGAGCAGGAGCTGGACGAAGAGACGGCAGAAGCGATCGAGGATGCTTCGGATAACCCCGAGGTCGCGCTGCAGAAGAAGGAGAAGGGCGAACTCTTGCGGGAGTGCATGAGTTCACTTTCGGCAGAACACCGGGAGATCATCGATCTCGTCTACTACCACGAGAAGTCGGTCGAAGAAGTGGCCGCCATCGTTGGGATCCCGGAGGCGACCGTTAAGACGCGAATGTTCTACGCGCGTAAAAAACTGTCGGAGCTGTTGAAAGCTCAGGGAATTGAAAGAGGTTGGCCATGAACACGCAGCGCAAAGAAGATCACGAGGACATCGAGCTCCTCCTGCCGTGGCATGCCGCAGGCACGCTGAGCCGCCGCGACGCCGCCCGCGTCGAGCAGGCGCTCGCAAACGACAACGAACTCGCCAGCCGCTACGAGATGGTTCGCGAAGAGCTGGGCGAGGCGATCCGCGTCAATGAATCGCTCGGTGCGCCCTCGTCGCGCGCCATGAAGGACCTGTTCGCCAAGATCGACGCCGAGCCGGTGCGTACGCCCAAGGTGTCGTTCAATCTCAGCGCCTGGCTGGCCGGGTTCGTTGCAAGCTTCCAGCCGCGCACGCTGGCCTATGGCGCGACCGCAGCGGCCTTCGCCATCGTGCTGCAGGCCGGTCTGCTGGCCGGGTTCGTGATGCAGGAGCGAGGCGAGACCAAGCTTGCCTCCGCCGATCGCTCGGCTCCGGTGGCCACCGGCTCGTTCGTGCTGATCCGCTTCAATCCGGGCGCGACCGCGGGCGAGATCACCAGCTTCCTCCAGGACAACAAGGCCGTCATCGTCGGCGGTCCCGCCACCGGCACCGGGCTGTTCCACCTCCGGGTCGCCGAGACCGCGATTTCGCAGGCTGAACTCGGCGAGGTCGTGAAGCGGATGGCGCAGGACAAGAAGGTCGTCGGCTTCACGGTGCCGGCCGCCCAGCCCTGATGAAGTTGCTCTTAAGGCGGCGTCCGATGGCGCCGCCTTAATTCGGTCTGCCTGACGGCGAACACTGACGTTGCGTTTTGGCCGGAGACGACGCCATGCGCCTGCAAAAACCACAGTCGAAACTGCTTCGTCCGCTGCTGCTCGTGGCCGCCACGGCTGCGCTCGCCTTTGGCATGGCGTCCGAGGCTTCGGCGCAGCGCAAGGGCAGCGGCTTCGGTACTGGGCCGCGCTATACGCCGCCTTCACCATCCGTGCGGCCGCCAACCGGGCCGCGCCCGCATGGCCCGCAATACCCAGGGCCGCGCGACCGCGGTCCGAACTGGGGCGGCGTCGTAGGTGGCGCCGCGGTCGGCGTCATCATCGGCGCTGCGATCGCAAACGCCAACCAGCCGCCGCCTCCGCCGCCGGCACGCTTCAGCCCGCCGCCACAGCGTCCGCGCGGCAACATCAACATTCCGCCCGCGAGCGAGCGGCGGTTCGTTCCCAACGAGGTGGTGCTCGAATTCGCCGGCAATTATTCGCCTCAGGCGATTGCTGCGCTCGCCGCGCGCCACCGGCTGGCGCGGATCGACTCGGTGAGTTTCGGCCTCACCAACTCGACCTATTTCCACGGCCGCATCTCCGATGGCCGCCCGGTGCGCGACGTGCTGCGCGGGCTCGGCGGCGAGGCGACGCTGCGCGCCGGCCAGCCGAACTATCTCTATAGCTTCGTGCAGGCGCGGCCTGGCACCGCGTCATCGCCGGCCGCGACATTCGCGCCGCCACCCCCCCAAACGCCTGCGGCCACTCCGGTTGTCGCTTCGTCCGGCGCGATGTCGGCCGGCGGCGATCCGGCGCAATACACCCTGACCAAGCTGCGGCTCTCGGAGGCGCATGGCCTCACACGCGGCGACAACGTGCTGGTTGCGGTGATCGATTCCGGCATCGACGCCGGCCACCCCGAGCTTGCAGGCGTGATCGCGGGCACCTTCGACGCGCTCGACTCGTCCGAAAAGCCGCACACCCACGGCACCGCAATCGCCGGCGCCATCGCCGCGCGCTCGCGGCTGATGGGGGTCGCGCCGGCCGCGCGCATCCTGGCGATCCGCGCATTCGGCGCCAGCGGCAACACCGCGTCGGGCACCAGCTTCGCCATTCTCAAGAGCCTCGAATACGCCGTGGCGCAGAACGCGCGCGTCATCAACATGAGCTTCGCCGGCCCGGCCGATCCGGCCATGGCGCGGCATCTGACCTTGGCGCGCGGCAAGGGCATCGTGCTGATCGCCGCCGCTGGCAATTTTGGGCCGAAATCGCCCGCGCAATATCCGGCGGCCGATCCCAATGTGATCGCGGTCAGCGCGACCGATGCCGAGGATAAGCTGTTCACGGCGTCAAACCGCGGCAACCATATCGCCATCGCTGCCCCGGGCGTCGACATCCTGCTGCCGGCGCCGGAGGCCAACTACCAGGTCACGTCCGGCACCTCGTTCGCGGCCGCCCATGTCAGCGGCATTGCGGCCCTGATCCTGGAGCGCAGGCCCGGCCTTTCGCCCGACAACGTGCGGCGGATACTGCAGATCAGCGCCCGGGACCTCGGCCCCCGTGGCAAGGACGACCAGTACGGCGCCGGCCTGGCGGACGCCTACCAGGCGATCCTGGCGCTGGAGCCGCGGACCGCGACCGCCCCTCGGCCGGCGACAGCGGCGCGCTGAGTTCAGCCACTTAGAATGAGGAACGGCCGGCCTCGTGCCGGCTATTCGCGTTTGGCCAGGGCTGGGCCCGACATTTTTTACCGATCCCTTGAACCGCCCTTTGAACCTTTCCCCGGCTCCCCGCGACCAACGTGCATCAAGGCCATCACGGCCTGCACGAAATCCAAAGGGAGCCCGCCATGACCACCAAGATCAAGTTTGCCGCAGTCCTCACCGCCCTGACCCTGGCCACCACGCTGGCCATCCCCTCCAACGACGCCCAGGCCCGCCCGCGCTGGGGCACCGGCCTCGCGGTCGGACTGATCGGTGGCGCGATGATTGGCGCCGCGGTCGCCAGCCAGGCGCAAGCCGCCCCGGTCTATGTCGACGGTTACCGCCGCTGCCGCTTCGTCCGCCAGTACGACGCCTACGGCTACTACGTCGGCAAGGAACGGGTCTGCCACTACTACTGAGAATCCCAAGTAAGGACCGGCGCGCACGCCCCCCGCCTTCCCCTCGCGCCGGTTCTGAATGGTCCGCCCGGATGGTCCCCCCATCCGGGCGGCCTGCTTTTTGTGTCTCCCAAGCCCCAGATAGACCCTCGGTAGCCTTTGGAGGTATGGACGGCCGCATCGAACCCGCCCTAAATTGCGGCGAGGCGAGGGGCTGTTGTAATGAGTGAGTTCATCCTCGAAACCGAGGATTTGACGAAGGAATTTGCCGGCTTTGTCGCGGTGAACGGGGTCAACCTGCGGGTCGAGCGCGGGACCATTCATGCTCTGATCGGCCCCAATGGCGCCGGCAAGACCACCTGCTTCAATCTGCTCACCAAGTTCCTCAGCCCCACCCGCGGCCGTATCGTCTTCAAGGGCCGCGACATAACCGCGCTTGCGCCTGCCGATGTGGCGCGGCTCGGCGTGGTTCGCTCGTTCCAGATCTCGGCCGTGTTTCCCCATCTCACCGTGCTGGAGAACGTCCGCATCGCGCTGCAGCGCCAGCGCGGCGGGTCGTTCGATTTCTGGCGCAGCAAGGCCGTGCTCGACACGTTCAACGATCGCGCACGAAAACTCGTCGACGACGTCGGGCTGTCGGCATTCGCGCAATCGACCGCGGTCGAGTTGCCCTATGGCCGCAAGCGCGCGCTGGAGATCGCCACCACGCTCGCGCTCGATCCGGAGATGCTGCTGCTGGACGAGCCGACGGCCGGCATGGGTCACGAAGACATCGACCGCATCTCGGCGCTGATCAAATCGGTTGCGGCCGACCGCACCGTGCTGATGGTCGAGCATAATCTGTCGGTGGTCGAAAATCTCTGCCACCGCATCACCGTGCTGACGCGCGGCCGCGTGCTGGCCGAGGGCGACTACGACACGGTGTCGAACAATCCCGAGGTGAAGGAAGCCTACATGGGAACAGGTCATGCTTGACGCCCGCACGCCGCTGCTCGCCGTCAAGGACCTGCAAGCCTGGTACGGCGAGTCGCACATCCTGCACGGCGTGAACTTCAACGTGTTCCCGGGCGAGGTGGTGACGCTGCTGGGCCGCAACGGCGCCGGCAAGACCACGACGCTGAAATCGGTCATGGGCATTGTCGGCAGCCGCACCGGCTCGGTGCGCTTCGACGGCGACGAACTGATCGGCCGCCTGTCGAACGAAATCGCGCGCGCCGGCATCGCCTTCTGTCCGGAGGAGCGTGGAATTTTCGCGAGCCTCAATGTCGAGGAAAATCTCCTGTTGCCGCCGGTGGTGCGGCCGGGCGGCCTGTCGATCGATCAGATATTTGAACTGTTCCCCAACCTGAAGGAACGGCTGGGATCGAACCAGGGAACCAAGCTGTCCGGCGGCGAGCAGCAGATGCTGGCGATTGGCCGCATCCTGCGCACCGGCGCGCGACTGCTGCTGCTCGACGAGCCGACCGAAGGGCTGGCGCCGGTCATCATTCAGCAGATCGGCAAGACCATCCGCACGTTAAAGCAGCAGGGCTTCACGATCCTGCTGGTCGAGCAGAATTTCCGGTTCGCCTCGACCGTCGCCGACCGCTACTATGTGATGGAGCACGGCCGTGTGGTCGAGAGCTTTGCGAACTCGGAACTGGACGCAAACCTGGAAAAGCTGCACGACTATCTCGGAGTTTGAATAACGTGCCGCAAGGCACAACCAGAGGAGTGGGAAATGAAACGTCTTGTAGGTTTGGCCGCGTTGACGGCCGCGTTGATGTGCGGAACCGCGCAGGCCCAGCAGATCACCGTCAAGATCGGCGTGATGAGCGACATGTCGAGCCTCTACGCCGACATCGGCGGGCCCGGCTCGACCGCGGCCGCGAAGCTTGCGATCGCGGATTTCACCAAGGCCAATCCGAACGTGAAGGTCGAGCTGCTCAGCGCCGACCATCAGAACAAGGCTGACGTCGGCTCCAGCGTGGTGAACCAGTGGTTCGACGTCGAGAAGGTCGATGTCGTGGTCGACGTGCCGAACTCCGGCGTGGCGCTGGCGGTCAGCGAGATCGCGCGCGTGAAGAACAAGGCGTTCATCGTCTCCGGCGCGGCAGCTTCCGATCTGACCGGCGGTAAGTGCAACGCCAACACCGTGCACTGGACCTATGACACCTGGATGCTCGCCAACGGCACCGCCAAGGCGCTGGTGAAGACCGGCGGCGACACCTGGTTCTTCCTGACCGCCGACTATGCGTTCGGTCATGCGCTGGAGCGCGACTCCGGCGCCGCGGTCGAAGCCAGCGGCGGCAAGGTGATCAACAAGGTGCGCCACCCGCTCAACACCAACGACTTCTCGTCGTTCCTGCTTCAGGCGCAGGCGTCCAAGGCCAAGATCATCGGCCTCGCCAACGCCGGCGGCGACACCATCAATTCGATCAAGCAGGGCGCCGAGTTCGGCATCGTGCGTGGTGGGCAGAAGTTCGCCGGCCTGCTGGTGTTCGCAAGCGACGTCAATGCGCTCGGGCTCAACACCGCCCAGGGCCTGACGCTGACGGAAAGCTGGTACTGGGACCTCAACGACGCCAACCGCGCCTGGACCAAGCGCTGGCAGGCCGAGCGCGCCGCGGCCGGCAAGTTCCCGACCATGGTGCAGGCCGGCGTCTATGCCGGCGTGACGCACTACCTCAAGGCAGTGGTCGCCGCGAAGGGCGCGTCTGACGGCAAGGCTGTCATCGCTGAAATGAAGAAGATGCCGACCGACGATCCGCTGTTCGGCAAGGGCGCGGTGCGCGCCGACGGCCGCAAGGTCCACGACGCCTATCTGCTCGAGGTGAAGAAGCCGGCCGAGTCGAAGTATCCGGGCGACTTCTACCACCTGCGGGCCACCATCCCGGCGGCGGAAGCCTTCCGTCCGCTCAAGGACGGCAACTGCCCGCTGGCGAGCGGCTGATAACTGCGACGGGAACGGGTCGCCTCACTCTCGGGAGCCGGCAAGCCGGCATCTCGAAGGGTGAGGTGGCCCGCCCCATCCTTCGAGACGCTCCGTTCGGGGCGTCGCGGGATGAGGGCGACAGACGGGTGAAGGCGTGTTCGAAATCTTCGGCATCCCATCGCAGGCGCTGTTCGGCCAGCTCTTGCTCGGGCTGATCAACGGCTCGTTCTACGCGCTGCTCAGCCTTGGGCTTGCCGTGATCTTCGGCATGCTCAACATCATCAATTTCAGCCACGGCGCGCAGTACATGATGGGCGCGTTCGTCGCGTTCTTCCTGCTGCATTATTTCGGCCTGAACTACTGGGTCGCCCTGGTGATCGCGCCAATCGTGGTCGGCGCGTTTGGCGTGCTGATCGAGCGGCTGTTCCTGCAATGGCTCTACAAGCTCGACCATCTCTACGGCCTGCTGCTCACGTTCGGGATCGCGCTGATCGTCGAGGGCCTGTTCCGCAATCAGTTCGGTTCGTCGGGCCAGCCGTATCAGATGCCGGAGCAGCTGACCGGCGGGCAGAATCTCGGCTTCATGTTCCTGCCGAACTATCGCGCCTGGGTGATCGTGCTGTCGCTCACCGTGTGCCTCGGCACCTGGTTCATCATCGAGCGCACCCGGCTCGGCGCTTATCTGCGCGCCGCCACCGAAAATCCGACCCTGGTGCGCGCCTTCGGCGTCAACGTGTCGCGCATGATCACGCTGACCTACGGCTTCGGCGTCGGACTTGCCGCGCTCGCCGGCGTGATGGCGGCGCCGATCTACAACGTCAGCCCGCAGATGGGCGCCGAGCTGATCATCGTGGTGTTCGCCGTGGTGGTGATCGGCGGCATGGGCTCGATCATGGGTGCGATCGTCACCGGATTCGGACTCGGCGTCATCGAGGGTCTGACCAAGGTGTTCTTCCCCGAGGCCTCCAACACCGTGATCTTCGTCATCATGGCGATCGTGCTGCTGGTGCGGCCGGCCGGCCTGTTCGGAAGGCGGGCGTGAGGTAGCCATGGCTGACATCGCACTCCCGTCCGTCGAAGCGAAATCCTCGCGCAGCGAAGTCATCGCGTTCGTGCTGATGGTCGGGTTCTTCATCGTCGCGCCGGCGTTCATCTATCCGGTGTTCCTGATGAAGGCGCTGTGCTTTGCGCTGTTTGCCTGCGCATTCAACCTGCTGATCGGCTATGGCGGCTTGCTGTCGTTCGGCCATGCGCTGTATTTCGGCTGGGCGAGCTACCTCACCGCGCATTCCGCCAAGGTGTGGGGCTTCCCGCCCGAGCTTGCGATCCTGACCGGCGCCGCCACCGCCGCGCTGTTCGGGCTGGTCGCCGGCTCGCTTGCGATCCGCCGCCAGGGCATTTACTTCGCCATGATCACGCTGGCGCTGGCGCAGATGATGTTCTTCTTCGCGCTGCAGGCGAAGTTCACCGGTGGCGAGGACGGCATCCAGGCGGTGCCGCGGGGATATCTGTTTGGTCTCGTCAACCTGAACGACCAGACCAACATGTACATCACCACGCTGGTCATCTTCCTCGCCGGCTTCCTGTTGATCTACCGCATCATCAACTCGCCGTTCGGCGAGGTGCTGAAAGCCATCCGCGAGAACGAGGCGCGCGCGATCTCGCTCGGCTACAAGACCGAGCGCTACAAGCTGATGGCGTTCGTGCTGTCCGCGACGCTCGCGGGCGTTGCCGGCGGCACCAAGGCAATCGTGCTGCAGATCGCCTCGCTCACGGACGTGAACTGGCCGATGTCGGGCGAGGTGGTGCTGATGGCGCTGGTGGGTGGGCTCGGCACCGTGTTTGGGCCGGTGGTCGGCGCCTTCGTCATCATCGCAATGCAGAACTATCTGGCGCAGGTCGGGCAATGGGTGACGGTGATCCAGGGCGTGGTGTTCGTGGTCTGCGTGCTGCTGTTCCGCCGCGGCATCATCGGCGAGCTGGCGAACTTGTTGCGCATCCGATTGTGATGCGGCGCTGCGGCGTCAAAACTTCAACGAGGAAACCATCATGAGTGCAGAAGCCCGCCTGAAACAGCTCGGCATCGTGTTGCCGGAGGTGATGACGCCGGTCGCGAACTACCTGCCGTATCGCATCGCCGGCAACATTCTCTACCTGGCGGGGCAGGGGCCGCGCGACGAGAAGGGCACGATCCTCACCGGCAAGGTCGGCGCCGAGGTGTCGGTGGAAGAGGCCTACCGGCGCGCAAGGCTGACCGGCCTCGGTCTGCTCGCGGCGATGCGGCAGGCGCTCGGCTCGCTCGACCGCGTCGACTTCGTGGTCAAGCTGCTCGGCATGGTCAACGCGGTGCCGGACTTCAAAGACCAGCCCAAGGTGATCAACGGCTGCTCCGACCTGTTCGTCGAGGTGCTGGGCGAGGCCGGCAAGCACGCCCGCTCGGCGGTCGGCATGGGGTCGCTGCCGCACCAGATGTCGGTCGAGATCGAAGGAATTGTAGCCATCAAGCCGTAGGCCGTTCCGGCGGGACTTTCGTCGCAATGCTCGGCGCCGTGGATTTTCCTCCACGGCGCCGATGCTTTTTGATGTGCATTTCTTTTGCCAAACGCCCGCGAATCGAATCTTCAGATTCGCGAATGGGTACGGCTCGTTGCGTGCGGCGAAGTTTGTGAAAAAGCCTGTGAACAAGCGGTGCGGCGGCTGTGCGTTGAGCAAAACGCCATTGCTCGCACCGGACGCGCAAGCAAATCTCTTTCACCGCCTGTGCGGCGGCTGGCGATTCTTCAATGACGCACCGG
This sequence comes from Rhodoplanes serenus, assembly GCA_945897515.1. GTDB lineage: Bacteria > Pseudomonadota > Alphaproteobacteria > Rhizobiales > Xanthobacteraceae > Z2-YC6860. The sequence continues at coordinate 6,343 of CAMDFO010000024.1, read as the reverse complement.
CAATATCCGCACGCCATGGCCAAGGCCGCCCTCAAGTGGCGCGACCTCGCCGAGCGCCGCCGCGCGCATTTCGTCGATCTCTACGAGAGCGGCCGCTGGAAGCACTACTATACCGACCAGGAGTTCCTCGTCGGGATGCGCGAAGACATCGCGGCGGCGAGGCGCTGGGCCGAGATCGCGCCCCGCCCGGAGGATTTCCGCCAGCCGGCGGAGTAAAAACCTCGACTTGTCATGCCCTGCTAAGGCGGGGCATCCAGTAGACTGGATCGCCCGCTTTCGCGGACGATGACATCGAGGTTGGAATGGCAGCTCAAACCGGCAGCACCGAACAGCAGATCCTCGATTGGCTGGCAACCCAGCGTCCGGCCATGCTGACGCTGCTCGAGACGCTGGTGAACACCGACAGCGGCTCCTACGACAAGCCGGGGGTCGACGCGGTCGGCGCACACATCCTGCGCTTTCTCGGCGAGAACGGCATCGACACCGAGGTCACGCCGGACGGTGCGTTCGGCGACGCCATCAGCGCGACCGTGGGGCAGGGGTCCGGCCAGATATCGAACCGGCCGATCCTGCTGATGGGCCACCGCGATACGGTGTTTCCCAAAGGCGAGCCGACGCGCCGGCCGTTCAAGATCGAGCAGGGCCGCGCCTATGGCCCTGGTGTCGCCGACATGAAAGCCGGACTGGTGATGAACTGCTTCGTGCTGGCGGCGGTGAAGAAATTCGGCGGCGCGCCGGCGACGGTGCAGGCGCTGTTCACCGGCGATGAGGAGATCGGCTCGCCATTTTCGCGCAAGGTGATCGAGCAGCATGCGCGGGCGGCGCGCGCGGTGTTCAATTCCGAGCCGGGCCGCGCGTCGGGCGCGGTGGTGACCGGCCGCAAGGGCGGCTGCTTCATGCGCTTCGACATCACCGGCAAGGCGGCGCATTCCGGCGCGAACTTCGAGATGGGCATCAGCGCGATCAACGAACTGGCGCACAAGACGCTGGCGCTGCATGCGCTATCAGACCCACCGAAGGGCATCACGCTCAATGTCGGGGTGGTGTCGGGCGGCCAGACCGTCAATACGGTGGCGCCTTGGGCTCGCGGCGAGGTCGACTTGCGCTTCATCACCCCGGCCGATCGCGCTGCGACCATGGCGAAGGTCGAGGCGATCATGGCGACGAGCTATGTGCCCGGCACCTCGGCCAAGCTCGAGATCACCGGCGAGTTCCTGCCGCTGGTCGAGACCGGCGACGGCAAGGCGCTCTATCAGCACTACGCGGCGGGCTTGAAGGAGCTCGGCAACGAGCCGACGGCGCTGTTCACCGGTGGCTGTGCCGATTCCGGCTTCGCTTCGGCGACCGGCACGCCGACGATCTGCGCGGTCGGGCCGGTCGGCGGCCGGGCGCATTCGCCGGACGAGTTCATGGAGGTCGACACCATGGTGCCGCGGGCCCAGGCGCTGGCGCTGGCGGTGCTGCGGCTTCCGATGTGATGTTCTTGCCGCGCGCCTCGCGCACTCTATGATCCGTTCGGTCCTTCGTTCCCGCCTCATCCAAGGAAACTCATGTCCTCCCTGTTCTCGCCGATCCGCCTCGCCGATCTCGAAATCCCCAACCGCATCGTGGTCTCGCCGATGTGCCAGTACAGCGCCGACGACGGCACGGCCAACGATTGGCATCTCGGCCATATCGGCATGCTGTCGCATTCCGGCGCGGGCCTCGCGATCATCGAGGCGACCCATGTGGAGCGCGCCGGCCGCATCACCCATGGCTGTCTCGGGCTTTATTCTGATGACAATGAAGCGGCGCTGGCGCGGTGCATCGCGCATGCCAAGCGCATCGGGTCAGCCAAGATGGGCATCCAGTTGGCGCACGCCGGCCGCAAGGCCTCGGCGCAGCGGCCGTGGGAGGGCGGCGGACCGCTGAAAGCCGGCGCGGACCCGTGGCAGACCATCGCGCCTTCCGCCATTCCGTTCGGCGACACCTGGCACACCCCGCGCGAGGCGACGCTCGACGACATTGTCCGCGTGCGCGAAGCCTTCGTCAACGCGGCCAAGCGCGCCGTGCGCATCGGCTTCGACCTGATCGAGCTACATTACGCCCACGGTTATCTGTCGCACTCGTTCCTCTCCCCGGTGTCGAACAAGCGCACCGACAATTACGGCGGCTCGCTGGAGAACCGCATGCGGTTCCTGCGCGAGACCGCGCAGGCGGTGCGAGCGGTGGTGCCGCGCGGCCTGCCGCTCGGCGCCCGCATCACCGGCAGCGACTGGCGCGACGACGGGCTGACGCCGGACGACGCCGTGGCGTTCTCCAAGGCGCTGAAGGCCGACGGGCTCGACTTCGTCGATATCTCCTCGGGCGGCGTCACGGCGGACACTCGCAATCCGACCGGGCCGGGCTACAACGTGCCGATCGCCGAGAAGGTCAAGCGCGAGGCCGGTATCCCGACGCGCGTGGTCGGGCTGATCGTCACCCCGGCGCAGGCCGAGGCGGTGGTGGCCGAAGGCAAGGCCGACATGGTCGCACTCGCCCGCGCCATCCTCGACGATCCGCACTGGGGCTGGCACGCCGCGCAGGCGTTGGGCGGCGAAGTGGCAAGGCCGCTGCAATACGCGCGCGTGGCGCCGAAGCTGTGGCCCGGCGCCGCGATGCGCGGCTGAGCGGGGCTTGGCCCCGGTGCGCAACCTTGCGATCGACGCCGGGCGGCTGTGGGACGAACTGATGGAAACCGCCGCCATTGGCGGGACGGCCAAGGGCGGCATCTGCCGGCTGACACTCACCGACCTCGATCGCCAGGTGCGGGACTGGTTCAAGGCGCGGGCCGAGGCGCTCGGTTGCCGCGTCACCGTCGACGACATGGGCGTGATGTTCGCGCGGCGCGAGGGCAGCGCGGATGTGCCGCCGATCGCGATCGGCAGCCATCTCGACACCCAGCCGACCGGCGGCAAGTTCGACGGCGCGCTCGGTGTCCTCGGCGCGCTGGAGGCGCTGCGAACGCTGCACGAGGCCGGCTACGAGACCTACGCGCCGATCGAGGTGGTGAACTGGACCAACGAGGAGGGGTCGCGCTTTGCGCCCGCGATGGTCGCCTCCGGCGTGTTCGCGGGCGTGTTCCAGCGCGACTGGGCGGTATCGCGACAGGACCGCGCCGGCGAGACCTTCGGCGCGGCGCTCGACGCAATCGGCTATCGCGGGCCTGAGCGCTGCGGCGCGCATCCGCTTTCGGCTTTTTTCGAGTTGCATATCGAGCAGGGTCCGATCCTGGAGGCCGAGGGCAGGGATATCGGCGTCGTCACCGGCGTGCAGGCGATCCGCTGGTTCGAGGTGACCGTGACCGGACAGGACGCGCACACCGGCGCCACGCCGATGCATCTGCGCAAGAACGCGCTGCTTGGCGCTGCACGCGTGATCGACCGCATCGAGGCGATCGGGCACGCGCACCCGCCGGGCGTTGCAAGCGTCGGCCTGATCGAGAACCGGCCCAATTCGCCCAACGTGGTGCCGGGCGAGGTGTTCTTCTGCATCGACTTGCGCCATCCCGACGATGGCGAACTCGATGCGATGGAACGGGAGCTCGACGCGGCGCTCGATACGATCTGCCGGCCGCTGGGGCTTGGCGTGGCGAGCCAGAAAATCTGGCACCAGCCGGCGGTGCGCTTCGATCCTGAATGCGTCGCTGCAGTGCACCGGGCGGCGGCGCTGTCGGGTTTCTCCGCGCGCGAAATGTTCTCGGGCGCGGGTCACGACGCGGCGCATGTGTCGCGGGTGGCGCCAAGCGCCATGATCTTCGTGCCCTGCCGCGGTGGCATCAGCCACAACGAGGCCGAGTTCACCGCCAAGGAGCAATGCGCCGCGGGCGCCCAGGTGCTGCTGCAGGCGGTGCTCGACTACGACCGCGTGCTCGCCGAGCGGGCCAGGCCGCGCTGATGGAATCTTATGTCTTCTTCGCCGTGCTGTTCGCCGCCGCCTGTCACGCCAGTTGGAACGCGGCGATCAAGCGCACGCTCGATCCGCTGGCGACCACGGTTCTGATCGCGATCGGCGCGGGCGTGGTGGCGCTGCCGGGCATTGTCCTGTTCGGCATTCCGGCGCCGGAGTCCTGGCCCTGGCTGCTCGCCTCCATCGTCATCCATCTGTTCTATTTCGCCGGCCTGATCGAAAGCTACCGCGCAGGCGACATGGGACAGGTCTATCCGATCGCGCGTGGCAGCGCGCCGCTGATGACCGCGATCCTGACCACGGTGTTTGTCGGCGAGCGGCTCGGCGTGTTCGGCTGGGGCGGCATCGTGCTGCTCGCCGCGGGGGTGCTGTTGCTGTCGCTGCGCGGCGGCCGCGGGCTTGCCGCGCTCGACCGGCGCGCGGTCGGCTTTGCGCTGTTCACCGCGGTGACGATCTGCATCTATTCGGTGGTCGACGGCATCGGTGCGCGGCTCGCCGGGCCCGGTCACGCGAACGCCTACTCGGCTTGGCTGTTCGTCGGCATCGCGCCGGTCGTCGTCGGATATGCCTTGGTGCGGCGGGGGACCGCCGTGCTGGCGGTCATGGCGCCGCACTGGAGGACCGGCCTTGCCGGCGGGGCGCTCGCGGCCATGTCCTACAGCATTGCGATCTGGGCGATGACGGTTGCGCCGATCGCCATCGTGGCCGCGTTGCGCGAGACCAGCGTTTTGTTCGGCGCGCTGATCGCGGTGCTGTTCCTCAAGGAGCCGCTGCGGGCGAGCCGCGTCATTGCGGCGGTCATGGTGGTGATCGGCCTGGTGCTGTTCCGGCTGGCGTAGGTCGCCGCTTTCGCGGATGATGACGACGAAGGTGTTGGGGGCGATCATGCAGCCTGAAGACGTCAAGACCGCAGGCGATGCGAGGAAGGTCGTTGCCGAACGCAAGCTGTCCCACGTCAAGCTCGGCGTGTTCGACCTCGACGGCGTGCTGCGTGGGAAATATGTCTCGCGCGAGAAATTTCTCTCGGTGCTCGATGGCGGATTCGGGTTCTGCGACGTCGTGCTGGGCTGGGATTCCAACGACCAGCTCTATGACAACGTGACGTTCACCGGCTGGCACACCGCTTATCCAGACGCGCAGTGCGTCATCGTGCCGGACACCTGCCGCGCGTTGCCGCTGGAAGGCGACATGCTGTTCTTCCTCGCGGAGTTCGCGAAGCCCGCCGAGGCGATCTGCCCGCGCGGCACGCTCAAGCGCGTGCTGGATCGCGCAGCCCGCATGGGCTACGTCGCGCAAGCGGCCTGCGAGTTCGAATTCTTCTTGTTCGAGGAGACGCCGCATTCGGTGCGCGCCAAGGGCTTTCGCGATCTGAAAACCATCACGCCCGGTTTCTTCGGCTATTCGATGCTGCGCGCGTCGGTGCATGCCGACTTCTACGAGCAGCTTCTGGAAATGTGCGACATCATGCGCATGCCGCTCGAAGGGCTGCACACCGAGACCGGCCCCGGCGTGCTGGAGGCCGCGATCACCTATTCCGGCGCGCTCGAAGCCGCCGACCGCGCGGCGCTGTTCAAGACGTTCACCAAAGTCCTGGCCGAGCAGCGCGGCTGGATGGCGACCTTCATGGCGAAATGGTCGAAGGACTGGCCCGGACAATCCGGCCACCTGCACATTTCGTTGAAGGACAAGAAGGGCCGGCCGGCGTTCCACGACGCCAAGAGCAAGCCGCATGCGATCTCCGACGAGATGCGCTGGTTCATCGGCGGCCAGCAGGCGCTGATGCCGGAGTTGCTGGCGATGGTGGCGTCCACGGTGAACAGCTACGCGCGGCTCATTCCGGGCTTCTGGGCGCCGACCGACGCCACCTGGGGCATCCAGAACCGCACCTGCGCACTGCGCGCCATTCCAGGTGGGGCGAAGTCGCAACGCATCGAGTACCGGGTCGCGGCGGCCGACATCAATCCGTATGTCGCGCTCGCCGCCGCCATCGGCTCGGGGCTGTGGGGCGTCGAGCACAAGATCGAGCCGGACAAGCCGATCGAGGGCAATGCCTACGCGCAGAAGATTCCTCAGAAGCGGCAACTGCCCCGGACGCTGTGGGACGCGGCGCAGGCGCTGAAGGGATCGAAGCCGGCCCGTGAATTGTTCGGCGACGCGTTCGTGGAGCACTACGCGGCGACGCGCGAGTGGGAGGAGCGCGAGTTCCGGAAAGCGATCACGGACTGGGAGCTTGCGCGGTATTTCGAGATCATATGAGCCATCGTGAGTACCCTCTCTCAACGTCATGGCCGGGCATAGCCGTCCGAAGGACGGTGTCGCTTCGCTCGCCTATGTCCCGGCCATCCACGTCTTCCTTCAAGGGCAGAGGCGGCGTCACTAAGTTCCCCTTCGCCTTTATCGTAGCATCCTTCCGAAC
>CAMDFO010000023.1 GCA_945897515.1 Rhodoplanes serenus | reverse complement strand
GGTCGGGCTGGAACAGCCGGCGACCGGCGGTTCGCGGGTACGGATCGTGGTCGACGACGACGGGCCGGGGCTGACGCCCTCGCAGCGCGAGCAGGTCGCCAAGCGCGGCTGGCGGCTGGATGAGACCAAGCCGGGGTCGGGGCTTGGACTATCGATCGTGGTCGAGCTTGCGGCGCTTTACGGCGGCGCGCTTGTCCTCGGCACGGCGCCGATTGGCGGATTGCGGGCGGAGCTGGTGCTACCGGCGGGGTGAGCGCTTTTTCTTTGCGCGTTTCGGTGCTGCACGAACGGTCTTCGTCTTGGCCGCGGCTTTGGCCTTCGCCGCCGGCTTCTTCTTTGCCGTCCGCCTCCACAATTCCTTGCTCGCGAGTCTCGCGCCCTCGGTCAGCGCCTGGAACTTCGCCCAGACGATGCTCGGATGGATTTCCTTGCTGCCGGCGAAGGTGGCGAAGCCGCAGTCCGAGCCCGCAATCACGTTCTCGCGGCCCACCAGGCTCGCGTAGCGGCCGATGCGTTCGGCCACCAGCTCCGGATGCTCGACCAGCACGGTCGAATGGCTGATTACGCCCGGGATCAGCACCGCGTCCTTCGGCAGCTTGGCGCTCCCCCAGATTTTCCACTCGTGCTCGTGCCGCGGGTTCGACGCCTCGAACGAATAGGCGCCGGCGCGGATTTTCAGGATGATGTCCAGGAGGTGCTTCACCTCCATGTCATGGACGCGCGGGCCCATGTTGATGCCGTAGCAGGTGTGGTGGCGGATTTTCTCCCGCGGAATGTCGCGCAGCGCGTGATTGAGCGCCTCGACGCGGACGTTCGCCCACTTCCGGCAATCCTCGATCGAAGCGTCCGGCCGGACCATGTAATAGGAGACCAGCCGCGGGTCGTCGATCTGCACCAGGAAACCCGCGTCGGCGATCGCGTTGTATTCCTCGCGCATCGCATCGGCGACCGCGAACAGGTATTCCTCCTGGGTCTTGTAATAGGCGTTGCGCCGCCATTCTTCGACGTTGGATGGCGAAATTGATGGGACGAAGGCGTCGGAGATTTTCGCGCCTTTGGCTTTTGCGTCGGCGATCGCAGCCTTGAGGTTGGCGATGTCTTGCTGGACCAGCGCCTGGCCGGTATATGTGACCGGGCCGGTGCAGACCATGCGCTGCTGCCGCGACGCCACGTGGCCGATGGCATAGAAGTCCGGAAACGACAGCGCCTCGCGCGTGCCGTCCCACGGGCTCTTGCGCACCGCGTTCGGATCGGGCTCGAAGCCGCCGAGCCGCTCGTTGGCGTAGGTCGTGAAGCTCGGCTTGGAATATTCGCCATCGTCGATGATGTCGATGCCGAGCTCGACCTGCTTCGCGACGATCTCCTTCACCCCGATTTTTACGCGCTCGGCCTGCTTCTGCTTGTCGACCGGCTGTCCCTGTTCCTGCGCCTGGATCATCGCCAGAAGATCGTCGGGGCGGGGGAGGGACCCGGCGTGGGTGGTGAGAATACGGTTGGTGCTGCGGTTCATTTCATGACTCGATTGTTGTTGTTCTGCTTGCTCTGGCGGAAGCGTGGGATGAAGAGCGTTACTGCAGCTTGATACCCGCGGTCTGTATCACCTTCTTCCAGCGCGCGGCTTCGGCATTCACGAACGTCCGAGTCTCCGCCGGCGTGTTGCCGACCGGCTCGCAGGCATACTCCCGGAATTTCTGCGCGATCTCCGGCCGGCGCAGCGCCTCCGCGAAGTCGCCGCTCAGCTTGCCAGCGATGGCCTGCGGCGTTTTCGGCGGCAGGAACACGCCGACCCAGGTCGACGAGACGAAATCCGGCAGTGTCTCCGAAAGCGTCGGCACGTTCGGCAGCGCAGCCATGCGCTTGTCGGTGCCGACCGCGATCAGCCTCAGCTTGCCTTCCTTGGCGAGATTGAGCGAGACGCCGAGGTTGTCGAACAGCAGATCGACGTCGCCGGCGACCAGGCCCTGAAGCGCCGGCGCCGAGCCGCGATACGGCACCTGTACGAATTTCACGCCGGCCGCCATCTGGAACCACTCGGATGTCAGATGCGAGGTCGAGCCGTTGCCCTGCGTCGCGGCCGTGACCTTGCCGGGGTTGGCCTTCGCATAGGCGATGAACTCCGCCGTGGTGGTGGCGGGGATCTTGTTCGGATTGACGAACAGGCCGGTCGGGATCGTCGCCAGGATCGACACCGGCACGAATTCCGCAGGCTCGAACGCGAGCTTTGTATAAAGACTCTGGTTGACCGTCAGCGGCGAGGGCGCCGTCACCATCATGGTGTAGCCGTCGGGAGCCGAATTGAACGTCTGCTCGGCGCCGAGGTTGCCGGCGACGCCGGGCTTGTTCTCGACCACGATCGGCTGGCCCCATTTGCGGGTGAGCTGTTCCTGGAGAACGCGCGGCAGCACGTCGGTGATGCCACCCGCCGGATACGGCACGATCATCTTCAGCGTGCGCGAGGGGTAATCCTGGGCTCCGGCCCTGCCGGTGGCGGCGACAAGCGCCACGGCCGCCATGCCGCCCAACGCTTCGCGCCGTGACGGCGCGCGGCCGATGTTCTGTTTCATGGCTTCCTCCCTGAGTGGGAGGCTAGCCCGATGCGGACGGTTTTTCCAGCGTGGGCAAGGGGTTGCGAGGCGATGGGCAAACCGACCGGGCGAACAGAGTTTCGCCCTAATCCTTGCCTCTATCTTAAGCCTGTCGGGTCGCTGCCTCTGGCCGCCGTTTTCTGGCTGCGCTAGGAAGGCGCGATTCAAGGGCGAGGGAAATCGCGATGTATTCCAAGATCATGGCTGTCGCGCTGATCGGCGCGGCCGTTGCCGGTTGCGCCGGCAATCCGGAAACCGGGACGGGACCGAAAGAGAACACCGGCACGCTTGTCGGTGCGCTGGCGGGCGCCGCCGTCGGCTCGCAGATCGGCGGCGGGCCGGGCGAGCGCGTGGCGGCTGCCGTGGCCGGTGGCTTGATCGGCGGCCTGATCGGCAATCGCCTCGGCCAGGCCATGGACGACGAAGACAAGAAGCGCGCCTATGCCGCGCAGATCCAGGCGCTGGAAAGCGGACCGTCCGGCGCGCCGGTCGCGTGGCGCAATCCGGACTCCGGCCGCTATGGCTCGATCGTGCCGGGACCGGCGTATCAGCAGGCCGGCAACTCCTGCCGGCAATACACCCACACGATCTATATCGACGGCAAGCCACAGACCGCGCGCGGCGCCGCCTGCCGCAATCCGGACGGTTCCTGGCAGCCGATGAGCTGAAGCTCGCATCGAGCGGATGATCCAAACGGGCGGCGCAAGCTGCCCGTTTTCGTTTTGACGGCACGTCGTGGCAGATTGTCTGCGCCATGCCGCCCGAATCGAACGATCCCCGCGCGTTTCCGCTCGTCACCGCGGTTGCCTGTTACGCGCTGGCGTTTCTGGTCCCGGCCTGGCCGTGGCTGTCGGGCGGCGTCACCATCCCCTGGGACGCGAAATCTCAGTTCTTCCCCAATCTCTCCTTCCTGGCGCGCTCGCTCGGTGAAGGCCAATTGCCGTTCTGGACGCCCCACGTCTATGCCGGCTGGCCGCAGATTGCCGATCCGCAGTCGCTGATCTTCTCCCCGTTCCATTTCGTTCTCGCCCTGCTCGATGCGACCCCGGGCTTTCGCGCAGCCGACTTCGTCGTGTTCGCGCTGCTGTTCCTCGGTGGTCTGGGCATCATCCTGATCTTCCGCGACCGCGGCTGGCATATCGCCGGTGCGCTGGTCGCGGCGCTGGCGTTTGCATTCGGCGGCTCGAACGCGTCGCGCCTTCAGCACATCGGGCAGATCGAAAGCCTGGCCTGGCTGCCGCTTGCGCTGTGGCTACTGATGCGCGCGCTTGAAGGCTCGGCGCCCAGGGCGTCATGGAAATGGGGCGTACTTGCCGGTATCGCTGCCGGTTTGATCGCGATCGGCCGCGATCAGGTGGCGCTGCTTTCGCTTTATGTGCTCACCGGCTTTGTGATCTGGCATTGGCTGGACGGCGAAGGCCGGCTTGCGCGCCTGCGCATGAGCATTACGCCGCTCGCATCGGGCGCGGTTGCCGGCGCTCTGGTTGCCGCGGTGCCGGTGGTGCTCACCGCGCTGCTCGCCGCCGATTCCAACCGGCCGGAGGTCGGCATCGAGATCGCCGCGGGCGGCTCGTTGCATCCGGCCAATCTGTTGACGCTGGTGTTTGTAGACCTGTTCGGCGCGGCCGATCCGAAGGTGCCGTTCTGGGGAGCGCCAAGCTTTCCGTGGCACGAGCGGTTCGGCTCGACCGAACTGTTTCACGCGCAGAACATCGGGCAGCTCTACGGCGGTGCCATGATCGTCGTCGCAGTTGTCGGCGTCGGATTCCTGCGAGGCGTGCTGTGGGCGCGCGAGGTGCGGTTCTTCACGGTCGCGATGCTCGCGGTTTTGCTCTACGCCCTGGGGAAATACACGCCGGCTTTCCAGGTTCTGTACGAAATCCTCCCTGGCGTCGCGCTTTACAGGAGACCGGCGGACGCGACTTTCGTTTTTGGCGCGCTGTTCTCCATCGCCGGCGGTTATTGCATTCACCGTGTGTTGACGAACCTGACCTGGACGCGATGGCATTCCCTGGTAGCCGTTGGGCTCGCAGCGGTGATTGCGCTGGCGGCAGTCATGCTGGGCTTTGCGGTCGGGCAGCAGCGCGCGGCCGTCATGCCGCTGATCTTCAGCGCCGCTACGGTCGGGCTTGCGGTGTCCTTGCTCGCCCGCGCAAGCACGCTCGCGGGTCGCGGCGTCTTTCCGGTGGCGCTTGTATTCGCAGCCTTCACTGTCGGCGATCTCGCCTGGAACAATGCGCCGCATGAATCCAATGCGTTGCCGTCTTCGCATTACGATGCGCTCCGATCTGACACCGGGAACGAGACGGTCGCATTGCTTAAGGCCCGGCTCGCCGCAACAAGCGCCCCCGACCGCCGGGGTCGCGTCGAACTGATCGGCGTCGGCTACCATTGGCCGAACATCGGCATGATCCACGGCTTCGATCATCTGTTCGGCCACAATCCTCTCCGATTGAGCGATTTTGCGCGCGCCACCAATGCCTCCGACACCGTGGCCTTGCCCGAGCAGCGCGAGTTCTCGCCGTTGCTTCCCTCCTATCGCTCCCCTCTCGAAAACCTGTTCGGCGTGCGATTCATCGCTAGCGGCATGCCGGTGGAGCAGATCGATCGCTCGCTCAAGCCCGGCGATCTCATCCAGATCGCGCGCACCAAGGACGCCTACGTCTACGAAAATCCGCGGGCGTTGCCGCGCGTTTTACTGGCGGGCAACTGGGTGATCGCTGATTTCGAACGGCTGCTTGCCGGGGCCGGATGGCCGGATGGCTGGACCGAGACCACCGTATTTATCGAGCGTGCGCCGCGCCCCGCATTCCCGCCGTCGGCGGGCAAGACCGGTAGCGCGCGGATCGTCAGCACTCGAAACACCGAGGTCGTGGTCGAAGTCGAGACGCCGGTCAGCACGGTGCTGGTGTTCAATGACGTGTGGCATCCGTGGTGGCGTGCGAGCCTGGACGGCGCGCCGGTGGAAATTCTCAAAGCCAACGTGCTGTTCCGCGGTGTGGCTGTGCCGCCCGGCAAGCACGTGGTGCGCTTTACGTTTGAGCCGTTTCGGGGCGCGGCCGTGCAACTCTGGGAAAAGCTCAGCGCGCGGTGGCGCTGAAATCGCGGAACACCATGTCGGGTGCGCTGGTGTTGTGCTTCGACGGCACCGTGCGCCCGGCCCAGATTTCGGCGGCGTTGGCGCGGCTGAAGTTCATCACCGGGGTTTGCGTCCAAGCCTGGCCGCCCTTGCTGCGCCAGCCGACTTGAGCCACGTCGGAATTGTTTTCGGTGACGAACATCGAACGCAATGCCGCGAACGGGCGCTGCGCGGCGACCGGTTGCGACAAGTTCACGTCGAGCACGATCCGCTCCTGGTCGAGCTTGTCGAGGCGAAGCGTGGCGCCGCCGCCGCGCGCGAAATTCAGCGTAAACGTTCGCGTCGCCGGATCGAACGCGATGTCGCGAATGTCGACGAACGGCCGGCCCTCGACCTCCACCGGGCCGATCAGGAACGACGAGCCGTAGGCGCTCCAGCGCAGGTTCTGCGGCGGCAACGGGCGCGCGCGCCAATAGCCGTCGGCCGGATAGATCACCAGCACCTCTTCGGCGCGCTCCTGGTGGCGGGTCCACAATTGCAGCAGGTGGAAACCGGTCTCGACACGATTGCCGACGCGGACCGGCACCTGGTTTGGCCGCCAGAAGCTCGGGAACGTCAGTCCGACAAGCTGCCATTCCTCGGTTTCATAGATCGTCAGCCGGCGTTTCTCGAACTTGAACGATGGATCGCTCGACATGTCGCAGTTGGTGAAGTCGGGCGCCCAGCGGTCGATCACGATGGTGCCCATGTAGGCCGGGTGGGCGGCCTCGACCGTGAAGCGCCGAGCCTCGCCGGATTGCAGCTTGAGATAGACGTTGTCTTTCTCCGCGCACAATGTCGGCTCGCTGGCGTTGATTGCGTCGACGGCGAGCGGGTCGGCGTGCGCGGACGAAGCGCCGACGATCAGGACGCATGCGAGCAGCGCCTTACGCAACGCGCGCATAGATATCTCCCGAGTTGGTCTCGTGCGACAGATCGTCGAGCCAGCGATTTATGGCTTCGGCCGAGCGCCACTCGCCAAGCTGCTGGCTTTCGCCGATCGCCGCGTTGAAACGGGTATATCCCAACGCGATGCAGCGTGCGATGCAGGCATGCGCCACCTCGCGCTGAATGGTGGTGAACTCGAACGACAGCGCAGGAGCGGGTTGCGAAAGACCCATCAGGGCCTCTTCCTCGAAACCTTCCACGTCGATCTTGATGAAAGCGGGCATGCCATATTGCTCGATCAGGTCATCGAGCGTTCGCATCGGGACGCGGGTCGTCTTATCCCAACGCTGCCCTTCCCAGCCTTTGGCGCGTTCCGCCGCTTGGACGAAAGCATCGGAGGCGGTGGTGACTGTCGGATTGTCGATGTTGATCTTCATCTCGATCTGGCCGGCTTGGCGGCCGATCGCGGCACGCACAACCGTTACGCGGTGACTGTGGGCGAAGAGGATGCCGAGCGTGAAGGCGAGGGCGGGTTGCGGCTCCACCGCGACAACGCCGCAGCCGAGCCGGCGGAAGGCCAACACGCGGTCTCCCACATGCGCGCCGATGTCGAACACCAGATCGTCGCGCCGGACGAAATTGGCGTACAGCGTGCGCATCGCGGCGGCGCGACTGCGCTGCTGCCAGCCGTAATAGATGCCCAGCGATCGGATCACCCCGCGTGCGGTTCGCAAGGTTTCCAGCATGGTCTAGCCCGTGCGCGCGGCGGCAAGCGCGGGCAGGGCTAGCCCCGACAGCGCCGGCGGCGGCGCGGTCTCTTCCGGCAGCCGGCCGATGCCGATGCGGGCGAGCGCGCTGCCGAGCGACGGCCACGCCGTGACGACGCACAAGGGAATGGCGAGGGCGGGGCCGCCGGCGATCAGCAGCGCGTAGGGAATGGCAACCGGGTGCGTGCCGGCCAGAACGGCGATGGAGGCAAGACCCAGCGCGGTGTGCGGCCACAATTGCTTGAACGCGACGGACCACGGGATGGTGTGGTCGTCGCGCATCTGGCCGATCCAGCCGATTGCTTTGCCGAACGGCAGGCCCGCGAGAAACAACGTGTGGCAGACCCACATGATCGGCGACAGCAGAATGAAGAAGATGGTTTCGGTCGCAACGCTTGCCAGGAAGCGCGCGGTGCCGCCGAAGGCGCGGCGCAGCTCGGCCCGCGTCAGCACGTCGAGCACGGTCGCGATCTTCGGCGCGAACCACATCACCAGGATGATCGCGAGCAGCAACAGCCCGGTGCCGGGATGGATGAACTCGGACGGCGACGGCGCGAGCGCCAATGCCAAGGTGCCGAACACCAAGAGACCGATCCAGGCGGGCGAGCTCAGGAACATCAGCATCGCGAAGGCGAGCTGGAAGCGACTCACCGGCTTCAGTCCCGGTTTCCCGACGAAGAAGCCGTATTGCAGGGTGCCTTGGCACCAGCGTTGGTCTCGCCGGATGAACTCGATCAGTGTCGGCGGGTTCTCTTCCCAGCCGAGGTCCTCCTCCGGCAGCACCCGCACGTCGTAGCCGGCGCGGCGCATCAGGGCGGCTTCGATCTGGTCGTGGCTCAGCACGTGTCCGCGCAACACGCCTTCGCCCGGTAGCGTGGGGATATGACAGTGCTGCTTGAACGGTGCGATGCGGATCGCCGCGTTGTGGCCCCAGTACGGGCCGCAGTCGGCCTGCCACCACGCGCTGCCGATGGTCCATGAGCGCATGCCGAGCCGCATGCCGAACTGGAATATCCGCGCGAATGCGCTGGTCGACGGCATGCCGACCACGAGGCCTTGCAGGATGCCGAGCTTCTCGTCCGCCTGAACGACGCTCACCATGCGCAGGATCGCGGCGGCGGTCATGAAGCTGTCGGTGTCGAGCGTGACCATCAGCTCGTGCCGGTCACCCCAGCGATCGAGAAAGTCGCGGATGTTGCCGGCCTTGAAGCCGGTGTTGATGTCGCGCCGGCGATAGATGACCGGGAACCGGCCCCGCCATTGCTCAGCCAGGGCAGCGAAGCTGCCTTCCTCCAACACGGCGACATCGGCCAGCGTGGTGTCGCTCAGCACATAGAGATGGAAACGTTCCGCCGCGCCCGCGGCCGCGATGTCGCGCATCATGGCATCGAGGTTGCGAATGACGCGATCCGGCGGCTCGTTGCGCACGCACATCACGATCGCGGTCGAGGCGGTGATCGGTGCGTCGTGCGGCACGCGCGCCGCGATCGGCAGCACGGTCGCGACCGGATCGCTCGCGAACCGCATGATGAAAAAGCCGATGGTGGCGTTCCAGAACCCGATCACCGACCAGGGCATGGTCGCGGCAAACATGGCGAGCAGGATTGCGTCGAGAACGCCGAACCCGCCGGCTGAAAGCGCGGAGGCCGCGAGCCAAAGCAGGCCCGCAATGGTGGCCATGACGAGCGCCGAAAAAAGCAGGCGTCGTCCGACAATTCTCTTGTCGGAACGGGAGGTTAGCGCAAGGTCAGGGGCGGAGCGTTCAAGCACGCGAAACGTGGGTCCTTATCCCGTCGGTCCGGGCAGGATATAGCGGGGAGCAGGGCTGCAAGTCCAACGCAAGCCAAGAGACGGGAATTGTTCGTGGCGGAGAGTACCGAAACGGCACAGGCGCTCTGGTATGTCGGCCCGGGCCGGGCCGAAATCCGGCAGGAGATGCTTGCGCCGCTCGCCCCCGGAATGGTGCGCGTGCGAGCGCTTCACGGCGCGCTCAGCCGGGGCACCGAGGCGCTGGTGGCGGCGGGACGGGTGCCGGAAAGCGAATACCAGCGGATGCGGGCGCCGTTCATGGGCGGCGCGTTCCCGTTCCCGGTGAAATACGGGTACGCCACCGTGGGCCGGGTCGAGGCCGGGCCGCCTGGGCTGGTCGGCAGGACCGTCTTTACGCTCTATCCGCACCAGACATTGTTCGACGTTCCGGCGGAGGCGGTGGCGCCATTGCCGGGCGGCGTGCCGGCCGCGCGGGCGATCCTCGCCGCCAACATGGAGACCGCGCTCAACGCAACCTGGGATGCGGGGCCGGGACCTTTTGCCAGCGTCGCAGTGGTCGGCGCAGGCGTGGTGGGCTCGCTGGTCGGGCTGCTTTGCAAGCGGCTGGCGGGCGCCGATGTCACCCTGGTGGACGTCGATCCAATGCGAGCGGAGATCGCGTCGGCGTTCGGCCTGCGCTTTGCGCGACCCGACGCTGCGCCGACCGAATGCGACCTCGTGGTGCACACCAGCGCCACGGCTTCGGGCCTCGTGACGGCGCTCAACCTCGCGGGCGACGAAGCCATAGTGCTGGAGCTGAGCTGGTACGGCTCGGGCGACGTCGCGGTGCCGCTCGGCGGCGCTTTCCATAGCCGGCGTCTCAAGCTCGTCTCGAGCCAGGTCGGCAAGGTCGCGCCGTCGCACCGCACGAAATGGACGCACCGGCGCAGGCTGGAGGCGGCGATCGATCTCCTCGCTGACGCACGGCTCGATGCACTGCTGGCGCCGCCGGTTGCCTTCAATGACCTGCCCGGCCGGCTGCCGAAAATTCTCGCACCGGGCAGCGGCGTCTTGTGCCAACGTATCGACTATCCCTGATTGAAGGAGATTTGCCTTGTTCGCCGTCGAAGTTCGCGACCACATCATGATCGCCCATTCGTTTCGCGGCGCCGTGTTCGGCCCGGCGCAGGCGCTGCACGGCGCCACCTTCGTGGTCGACGCGGCGTTCATTGCCGATGAGCTCGACGTCAACGGCATCGTGGTCGATATCGGCCAGGCGCACGAGGCGCTGAAGGCGGTGCTGAGCGCGCTCAACTATCGCAATCTCGACGATGTCCCGGCGTTCAAGGGCCAGAACACCACCACGGAATTCCTCACCAAACATATCTATGAGCGGCTCGCCGACGCGGCGCGCGAGGGCAAGCTCGGTCGCGAGGGCCGGGAGTTGAAGGCGATCCGTGTCACCATCTCGGAATCGCATGTGGCGCGCGCCTGGTACGAGGCGTCGTTGTGGTGAGACGGGTTGCGTTCGCGGTGCCGGGCGATCTTGCGACCCCGACCGGCGGTTATGCCTATGACCGTCGCATGATCGCGGAATTGCAGCGGCTTGGCTGGCAGGTCGACGTGATCGGCCTGGGCGATGGATTTCCGCGCCCGAGCGACACACAAAAGGCGCAAGCCCAGGCGCGTCTTGCGGCGGTGTCCGGGGATGTCCCGATCGTGGTCGACGGGCTTGCCTTCGGGGTGCTGCCGGAGGCGGCGCAGGCGCTTCGTGCCCGGCCTCTGGTCGCGCTGGTCCATCATCCGCTCGCGCTGGAAACCGGTGTGTCGGCCGTGGAGGCGCAGGCTTTGCTCACAAGCGAACGCACGGCGCTCGCGGCCGCTCGCGGTGTCATCGTCACCAGCCCATCGACTGCACGGGTATTGATTGCGGACTACGATGTGCCCGCCGATCGCATCGCAATTGCGCTGCCTGGCACTGATCGCGGCGAGCCGGCGCAGGGCAGCACCGACGGTGTGGTGCGGCTGCTTTCCATCGGCACATTGGTGCCTCGCAAAGGTTATGACGTGCTGATCGCTGCCCTGGCACAGATGCCCGGTCTGCCTTGGCGGCTCACGATCGCGGGCGAGCGCCGCGAGCCGGCGACGGCCGCGCGACTCGATGCCGATATCGCACGTCACGATTTCGGCGGCCGCGTCGCGCTGCTTGGCGCCGTCTCCGCCGATCGCCTGTCGGCGCTCTATCGGGCGGCCGATATATTCGTGCTGGCCTCGCGCTTCGAGGGCTATGGCATGGCCTACGCCGAGGCCATTGCTCACGGCCTGCCGGTGATCGGCACCACCGGCGGCGCGATCCCGGATACGGTGCCGAGCGAGGCCGGCGTACTGGTCCCGCCGGATAATATCGATGCGCTGGCGCGGGCTTTGCGCCGTTTGATCGAGGACACGGCGGAGCGGCGGCGTCTTGCGGCTGGCGCGCGGGCGGCGGCGATACGACTGGCGAGCTGGGCGGATTCCGCCAAGCGGTTCTCCAACGCGCTGGAGGCGGTGACTTGAGCTTTTCGGCGGCATGGCTCTCGCTGCGTGAGCCTTTCGATCGGCGCGCGCGCAATCCCGCGGTGTTGCAAGCCGTGGCCGCGGCGTTCGCCGGTCTGCCCTCGGTCAACATCGCCGATCTTGCATGCGGCACCGGCTCCACCTTGCGCGCCTTGGGTCCGCGCATCGCGGCGCGTCAGCACTGGCGCCTGTACGACAATGACTTGAGCCTGCTGGCCCGTGCGGCCGACGTGCCCAATGCGACGGCGGTACCGGTCGATCTCGCCCGCGATCTGGAGGTTGCGCTCGACGGACCGGTCGATCTTGTCACCACGTCCGCGCTGCTCGATCTGGTGTCCGCCGAGTGGCTCGAGCGTCTGGCAATCGAAACCGCGGCGCGGCGCATTCCGGTCTATGCCGCACTGACATACGATGGCCGCGCCGAATTCACGCCCTCCGATCCTCTGGACGACAAGATCGTCGCCGCGGTCAACGCGCATCAGCGCAGCGATAAAGGTTTTGGACCGGCTTTGGGGCCGACTGCCGCGCAGGCCGCCGTCGAGCAGTTCGAGCGCGTCGGCTACACGGTTTTGCAGGGCGCGGCCGATTGGTCGTTCGAGACCGCCGATCGAGAAATACAGACCGAGATATTGTCCGGCTGGGCCGCCGCCGCGCGCGAGATGGGCACGGTGCCGCTTCCCGACGTGCTCGCATGGCTCACGCGCCATAACGTTTTCGTAGCTGCCGGTCTTTCATCGATCCGCGTCGGTCACGTCGATGTGTTCGCGCGGCCGGCAGCCGCGCGCTGAGCCGACAGATCGCAATCGAACAGCACCTCGTCATCGAGCCGGTGAATGCGCATCCTCGCGCGCAATGCCTGGTCGGCGCGCTCGATTGGCGGCAAGTTGATGCCGGTCCGCCCGGATCCGAGAATGATCGGTGCGACCACCACGTGGAGCCGGTCGAGGCAGCCGGCGGCGAGAAAGCGCGAGACCGTGTCGGCGCCGCCCTCGATCAGGACGCGGCGCAAGCCTCGCTCGGCCAGGGCAGTCAGAATCTCCGCTGGGGAAATCTGCCCGCCGGTTCTGGGCAGGGCGATAATCTCGACCCCGGACGGGAACGATGGCCGCGTTTCCTCGGCCGTCACCACCAGGCGGCGCACTCCATCGTCCGCCAGCAGCTTGGCGCCCGCTGGCAGTCGCCCGCCTGGGTCGAGCACCACCCGCGCCGGGTTGGGACCGGTCACCCGCCGCACCGTGAGCTGCGGATCATCGGCGATGGCGGTACCGATGCCGACGACCACGGCGTCGACCAGCGCACGCAACCGGTGCAGGTGGTCCAGACCCGCCGACCCATTGATATAGTGCGAATGCCCCGTGGGCGTGGCGATCCGCCCATCGAGCGATTGCCCGATCTGGCCGACGGCAATGCATCCGTTGGTCCGGCTGGACCGTAACCCTCCAAAGATGTCCTCCCACGGCTCCGGCAGAGCTGCAGAGGACGCCCGGAACTTTTCAGGAACGGAATCCCAGGATGTCACCAAGACGCCACCTTTCCGGCCGAGCGCCCCTCAGGGGCGCCCGCGATTCGCGATCCTGCTCGCTGAACGCTTGGGGAGCCCCGCAAGATACGGGACTTGCTTCGGATATTCCTTTATTCTGTCACACGAATACTGCATGAGATACCTCCGAAGCGACTCGGGAACAGATGCGTCCCTTGGGGTGTTTTAGGGTGCGCGACAAATTGGCACGTGATGGAGTGGAAAAAATACTTATGCGTGGTGGTGCAAGGGGCGAGGCGGGTTCCATACTTTTCGGTACCAGCGAACAGGTCGGCGTAGGGCGCGGGTTGGCGGAGTTCCGCGCCGGGCGGCCGGTGCTGATCGCCAACGGAGAAATGCTCATCACTCTTCCGGTGGAAGGGCTCGATATCAGCAGGCTTGCGGCGTTCAGGGCGCTGTGCGCGCCGGTCCTGCCTCGACTGGTGATTACAGCCAGTCGCGCGCGCTCGCTCGGCATCGATGCCGTAGAGCCGGTGGCGCTGGAGCTGCCGCCCGAGGTCGACGCCCGCACCATCCTGGCGCTGGTCGCCGACGCCAAAGCCGAGCATGATTTTCTGCCGGAGCCTGCAGGAACTGCGGCGAATGCGGCGATCGAACTCGTCAAGTTGGCGCAGGTGCTTCCCGCCGTTCTGGTCGCCGATACCGTGCCGGGGCAGGCGGCCAAGTTCGATCCTCCCATCGTGACCGTCGAAGCCAGCGCCGTGGCGCGCTACCGCGCCGACGCTACGCAGTCGCTCCAGATCGCCGGCGAAGCGCACGTGCCGCTTGCTTCGGGCGTCCGGACCCGTTTCGTGGTGTTCCGTGATGCGTTCGGCGACGATGCGGTGGCGGTCATCGTCGACACGCCCGATCTGTCGAAACCAGTTCCGGTTCGTATTCATTCCGCGTGCCTGACCGGCGACGTGTTCGGCTCGCGGCGTTGCGATTGCGGCGACCAGCTTCAGCTCGCGCTCACGCGCCTGCAGGAGGCCGGCGGCGGCATCATCCTCTATCTTGCGCAGGAAGGCCGCGGCGTCGGCCTCGCCAACAAGATGCGCACCTACAAGCTGCAGGACGGCGGCCTCGACACGGTCGACGCCAACACCACGCTTGGCTTCGACGACGACGAGCGCGACTATGGGGTCGCGGTGCGGATGCTGCAGATGCTGGGCTGCACGCGCGTCGTGCTCCTCACCAACAATCCCGCCAAGCTCGACGGGCTGGCGAAGTCGGGCATCGAGATCACCGGCCGGATGCCGCTCGAAACGCCGATCAACGCCGACAACCGCCGCTACATGACGGCAAAGGCGTCGCGCGCCGGCCACCACCTCGGCCATCTGTTGTCGTCGCTGGCGGATGCCAAGGATGACGAGGCGAAAGAAGCCCCGCTCGTGCCGTGAGTCTGCGCGCGGGGGCAGAGGAGGCAGACATGCCGGTCGGCGTCACGCCTGCCTACTCTCTCGCGCCGACCATGATCCGGACGTTCGGAGGCTGACGCATGGTCTCCCGGCGCATCGGCGATCTTACGTCGCCGGAAATCCAGCGCTCGCTGCGCGCATCCTCGGTGCTCTGTTTGCCGTTGGGCTCGATCGAACAGCACGGGCCGCACCTGCCGCTCAACACCGACCTCGTCCTGGCTGAAGCCTTCACGCACGCCATTGTGGAGCGATGGGGCGAAACCTACGACCTGTGGCAATTGCCGGCGCTGCCGATCGGCCTGTCGCGCGAGCACGCCTGGGCGCCGGGCACCCTGTCGCTTTCGACCGCAACCATGGTCGCACTGCTGCACGACCTCGGCCGCGAAATCATCCGCGCCTTGCCGGCGCGCAGTCTGGCGATCGTCAACGGTCACGGTGGCAACCGGGGAATCCTCGAAGCTCTGGCACACGACCTGCGCGCCGATTTCGGTCTTAATATCTGCGCGATCCACACCGGCGCGCTGATGAGCCCGCCTTCGGATACCGGCGTACCGGAGATCCACGGCGGCAAGGACGAGACCTCGGCGATGCTGGCGCTGGCGCCGCACCTGGTGCGCCGCGACTCAATCGCCGACTTGAAGACGCCGCCGGATGTCGCTGCGGTAAACGCGACGATCCTCGATCCGGGCGTGAGCTGGCCGTGGTCGTCCGACGACAGGCGCATCGCCGATCAGGGCGTCATCGGCAACGCGCAGGACGCCTCCGCCAAGCACGGCCAGGCCGTGGTCATCCGCGTGGTCGAAGCCGCCGGCGGTGTGTTGAAGCAACTCCTGCAAAATCAGCAGACGCCGCGCGGCTAGGGCCGCGGCTCCATGTGCAGATCGTGGGCCTTGCGGCCGCCGCGCTCGATCGAGGTCGGCGCATCGTCCTGCGCGATCAGGTGAGCAGCGAGATCGAGGCAGCGTTTGGCGAGCATGCTGGCGCCTTCCGCCAATTCCGCCGAGTTGCGCACGATCTCGACGTTGCGCTCCATGTCCTCGCGTGACCAGCCACGGGAGTGCGCGACATAGGGAAACTGCGGAAAAATGAATCCCAGCTCGGCGAAGAAACCCAGCATCTGGCCGGCGACGCCCTGGATGTTGTCCTGTCCGCCGACGATGATGAAGCCCGCGACCTTGTTGCGGATCAGCACTTGGTTGCGGATCGTCACGGCGTTCTGCACACAGTTGAGCCGCTCCGCCATCTTGAAATAGAGCGATGACGCCGCGCCCCAGCGGATCGGAGACGCGACGATGATGACATCGGCCCAGTGCACCAGCGCCTCATAGACGCGGTCCATCTGATCGCCGTCGTCCATCTGCGTGATCGAGCACGGCCAGGTGCAGGCGTGCGCCGATTTCGAGTAGTAGCCCTCGCAGGCGCGAAACTTCAGCTCGCTGAGGCGGATCAGCCTGGTCTCGGCGCCGTGCAGCACGCAGGATTGCAGCGCGTGGCCGAGCAGGTGGTCCGAGCCGGAGAAGCGGGGATTGGCCTCATCCATCGCCGAGGTCGATATGCCTGCGAGCCGCAACGGACCGGGCGCCCGCTCGACCTTCCGCGCCAGCGGGTGCGGCGCGTGCGGCTTCTTGGTGCGTTTGGTGGCCGCCGCCAGATCGACCAGCACGCGGTCGTTCTCTATTTTCACCGGATAAGCCGGGACCGCATCCTCCTCGAAGCCGGGTTCGCCCTTGCCGGTGCAGCGGTGGAATTTCCAGTTGTGCCAGGGGCAGACGATGTATTCGCCGTCGAGCCGCCCGTCGCCGAGCGGACCACCGACATGATTGCAGGCGTTCGATACCACGCCGAACTGGCCGTCCTTGCAGGAGACGGCGAGTTCGCGATTCTTGGTGGTCACGCGTCGTAAGGGCGCACCGGACAATTCCGCCGTGGAGCCGATGTCGACCCAGTTCTCTTCCGCCATGAAATCCCCCTCACGTCGAAATTACCCTACACCGTGCCGGCAATCTTTCGCATGCCCTCACGCGCCAACGTGCGCAACTGTGATCGAAGCCGGCGTGCCCGGCGGCAGGGGACGCGGATCGATCTCCACCACACCGTTGTTCAGCCGCACGCGGTAGGTCGCAAGCTTCTCGGTGAAAGGCGCCGGTGCGCAGCCGTCAGACAGCCGGTACTGGTAGCCATGCCAGGGGCAGGTTACGCAGCCGTCGATGATGCGGCCCTCGCCCAGCGGGCCGTTCTGGTGGGCGCAAAGATTGGTCAGCGCGCCGATCTCGCGGCCGTCGCGGAACACCGCGATGCGCTCGCCACCGGGCGCGGTGACAATGCATGCACCTTTGTCGGGAATCGCATCCGGCGGGCCGACCGCGAGCCAGCCATCGGAGATGGGCGTGCTCGCCTGGTCGCGGGCCCGCTCACGCCAGGCGGCAATGAGATGCAGTGCGCTCACCGCGGCGAAACTTCCGATCAGCATGAGCGGGATCAGCGGCGTGCGCTCGTATTGCATGATGCCGAGCGCGACATGCATCACCACCAGCGCATAGGCCGCATAGAGCGCCATGTGCAGCGCCTTCCAGACCGGAGGCTTCAGAAAGCCGAGCCAGAAGTCGTGGCTGGTGGCCGCCATCAGAAACAGGATCAACAGCGCAGCCAGGCCGAGCGCCTTGAACGGGAAGCCGATGAACTTGCCGTAGTCGCCCCAGGTGGTGAAATCTGCCGGCAGCGTATGCAACAGGCCCTGCGCGTCGAACCACGCGAGCATCAGCCAGACATGCGTCAGCGCGACGAGGAACGTCAGCACGCCGAAATGCCGGCGGTTGTAGAGCAGTTTCAGGAACCGGCGGTCCAGCCGCGCCAGCGGGCCGATACTCAAGATTACGGTCAGCATCAGAAACGCCGCCGTGCCGAACGCCCTGATCCAGATGTCGATGACGTCGGGCAGATTCTTGGGCGGGTGCCAGCGCCAGCCGATAACAGCGAAGACGCCGATGTAGAGCGCAACACCTGCAACAAGAATGACGTCGTAGACGATCTTGTCGCGGTTCCACTGCACCGCTTTGAATCCAACGCTCATCGGTGCGTCTCCGCGGTCTTCGGCGGTTCCGGCGGCGGGCGCAGCACCAGCGCCATGGTGATCCCGAGCCCGATCAGGAGCGCCAGCGCCGGCCAGGCGAGACGGTGTACCAAGCGGTGCTTGCGGGTCATCCGGTGCTCCGTGCCCGCATCCAGCGCAGCAGCACATAGGGCCATAGCGCCACGGCGCCAGGAAACAGCGCAAGACGCGCGCCGAGCGTAAAGGTCATGGGATGAGACACCCGATCCACGCCCTTTGCGACGAACGCCGCGGCGATTCCGAGGCCTCCCGCGATGTAAAGCATGAGGGTGTAGAGCAGGAATGTGCTCATGGTGTTGATCGCCCCCGTTTCGCGACCCGGTGCCGGGCTCGTTTTGAGGCCATTCTAGCGCGTTTTTGGAGACCTAACGAAGTCTTAAGCCCGCAGCGGTATCAAAATCTGTTGTTTTTTGCGTGGGATGGTGCCGGATGGCCGGCCTTGGGCAGCCTGCGGTCGAAAGACTGCGGGAGTTTCTGCGGGAGTTGAAGCCGGGCTCGCGGGCTCTGCTGATTGCGGAGCTTGAGCGCTGTCTGCTGCGCGGCGACGAGATCCTCGGCGCCGAGATCATCCTCACCGAATTGCGGCGCAGTTTCCGCGACAGCGGTTTCAAGGCGCAACGCATTGGCGACCCGGCGAGGCTGTTTTTCAAGCCGCTGGAGCCGTTCCTGGTCGATGACGATCCCGATCACCAGCACCGTGGCCGCATCTCGCGCTCCATGCTCGAGCCGACGTGGCACTGGATCAGCACGACGGTCATGCCCGAGGAAACGGCGACGTTTTCCGATCAGGTCGAGCGCGCGCTCCTGGCCAGCGATTCCGAAAAGGCCGAGCATCTCGCGCACGGCTTTCAGGATCGGGCCGTGCTGCGTATCCATGAGGCGCTCGCCGTCGCCGCCAAGGATGACAAGGCCCGCCGCCGCATCAGCTCTCAGCTCGGAACAATACGCGCGATCGACGAGGTGCAGGCGGTCGCCGGCATTCTCAATGTTCGCGACTCGCTGGCGATGCTTGGGGAGCAACTGCCGGGCCATATCAAGACGCTGACCGGTCCCAACCTCAACAACATCAAGACGCTGCTGGATTCGCCGTTGGGCGCGACGCCCGATCTATTTACGTTTGGACTCGTGCTGGTCATGAGCAGGCTTGCCGCGCCTTGGCAATTGATCCGTCTCGGCACCAAGGCCGCCGGCACCGATGCCGCGGCGCGCATCGCGGAAACACCCTATGCGCTGGCGGTCACCATTGTGCTGGCCGAGGTCGAGCGAATGGGCGCCGAGCTTGCGAACGATCTCAAGAGCGGCCGAGGCATTGCGATCGGGGCGCTGCTGAAGGACGTCCACGACGCGGTGCGCGGTCTGCGCTCGGAACTGGACCTCTCCGTCGACTCGCCCTGGACGCGCCAACTCGCGGCGGTGCGCGGCGACATTTCCAAGGTGCTCACGGCGGAAATAGAGCGGACGCCGGGCCGCGTGCGTCGCCTGATGCGGCCGCACACGCCCAAGGAAATCGCTTCCACCTCCGCGCTCGATGGCCAGGAGGTCGCCGAAACCGAAGCCCTGATCGGCTTCGTCGCCAACTGCCGCAGCTACGCCGGCGAACTTGCCATCAACGAGGTTACGCAGCGCACGTTTTCCGAATTGCAGCAGCAACTCGATACCGGCACTCGCACGCTGCTCGAAGCGCTCCGCACCGCTGGCGACCACGAGCGAGCATTTCGCCAATCGCAGGTCGATGCCGCCGTGCGGCTGTGCGCCAAGGTGTTCGGCCAGGAATATGCCTCGCTGCTCACCAAAGCGGCCGAGGTCGCCTCCCAGGGCGAGCGCAAGCTGGCCCGGGCTTAGACCGGCCGTATTCCAAACGCCGTTTAGGCTCCGGTAGGGACAGGCCGCCCCCGGCCTTCCATCATTTCTCTCGGCTGGCCATCAGACGCCCACAATCTGTGAGGTAGTTTGCTGGCCACCCGCCCTGATGGTAACCCGTCGCCCATGACCCTCTGGTTTGTCTTGTCGCTGATGACCGCGGCGGCGGTGTTCGCCGTGCTACAGCCACTGGCGCGGCGCGCGCCGCTGCGCTCCGGCAGCGACGTCGCGGTGTATCGCGATCAGCTCCAGGAGATCGACCGCGACCGGACGGCAGGGCTGATCGGCGAACGGGAGGCGGAGGCCGCACGCATCGAGGTTTCGCGCCGGCTGATCGGTGCGGCGGATGCCGAGGCCCCGGCGGCTTCGGTGGACCGAACGGGGCGGCGGCGCGTGGCAGCGCTCATCGCGCTGGTGTTGCTGCCTCTCGGGGCCGCCGGCACCTATCTCATGTCCGGTTCGCCCCATCTGCCGGCGCAGCCCCTGTCTGCAAGGCTCGACAGGCCGCCGGCCGACGCGCCGGGGGAACGATCCATCGCCGACCTCGTCGGGCGGGTGGAAGCGCATCTTGAAGCCAACCCGGAGGACGGTCGCGGCTGGGAGGTTCTGGCGCCGGTCTACATGCGGCTCAACCGGTATGAGGATGCGGTAAAGGCACGGCGCAACATCCTGCGTCTGCTGGGGGAGGATGCGGTCCGCCATTCCGATCTCGGCGAAGCGTTGACCGGTGTCGCCAACGGGATCGTTACCGCCGACGCCAAGGCCGCGTTCGAACGCGCGCTGCGGCACGATCCGAACGAATTCAAGGCGCGCTACTTCCTGGGACTTGCGGCCGAGCAGGACGGACGGCCCAACGAAGCGGCGAATGTTTGGCGCGAACTTTTGGCCGGGGCGCCGCCCGATGCGCCTTGGACCGGCTTCATACGGGAGTCGCTGCTGCGCGTCGATCCGAGCACGCCGATGCCAGCCGGGCCGACCGCGGACGATGTCGCGGCCGCGAGCCAGCTTTCGCCCGAGCAGCGCACCGAGTTCGTGCGCGGCATGGTCGAGCGCCTGGCCGAACGGCTGCAACGCGAGGGCTCCGACGTCGATGGATGGCTGCGGCTGCTGCGTGCCTATATGGTGCTGGGCGATCGCGACAAGGCACGCGCGGCCGCGGGCGACGCCCGCCGGGCGCTCGCGAGCGAGCCGGACAAGCTCCGGCAGATCGACGAGCTGGTCAAGGGTTTGGGATTGGAAGGCTGATGGGATTGGAAGGCTTGATGGGATCGGAAGGCTTGGCATGACGCGCAAGCAACGACGTCTGGTGCTGATCGGG
Source organism: Rhodoplanes serenus (assembly GCA_945897515.1). Taxonomy (GTDB): domain Bacteria; phylum Pseudomonadota; class Alphaproteobacteria; order Rhizobiales; family Xanthobacteraceae; genus Z2-YC6860. The sequence continues at coordinate 41,107 of CAMDFO010000023.1, read as the reverse complement.
ACGGGGCTGGGCGTGCTCGCGCTCGCCGCCGCGCTGGTGCTGACGGCGTTGCGGGACTCGGTCGTGTTCTTCAATTCGCCGAGCGATATCGTCGAGAAGAACGTGCAGCCGGGGGCGCGCATCCGTCTGGGCGGTTTGGTGAAGCCCGGAACGCTGCAGAAGGACGCCGATCTGGCTGTCCGTTTCGAAGTGACGGACGGCAAGAGCGCGATCATGGTCGCCTATCGCGGCATTTTGCCGGATCTGTTCCGCGAAGGGCAGGGCGTGGTGACGGAGGGTGCGCTGGACACGGCCGGCGTGTTCAAGGCCGACGCGGTGCTGGCCAAGCACGACGAGACCTACATGCCCAAGGAGGTCGCCGACGCGCTCAAGAAGCAGGGGCATTGGAAGGACGGCCAAGAGACTGGCCGGGACGCCAGCGCGGTGAAGAAGCCGTGATCCCCGAGATCGGCCATTACGCACTGGTGCTGGCGCTGGGACTCGCGATGATCCAGGCGGTCGTGCCGCTGTGGGGCGCGCGCCTGCGCGACGATACGCTGATGGGCACGGCCGGGCCGACCGCATTCGCCCAGCTTGCTTTCGCTGCCATTGCATTTGCGGCGCTCACCGCCTGCTACGTCTATTCCGACTTCTCGGTCGCCAACGTGTTCGAGAATTCGCACTCCGCGAAACCGCTGATCTACAAGATCACGGGCGTGTGGGGGAACCATGAGGGCTCGATGCTGCTCTGGGTTCTCATCCTCGCGCTGTTCGGCGCGCTGGTGGCGTATTTCGGCGACAACCTGCCGGCAACGTTGAAAGCCAACGTGCTCGCGGTCCAATCCTGGATCGCGGCGGCATTCTACATTTTCATTCTCGGCACTTCGAATCCATTTCTCCGCCTCGCCGAAGCGCCGTTCGAAGGCCGCGATCTCAATCCGATCCTCCAGGACATCGGGCTCGCGATCCATCCGCCGATGCTCTATCTCGGCTATGTCGGCTTCTCGATCTCGTTCTCATTCGCGATCGCCGCCCTGATCGAGGGCCGCATCGACGCGGCCTGGGCGCGCTGGGTGCGGCCGTGGACGCTCGCGGCCTGGATGTGCCTGACGGCCGGCATTTCCATGGGCTCGTACTGGGCCTATTACGAACTCGGTTGGGGCGGCTGGTGGTTCTGGGACCCGGTCGAGAACGCCTCGCTGATGCCGTGGATCGCCGGCACCGCGCTGCTGCATTCCGCGGTGGTGATGGAGAAGCGCAACGCGCTGAAAATCTGGACCATCCTGCTTGCAATCCTGGCGTTCTCGCTGTCGCTGATCGGCACCTTCCTGGTCCGCTCCGGCGTTCTCACCTCGGTCCATACGTTCGCGACCGATCCAACGCGCGGCGTGTTCATCCTCGCGATCCTTACTTTTTTCATCGGCGGCGGGCTGGCGCTCTACGCCTGGCGAGCGCCCGTGCTCAAACAGGGCGGGCTGTTCGCGCCGCTCTCGCGCGAGGGCGCGTTGGTGCTCAACAACCTGTTCCTCACCACGGCCTGCGCCACCGTGTTCATCGGCACGCTTTATCCGCTGGCGCTGGAGGCGCTGACCGGAGACAAGATTTCGGTCGGCGCGCCGTTCTTCAACCTGACCTTCGGTCCGTTGATGGTGCCGCTGCTGCTGGCCGTGCCGTTCGGTCCCCTGCTGGCGTGGAAGCGCGGCGACTTGCTTGGCGTGGCGCAGCGCCTGACGGCGGCGTGGATGTGCGGACTGATCACCGTCGCCGTGACCTTTGCGATCACCCGCGGCGGGCCGATCCTGGCCCCGTTTGCCATCGGATTGGCGGTTTACGTCATGGTCGGTGCGCTCACCGACATTTTCGAGCGGGCCGGGCTACTACGCGTGCCGTTTCCGACGGCGATCCGCAGAGCTGGAGGACTGCCGCGCTCGGCCTGGGGGACCGCCTTCGCTCATTTCGGTCTTGGAGCGACGCTGCTCGGCATCGTCTGCGAGTCCAACTGGAACACCGAGCGGATCGTGACGCTGAAGCCGAACGAGACGGTCTCGCTGCGCTCCTACGAGCTCACCTTCGATGGCATGACCACCCGCCAGGGGCCGAATTACCGCGAGCTCACGGCCAAGTTTACGGTGCGAAGCGGCGGCACGGTGGTCGACGTGATGGAGCCGAGCAAGCGAAACTTCGCTTCGCGCGGCACCTCGACCACCGAGGCGGCGCTGCTGACACGCGGCTTCAGCCAGATCTATCTTTCGCTCGGCGATCCCGCGGCGGATGGCGCGCTCGCGATCCGGCTCTATCACAAACCGCTGGTGCTGCTGATCTGGCTCGGCACGGTGCTCATGGTGTTCGGCGGCGCATTGTCGCTCTCGGATCGGCGGTTGCGCGTCGGCGCACCGAAGCCCGCGAAGAAGTCCGCGCTGCAACCGGCGGAGTAGATCGTGAAGCGGTTGCGTTCGCTCGTGATGGTTTTGCTGCTTCTCGGCATGGCGCCGGCATTCGCGGTTCAGCCCGATGAAATCCTGGCCGATCCGGCGCTGGAAGCGCGGGCGCGAAACTTGTCGCGCGAACTGCGCTGCATGGTGTGCCAGAACCAGTCGATCGACGATTCCGATGCGCCGCTGGCGCGCGACCTGCGTCTGCTGGTGCGGGACCGCCTGCTCGCAGGCGACAGCGACGACAAAGTTCTCGATTTCCTCACCCAGCGATACGGCGCATTCGTTCTGCTCAACCCGCCGTTCAATTGGAGTACGGCGCTGCTCTGGCTTGCGCCTCTCGCGGTGCTCGTGGCCGGCGGCGCTGTGCTGCTTTTCACGTTGCGCCGGCGGCGGTTTGTGTCGGCGGACCCCACGCCTTTGACGCCCGATGAACAACGCCAGCTCAACGACCTTGCTGGACGATAGCGCTGACCCGTTGCCCGCAGACACGCTCATTGGCGTGCGGCATTTTCGAAACGCTGGAATCGCTTGCGCGATCGTCCGCGGTACGCGAGCGGGCCGTGTTGGGCCGACAGCGCCGCGCGCGGTGGCTTGAAAAGCCGCTCTGGCGTCTTAAATTATCAAGTAATGTCAATATGATAAATCGTATTTGCAACCTTACCAAAGATTAATTTGGCCGCCATTCGTTGGTAAGGCGCGCGTCCCCATCTTCCTTCTCAACGAAGCTTCGGGCCTCGTTTGAAAGCTTCTATCGCCATTCCGTTTGACGACGGAGAGAGAGAAACATGATCGCCAATCACAATTCACCGTCGCGCCGGCTGTCTGGCCGCCGCATTGCTCTTCTCGCTACGACGATCGCCGGCCTGACCGCCGGTGCGTTGTTCGTCGCGCCGGGATTCGTGCCCAACGCACCGATCGCGTTTGCGCAGAACCTGTCGCAGGAGGCCAAGTCGGTGGCACGGCCGACCGGCTTTGCCGATATCGTGGATACCGTGAAGCCCGCGGTGATCTCGGTCCGCGTCAAGGTCGCTTCCGGTCCGCAGCTTTCTTCCAACAACGAGGCATCGCCGTTCCCGAAGGGCTCGCCGATGGAACAGTTCTTCAAGCGGTTCGGTATGCCCGATGGTATGCCCAACATGCCGAACTCCCCGCGCGGCGGCGGACGGCAATTCTCCAGCGGCCAGGGCTCGGGCTTCCTGATCTCCGCCGATGGCTATGCAGTGACCAACAACCACGTCGTCGAGAAGGCATCGACCGTCGAGGTCGCCTTCGACGATGGCAAAACCCATACCGCGAAGGTGATCGGCACCGATCCGCGCACCGATCTCGCGCTGATCAAGATCGAGGGCGACAATTTCCCGTTCGTCAAGCTCGCGGACAAGGCTCCGCGCGTGGGCGACTGGGTGCTCGCGGTCGGCAATCCGTTCGGTCTCGGCGGCACCGTGACGGCCGGCATCGTGTCGGCTCGTGGCCGCGATATCGGGGCCGGTCCGTATGACGACTTCATCCAGATCGACGCCCCGGTGAACAAGGGCAACTCCGGCGGGCCGACGTTCGACGTCGACGGCAGCGTGATCGGCGTCAACACCGCGATCTACTCGCCGTCCGGCGGGTCGGTCGGCATCGCCTTCGCCATTCCGGCGGAGACCGTGAAGACGGTGGTAGCCCAGCTCAAGGACAAGGGCACCGTGACGCGCGGTTGGATCGGCGTGCAGATTCAGCCGGTGACCAAGGACATTGCCGACAGCCTGGGACTGAAGAAGGCGGAAGGTGCACTGGTTGCCGAGCCGCAGAAGAACAGCCCCGCGAGCAAGGCCGGTATCGAAGCAGGCGACGTGATCGTCTCGCTCGACGGCCAGCCGCTCAAGGATGCGCGCGAACTGTCTCGCCGGATCGGTGGCATGGTGCCGGGCGCGACCGTCAAGCTCGGCGTGATCCGCTCGGGTGCGGAGAAGACCGTGAACCTGACGCTCGGAGAGCTTCCGAAGGAGCGCGAGGCGCGCGCCGAGGGCGCTGTGCCGCAGCCGCAGAATGACCGCGAGCAGCGTCTCGGGCTTTCGCTCGCTCCAGGCGGCTCCGAGCCGGGCGTGGTCGTGGCGGAGGTCGACAGCAACGGTCCGGCCGCCGATCTCGGCTTGCGCGCCGGCGATGTGATCCTCGAAGTGGGTGGCAAGGCCGTCAGCAAGCCGGCCGACGTCAGCAAGGCGCTCGGCGATGCCCGCACCGAAGGCAAGCGCAGCATCTTGATGCGCGTGAAGTCGGAGCGCGGCACGCGGTTCGTCGCGGTTCCGCTGGCTCGCGTCTAGTCGTTACACCGCGCAGATGATCGATCATGAGCGCGGTGCACAAGGTCGGGACGTTTCGTCGGCATTCGTCGCCCCCGCCGGCGGAGCGAACCCGGGGGACGGGCCTCCAGCCCGTCCCCACTGATACCGAGTCTCGTTTCCCGGCATCTGTCGCCCCCGCTGGGGACGAGTTCGGTCGAGGAGCGGCGGAGCAATCCGCCGCTCCTCGCTGCATGCCTCGATGGGCGGGTGCCGGTCCCGGAGCCGACTCAGCAAGCACAGGCCGCCAGATTCCGATAGACTTGGCTGCACTCGATCGGATCGCCATGCGCCTCCTTGTCGTTGAAGATGACCGCGACGCCGCCGACTACATCGTGAGAGCCTTTCGCGAGGTCGGTCACGTCGCCGACCAGGCGCCGGACGGCGAAGAAGGCCTGGCTCTCGCGCTGGACCGGCAATATGACGTGCTGATCGTCGATCGCATGCTGCCCAAGCGGGATGGGCTGTCGGTGATCGGCGAACTGCGCGCCAAGGGCGTCGAAACGCCGGTGCTGATCCTGTCTGCGCTGGGTCAGGTCGACGACCGGGTCAAGGGCCTGCGCGCTGGCGGCGACGACTACCTGCCCAAGCCCTATTCCTTTTCCGAGTTGCTGGCGCGGGTCGAGGTTCTGGCGCGCCGCCGCGGCGGCCGCGAGGATACCGTCTACCGGGTTGCCGACCTCGAACTGGACCGGCTCTCGCACCGCGTGACGCGCGGCGAGGACGAAATCGTGCTACAGCCCCGGGAATTCCGGCTGCTCGAATATCTGATGAAGCATGCCGGCCAGGTGGTGACCCGTACGATGCTGCTCGAGAACGTGTGGGACTATCATTTCGATCCGCAGACCAATGTCATCGATGTGCATATCTCCCGGCTACGATCCAAGATCGACAAAGGCTTCAGCCAGCCGCTTCTGCACACCATCCGCGGCGCCGGATACATGATCCGTGACGGCGCTCGGTAAGCTCTTTCGTACGACCGCATTCAAGCTCACGCTTGTTTATTTGTTCGTTTTTGCGCTCTTTGCCGCATCTCTTCTGGGTTATTTCGCCTGGAACACGCGCCGCCTCATCACCGACCAGATCACCGGCACGGTCGATGCCGAAATCACCGGCCTCTCCGAGCAATACAATCAGGGCGGCATCCGGCGGCTGGTGTTCATCATCGATGCGCGGACGCGGCGTCCCGGGTCGAGTCTGTATCTCGTCACCACGTTCAGCGGCGATCGGCTGGCCGGCAACGTCGGCATCGTGCCCGAAGGGGTGATGCAGAGGGTGGGTTGGACTGAAACCGCGTATCGGCGGCTCGAAGACCCCGAAGGCCATGAACACGAAGCGCTGGCGCGGGTGTTTCAACTGCCGGGCGGGTTCCGGCTGCTGGTCGGCCGCGACCTCGAAGAGCGCGAGCGGTTGTTCGACGTTGTCATGACGGCCGGCTGGTGGTCGATTGCGCTGGTGATCGTGCTCGGCATCGCCGGCGGATTCTTTGTGGCGCGGCGCGTCCTCCGTCGCGTCGATGCCATCACCGAAACCTCGCGGACCATCATGGCCGGCGACCTTTCCGGGCGGCTTCCGGTGGCGGGTTCAGGCGACGAGTTCGATCGGCTCGGCGTCAATCTCAATGCCATGCTGGAGCGCATCGAGGGCCTGATAAAGGGCTTCAAGGAGGTTTCCGACAATATCGCGCATGACCTCAAGACTCCGCTCACGCGGCTGCGCAATCGCTCCGAGGAGGCGCTGCGAACCGGCAAGGGCGAGGCCGACTACCGCGCGGCGCTCCAGACGACGATCGAGGAATCGGACGATCTGATCCGAACCTTCAACGCGCTGTTGCTGATCGCGCGGGCCGAGTCGGGCGAGGCCAGCACCCACATGAGTGAGTTCGACGCGGCGGAGGTCGCTCGCGGCCTGTGCGAGCTTTACGACCCGCTGGCCGAGGAAAAGGGGGTCATGCTGCGCGTGGAAGCCGACGGTCCGACGGTCCTGCGCGGCAATCGGGAACTGGTCAGCCAGGCGCTCGCCAATCTCGTGGACAACGCGATCAAGTACGCGGGGAAGGGCTCCGCCGCGGCCAATAGCGCGTCCGCCGAGATCGTCATCGGGGCGCAGAGCGAGGGCGAGCAGGTTCGTCTCAGCGTCGCCGATAACGGTCCGGGCATCCCCGATGCGGACCGCAGCCGGGTGGTGGAGCGTTTCGTGCGCCTGGAGCAAAGCCGCTCGGAGCCGGGCTCGGGCCTGGGCTTGAGCCTGGCGTCAGCCGTCGCCCACCTGCATGGCGGCGACCTCAAGCTCGAAGACAATCGACCCGGCCTCAAGGCGGTGCTGGCATTGCCGCGCAGCGGCCCGCGGTTGCCGAATCCGGCCTAGATGCCGCCCTCCCTTTTGCCGCGCGCCTGCGCTACCTCTGCGGCATGAAACGTCCGGCCAAGCGAGCCTCGAAGCCTGCGCCCAAACCGGCGGCCAAGCCTGCGGGTAAGCCTGCAGCCAGGATCGCGGCCGCGGCGAAATCCACCGCTCCGGCAATCCTGGCGCAAACCATCGGCGATGCGCCGCGCCTGGCCGCGCCCAAGGAAGCGCGGGCGCGCACCGCGGCATGGCTCGCCGAGATCGGCCGCAGCGAGCCCGGCAAGGCGCTCAAGCGCCTGATCGCGGACAATCCGAAGGTCGAAGCCCTGCTCGCCGGTCTCGCCGGCGGTTCGCCGTTCCTGTGGGAGCTGGCAAGCGGCGAGCCCGCGCGGCTGCTGGCGATCTTTCAATCCAATCCCGACGAACGGTTGGCCACACTCCTTGCGGATACCGCCGACGCGGTGTCGGCGACCAGGGACGAGGCCGCGGCCATGCGTCTTCTGCGCCGCATGAAGGCGGAGGCGGCGCTCTTGATCGCCGTCGCCGATATCGGCGGCGTCTGGCCGGTGATGCGAACGACGCGCGCGATCACCGAGCTTGCCGACACGGCCGTGGGTGCGGCGGTGCGGTTCCTGCTCGCTGACGCGGTCCGGCGCGGCCGGCTCAAACCCGCGGATAAGAAGCGGCCGGAGGACGGTAGCGGCTACATCGTGCTTGCGATGGGCAAGATGGGGGCTGGCGAGCTCAATTATTCGAGCGACGTCGACCTGATCGTGTTCTACGACCCCGGCGCGTCCGCGCTTGTTGCTGGCAACCTGGGCGAGGGAGAAGCCGGCGCGTTCTATGTCCGAGTCACCCGCGGCCTGGTCAAGCTGCTGCAGGAGCGCACCGGCGACGGTTACGTGTTCCGGGTCGATCTCAGGCTTCGGCCCGATCCGGCTTCCACCCAGATCGCAGTCTCGACCGACTCGGCGCTGAACTATTACGGCAGCGTCGGCCAGAACTGGGAGCGTGCGGCGCTGATCAAGGCGCGCGCCTGCGCCGGCGACATCAAGTCCGGCGAGAACCTGCTCAAGGAGCTTGCGCCGTTCATCTGGCGCAAATATCTCGACTATGCCGCCGTCGCCGACATCGAAGCGATGAAGCGGCAAATCCATGCCTACAAGGGCCACGAGGACATCGCGGTCGAGGCGCACAACATCAAGCTCGGCCGCGGTGGCATCCGCGAGATCGAGTTCTTCGTGCAGACCCAGCAGTTGATCGCCGGCGGGCGTCATCCGGAACTGCGCGGCCGCGAGACGCTGCGCGTCCTGGCGGCACTCACCGACGGCGGTTGGATCGGCAAGCCGGCCCGCACCGATCTCGAGGCCGCGTATCATTTCCTGCGCACGATCGAGCACCGGCTGCAAATGGTCGCCGACGAGCAGACCCACACCCTGCCGTCGGATCGCGAGAGCCTGGAAAGTTTTGCGCGGTTCGCGGGCTACAAGGATCGCGATGCGTTCGCCGCGGCGTTGCTGGGCCATATGCGCAAGGTCCAGCGGCACTACGCGCATTTGTTCGAGGATACGCCCGGGCGCGACGATGCCCGCGTGCTGGCGTTTCCGCCGAAGGCCGACGATCGCGAGACCATCGACCGCTTGGCGGCATTGGGGTTCCGCCATCCCGGCGATGCCTCCGCAACGGTGCGCCGCTGGCTCGCGGGCTCGTACCCGGCGCTCAAGGGCGAATTCGCGCGAACGCAGCTTTCCGAGCTGGTGCCGATGCTGCTCGACCGGCTGGCACGAGCGGAGAATCCCGACGGCGCTCTGGTGGCGTTCGACCGTTTTGTCGGCGCTTTGCACGGCGGTGGCCGGTTGTTTTCGCTGCTCAAGCAGAACCCGGACCTGGTGGCGTTGGTCGCGCTCACGCTCGGCACCGCGCCCCGGCTTGCCGACATCCTGGCGCGCTATCCGGAGGCGATGGACGCACTGCTGGAGCCGAGCTTCTTCGGTGCCCTGCCGGACGAGAACAAGCTCGAAACCGAACTCAAGCGCACGCTCGGCGAGGCGCTCTCCTACGAAGATCTGCTCGACCGGCTGCGCATGTTCGGTCAGGAGCACATGTTCCTGATCGGTGCGCGCATTCTTTCCGGCACCGTTTCGGCCGAACAGGCGGGTGAAGCGTTCGCGCGGCTTGCCGACGTCATGGTGCGGGCGCTCCATCGCACGGTCGAGGACAAGTTTGCCGAAACTTACGGCCGCGTTCGGGGCGGCAGGACCGCGCTGCTCGCGCTCGGCAAGCTTGGCGGCCGTGAGATGACGGCGACCTCCGACCTCGATCTCATCATTGTCTACGACTTCGACCAGGATCATCCGCAGTCCGAGGGCTCCCGGCCGCTCTATGGCGCGCAGTATTTTGCCCGCCTCACGCAGCGGCTGATCAGCGCGCTGTCGGCGCAGACCAACTACGGCGCGCTCTATCAGGTGGACATGCGGCTGCGGCCGTCCGGCCGCTCGGGTCCCGTTGCCACCAGCATCCATGCATTCGAAAGCTACCAGGAGAGCGAAGCCTGGACCTGGGAGCACATGGCGCTGACGCGGGCTCGGGTCGTCGCGGGATCGACTGGGTTTGCCGCAAAGGTCGAGGAGGTGATCCGAACCGTGCTCCGCCGCAAGCGCGATCCTGAAGCGGTGGCGACCGACGTGGTCGACATGCGGGCCGCGATCGCGGCGGAAAAGGGCGAGGGCGCGCGCTGGGATTTGAAATACGCCGCCGGCGGCCTCGTCGATCTGGAGTTCATCGCGCAGTATCTCCAGCTCGTGCACGCTTCGGAGAAACCCGAAATTCTCGACACATCCACCGCCCGTGTCCTCGACAAGGCGTGGCGGCTCGGGCTGTTGAAGGCGGAGGATGCCGAGGTGCTGCGACCGGCAGCGCGGCTCTATCACAATCTCACGCAGATATTGCGGCTGTGCCTGCCGGGGCCGTTCGATCCGAAGGCGGCGGGGGCCGGGCTGCTCGGGCTGCTGGCGCGCGCCGGCGACATGCCGGATTTTGCGACGCTCGATGCTCACCTGACCGAGACGCAGGCGCGGGTGCGCGCGAGCTTCGCCCGTATCGTTGGCAAGGCGACCTGACCCAAACCGCTACTGCGGCCGCTCGCCGCCGGCGTTCTTGACCGCTTCGCCCCAGATCGGGATTTCGGCTGCGATCATGGCGGCGAATTTCTCCGGGCCCTCGGCGATCGGATCGACGCCGTGGAGCGCCATTTGTTCGAGGAATTTTGGATCGCGAGCCGCCTTCACCATTTCATCGCCAAGCCTGTCGACGATCTGCTTCGGCGTGCCGGCTGGCGCCAGCATTCCGGTCCATGAGACCGCGTTGTAGCCGGGGTAGGCTTCGGAGATCGACGGCACGTCCTTGAGATGCTGCGAACGCTTGCCGCTCGACACCGCGAGCATGCGGACGTTGGGATTGTTGGACTGGGCGCTGGCTTCGGCCAACGGCACGAAGGTCGTCGGGATATGCCCTGCGATCAGGTCGGTCAGTGCAGGCGCGGTTCCGCGATAGCTGACGTTGGTCATTTCCAGACCGGCGCGCTTCAGGAAGATCGACATGATCAGGTTGCTGGCGCTGCCCGGCCCGCCGCCGCCGCCGTAGGCAATCTTGTTCGGCTGCGCCTTCACCCAGGTGACGAATTCGGGCACGGTCTTCGCCGGTACCTTGCTGTTGACCAGCAGCACCTGCGGGCTCGCGCTGAAGGCGCTGATCGGCGCGAAATCCTTGACCGGGTCGTAGGGCGCCTTGGTGGTGTGCGGCACGATGGCGATGACGTTGGTGCTCGCCCACAGCAGGGTGTAGCCGTCCGGCGTGGCGCGTGCGACCGCGTCGGTCGCGACGATGCCGCCGCCGCCCACCCGGTTCTCCACGATGACCTGCTGGCCGAGGACTTCGCTCAGCCGGCCGGCCATCAGCCGCCCCATGATGTCGATGTTGCCGCCGGGTGCGAACGGAACCAGCAGCCGGATCGGCCGCTGCGGCCAATTCTGCTGAGCCAGTGCAGTGGTGTGAAGGGATGCGGCGGCGGCGAGGGCGAGTGCGCCGGCAAAGACACGCCGGGACACCGCCGAGCTCAGGATGCTTTTCATGCTTCAGTTTATTTCGGCAGCGCCCGGAACCGCAACCGGAACGTTCCGGCTGCGACCATGGGCGGCAGACCGGCGCCCGTCTTGCGACAGCCGCAGGCCTTCATCATCGTTCCGACCTCACGCTTCGGCGATACGTCCTGCGGGTTCCGCTCGATGGATCGGCGCTGCTCCAAGCGGCAGGCGCACGACCACGATCGTGCCGGCGCCGGGTTTCGAACAGATACGCATGGCGCCGCCGTGCAGTTCGACCAGCGATTTGGCGATGGCGAGGCCCAGACCTGAGCCGTGCTGGGTCTTGGTGAGCTGGCTCTCGACCTGCTCGAACGGACGGCCGAGCCGCTTCAGCGCATCGCGCGCGATGCCGATGCCGGTGTCCTGGATGGCGATGAGGACCGAGGCGCCTGAGAGCCGGCCGCGCACCGCGATGCGGCCTTTCTCCGGGGTGAACTTTACGGCGTTGGAAAGCAGATTGAGCAGGATCTGCTTGATCGCGCGACGGTCGGCATTGAAGCGGATATCGGGCGCGACATTGGACGCCAGCTTGAGGCGCTTGTCCTGCGCACGCGCGCCGACCACCCGCATGGCGTCGGCGAGGATGCGGTCGAGCTCGACGTGTTCGAGGTCGAGCTTGAGCCGGCCGGCCTCGATCTTCGACATGTCGAGGATATCGTTGATGACATCGAGCAGGTACTGCCCGCTTTCGCGGATATCGTGGCAATACTCGTGATACTTGTCGGCGCCGAGCGCACCGAACATTCCGGACTCCATGATTTCGGAGAACCCGATGATGGCGTTGAGCGGCGTGCGCAGCTCGTGGCTCATGTTGGCGAGGAATTTCGATTTGGTCTGATTGGCCTCCTCGGCGCGATATTTCTCCTCGGCGTATTTCTCAGCCATATCGGTGAGCTGCTCGGCCTGCATTTCGAGCTGTTGCTGCGAAACCCGCAAGTCTGTGATGGTGGCCATCAGCCGCTGTTCGCTGTCGATCAGCTTCCTCTCATGCAGCTTGAGCGGCGTGATATCGGTGCCGACCGAGACGTAGCCGCCGTCCTTGGTGCGCCGCTCGCTGATTTGCAGCCAGTGCCCATCGTCGAGTTGCGCCTCGAACAGCCGCGCGCCGGGGACGGTCGGGCCTTCGCTCGCGATCTTGGTGCGGATCACATGCTTGCGGCCGGAGGCAACCACAGCCTCGTACGAGGTGCCGGACTCGATCGCCGAGTCGGGCAGGTTGTGCAGCTCCTGGAAGTTGGAATTGCATAGCACCAGGCGATTTTCCTGGTCCCACAACACGAAGGCCTCAGGAATGGTCTCGATGGCGTCGCGCAGGCGCAGATCGGCAGCGGCGGTTTTCTCCACCAGGGTCTTCTGCTCGGTGATGTCGACCGCGATCCCGATGAGGTGCTGGCTGGGATCGCCCGGCTGGCGGACCATCTCGCAGCGCGCCCGCAGCCACACCCACTTGCCGTTGGCATGCAACATGCGGAATTCGTGGTCGATGGCGTTGGCTTTGGCGTCGGCAAGCTGTGCTGCGACCTCGTAGAGCTTGATGTCGTCGGGATGCACCAGCCGGCTCACCTCGCCGAAGGTCATCAGGTCGTCCCTCGGCGTCAAACCGAGGATGGCGAACATCGAATGCGACCAGAAAATACGGCCTCTTGCGAGGTCCCAGTCCCACAGGCCGCAGCGGCCGCGGTTCAGCGCCGTATCGATGCGGCTTCGCACCGTCTCGTAGATGACGTCGGCCTCGCGCGCGCGCGTCGCTTGCCAGTGGAAGGCGAAGCCCAGGATCAGGAGCACGAAGCCGGTGGTTGCGGACAGCGTGACCGTCAACGTCGTATCGGAGCGCCATGGCGTAAGCGCATCGACCCGCGGCTGGAAAACCGTGAGCTGGCCGCGCCCGGACGGCAGCGCGCGCACGGTGGCAAGCGCAATGGTGTCGTCGGTCAGAGTGATTTCCAGGACTCCCGCGCTGGCGCCCAGAATGGTGAGCGGCTGCGCGTCCCCGAGCACATCGACCAGCCGAAGCCCGACCGGGCCGCCGGATGGCGCCGTTGCGGCGATCACGCCGTCGGGGCCGCTGAGGAGGATGCGGCGTCCGAGCGCCGTCGCGCGTGTCGGCAGGGCGCGCTCCAGCAGGTCGCGTCGCGTGGGGTCGGCCTTTTCGGCGCTCGCCAGGCGGTCGAACCGTTCGGAGACGAATTCCGCAATCGTCTCGATGTCGCGGGTCGCGTCGGCGATCGCCTGACGGCGGTGATCGAGCACCTGCACGACGGCTCCGCCGCCGATGGTCAGCAAAAATGCAACGATAAGGGCAGGGACCGCGCGACGCAGCGCAGGCTCAGCCGTCAGCAGCCGCCGATACGCGGGCTTCGCGATAGACTGCGCCAGACCCTTGATGGAATCCGGTCGCGTAGACGCACTCGCCACTTCGGCGCGCGCCATATCGGCCCCCGTTCGGATGAAATCCCCAACATCGCCCTCGGAGGGATGTGCAGCATCGCCCCCGAATCACCATGCCATTCGAATCGATGGGGGGACTCTTGTCGAGAGTCGGAGTCAATATTTTTCGTTAACTTTTCAACCCAAAAGCTGCCCGGCCTGGATACCAGGGAATACAAAATTTAATTGACCAATCAATCGCTTGCATACGATCGCGCCCGATATCGTTCGGCGCTGTCTGCAACCTAGGATTCAGCAAGCGCGCGTTGCGCGATGTCGCCGACGTCGCGCGACAGCTCAGGATGAGCTGCGATGCGGCGCAGCGCCGCCTCGGCTTTGCCGCGCCGTCCGGCTTCGAGCATGCGCCAACTCCTGAACGCGGTGGTCATGCGCGAAGCCGTTTGCGGGTTGGAGCCGTCGAGGGCGAGCACCTGGTCCGCGACGAAATCGTACCCGGCGCCGTCGGCGCGATTGAACTGAATCTGATTGCCCTGGGCAAACGTGCCGATCAGCGAGCGCACGCGGTTGGGATTGCCCAGCGAGAAAGCCGCGTGACGTGTCAGCTCGCGGACGCGCGCCAGCGTTCCGGCATCGGGCGCGCTTGCCTGCAACGCGAACCACTTGTCCACGATCAGTGGATCGTGGCGATAGCGGTCATAGAAGTCGTCGAGCGCCGCGCTGCGTTCCGGCCCGGCGTGCCGGTTCAGCGTGCTGAGCGCAGCCATGCGGTCGGTCATGTTGTCGGCCGTCCGGTACTGCTGAGCCGCAAGCTGGATGGCGTGCGATTCTCCGGTGGCCGCCAGCAGGTCGAGGCAGACATTCTTGAGCGCGCGCCGTCCGATGCTCGCCGCATCCGGACTGTAGGGACCGCTTGTGGTCATCCGCTGGAAATTTTCAGTCAGCGCCGCGTTGAGATGCAGGCCGATCAGAGCGCGCAGGCCCGCGCGCGCGCCGAAGATCGCATCGGGGTCGACGTCCTGTCCGATCTCGCGTGCGATATCGGCCTCGCTCGGGGGGCTCAGCGTCTCGGCGATGAAGGCGGGCTCGAGCGCGCTGTCGGCGAGGATCGCGCCGAGCGCATCGAGCAGTCCTTCGTCGGCCTCCAGGTCGCGGCCGGCGCGCAATCGCTTGACGTTGGCGACCAGGAGCTGGCTCGCCAGCGTCTGCACCGCCTGCCAGCGGTTGAACGGATCGCTGTCACGCGCCGCCAGAAGACGCAGATCGTCGCCCGAAAGGTTGGCAATGAGCTTGATCGGGGCCGAGAAGTTGCGGTTGATCGACAGCACCGGCGATTCCGCAATGTCGGCGAACGTGAATGTTTCGGCCGGCTTGTCCAATGTGATCACGCCGCGTTCGATGGTGCGTCCGTCGGCAAGCGTGAGCGGCAGGTCGCGGCCGTCGCGGCCGACCAGGCCGGTGACCAGCGGGATCACCATGGGCTCCTTGGTCGGCTGGCCGGGCGTCGGACGCAGCATCTGCGCCAGATCGAGGCGATAGGTCTTGGCGCGCGGGTCGTGCATGCCGCTGGCAACCACTTCGGGCGTGCCGGCCTGCGAATACCAGCGCATGAACTGGGTCAGGTTGCTGCGGCTCACGTCGGCGAAGCACTGGATGAATTGCTCCACGGTGGCGGCTTCGCCATCGTGCCGCTCGAAGTAGAGGTCCATGCCTTTGCGGAATGCCTCCGGCCCGATCAGTGTCTTGAGCATCCGCACCACCTCGGAACCCTTCTCGTAGACCGTGGCGGTGTAGAAGTTGTTGATCTCGCGATAGAGCTCCGGCCGCACTGGGTGGGCGAGGGGACCGGCATCCTCGACGAACTGCGCGGCGCGCAAGCCTCGCACCTCGCCGATGCGGTTGACGACACGCGAGCCATGATCGGCGGAGAACTCCTGGTCGCGGAAAACCGTCAGTCCTTCCTTCAGGCAGAGCTGGAACCAGTCGCGGCAGGTGATCCGGTTGCCGGTCCAGTTGTGAAAATACTCGTGCGCGATGATCGCCTCGATATTCTCGAAGTCGCTGTCGGTCGCGGTCTCGGATGAAGCGAGCACGTACTTGTCGTTGAAGACGTTGAGACCCTTGTTCTCCATCGCGCCCATGTTGAAGTCGGACACCGCGACGATCATAAAGATGTCGAGGTCGTATTCGCGGCCGAATGCCTCTTCGTCCCAGCGCATGGAAAGCTTGAGTGATTGCATCGCGTGGCCGCAGCGGTCTTCCTTGCCCGGCTCGATATAGATGCGGAGCGCGACCTCGCGGCCCGACATGGTGACGAAGCGGTCTTGGACGTGACCCAGCCTGCCTCCGACCAGCGCGAACAGATAAGACGGCTTCGGCCATGGATCGTGCCACACCGCAAAGTGCCGGCCATCGGCAAGGTCGCCCTGCTGCGCGAGATTGCCGTTGGCGAGCAGCACCGGGGCTTCTGCTTTGTCCGCTTCGATGCGCGTGGTGTAGACCGCCATCACGTCCGGGCGGTCGGGGAAATAGGTGATACGGCGGAAGCCTTCGGCCTCGCATTGTGTGCAATAGGTCCCGCTCGAACGATAGAGCCCCGAAAGCTGGGTGTTGGCGGACGGATCGACCAGGGTTTCGATCTCCAGCGTGAACGGCCCGTTGGGCGGCTGCGCGATGATGAGGCTGTCCGGCGTCGCGACGTAGCGCTCCGGCGGTAGCGCCACATCGTCGATCTTGAGCGAGACCAGCGTCAGCCCGTCGCCGTCGAGCGTCAGGGGCGCTGGCGCACCGGCCGCGGGATTGGGCTTGAGTTTGAGCGTGGCGCGGACCGGCGTGCGCGTCGGATGCAGCTTCACGTCGAGATGAACGGTCTCCACCAGCCAGTCCGGCGGTCGGTATTCGGAAAGACGGACGGGACGGGATTCTTCGGTGCGCATCATTTGTGGTCAGTTGCCCAAGAATTGAAGGTGGGCGGCGATCTAGCCCGGGTCGGTGGGCGAAGTCACGTTGCTAGATCGCCGGGACGAGGAGGACTAGCATCGGAAAAACATAATTACACCCTGGGGAGGTTGCCATGACACATGCGTTCGATTCCGGCTGTGCTTGCTGCATGCCGCGTAGCGGCTTGTCGCGACGTCAATTCCTTTGCTCCACTGCGGCGGTGGCCGCTGCACCTGTGCTCGCCGCGAGTGTGGTTGGCGAGGCGCAAGCCGCGCCGCGCGCCGTCAAACCAGGGCGGCCGATCCTGCTCAAGGGGGGCTGCGTGCTTTCGCTCGACCGTGCGGTTGGCGACTTCGAGCGCGCCGACGTGCTGATCGAAGGCACCAAGATCAAGGCGGTCGGGCCAAACCTCAGCGCCGCCGGGGCGCAGGTGATCGACGCCTCGAAGTCGATCGTGATGCCGGGTTTCGTCGATACCCACCGCCACATGTGGCAAGGCTTCCTGCGCAACGTGCTGCCGGATGGCTCGCTGATGGACTACATCCAGCTTGTCCAGCGCAAGTTCGGTGCGAACTTTACGCCCGACGACAACTACGCCGCCAACCTGCTCAGCGGGCTCGGCTGCATCGACGTCGGTGTCACCACCGTGCTCGACTGGTCGCACATCCACAACTCGCCGGAGCACACCGACGCCTCGATCAAGGGCCTGCAGGAGTCCGGCGTGCGTGCGGCGTTCGCTTACGGCACGCCGCAGACCGTCTCCGGTAATTGGAAGGAAGCGTCCAAGCACAAATATCCCGGCGACATCGCGCGGCTGCGCAAGCAGTATTTCAACAGCGACGATCAACTGCTCACCCTGTTCCTGGCGTCGCCGCTGGGAACGCCCGAGGAGATCACCGCGATCTGGAAAGCGGCGCGCGATGTCGGTGCGAGGATTACGGTCCACGTCGGAACGGGTCCAATCGGCCGCAGCGGGTTGCTGGAAAAGCTGCACGCCGTCGAGCCGTTGAAATCCGACACGACTTATGTCCACTGCTGCGAACTGAACAACACCGAGTGGAAACTGATCAAGGATTCCGGCGGCACCGTCTCGATCGCCGGCTATGTGGAAATGCTGATGGGCCACGGCAATCCGCCGACCCAGCGGGCCATCGATTTCGGCGTGCGGCCGAGCCTCAGCGTCGACGTGGAGACCTCCGTTCCGAGCGATTTCTTCACGCAGATGCGATCGATCTTCTCGCTGCAGAAAACCCAGGCCTGGGCGCGCCGGAATGCAGGCGATAGCAATGCACCGGCGTTCCTGAAGGCCCGTGACGTGCTGGAATTCGCCACCATCGAGGGGGCGCGCGCCAACGGCCTCGAACGCAAGGTCGGCACGCTGACGCCCGGCAAGGAGGCCGACGTCATTCTGCTGCGCACCGACCGGCTCAACGTCATGCCGGTGAACAACGCGGTCGGCGCGGTGGTGACCAGCATGGGGCCGCAGAATGTCGACACCGTGCTGATCGGCGGCAAGGTGGTGAAGCGCAACGGGCAGCTTGTCGGCGTGGACATGAACCGGATCAACCGGATCGGCCGGCAGGCGCAGGAGCGCGCCTACAAGGCAGCTGGCGTGCCTGACACGAGGATCTAGAACCGCTCGAAACTTGCATGGCCGGGCTGTGTTGCCCGGCCATGACGATTCATGGGATTGAACGGGTATGGCAGAGCGTTTCGACATCGTCGTGGCAGGGGCAGGGCACAACAGCCTGGTCGCAGCGGCCTATCTTTCGAAGGCGGGCTACCGTTGTCTCGTTCTGGAGGGCCGCCCGATCCTGGGCGGCAATGTCGTCACCGAAGAGCTGACGCTGCCGGGCTTCCGGCACGATTCCTGCGGCACCGCGCACGTCATCCTGCAAGACAGTCCGATGATGCGCAACGACGAGCTTGGCCTCGCGTCGGACTACGGGCTCGAATACATCCAACCCGAGATCGTCTGCCACGCGCCGTTCCTCGACGGCAGCTATCTCACGCAGTACCACGACATCGAGCGGACCATCGAGCAGTTCGCCAAGTTCTCCCGGAAGGACGCCGACGCCTACCGGCGGATGATCGCGGAATACGATGCGATCAAGCCGTTGTTCGATGCGGCGTCCTATACGCCGATCGGATTCGGCAAGCCGATCAACGACCGGCTGAACGAGCATCCCGATGGCAAAAAGTGGCTGCGCCGTCAGGCCCAGTCGGCATGGGAGATCATCCGCGACAATTTCGAGGACGATCACTCGCGCTGCTTCATGCTCTGGATGGCGTTCCAGACGGTGACGCCGCCTGAATGGCCGATGACCGGACGGCTCGCCTATTCGCTGGTCTGGGGCCGGCAGCGCTGGAGCTGGTGCATTCCCAAGGGCGGCTCCGGCGTGCTCACCGAGATGCTGGTGCGCATTATCGAGGACCATGGTGGCGTAGCCCTGACCGGCAAGATGGTCGAGCGCCTGATCGTAGAGAACGGCAAATGCGCGGGCGTCGAATGCGCCGACGGGTCTTCGTACCGCGCGGACAAGGCCGTGCTCTCGACCGTCCACATCAAGCACCTGATCGAGATGGCGCCGCGCGAGCAATGGGCGCAGGACTTCGTCGACGGGGTCGAGACCTGGCAGGGCGGGCCGACGCTGTTCGTGTCGCACTACGCGACCTCCGAGCCTATGACCTTCAAGGGCGACGGCGGGACGATTACACCGATTGCTTGCGCGATGCTGTCCGAGCCGACGCGTGCTCTGCGCATGGGCTACGATTTTGCCCGCGGCGCTGCGAATGTTGAGGAGCCGGTGCTGCTAGCGGTCAGCCCCAGCATCGGCGATCCGACCCAGGCGCCGCCCGGGCACCACACCATCAAGATCATCGGGATGCAGCCCTACGACTTGAAGGAAGGGCCTGCCCACTGGGACAACATCAAGGACGAAGTCGCCGAGGCTAACCTGAACTGGCTGCGCCGGTTTTCGCCCAACCTGACCGACGACAAGATTCTTGCCCGCGTGGTCGAAAGCCCGCTCGATCTTGAACGCCGCAATCCACACAATTGGCATGGCAGTTGTCACGGCGGCGCGCAGAACGCCGCACAGGCGGCGGCGCTGCGGCCCGCACCCGGCTGGGCCCAGCATCGGATGCCGATCCCCGGCCTGTACCAGACCGGATCGACGACCCATCCGGGCGGCTCGATCTCAGGCGGTCCGGGGCGAAATGCCGCCGCGGTCATGCTAAAGGACTTTGGTATGAGTCTGGACGAGGCCGTGGCACGCAAGACGAGCAGAAAGCCGATCGGCGCGCTCGCGAAATAGCTCAATCCGCAGGAGGAGACCTGATGAAACAGATTAAACTCGTATTCGGCGTCGCGGCCATTCTGGCTGCGGGCTTTGCGGCCGCGCCGGTATCAGCGCAGAATTATCCGAACCAGCGCGTCACCATTGTGGTGCCGTTCGGCGCCGGCAGCGTGACCGATATTCTGGCGCGCATCTTCGCGGACGAGATGGGGCGGCGCTGGAACCAGCAGGTCATCGTCGAGAACCGGCCCGGGCTTGCGGGCACGGCCGCCGCCGCCAAGGCGCCGCCCGACGGCCACACTCTCGTCCTGACGTCAAACGGCCATACGGTTGCGGGTCTGGTGACCAAGGATCCGCCGTTCGATCCGGTAAAGGATTTCGCCGGCATCACCCGCATCGGTTCGGCTCCGCTGTTCCTGATCAGCCATCCGGAGGTTCCTGCAAAGACTCTCAAGGAGGTCATCGACCTCGCCAAGGCACAGCCCGGCAAGCTCAACTTCTCGTCGCCCGGCCTCGCCAGCACCACGTTCATCGCCGGCGCGCAGTTCCGGCGGGCCGCGGGCATCAACATCGTTCACGTGCCCTTCCGTAGCGCGCCTGACGCTGTGACGGCTGTGATCCGCGGCGACGCCCAGTTCTATTTCGCCCCGGTCAATCTGGCGCGCGATCAATCGGCGGCCGGCAAAGTCCGCGCGATCGCTGCGGCGACGGCGCAGCGCATTCCGGAAATGCCGGACGTTCCGACGTTCACACAGGCCGGATTGCCCTTCGTCTACGACTCCTGGTTTGGCCTGATCACGCAGGCGGCCGTGCCGAAGCCGATCGTCGAGAAGATCAGCAAGGACTGGGCTGAGGTGCTAAAAACGCCCGAGGTCAAGGAAAAGCTCGCGAAGCAATTCCTCATCGGCGTCTCCGACACGCCGGCGGCCATGGATAAGATCATCCGGGATGAAACTGCCGCTTTGACCGAGACGTTCAAGGCAGCGGGCATCGGCGCGCAATAAGTCCCGCGATACGGACTGAATGGCCGGCAGCATCCGCTGCCGGCCATTTGCTTTTGGCGTCCTGGCCGAGCACGAGAAACGGTTCTAGACTGACCCGGCGAACGATAACCGCCGGCAGAGCGGATCGCGAAACCTGGGAGATTCATTGTGGCAAAGCTTGCATCAGCGTGGGTGGCGTGCGCGGCATTGTTGGTGTCGGCATCCGGCTTATCGGCTCAGACTTCAGACCCGGCGACATATCCCAATCAAACCGTGCGCATCGTCGTGCCGTTCTCCGCCGGCAGCAGCACGGACAGCCTGGCGCGCGTGTTGTCCGATGAACTGACCAAGCTGTGGAAACAGACGGTGGTGGTCGAAAACCGCCCCGGCATCGCCGGTACCAACAGCGTGGCCAAGAGCGCCGCGGACGGCTACACGCTGATGCTCACCTCCAACGGCCACACCATCGCCGCGGTGGTGAACCCCAACCTGCCGTTCGATCCCGCCAAGGATTTCGTCGGCGTGACGCCCGTCGCCTCGGTGCCGCAGGCGTTGATCATCCCGCCCAACCTGTCCGCGAAGAATCTCCCCGAATGGATCGCGCTGGCGCGTGCCAAGCCGGGTGAGATGAATTTTGCGTCGGCCGGTCTCGCCAGCACGTCGTATCTCGGGGCGGAGGTCCTCAAGCAGACCGCCAAGATCAATATCGTGCATATTCCGCAGCGCGGTGCGCCGGAGGCGATCACCAGCGTGATGCGCGGCGACTCGCATTTGTTCTTCCTCAGCGTTCATCTGGCGACCGAGCTGCACAACAGCGGCAAGATACGGGCGATGGCGATCGCCAGGGACAAGCGCACCGCAGTGCTGCCGGACGTGCCGACCGTGATTGAATCCGGCATGCCGGACTACAAGTATGAATCCTGGTTCGGGGTGCTGGCGCCAGCCGGCACGCCGAAGCCGATCCTCAACAAGGTCAGCGCGGACATCGCCCGGGTTCTGCAAAATCCGGAGCTCGCCGCCCGGCTCAGCAAACAAGGCGTCGAGATCGGTCTCAAGACGCCGGACGAATTCGACGCGCAGCTCAAGGCCGAGGTCGCAAGCAACAGCGCGATGCTGCGTGCGGCGGGCATCGGAGGCAACTAGCGCCGCGTCACTGCCTGATTTCGAAGCGCTTGCTCAGCAACGCGTCATAATCTGCCTTGGCGAGACCGACAAAACCGTGGCGGCAGTACGTCCGCGCGCGCTTGAGACGAAACAGTGCATCGCTTGTCAGCGCACGGGCCATGTCGCTCCGGTCAGCCACGAGAAGGGCGATCACCGCGCTTGCCTCGGCATCCGAGCCGTCGCAATGCGAATTGAACAGCGGGGATGACGGCCTCGGCTGCGACCAAATCAACAGGAACGCGAGGCCGGCTGCGGCAAGCACGCCGGGTATCAGCAGATCGCGGAACGGCACCA
Organism: Rhodoplanes serenus; assembly: GCA_945897515.1. Lineage (GTDB taxonomy): Bacteria > Pseudomonadota > Alphaproteobacteria > Rhizobiales > Xanthobacteraceae > Z2-YC6860. Next base: position 18,816 of record CAMDFO010000023.1, on the reverse strand, counting down.
AGGCGCGGACGTAGGGCATGGCACACCTCCTGCCCATGCCATGCAACGGCTGTGCCGAGTATGCACGTCACGCCGGTCGCCTGAAGCTTGGGCATGGCCGCTACCGCCGCGGCTCGGCGTGACCGATCACCCGCTTGATCGACGGCGACCGCCGGCGCAGCGCACGCTCGACCTCGTCGACCTTCTCGTGCACCGCCTGGACCGCGAGCGCCGGGTCTGCGCGGCAATGGAAGTTGACGATTTCGCCCTCGTCGGTCTCGCGCACCCGCACATTGTGCACGTCGCGGATCATGCTGCTTTCCGCTGCGATCTCGGCCAGCGTCTGCTCGACCGCCCTGACCCGTTCGGGGGGCGCTTCGCGGCCGGCAGCCTCGGGCGGCTGTAGCGGCTCGATGTGGGTATCGATCTCGACGCCAGGTCCCAACTCGTCCCGCAATGCCGCTTCCAGCCGGTCGGCGATCTCGTGCGCGGTACCGAGCGCCAGCTTGCGGTCGACCTCGAGATCGAGCGACACCGATCGCCGTCCCGCGATGTCATGCACGGTGACGTGATGGACCGCCAGCGCCTGGTTGCGGGCGGTGACCATGACGCGTTCGATCGCGGACTCGTCGTCGAGCGCGCGCGGCTGCGTGGTCACGCTCACCTCGGCACGGGGCATCTCGGCCCGCACCGCGTCGGCGATTTCCGCCTTGAGCGCTTCGACCCGGTCGAGCGGCAGGGCCCGGCTCACGGCTACTACGATCTCGACGAATATCTTGTCGCCCACCGGGCGCACCCGCACGCGTTCGATCGCCACCACGCCGGCGACGCGCGAGGCGATGCGGGTCACGGTCTTGGCGGAGCCCACGGGTGCGGTGTCGGTGAGGGTGTCGATGGTGCGCCGCCCGAGCCTCCAGCCGGCGAGGCAGACGAACAGCGCCACCACCATGGCGGCGGCGGCGTCGGCCCAGGCAAACCCCAGCGCCACGCCGCCCAGTCCCAACAGCACCGCGATCGAGGACCACATGTCCGAGCTGAAATGCAACGCGTCGGCTTCGAGGGCGTCGCTGGCGGTTTCCTCCGCGACGCGGTTGAGCAGGCGTGCCCGGAAGAAATCAACCACGATGGAAACGATAATGACGCCGAACGCCCACAGCGACGCCTGGACGGCGTGTCCGTGTCCGCCGTACAGCCGTTGCGCGGCCTCCCAGATCACCACGCCGGACAGCACGAATAGCAGCGCCGTCTCCGCAAGCGCGGTCACGCTCTCGACCTTGCCGTGACCGTAGTGGTGTTCCTCGTCGGCCGGCTTCCCGGAGATGCGTACGGCGAAATAGGTCATGACCGTTGCAATCAGGTCGATGAACGAATGCGCGGCTTCGGACAGGATCGCGAGCGAGCCGGACATGATGCCGACCACCATCTTGCCGACGGTCAGTCCGGCGGAGGCCATGATCGACCCGAGCGCGACCTTTTCTTTCTGGCTCTGCATCGCGCCTTCCCGCAGCCCTTGAAAGCTGCACATCCGGCAGCCGCCAACATCAGATAATGCGACGTTTGAGCCAGCGCCAAGTGCTTGTTCGCGGGCGGAGGCCCACTTATGCTGTTGTGGAAACTCGTTCTTATTCGCAAAAAGCCAAGAATGGCGCCGATCGGGCGCCCCAAGGGGAGGAAACACGATGTTCGGGTCGGCCGCACGATGCGCTTTGACGGCGCTGTCGCTTGTAACGCTCGGTCTGGTTTCGCCGGCGCAGTCCCAGGGCTATCCGACGCGGAACGTCACCATCGTGCTGCCGCTCGGCCCCGGCACCGGCATGGACATCCTGGTGCGCCTGTATGCAGAAAAGCTTTCACAGGCGCTCGGCAGGCCGGTGATCGTGGAAAACAAGCCCGGCGCCGCGACCATGCTGGCCGCAACGCAAGTGGCGCAATCGCCGGCGGATGGGCATACGCTCGTCGTGCTGACAAGCGGCGCTCTGTCGATCAACCAGTGGCTTTACAAGCAGCTCAACTACAGCCCGGAAAACGATTTCACGCCGATCAGCCTGTATGTGAAGTCGCCGCTGATCCTGGTGGTGACCCCGAATGTGCCAGCCAAGACTGTGCAGGAGTTTATCGCGCAGGCTAAGCAGGCCAAGCCGCCGTTCAGCTATGCCTCGGTCGGGGCGGGCGCGTTCCAGCACATCTCGATGGAGTTCGCCAAGCAGCGCTTCGGCTTTGATGCCAACCACGTCCCCTATCGCACCACCGGCCAGTCGGTCACCGATCTGGTTGCCGGACATGTCCAGTCCGGCTTCGTCGAGGCGGGCGCCTCGATCCCGGCGATCAAGGACGGAAAGCTGAGGGCGCTTGCGGTCTCGTCGTTGCAGCGCTTGCCGCTCCTGCCCGAGGTGCCGCCGTTCGCGGAAGTCTCCGGCGCGCCGGATTTCGAGGCGGTGTCCTGGCATGTCCTGATGGTCCCGTCGAAGACGCCAAAGGATATTGCCGACCGGCTGCACGCCGAGATGAAGAAAATCATGAGCGACCCGGAGATGAAGAAGCGGACGGCTGACATCGGCCTGATCCCCTTCGAGTCGCCTTCGATCCAAGGCATGAACGACTACATCAAGGCCGAGCGCGCGAAGTGGGGCGCGCTGGTGGACAAGATCGGCCTGCGGGGCACGCAGTGAGGCGCGCGGCGGGTTCGTGGCATGGGTGAGGTTGTCGCAGGCTTCGGTGTTCCGCATTCGCCGCATATTCCCGAACAGGTAAAGAAACAGGGACCGAGCCATCCGGTGGTGCCGCGCTATGCCCGGGTCGCGGAAGCGATCGCGGCGGCGCGGCCCGACGTGCTGCTGGTGTTCGACTGCGATCATTTCAGCACGTTCTTTCTCGACAACCTGCCGATCTTTGCGGTCGGAGTCGCCGACCGCACCGCAGGGCCGAACGACCGGACGCCAATGCCGCGCTACGAGGTTCCGGTCCATGCGGCGCTTGCCGCACATCTGCGCAGCTCCGGCGTCGAAGCCGGATTCGACCTGGCGCTGCTGCAGGATTTCGAGGTCGATCACTCGATCATGGTGCCGCTGCATTTCATGACTCCCGGCATGACCATCCCGATCATCCCGATCTTCATCAATTGCTTCGTTCCGCCGCTGCCGTCCGCGCGGCGGTGCTATGCGCTCGGACAGGCGATGCGGGCCGCGGTGGAATCGTTTGCGCAGCCGTTGCGGGTGGCAGCGCTGGCCAGCGGCAGCTTTTCGCTGGAGATCGGCGGACCGAAGGTCGCGCCGGGCCGGCGGCAGGGCGTTCCCGATCCGGCGTGGGTCGAGCGCGCCGCCGGTTTGATGCAGGGCGGCAAGATTGAACAGCTTCTGGATGAGGCCACGACCGAACGCATGCTGCGCGCCGGCAACGTTTCGGCCGAACTCTTGACCTGGATTGCCGCGCTTGGTGTGATCGGTGACCGCTTGCCTGAGCCGATGCAACTGCAACCGGCCGAGGGTGAGGTTTACGGCATCTGGCGCTGGAATTGACGTGAGCGTCTATCAACTCAACAAGCTGTGCCACCGCACGCTCGACGATCTGGAGTTTCGCGAGGCCATGAAGCGCGATCCGCAGGCCGCGATCGCGGGCTTCGATCTGACAGCGGCCGAGCGCGACACGTTGCTCGCCGGCGACGTCGCCCGCCTGTTCGAGATCGGTGTGCATCCGTTTCTGCTGAGCTTCCTCACCCGCTACGAGATTTTCGGTCTGACCACCGAAGTTTACAGCGAACGCATCCGGAAGGCGCGCGATCCCCACAGGAGTGCGTGACGCCATGGCAGGACGGCTGCAGGACAAGATCGCGCTGGTGACCGGCGCCGGCTGCGTCGGCCCGGGCTGGGGCAACGGCCGCGCCACCGCGGTTCGGTTTGCACAGGAGGGCGCCAGGATTTTCGCCGCCGACAAGAACGGCGAGGCGATGAAAGAAACTGTCGAGCGCATCCGCGAATTCGGTGGCGAGGTCGCCACCCACGAAAGCGATGTCACCGACAATGCGTCGGTCAAGGCGATGGTCGAGGCCTGCGTTGCCCGCTATGGCCGTATCGACGTGCTGGTCAACAACGTCGGCGGCTCTGCTCCGGGTGGGCCGGTCGAAATGGCCGAGGAGGTGTTCGACGGCCAGATCGACTACAACCTCAAAAGCGTGTTCCTGACCTGCAAGCACGTCCTGCCGATCATGGAACGCCAGGGTTCCGGCGCGATCGTCAACCTGGCTTCCACGTCCGGACAGCGCTGGACCGGTGCCGCGCAGGTCGGCTACGCCTCGACCAAGGCTGGCGTGATCAGCTTTTCGCGCGTCGTCGCCGTGCAGTACGCCGCCAAGGGCATCCGCGTGAACACCGTGGTTCCAGGGCAACTGCATACCCCGATGGTTGAGGTCCGGCTGGCCAAGCAGCGGGCCGGCGGAGATGTCGAGGCGCTGCTGAAATCGCGGGTCGCGCGCATCCCGCTGGGCTTCATGGGCGATGGCCGCGACACCGCCAATGCCGCGCTGTTCCTGGCCTCCGAGGAGGCCCGGTTCGTGACTGGAACTGAGATCGTCGTCGACGGCGGAATGACGGCGCGCTGCGACTGATTTTGGTGTAGAAGGCCGGGTTCCCGTCTGCTTTGGGAAGCGAATCCATGACGTCTGCCGCCGCCACGACCAGCATGCCGCCGGACTGGGCGCGCACGCTCACCGACCCGCAAGCCTTCCAGCACGAGCAGGAGAAGCTGTCGCACGTCTGGACATTCCTCGGCCTTGCGAGAGACGTCGCCAACGATGGCGACTGGTTCCGCGCTACGCTCGCAACCCGTTCGGTGTTCGTGCAGCGGTTCGGCTCCGATCTGAAGGCATTCGAGAACCGCTGTGCGCACCGCTTCTTTCCGTTGCGAACCGCGGACAAAGGCAATGGACCGATCGTCTGCGGATTCCATCATTGGCGTTACGGCAGTCAGGGGCGCGCCGTCGGCATTCCGATGTGCAAGGAACTGTTCGGCGTAATCCCTCGGGAACTCGATGCTCGGCTCAAGCCGGTCGAGATCGAACTCTGCGGTTCGTTCATCTTCGGGCGGTTTCCCAGTCCTGATGCGACGGAAAGCCTTGCGGAGTTTCTTGCCGAGAGTTTCCCGATTCTCGAGGCGATGTCGGAAACGACCGCAGTGCCGCAATACCTGACGCGCGAGGTCCGTGCCAACTGGCGGCTCTGTTATCACACCAGCGTCGAGGACTATCATATCGTCGCCATCCATCCGAGCACGTTCGGCAAGGGTGGTTATCTCAAGCGTGAGGCCATCGGCTATCTACGCTTCGGAATTCACAATGCCTATTTCACCACCTCGGATCCGGAGGCGCTGACCAAGATGGCCGCCGAATGCCAGGCCGGGAACTGGGTGTCGGTGAACTATCGTGTGTTTCACGTCTTTCCCAACCTTGCGGTCGCTCATTTCCGCTCGGATGCGCAGTATTGGTTCATCCTGGTGCTGCAATACTCGGCTGTGACGACCGATCGCTCCGTCATGCGCGCATGGATCTATCCGGCGCCGTTCGCCGCCAACCATGTGTGGCATGACCGCTGGACTCGTCCGTTCACCACCCTGAGCCGCAAGCTCGGGGTGCGCTACTACGTCAGCAAGGTCCTCAAGGAGGACAACGACGCCTGCGAGCAACTCCAATCGGTCGCCCATCAGGTGCACGAGCCGCCGATCCTGGGTGGGCTGGAGGAGCGTATGGCGTGGTTTGAAGAAGCCTACGCGAAGATCGTGTTGCCGGGGACTAGGAAAACGTCCGAGCCATAGGCCGACATCAGCGCCGAAGCTGAAATGCGACCAGGGCGGCCAGCATGATGACGCCGCCGACGGCCTGGATCGGCGTGATCACCTCGCCCAGCACCGGGGCGCTCAGAACAGTCGATAGCAGCGGCTCCAGATACATGATCAGCGCGGTGCGGAACGGGCCGATCCGCTTGATCGAAACGAACAGCGCCAGGACCGAAATGGTGGTCCCGATGCTGACCGCAATCATCGCTGCCCAGCCGATCGCGGTCTGCGGCCCTTGCCAGTTCCACGTCAGCAGGGCCGCCAACGCGAGAACCGCTGTCGACGACAGCAGCAAATACCAGGTGGTGACCTGGGCGTCGGAATCCTGCAGCAGCACACGCGTGAGCAAGAGGATGGCGGCGCGGCACATCGCTGCGCCGACCGCGAAGGCAAGGCCGGAAAGCGCCAGTTCCTGCGGATGCGCGCCGATCATCAGCGCCAGCCCGAAGAACGCGGTGAGCGCCGTGAGCGCGCCGCGCCAGCCGATCCGTTCGATGCCGAGCAGGCCGCCCACGATCCCGGTGATCAGCGGATAGACGAAATAGGTCAATACCGCGACCGGCACCGTGGCGATCGATATGGCCGCGAACAGGCCGAACACCACTCCGGCGAACAGGATACCGAGGCCGAGCGATATCCAGCGCGCGCGTGGGGTGTGCGGCGGCGGCGCTATGCCGATCCGCAGCCAGATGAACATCAGCGCGATGCCGACGAGACCGCGAAACAGCGATAGCGTGAGCACATCGGAGCCCTCGGCCAACACGATCTTGCTGAGCACGTTGCAGATCGCAAACGACGACGCGGCAATGATGCCGGGCCAGAGGTCGGTAAGCCGGCTCGGTGCGGCAGGCGGGGGTGAGGTGCTCACGGTGGAGGCTCGAGCGAAAGGATTTTGGCCTGCCTAGATCGGGCTGTTCAGAATTCGATCGCTCGCGCCGATGCGGGTGGATGCATTCATCGCAATTTCCGTGCGGGCGGCTTCCATCTGTTCCGGCGTGTGGATCGACTGTTCGTCGTCAAGCCATTGACGCGAGAAGGTGTACACAAATGCGCATCGGGCATAGCGCTGCTGCGAGTAGCGCATCAGACGGTCATTCATGCATACGTCGGCATTGAGAACTTCGCGCGCCAGAACGTAACCGTCTTCGGCCGCCATCGCTGCTCCTTGGGTGAGATGAGGCGGAAACGTGTGCGCGGCATCTCCGCCAATCACCACGCGCCCGCGAAACCATGGCCACGGCAGCATGAGCGGCTCCATCGGGCTATAGACAATGTCCGAACTCGCATCGAGGGTGGCGCAGAGCTCTGCGACATAGCTCCCATACTGCGACATGCGTTCCTTCAGCAGGCTCGCGTAGTCCTTCTCCGCGAACCATGCATCCGGCGCCTCGGGACGGATATGGAAAACGTACATGGTATCGTCGTTGAGCGGCATTGCTCCCGTTTTGCTTCCGATGCCTTGCAGGAATTCCATTCCCCTGACGAAATCCGGACGGGGCATTTGCACTCGCCACGCGCCGTAGCCGGAGGGGCGGGGTACGAACGCCGTTCCCACCAGATGATGCCGGATCGCCGAACGAATCCCGTCGAACCCAGCCAGCAGATCGAACGTATCGCTCTCGCCGGTGGAGAATTTGACGCCCACCCGGTCCTTCTCGTCGCTGATTTCAGACGCCGTAACGCCGAGACGGATCTGCACGCCCGCGCGTTCAGCCGCTCCCAGCAGAATTCTGTGCAGCTCCAGCCGCGAGAGTGCGCAGAACGCCGGGATCCTCTCGTCTCCAAGCAAGAATTTATGCTCGGCCAGCAGGCGCCGGCCGGCGTCGAAAATGTGCATGCGGTCGTACGTGAACCCGGTCTGGAGTATCTCATCCAGAAGCCCAAGGGTTTCATAGACGCGCAGCGCGTTTGCGGGCTGCCCCAGTCCCACTCCGGGGATGTCGAAAGTCGGGCGTTTCTCGATCAGCACGACCTCCACGCCCCGGCGTGCGAAACACGCCGCCGCCGTCAGGCCTCCGACGCCACCGCCAACGACCAACATGCGTCGAACGTCGCTCATGCTTGCCTACGCTGCCTTCGAGCTTTGTTGTAATAGGAAGGCGTGTGATAAAATGTCAATCATGCCCGCGATCTCGATGGATGTGGGCTTTCGATCGCCGGCGAGATTCACTACAACGCGTCGGTGGTCGATCGAGCAGAGGCGCGACGGGATGAAACTGCAAACCCGCAAATGGTTCAGCTTCTTGGAACATCATATCGATCCCAGCCATGAGCAGTCGGTCCCGCTGCGCAAGGTTGCCGTCGTCGCGGTTGTAGAAAATCCGTACGCAGGCCGGCAGGTGGAGGACTTGCAGCCTATGATCGCCGCCAGCGAGGAACTCGGCCGTGAAATGGGCAGGCTGCTGGTCGAAACCATGGGCCCCTACGAAATCCAAAGCTACGGCAAAGCCGGCATCGCTGGCCTGGACGGTGAGCAGGAGCATGCCAACGCACTCCTGACCACGATCTTCGCAAATCCAGTCCGCGATGCGGTCGGCGGCGGCAAGGCCTGGATTTCATCGTTCACCAAGAGGGCGCCACCCGGAACGCCGATTGATATTCCACTTGCGTCCAAGGACGCGCTCTACGTTCGCTCACACTATGACGGCATGACCGTGCTGTTGCCGGACGCCCCTTTGCCGGACGAGATCGCCGTCATCTTTTGCGTTGCCAATCGCGGGAGAATAGACGCGCGAGTCGGCGGATTGAAATTCGAGGATATGAAGGGACAAGACGGCCTGGTTTGACCTATCCGCCGCCAGTATCCTCGGGGCTCGTTCGCATGAAAACAGCAATCGTCAATCTGGGATCAATTCTGACCGGCGACTGGCGCGAGTCCTACGCGACGGGTGACTCGATCGTCATGAACGACGGCAAGATCACCCATGTGGGGACTGCCGCAGCCTCTCAGGTCGCCGAGTGCGATGTGGTGATCGACGCGGATGGGGCCGTCGCCATCCCGGGCCTGATCGATTCGCATGTCCACATCACGTTCGGCGACTACACGCCGCGTCAGCGCACCGTCGGCTTCCTCGAAAGCTATGTGCACGGCGGGACCACGACCTGCATCACCGCCTCGGAGGTGCACGTTCCCGGGCGACCGAAAGATCCCGAAGGGGTGAAGGCGCTGGCGGTGGCCGCGTTGAAGTCCTTCCTGGACTATCGTCCCGGAGGCATGCGCGTGTGCGCAGGGTCGGTGATCCTGGAGCCGGGTCTTCAGGAGCAGGACTTTGCCGAACTGGCACGCAAGGGCGTGTGGCTCGCAAAGGCGGGCTTTGGTGCATTCGAAACGCCGTTCGAGTATGCGCCGATGATCCGCTGGGCCAGGCAACACGGCATGATCACCACCGTTCATACCGGCGGCTCATCAATCCCCGGATCGTCGGGGATCTGGGCCGACCACCTGATCGCGATGCAGCCGCACGTTTCGTTCCACGTGAACGGTGGTCCGATTGCCATGCCTGACCGCGACTTTCCGCGGCTGGTCGAGGAAACCTCCATTGCGCTCCAGGTTTGCACGGCCGGAAATCTGCGAACCTGCCTCTGGACCGCGGAACTGCTGAAGGGAGCTAATCAGTTCGAAAGACTTTTGATCGCGACCGATACTCCGACCGGAAGCGGAATCATGCCCCTGGGCATGCTGTACACGATCTCGCATCTGGTCAGCCTCGCAAAAATCCCGGTGGAATGGGCCATCGCCGCTGCAACCGGCAACAATGCGGATGTCTATCGGCTCAACAGCGGCTATCTCAGGGCAGGCCGGGATGCCGACGTCGTGGTGATTGACGCCTGCGCCGGCGGCTCGCAGGACAATGCGCTCGATGCATTGCGAAACGGCGACATCGCCGCGGTGGCGGCCGTGGTTTCTGACGGCGTTCCCCGATTTGTCGGGCGCAGCCGCAATACGCCCGGCTCGATCAGAAATGTCCGGGTCGCCAGCTGCAAGCTGCCCCGCGATTTCTCCGGAAGCTCGCACTGACCCAGGTCAGTGCTTGGACATCGCGAATTTGGTCTGTTCCACCAATGCGAAGGCCGATCGTCCCTGGCTTGGCACGGAGCCGACGGTCCGAAAATAGCTTTTGCATGCGCGGATCACCTCGGGATCGCGCGTCGCCAGTTCGGCGACGAGATCGTCCAGGCCGGATTCGAGTGCGGACGTCGGGACCACCCGTGAAACCAATCCCATTTGAAGTGCTTCGTTGGCGCTGAATTCTCTTCCGGTCAGGATCGCATCGAGCGCGTGCTTGGGAGCCAGATGGTCGCCGATCACGGCCATGATGAACATCGGCGGGATTCCAAGTTGCACCTCGTCCAGACCGAAGGTGGCGTCGCTGCTTGCGATCGCGATGTCGGACCGCATGACCAGACCGACGCCCAATCCGTGCGCCCGGCCGCGTATCGCCGAAATCATGATTCCGGGAAAATCGGATATGCAGGTGTTCAGCTCGGTCACGAGACTGAATGCATCATAAAGCGTGCCGGATTTCGGCTCGTTTCGATCGCGCCCCAGGCAGAAATCGGGACCGTCGCCTGTCAGAGTCACGATGGTGGAGCTGGCGTAGAGATCGCGGAAGACATCGCGCAGCCGCCGGATCAAGTCAGCGGTCAGCGCATTCCCCGCTTCGGCACGACGGATAACGATACGCGCCACCCGATCTTGAACGTCGCATGCAATCATGACGGACTCTCCTTCCATCGGGCCGTCATCGATCGTATATGGTTTCAGAAACCGGCCAAAGCGGGTGGGGCAGGCGACAAATGCAGGACCAGAGCACGGATGAGCGATCGACGCTTCAGTGTGGCCCCGATGATGGAATGGACTGACCGGCACTGCCGGTTCTTCCATCGCCTGCTGACGCGCCGCACGTTGCTCTACACCGAGATGGTCACCACCGGCGCCATCATCCACGGCAACCGCGAGCGGCTGCTTGGCTTCGATCCGGAGGAGCAGCCGGTGGCGCTGCAGCTCGGCGGCTCGGACCCGGCGGCGCTCGCGCAATGCGCGCGCATCGCCGCCGACTTCGGCTACGTTGAGGTCAATCTCAACGTCGGCTGCCCGTCGGACCGCGTGCAGGAGGGTCGCTTCGGCGCCTGCTTGATGGCGGAGCCGGCGCTGGTCGGCGATTGCGTTGCGGCGATGAAAGCCGCCGTCGCGCTCCCGGTTACGGTCAAATGCCGTATCGGCATCGACGAGCAGGATCCGGAGGTGGCGTTGGAGGCGCTGGCGCGTGCGGTGAAGACCGCCGGCGTCGACGCGCTGGTCGTGCACGCGCGCAAGGCCTGGCTGTCCGGCCTGTCGCCGCGCGAGAACCGCGACATCCCCCCGCTCGATTATGGCCGCGTCTATCGCCTGAAAGCGGCGCATCCTTCGTTGCCGGTGATCATCAACGGCGGCGTTGCCAGCGTCGAAGCCGCGCAAAAGCATCTCGCCCATGTCGATGGCGTGATGATGGGCCGTGCGGCCTATCAGGAGCCGTGGCGGCTGCTGGCAGTCGATCCGCTGCTGTTCGGAGCGGACGCGCTGCATGCCTCCGCCAAGTCCGCGGCCGGGGCGCTGCTACCTTATATCGAGCGCGAACTCGCACGCGGCACCCGACTGCATTCGATCGTCCGCCATCTGCACGGCCTGTTCCACGCCGTGCCCGGGGCGCGCGCGTTCCGCCGGCATCTGGCGACGCAGGCTGTGAAGCCCGGAGCGGGTGCGTCTGTTCTATCGGAGGCGCTCGGCATGGTGCTGGACAGGCCCGCCGATCTGGCGCAAACCGCCGCAGCTTAGGGCTTCGGCTATACGGTCGCGCTTCGGAGAATGGGAATGCTCGGTGTTCCGCTCGGCGATCTGGCCGTGCTTGCGGTTGGGATCGTCGCAGGCGGCATCGTCACCGGGATTCTCGCGGGTCTGTTCGGCGTCGGCGGCGGCGCGGTGATCGTCCCGGTGCTGTACGAGATTTTCCGCATTCTGGACGTGCCGGAGCCGGTGCGGATGCAGCTTTGCGTTGGCACCTCGCTCGCCATCATCGTGCCGACCTCGATCCGCTCGTTCCTGGCGCATCGCGCCAAGGGCAATCTGCCGGTGGAGATTCTCCGCATCTGGGCGCCGCCGGTGGTGGCGGCGATTGTGGTCGGCGCTGTGATCGCGGCATTCGCACCGAGCTGGGTGTTCAAGCTCGCATTCGTCGTGGTCACGTCATTGATCGCGCTCCGCATGCTGTTCGGCAACGAGAGCTGGCGGCTGGGCGACACGCTGCCCGGCCGGGTGGCGATGACGATCTATGGTTTCATCATCGGGCTGTATTCGGCGGTGATGGGCGTCGGCGGCGGATCGGTGTCCACGCTGGTGCTGATGCTCTACGGCACGCCGATTCACGTCGCGGTCGGGATTTCAGCCGGCATCGGCGTCATTATCTCGGTCACGGGCACGATCGGTTACATGTTGGCGGGCCTGCCGCAGCAGGCGCTGATGCCGCCGTTCTCCATCGGCTATGTTTCGCTGATCGGCCTCGTGCTGATGGCGCCGATCGCGTCCGCGCTCGCGCCCTACGGCGCGCGGCTCGCCCACCGGCTGTCGAAGCGCAAGCTTGAGATTGCCTTTGGCCTGTTCCTGCTGGCGGTGGCGGTGCGGTTTGTCGTGAGCTTGTTGTAACGACGTCCAGCGTTACGGGTGCCCGCGCATGACCAGCTTGTCGCCGCGCACCTCCCAGCTTTCCAGCCGGTTCAAAAAGCTCATGCCCATGAGGCTGGTGCGCAACTGGCCGGGCTGCGCGATCAGCGCCGGCACCGAGCGTTCGACGATGCCGCCGACACCGACGCGGTCGAGGTTGACTGAGGCCGCGCGGGTGCGGCCGTTGGCGGTGTCGACACTCACGTCGTAATTGAGCACTTCGAGCGGCAGGCCTGCGGCCTTAGCCGCTTCCTGCGTGAGCACCACGGCGCTTGCTCCGGTGTCCAGCACCATTGCCACGCGCACGCCGTTGATCTGCGCCGCCACCTGGAAGTCGCCGGCGCTGCCGCGCACGATCTCGACCTGGTTGGGGCTCCGGCTTGCTGTCCGCCCCGGTACCAACTCGGCCATTACGCGGTCGGCGAAGTCGCGCAGCTCCATGCGATAGGTGTAGCCGACCGCCAGCACCAGGCCGATAACGATCCAGATCAGGATCGACTGTAGCGCCTGCGCAAAGCGCTCGCGAAATATCACCAGCACACCCGCACCGAGAAACGCGATCAGCGAGAGATGGACGATCAGCGATCCGAATTCATCGGTGCTCAACGTCCCGATCGTGCCGGCGTCATGGCGCGCGACCAGCACGATGAGCGCAAGCGCCAGACCTGCGAGCAGTATCCATCCCAGGAGGCTGCGCACGCTTCAATTCCCCACGGCGGCTTTGGCAGCGCGCTCGCGCATCGTCTCCAGCCGTTGCGGCAGCTCCGCCATCACGCGCGCCCGTTCGCCGTCGGTGTAGCGCGTCCAGCGCTCGATTTCGCCAAGGCTGCGGCCACAGCCGAGGCAAAGCCCGGACGGCGCATCGACAACACAGATATTCTCGCAAGGACTGAGGATCATGATGGAATCAGGGTGCCGCGCTCAAAATAGGCGCTGCGGCGGGGAACGCAATCGCGCTCCAAGTCGAATAATCGTTAGGCCCGCATCCGGAACAGCGAGCGCTTGGGCCGATTGCTGGCGGCTTCTTCCGGCTGCACGGGCGGCGCCGCCTCCATAATCGGGGGCAGGGCGGCCATCACCCGCTCCGGCGGGAACGTGGCAATGAGTTCGGTGCCGATCCGCACCTTGGACTTCAGCGTGAAGGTGCCACCGTGCATATCCACCAGGCTCTTGGCGATCGGCAGGCCGAGGCCGGCGCCCTGTTCGGCGGACTTGATGGCGTTCGAGCCCTGTCCGAAGGACGACAGCACGATCGGGATTTCTTCCTCCGGAATTCCGGGGCCGGTGTCCTTGCAGCTCATGTACTGGCCGCCCGAGGCGGTCCAGCCGACCTTGAGCCAGATGTCGCCACCGGAGGGGGTGAACTTGATCGCGTTGGACAACAGATTGAGGCAAATCTGTCGAAGCGCGCGCTCGTCGGCCCAGATGCGGGGCAGGTCGGCCTCGAACACGTCATGCACGTTGATGCCGCGGTTCTGCGCCCGCAGCTTCAGGAGATGGTGGCAATCCTCGACCACGGTCGCGAGCGATACCGGCTCCTCGTTGAGCTCGTAGCGGCCGGCCTCGATACGCGACAGGTCGAGAATCTCGTTGATCAGGCCGAGCAGATGCTGCCCCGACACGTGAATGTCGTTGGAATAGTCCTTGTAGGCGGGAACCGCGTGGGTTCCAAAAATCTCGCCCTTCATTACCTCGGAGAATCCCAGGATGGCGTTGAGCGGCGTGCGAAGCTCGTGACTCATCTGCGCGAGGAATTGCGATTTCGCGATATTGGAGCCTTCGGCCCGTCGTCTCGCGTCGTCGGAGACTGCCTTGGCCTGCTCCAATTCGCCGATCAGCGCATCCTTTTCGGCGCGCGCCACCATCGTCGCGAGCATGGTGGAATAGAGCCGATGCGCCAGCAGAGTGAAATAGCCCTGAGCCGCGATCACCATGATGGCCAGGATGTAGTTGTGCAGGTCGCCTTGCAGCGCGAAATTAAGTGCGACGGCCGCCGACACCGGGATGGTCGCGGCGATCACGGCGATCGGCAGGCTCGATGCCATCATGCTGGACACCGCCACCACCAGCAGCATGACGAACAGCATGAAGGTCGAGGAATTCTCGTCGATGCCGACCGGATGGATCAGATTGTACATCCATGCCAGGCCGTAGAAGAGATCGAGCATGATGAACCGCATGCGCCAGCTGCGCAGGTTCAGAGAGCTCGGAGTTTCGTTGAGGAACTGGCGGCACTTGGTGATGATGATGGCGTGGATCACCAGCACCGAAGCGGTCCAGGCCCCGGCCATCACCGCGCCGGTCCACAAGCTGGACAGGAAGCCGACGGTGCCTACCAGCAGCAGGATCACCAGCGAGGCGGACAGCCGGTTTTGGGCGAACTGGCGGAGCAACTCGTAATCGAATGCCGCCCGCGTGCCGGTGGTCGAGGTCAGCCGGTCGCGAGCGTCGCGCACGCTGCGCGCGGCCAGACGGCGGCGTTTCGCCACCGGCTTCTCGCTCGGCATCGGAATGTCGCGATCTTCGACCACACTCACGGCTACGCCACCCGTCCCCAGAAAACAGGCTAAAGTCGCCCAAAAACCTTAAGAGCAAGCTTAGGCGGGTCATAAATTCAATGGTTAACAGGATGTAAGACATGAAGCTTTATGACGGTGGCCGGGCTCCGAACCCACGGCGGGTCCGGGTTTTTCTTGCGGAAAAGGGCATTGAGATGCCGACCGAGCAGGTCGACCTCGGTGCGCTCGCCCAGAAGTCGGAGGCCTTCACCGCCGTCAATCCGCTGCAGCGGGTGCCGGCCCTGGTGCTCGACGACGGCACGGTGCTGACCGAGTCGATCGCGATCTGCCGCTATTTCGAGCTGCTGCACCCTGAGCCATCGCTGTTCGGCCGGGCGCCGAAGGAGGTCGCCGTCATCGAGATGTGGCAGCGGCGGATCGAGCTGCACCTGCTGTTTCCGGTTTCGCACGTCTTCCGCAACGGCCATCCGGCCATGGCGGCGATGGAGGTGCCGCAGGTGCCGGAATGGGCCGAGGCCAACAAGCCGCGTGTGCTCGACTTTCTCCGGCTGCTCGACCGCGAATTGCAGGGCCGGCCGTTCATTGCCGGCGACAGCTTTAGCGTCGCCGACATCACCGGGCTGGTTTCGGTGGATTTCATGAAGCCGGCAAAGCTCGCGGTGCCCGACGAACTGACCAACGTGAAGCGTTGGCACGCTGACGTATCCGCGCGCCCGAGCGCGAAGGCTTGAATGCCATGCGGCTGACCATCATCGGCTCGGGCGACGCCTTTGGCTCGGGGGGCCGGTTCAACACCTGCTTCATGATCGATTCCGGCGAGCGGAGGGTGCTGCTCGATTGCGGAGCGTCGTCGCTGGTTGCGCTGAAGGCACGCAACATCGACATCAACACCATCGACGGCGTGATCCTCAGCCATCTGCACGGCGATCATTTCGGCGCGCTGCCGTTCTTTCTGCTCGACTCGCAGTTTCACAGCCGGCGCGAGCGGCCCCTGACCATTGTAGGTCCCCCCGGGACCCGCGAGCGGCTTAACGCCGCGATGGAGGTATTCTTCCCGCGCTCCAGCAAGACCGCTTGGAAGTTTCCGCTGGAGATCGGCGAAATCACCCCCGCAATACCCGATGAGGTGTTGGGCTTTGCGATCAACACGGCAGTGGCGATCCATCAGTCGGGCGCGCCCTCGACCGCGGTGCGGCTCGCGCACGGCGGCAGGGTGCTGGCCTATTCCGGCGATACCGAGTGGACCGATGCGCTGATCCCGATCGCCGACGGCGCCGACCTGTTCGTGATCGAATGCTACGACTACGACCGCAATCTCAGCGGCCACATGAGCTTTGCCCGGTTGCAGGAGAAACGCGCGCAGCTTCGCGCACGCCGGATCATGCTGACCCACATGAACCCGACCATGCTGGCGCGTCAGGATGAGGCAGTCGCCGCGGGCTTTCTTGTCGCGGCTGACGGCCTGGCAATCGACGTCTGATCCGCAATCGCACGCCGTTTCCGCCGCCGAACCGCTACAGTCGCATTCGATTCTGCGGCCTTGCGATTCTGAATGCTTGCGATGGTCCGCATCCGGCGGACGAAGCGGGGAGGGGTTCATGCTGTGTCGAATGACGGTGGCGGTGGCGTGCGCGCTCGCCTGCTGGATATCGGTGCCCGCTTCGGCCCAGCCGCAGCAGCAGACCGAGCCGCGCATCGCATTCGTCGTGGGCAATTCCGCGTACGCCCGCGCGCCGGTGCCGGTGGCGCTCAACGACGCAGGTCTCGTCGCCGAGGCGTTGCGCAGCATCGGTTTCGAGATCGTGGAGGGCGGCGATCTCAACCAGCCCGACATGCTTCGCGCGTTCCGCGACTTCCTCGCCAAGGTCGAGGCCGGCGGCCCCGATGCGCTGGCGTTCGTCTATTTCTCCGGCTATGCGCTCGCGTTCGAAGGCGAAAATTTTCTGCTCGGGATCGACGCGCGGCTCGAACGCGAGGGCGACCTGGCGATCGAGGCGATGCGGCTGTCGGACTTGATGCGCTCGCTCGCTGGAACGAAAGCGCGCGCCAAGACCGTGATCGTCGATGCGTCTCGGCCGGTGGCGTTCGCGCCGCAGGGCCCGCCGCTGGCGCGTGGGCTGGCCGCGCTTGAGCCACCGGACGGCGTGCTGCTGGCGTATTCGGCGGCGCCCGGAACGCTCGCGCCGGATGGGCAGGGGCCTTACGGTGCCTACGCCACCGCCATCGCCGAGATGCTGCGCGCGCCCGGTCTGGAGCTCGATACGGCCTTTGCGCAGATCCGCATCCGTGCCCATCAGACGACACAAGGTCAGCAGACGCCGTGGCACATGTCCGCGCTCGGCGACCAGATCGTGCTGGTGCCGCCGGCCGAGGCTGGCGCCAGCGCGCCGCCGCCACCGCGGCGCGTTGCACGGCCGACGCGGGAGATGGACCCGGATGAGGCTTATGCGGTTGCGATCGAGGTGGACACGCTCGATGGCTATGCAGGATTCGTCGAGGCCTATCCGCAGCATGCTTATTCCGAGCGGGTGTGGGCGATCATCCGCGCTCGCCGCGAAGCACTGGCCTGGATGCGGGCACGGCAGATCGACGAGCCGCCGGCCTATTGGACCTACCTGCGCCGCTATCCGAACGGCATCTACGCCCGCGATGCGGAACGGCGCCTGCGCCGGTTGCAAGCCTCGTTCGGACCCCCGCCGGGCTTCGGCGGAATCGAGTTCGATGACGTGCCGATGCCGCTCATGGGCGAACCCGTGGAATACATCGAAGTCTATCGCGTCGGTCCGCCGCCGCCCCGCCGGCTGATCGGGCCGCCGCCAGCGTTCTTTGTGAGCCTGCCGCCGCCGCGTCCCCGGCGCCCGGGACAGCTTTTCCTGCCGGTGGCCGTGCCGCTCCCGGCTGTTCCGCGGCTCGCACCCGCGCCGCGCTTTGGGCCGCCGCGTGCTGCGATCCCGCCGCGGTCCGGGGCGCAGCCGCGCCCAGGCGGCGCACCGCCACCCGGCTTCATTCCGCCCCAGCGTCCGGGGCTCGGTGCGATCCCGCCCGGCCGGAGTCCGCCGGGCCGGCCCGTGCCCCAGGCGGTGGTGCCCGGTCAGCAAATCGTGCCGCCCAGCGCGGTGCGGCCGCAGCCGCCTGGCGGTCGCCCTGGTGGACCGCAGTGGGATCGCAGAGGGCTGCAGCCTGGCGTGGCCGCTCGTCCCCCCGCTCCACAGAGTGCGCCGGGTGTTGCACCAGCGTCGCCGCCGCAACCGCCGCCGCCGCAACTTGGCCGCCGTCCGCAACCCGGGGCGCCGGGCGTGACGCCGTCCGGGTTGAATCGCCCCGCGCCGGCTTCCGGAGTGGTCAATCGGCCGCCACCTCCGCCGCCTGGAGTCGCCAACAGGCCGCCGCCGCCTGCGGCGATCAACCGGCCCGTACCTCCGGTCGCGCGTCCTGCCGCGCCACCGCCTCCGACGGCAAGACCTGCGCCGCCACCGATGGCGAGGCCCGCTGCCCCGCCACCGCCGCGACCCGCGGCTCCGGCGGCTGCAGGCTGTCCTCCCGGAAAATCAATGAAGAGCGTCGGCGGCCGGCAGATGTGTGCCTGACCGCGAAACCACGCGGCGGCGATGCGTAGAAAACGTATCGCCGCCGGTTTTGTTTTCCAAACTTAGAGCGCGTCAGCGATCCAGCCGCGCGATCAGCGCCGACGTGTCCCAGCGGCTGCCGCCCATCTTCTGCACTTCGGAATAGAACTGATCGACCAGCGCGCTGACCGGCAGGTTGGCGCCGTTGCGACGCGCTTCGGCGAGGCAGATC
>CAMDFO010000022.1 GCA_945897515.1 Rhodoplanes serenus | reverse complement strand
GATCAGCAAACGGACATATCACAGGCAAGCCGCGCCGGAGGTCCGCCAAGAAACGTCAAAAATGACCGGTCTCACCTGCTACGCCCATCAAACAGACGAAAGCGTTCCCACACCCGCCCTCCCGTCGGGAGTTTTGCAAGAGGCTCTTATTTCATTTAAGGTAATGAGGGAATTCTTTCTATAGCTCGAGTTGTATACCCGTAATGCGCGGCGTCGCGCGCCGCGACACTTTAACGGTTGCATGGACAATTAGAGGTTGCAATGAGGAAACGGGATCCTCGGGACGCCGAAATCGGCAAGCGCGTCCGGACGCTGCGCCTGCAGCGCGAGATGTCGCAGACCGATATGGGCAATCTGTTGGAGGTGACGTTTCAGCAGGTTCAGAAATACGAAAACGGTGCCAACCGGATCTCGGCCGGCCGATTGCAGCGCGTCGCCGAAATCCTGGAGGTGCCGATCACGTTCTTTTACGGCGGTTTCGAGGATAACAAAAAGAGCGAGTATCATGCGGGCGGCAAGATCGATTTCGACTCGCTGCAAAGCTCCGACGCGGTTCGAATGCTCCGGGCCTATTCCCGCATCAAGCACCGCGGCGTTCGTCTGCAATTGCTCAGGCTGACCGAGACCATCGCCGGCGACTGACGTCGCACGTGCCCTCCCGCGCCAATGCGTGTAGCATTGGGCGCTCTCTCCGGGAGGATCGGGAATGCGTCGCTCGGTGTCGGCAGGCCTTCGGGACATGGCCTTTTGTTCCTTGGCCGTCTGTTTGTTCTGTCTCACCGTCACGGCAGACCACGCCCGCGCGCAGGATGGCTATCCTCAGCGTCCGGTGCGCATCGTGGTTCCCTCGTCGCCTGGCGGCGGCACCGACATCCTGGCGCGCGTGTTGGCCGATCATCTGGCGCGTTCGCTCAACGGGCAATTTTTCGTCGAGAACAAACCCGGCGCCGGCCAGTCGATCGGCACCGAGATGGTGGCCCGCTCGACGCCTGACGGCTACACCCTGCTGATGGCGGCGAGCACGTTGGCGCTCAACCCGGTGATCTACAAGAACATCCGCTACGACGCCGTGAAGGACTTCGCGCCGATCACCCTGATGGCGCTGATTCCCAACGTGCTGATGGTGCATCCGTCGCTGCCGGTGAATTCATTGCGAGACCTGATCGCGCTCGCAAAGCAGAAGCCGGGCGAGTTGACCTACGCCTCCGCCGGGCTCGGCACCGCGCCGCACATGGGTGTCGAACTGCTTAAGCACATGGCCGGCATAGACTTCCGTCACATCCCGTTCCGCGGTTCGGGTCCCGCGGTGACCGAGACCCTGAGCGGCCGGGTCCCGATCACGCTGGCCAGCACCTTGCAAGGCAAGCCCTTGATCGCAGGCGGGCAGTTGCGGGCGCTTGCGGTCACCAGCAGCAAGCGCGCCGAGAGCCTGCCGAATGTGCCTCCGATGTCCGAGGCTGGAGTTCCCGGTTACGAAGCGCTGCAGTGGTACGGCCTGCTGGCGCCTGCCGGCACGCCGCCGGAGGTCGTCGACAAGCTGCAACTCGCGGTGAATGCGGCGTTGCGCACGCCCGATATCAAGGCGCGGCTCGCCACCGACGGCGCCGAAGCGGCGGGCGGCACGCCCTCGGATTTCGCCAAACTCATCAAGGACGAACTGGTGAAATGGGCCGAGGTCGCGCGCGCCGCCAACATCCGTGCCGATTGACGCCTCGCATTGCAATGTCGGACGGAAGTTGGGATCGTCCGCCGGGCTGATGCCGCGATCCGGCGGCGAGGGGTTGTGCAGTTCATGGAATGGCGGGAGTTCCGCGGCGGATTGATCGGCGGCTTGGCGGCTATCGGCCTGCTTGCGGCGGGCGTCATTTTGTTCGAGCAGCATGAAGCGCGGCAGTCGTTCGAGCGCCAGGTCGATACCATTCGCAGCGATGTCACGCAGGCCGCGGACCGTCTCACGCGCGATCTGATCCAGGAGGTTGCCCTGGGTGCAGGGCCTGGTCGCGCTGGTGAGCGCCAATCCAGCCCTCGATCAGTCGACGTTCTCCGCTTACACGCGCAATTTCCGCCGGGGCCGCGAAAACCTGCGGCGCGTCTATCTGGTCCGTGACGACAAGATCGTTTTCAGCGATCGCGCGGCATCGAGCGCCGGCAGCTTCACCCGCGTGGAAGACATGCTTGCGCCTGCGACGCCGATCGCAGCCGCCGCCGTTCAGAAGAACGCCGCGGTCATGATGGGGCCGTTCAAGACGACGGAGGGCGACGACGCCTTGCTCTATGCGCGGCCGATCTTTGTCGGCGGTGACGTGCGGCCCAGTCCGGCGCAGTTCTGGGGCTTCGCGGGCGTCAACATCGATCGGAATGCCGTCATCTGCCCGCTGGGGCTATGCGACGAGCCGCGCAAATATCGTATGGCGGTGCGGCTGGTTGTCCACGACGTGCCGCAGGCTCCGTTCGTGGGCGACGCGGCGTTGTTCGAGCCCAATGCGCGAGCGGTCTTGGCCGAGAGTCGCATTCCCGGCGTGCGGATCGAGCTGGCCGCGGTCCCGACCGCAGGATGGATCGAGAGCGCGCCGCGACGCTGGATGATCCGCGGCATTGGCGGCGCCATCGCGCTGTTTGCCGGTGTCCTGGTGCTGATGCTGGCCAGCGGCCGTCCCGGCCAAGCGGTCCGCACGCGGATGTGGGCCGCGGCCGGCAGCACCGGCGTGCTGTTGCTTGTGCTCGGTCTTGCGGCGGTGCTCGACCGGCTTGAGGGCGAGCGCACCAGCCATATCACGCGCGAAGACACCATCGGCGAGCTTCAGGCCGCGGCGGCGCGCTCCACCCACGACATCAGCGATGACGTTGCGGTGATCCAGAATCTGACAACCTTCGTGGAGGCGGACCCGAACTTTTCAGAAGACAGTTTTCAACGCTATGCGGCGCGTATTCGCCAGCTCCATCCCGACATCGTCTCTCTGCAACTCGCCCGCAACACCGTCACCGCTCATGTTTCGCCATCCGACTCGGATCGCGTCGGGCTCGATCTGCGCCAAGTGCATGACGAAGCCGCCATGATCGAACCGGCGATCGCCACGGGGAAACCGATTCTTTCCGGCCCTGTGCGGGTCGGCGCAGTCGATACGTTCATCTATCGGCGCCCGATCTATCTCGGCGACGGCACGCCCTCGCGCGATCGCTTCTGGGGCTTTGCCACGATCCAGATTGCGCGCGACGCGATGGTGTGTCCGCTGGGCGTGTGCGCGCATCCGCCGAAATATCGCTATGCGTTGCGGCTTGTCGTCGGCGAAACGCCGCGCGCGCCGTTCGATGGCGACGCCGCCATGTTCGCGCCCGGCAACGACGCGGCGAAGGTTGCCGTTCTGATGCCGGGGGCGCGGCTCGAAATGGCGGCCGCGCCGATCCTAGGCTGGTCCGGCGCGACCGGCCTGCGCTGGTTGATCTGGATCGTGGCGATCCCGCTCGCGCTCTTGGCTTCGGGCCGATTGCTGATCGTGTTTTTCGAGCTGCCGGCGCAGATTATCCGGGTCTGGGTCGGACTGCTGGTGGTGCTGGGCGGGCTGGTCCTGGCGCTGCTTCCGCAGGAGATCGATCACGCCCTGGACGCCATCGGTCTGCGCGACGATTCCTTCGTGAAACCGGCCACCGTCACGCTGATCGCCTTTGCCTTCGCTTACACGATCAACTCGGCGCTTTCGGCCTTCGTCTGGCCGCAGCCGGCCGCCGGTCATGTCGACTCGCTCCAGCGCGCGCCCTCGATCCTGCGCCATTTCATCGCGGTGCTGCTCTATGCGACCGCGAGCCTCTGGGCGGCTGCCTTCGCCTTCAATCTCGACTTGCGCGCCGTAGGCTTCACCTCAGGCGCGGTCGGCATCATTGTCGGCTTTGCAACCCAGCGGCTGATCATGGACTTCTTCTCCGGCGTGATGCTCGGCGTCGAGCGGCCGTATGCGATCGGCGATTGGGTCGAGGTCACCACCGGCGGGAAGGAGGTTCGCGGCGTCATCTATGAGATGACCTGGCGGACCACGCTGATCCGAAATGCAAATTTCGAATTGTGACCATCCCGAATTCGATCCTGGCGCAAGCGACGGTGGTCAACCGCTCGCGACCCAATCGGTGGACCGAGATCACCGTGACGTTCGACGTCGACGCGGACGTGCCTGTGCGGAAGGTCGAAGAAACCATCCAGAGCGCGCTTGCTCCGCTGATCGGCAGTGTGCTGGTCCCGGACCGCAAGCCCAATCTGCGCGCTGCCCAGATCCACGAGCGCGATATCCGGTATCGGGTCAATGTGTACGCCACGCTCGGTCCCAATTCCGAGGCCCCGATCAGGTCCAGGGTGGTGCAGACGTTGCAGGAGGCGTTTGCCGCCGCCGGCATCGAGTTCAGTTCCACCAGCCAGACCGTGCTCAAGGTTTTGGCAGGCGCCACCGAAGGGGTTCGTCATCCGAATTGACATTCGGGCGCGTTGCTGGTGGTTTCGCGCCCGGCGAAACCTTGTGTCGAGGAGCGCGTGCCATGGCCGATGAAGTCCGAAACCCGCCGGTCCGCGATCTGACCCCCGAAGACGTCGCGCGCGGCCTGGCCGAAGACCGCATGGTTCTGGTTGACGTGCGCGAGCTCAACGAAACCGCGATCGAGCGCTATCCCGGCGCGGCGATCGTGCCGCTCTCGACCTTCGATCCCGCGCTGCTTCCCGATCCGCATGGCCGCGAAGTGGTGTTCGCCTGCCGATCCGGCCGCCGCTCGGTGACCGCCTCGCAGGCGGCGCAGGCCGCCGGGCTGCACTACGACTCCCACCTTGCGGGCGGCATTATCGCCTGGAAGGCCGCGGGGCTGCCGACCGAAAGCTGAAGATTCCCGGAGGAAGGAATGCGCCGAACGCTCGGCCTGTTTGCTGTTGGGTTGCTCGCGGCCTGGGGAATTGTCGTCGGCGCCACCGCGCAGGGGACGCGGGAGCGCGTCCTCAACGTCTACAACTGGTCGGACTATATCGAGCCGTCGGTGCTGGAGAGTTTCACGCGGGAAACCGGCATCAGGGTCAAGTACGACACGTTCGACGCCAACGAAACGCTGGAGACCAAGCTGCTCGCCGGGCGCTCCGGCTATGATGTCGTGGTGCCGACCGGCTATTTCCTGGAGCGCCAGATCAAGGCCGGGGTGTTCCAGCGGCTCGACAGGAGCAAACTGCCGAACCTCGGCAACGTCTGGCCCGAGATCGCCAAGCGGCTCGCGATCTACGATTCCGGCAACCAGCACGCCGTCAACTACATGTGGGGCACCACCGGCATCGGCTACAACGTGAAGAAGGCGCGCGACATCGTCGGCGCCGACGTCGCGGACGCGATGGCGTCCTGGGATATCGTGTTCAAGCCGGAAAGCATCGCGCGCTTCAAGGACTGCGGCGTCCACATGCTGGATTCCGCCGACGACATCATGCCGGCGGCGCTGAAGTACCTTGGCATCAACCCCGATTCCAAGCAGCAGGCGGATTTCGAGAAGGCGGCCGAGCTTCTGATCAAGATCAGGCCCTATGTCCGAAAATTCCACTCGTCGGAGTATCTCAATGCGCTGGCCGGCGGCGAAATCTGCCTGGTGGTCGGCTGGTCCGGCGACATCAAGCAGGCGCAGAAGCGCGCCGCCGAGGCCAAGGCCGGCGTCGAGATCGGCTACGCCATTCCGAAGGACGGCGCGCAGATGTTCTTCGACAATCTGGCGATCCCCAAGGATGCCCGCAACGGTGCGGAGGCGCACGCCTTCGTCGATTATCTGTTGCGGCCGGAGGTGGCGGCGAAGAACACCAATTTCCTCGGCTACGCCAACGGCAATCTTGCCAGTCAGAAGCTGGTCGACAAGTCGATCCTCGATGACCGCACGGTTTATCCCGACGAGGCGACGATGGCGAAGCTCTACGTCATCACCGCGAGCGACCAGCGGGTCACGCGGGTGAAGAACCGGCTGTGGACCCGGATAAAAACGGGCCGGTAGCTACCGCCATCTCCGATGCAGCCAGAGCCATTGCTCCGGATGCTCGCGCACCCATCCTTCGATCACGCTGGTGATCGCCTGCATCGTGCCCTGGATGTCCACCCGGCCGTCGGGGTCCCGCACCGGTTCGATCGCTTCCGTGACATCGATGCGAAACTGGCCGTTCGGCAGACGGATCATGCGCGCGCCGTGGATCGGGCACTCGACCTGCCGCGCCAGCCGCGCGATTAGCGGATTGGCCTTGGTCGTCCGGCCGAAGAAGTTCACATCCACGCCGCGCACGTAATACTGGTCGATCAGCATGGCGACGTGACGGCCCGCGAGCAGCGCATCGGCGAGTTTCACCGGGGCGTCGAGGCCGGTCGGCATCAGCGTGCCCATGCTGCCGGCCCGCAGGTTCACCACGGCGTCGGCGGCGGCCCCGAGATTGGGCCGGCGATACAGCACCACCATATCGAGGCCGTAGGTCGCGGCAACCTGGGCAGGCAACTCCCAGTTTGCCAGATGCGCGGTGAAGATCAGCGCGGGCTTGCCGTCAAGGCGAAGCTGGTGAAACCGATCGAAGACCACCTGCTCGTAAACGATGTCGACCGGGCCTGGTTTGGCCTCGTCGTAGGTCTTGATCCGGTCGATGTGCGCGAACTCGGCGGCGACGCGCCCGAGATTGTCCCAGACGCCCCGCAGAATGGCTTCGATCTCGGCCACGGATTTTTCGGGAAACGCCGCCTTGAGGTTGGCGCGTCCGACGCGCTGCTCGGGCAGCCATGGCCCAAGCGTCCGCATCAGCGCGCCGGCGAAGCCGGCCATCGCCTTTCGATTGATCAGCCGCAGCGTCTTCAGTATGCCGACGGCGGTAAAGCCGGCCACGGCATTGGCGGGCCGCGCCAGGCGCGCGGCCAACCGTCTGCGTGAGCACTGCAATGCCATTCGTCCGTCCGCTTAGAAATGGACGATGATCTTGCCGAACACCTGGCGGCTTTCCAGTCGCGCCAGCCCGCGCTCGAATTCGGCGAGCGGTACTTCGGTATCGATCACCGGCAGAATTCCACTCGCCATTTTCGCCAGTCCGTCGGCGATGTTGCGCATCGTCGCGCCGAACGAGCCAAAGATCTTGTACTGCTGCTGGAACAGTTGCATCAGGTTGAACTGAATCGACGGCCCCGCCGTCGAACCGCAGGTGACCAGCCTTCCGCCGCGCTTGAGCACCAGCAGCGAGCCGTTGAAGCCTTCGCCGCCGACGTGCTCGAACACCACGTCGACGCCCTTCTTGCCGGTCAGCTTGCGCGTGATCGTCTCGAACCGGTCCTTGCGATAGTTGATGACGTGATCGGCGCCGAGCGCTTTGGCCTTCTCGGCCTTGTCGTCGTCGCCCACCGTGGTGATGACGGTGCAGCCGATCGCCTTCGCCATCAGGATCGCGGCGGTGCCGATGCCGGAGCCGCCGGCCTGCACCAGGATGGTCTCGCCCGGTTGCAGCTTGGCGTTGTCGAACAGCATGTGTTCGACGGTGGAGAACCCGATCGGCGCGCAGGCCGCGTCGCGCAGGCTTACATTCGCCGGTACCGGGATGACCAGGCGTTCCGCGAGGTTGAGGCGGTCGCGGGCGAAACCGTCGACATGAAAGCCCATGATGCCGGCGACATTCTCGCACAGATTATCGCGGCCCTCGCGGCAGGCCTTGCAGGCGCCGCAAGTCAGCGCGCCGTACATCACCACCTTGTCGCCAGGCTTGAATTTGCTTGCGCCCGCGCCGACGGCGGCGATCTCGCCCGCCGCCTCGACACCCACGACCACGGGAAACTTTCGCTTGGCGAACGCCATGCCGCGAAAGCCCCACAGGTCGAGATGATTGAGCGCGACCGCCTTAACGGCGATCTGCACCTCGCCCGAGCCGGGCGGCGGCGGGGCAGGGGTGTCGACCAGTTCGAGTTTGCGGTCGCCGAGCAGCGTGAGTGCGCGCATCAGGCCGGCTCGCGGCCCATCACCAGCGAGACGTTCTGGCCGCCGAACCCGAACGAATTGGAGATGACATGCGTGACGCGGGCGTCGCGCGCCACATTGGGCACGACGTCGAGCGGGATCGCCGGATCGGGCAGCTTGTAGTTGATGGTCGGCGGAATGCGCTGGTGATCCAGCGTCATCAGCGAGATCACCGCCTCAACCGCGCCCGCCGCGGACAGCGTGTGCCCGATCATTGATTTGTTCGAGGATGTCGGGATCGTCTTGGCGCGCTCGCCGAACACCGCGATCATGCCCATGGCTTCCATCTTGTCGTTCTCGGGCGTGCTGGTGCCGTGGGCGTTGATGTGGTCGATGTCCTCCGGCGCCAGCGCCGCGTCGGTCAGCGCATTGCGGATGCAGCCGATGATCGGCTTGCCGTCCGGGCTCGACCGCGTGCGGTGGAAGGCGTCGGTCATCTCGCCGCAACCCTCGATCACGCCCAGGATCTTTGCGCCGCGCGCCTGCGCCGCTTCCAGGCTTTCCAGCACCAGCGCGCCCGCGCCTTCGGCCATTACGAAGCCGTCGCGGTTCTTGGAGAACGGCTTCGCCGCCGCCTCCGGCACCTCGTTCGCCGTCGAAAGTGCCGAGAGCAGCGAAAATCGGATCAGCGCCTCCGGATTGACCGAGCCGTCGGCCGCGACGCAGAGCGCCGCATCGGTCTCGCCGCGGCGGATCGCTTCGAGGCCGAGTTGGATCGCGCTCGCGCCCGAGGCGCAGGCGGTCGACAGCGAAATCGGCGAGCCCTGGGTGCCGAACGTATCGGCGAGATGTTCGGCGACCGAGCCGAACACGCAGCGGTCATGGATCGCGCCGAACCGTCCGGATGCGGTGGCGCGCAACAGGTCGTCGTAGCCGACCGTGTCGTTGGAGCGCGACTCCGCGGCCAACGCCTCGCGATGCAGCCACTCGATCTCCACCGGCGCGACAGCGAGAAACAGCGGCCCCGGAAAATTCCCCTTGGTGCCGAGCCCGGACTGCGCGACGGCCTCTTCGGTTGCGATCTCGGCGAGCCGTTCGGTCAGCTCGGATGAGCAGAACGGCTCGACCGGCACAAAATCCACCGCGCCTGACACGGTGGTCTTGAGCGCCTCAGTCGCAAACCTTGTGATCCGTCGGATGCCGGACTGGCCCGCGGTCAGCTTTTGCCAATTGTCGCTCTTGCCCGTGCCGAGCGACGTAATAACGCCCATGCCGGTGACGACGACGATGGGGCGCCCCAGGGAATCGCGCGAGGTTGCCATGTCCAGTCTCCTTCACCGCACCGCTTCGACCAGCGCGATGCCTTCGCCGCGCCAGTGTCCGACGCTGGTGACGATCACCTGCGCGGGCGTGCCCTGCATCGGCTGCTCAATCCCCGACGTATCGGCCGGAGGAAATAGCATTTGGTGCTTCAGGGCGAGGGTGGCAAGCGCAATGTTCATGACAAATTGCGGCTCGAAGCCGTGTCCGATGTGGGTGCCGGTGGCACGTACGGGGACGCCGACGCTTTCGAGGAAGGCCCGTTCCTCTGCGATGGCGGGCTCGGCCCCGGTGGTGCCGGAAATCACCGCATGGCTGCCGGGGCGAAGGTTCGGCGCGATCCGCTGCCACATGCGTGCGAGCGACGCGGAGATCGCACCGGCCGGCCGCCGTGACCGGTCGGACAGCACCGCTGTTAGCCGGGCGAGCGGTGTGGCGCCGCGTTTCTGCGCGTGATCCTTTGATTCCACCACCAGGAATGCGCCAAGCGAGCCGAGCGCCATGCCGCCGCCCTTTGCGGCGCGCTGCCACACCGGCGCGTGGCCGCCGCGCAGCAGGAAGCCGCCGGCATCCATCAGCAGCAGCATGTCCTTGCGTTCGGCATTGAAGGCGCCGCCGACCAGCCCGATCTCGCTCTGGCCTGCCGCCACGCGCGACAGCGCGATGCGAACGGCGTCGACGCCTGCCGACTCCTCGCCCATGAACGTGCGCGACGAACCGGTAACGCCGTGAACGATCGAGATGTTGCCCGCGAGCAGGTTGGAGAGCTGAGCCAGGAACAGCGTGGGCCGCAGGTCGCTCATCAGCCGCTCGTTGAGGAACGCCGCCGGCTTCGGGGCCTTGGGAAGACCGTTGAGGATCGCTGCATCGACGGCGATGTCGCGCTCGCCGCCGCCGGCGGCCACGATCATGTCCATCCGCGTCAGCAGGTCGGCGTTGCCTTTGACGCCTGCGGAGTCGAGGGCAAGACCGGCGGCATAGGTGCCGATGCGTTGCCACGCTTCCATCTGGCGCTGGTCGCCCTTCTTGGGGATCTGCTTGTCGAGATCGAGCGGAGCGATCGGATGAACGATGTAAGGATCAAATGCCGGCGCGATGGGCGAGGGTGCGCCGGCGTTCAGCGCCTGCCAATGGGCATCCGGGCCTTCGCCAAGACATGAGACGATGCCGATGCCGGTGATCCAGGCTTCGCGCGCCGTCTCAGCCATCGACAACCGCTCCCATCGGAAGCCCGATGCGTTTGGCGACTTCCGTCATGTTGGCGCGGAATTCGGGGTTGGGAAACGGCATGGTGCGCAACGTCAGGCTGGCGTCGCAGACCAGCTTGCCGTCGGCCCGGATTTCGGCGTCGGTCACCATGTATCCGGATCCCTCGTGGGCAAGCGTGGCGCTGACCTGGAGCGACTGACCGGGTTGGACGAAGGTGCGGAGCTTGGCCTGCTTCACCGCGGCGAGAAACGGCATCCGTTCAAAATTCATTCGCGCGATCACCAGCCAACCCGAAGTCTGAGCCATGGTCTCGATCAGCAGCACCCCCGGCATCAGCGGATAACCCGGAAAGTGGCCTTCAAAGATCGTGCTGGCAGCCGGCACGTTGGCCTCGGCGCGGACCGTCAGCTCGGTGAGATTGAGTTCGGTGATCCGGTCGATGAGCTGGAAATACTCGAGCCGCATTGGTCCCCTGAGGATCAGGCTCCCTTGGCGGCGACCAGGTCGTCAATGCGCGCGCTGAGATTCTTCAGAACAAAGTATTGCTCGGTCGTGGCCTTGCCGTCGTTGACCTCCTGGGTCCATTGCTCGAGCGGCAGCTTGATGCCGAAGGCCTTGTCGATGGCGAAGGCGATGTCGAGAAAGTCCAGGCTGTCGATGCCCAGATCGTCGATGGCGTGGCTCTCAGGCTTAATCGTGTCGCGTGGGATATCGCACGTCTCGGCGATGATGTTGGCAACGGTGTCGAAGGTCGATGACATCGCAAATCCCTGAGTAAATTGTGTTTTTGACCGCGCCGACCGGCGTGGCTGCGGGATTGGACGGCGCCCGCGATTCGGCCCTGTCCCCCGCGGGAAGCCGCAGCCCGTATAGCGAAGAGGGGCGGCGAGTTCAATGGTGGGGGATTTGCGCCGATCTTCGCGAATCAGCGGCCCAACGCGGTGCTTTAACCCATATTATCCGACGGCAAGGCCGAACGGCTGGGGAGGCTGCTCATGTCCATTGTCCACAAGGTTTGCGTCGGAGCCGCGGCGTGGCTCGCAGGGGCCGGAGCCGGCGGGGCGCAGGGGGTCATCATGGAGCGCAACGTCTCGCTGCTGATGGCGCGCGCCATCGCGGACGGCGCGATCGAGCACTGCGCGAAGGATGGCCGCGGCGTCTCGGTTGCGGTGGTCGATCGCGCCGGGCAGGTGCGGGTGCTGCTGCGCGGCGACGCCACGCCGCCCCACAGCCCAGAGCTGGCCCGTCGCAAGGCCTATACCGCGCGCACATTCCGGCGCACGTCTTCCGAATGGGCCAAGCGCAGCGAAACCGGCCTCGCCGGCCAGCGCAGCCTCGACGAGGTCATTCCGCTTGGCGGCGGCGTGCCGATCATGGTTGGCGATGACGCCATCGGGGCGGTGGGCGTGAGTGGCGCATCCGGTGGACAGGAGGCGGACGAGGCCTGCGCCAAAGCCGGCATCGCCAAGGTGGCGGATCGCTTGCGGTAGAACGCGACCGGCAGGCTAGCCGCTCAGGCGCTGTCGTCCATCGGCGCTGAACATGTGCAGCTTTTCCCGCGGCGCCACCGCGCTCACGCGTTCGCCCGAGGCCGGCGCCACCTGTCCGGGCAGCCGCACGATGACGCCATCGCCCCGCGCCATGTTGCCATAGACGAAGGTTTCCGGCCCGACGCGCTCGATCGCCCCGACCGTGAGTTCGAGCGCGATCGAACCGGGCGGCCGCGCCCCGCCGGTGGGCAGCATCAGGTCTTCGGGCCGCACGCCGACGATGGCGCCCTCGTCGGGCACCCCGAGCGGGGCGCCCTCGATCAGCGCTTCCGCTTCGGCGCGGGTCATCGGCAGGAGGTTCATCGGCGGCGCACCGATGAACGATGCGACGAATGTGGTCGCGGGCTTCTCGTAGACCGCAAGCGGCGCGCCGATCTGCTCGACGCGGCCGGCGTTCATCACCACCAGCATGTCGGCCAGCGTCATGGCTTCGAGCTGGTCGTGCGTGACGTAGACCGAGGTGGTGGCGAGCGCCCGCTGCAGCTTCTTGATCTCGACCCGCATCGACACCCGCAGCTTGGCGTCGAGGTTCGACAGCGGCTCGTCGAACAGGAACGCCTTCGGCTTGCGCACGATCGCGCGACCCATGGCGACGCGTTGGCGCTGGCCGCCAGACAGTTCGCGCGGCTTCCTGTTCAGGAGCTGGTCGATCTCCAGGATGCGCGCGGCCTCGCGCACCCGGGCCTCGATCTCCGGCTTCGGCGTGCCGCGATTGCGCAGGCCGTACGCCATGTTGTCGTAGACCTTCATGTGCGGATAGAGCGCGTAGTTCTGGAACACCATCGCGATGTCGCGCGACGCCGGCTCGATGTCGTTGACGACGCGGTCGCCGATCGTGATCGTGCCCGACGAGATCGTCTCGATGCCCGCGATCATGCGCAGCAAGGTGGATTTGCCGCAGCCGGAAGGGCCGACCAGCACGCAGAACGCGCCGTCCGCGACCTCGAAGCTGACGCCTTTGACGGCTTCGACGCCGCCGGCATAAACCTTCCCCACCTCGTTGAGCGTGACGGCTGCCATTTTTACTTTTCCGTCTCCACGAGGCCGCGCACGAACAGCTTCTGCATCAGCACCACGACCGCGACCGGCGGCAGCATGGCGAGCATCGCGGTTGCCATGACAAGCTGCCATTCGGTGATGGCGTCTGCGGTCACGATCATCTTCTTGATGCCGATGACGATGGTCTGCATCTCATCGCGCGTCGTAATGAGCAGCGGCCAGAGATACTGGTTCCAGCCATAGATAAAGAGAATGACGAACAGCGCCGCCATGTTGGTGCGCGACAGCGGCAGCAGGGTATCCTTGAAAAAGCGGAACGGACCCGCGCCGTCGATGCGCGACGCCTCGACCAGCTCGTCCGGCACCGTCATGAAGAATTGCCGGAACAACAGGGTCGCGGTCGCCGAGGCGACGAGCGGCAGCGTCAGTCCGGCGTAGGTGTCGAGCAGGTTGAGGTCGGCGGCGATCTTGTAGGTCGGATAGATGCGCACCTCGACCGGCAGCATCAGCGTGATGAAGATCACCCAGAACGCCGTCATCTGCAGTGGAAAGCGGAAGTACACGATGGCGTATGCGGACAGGATCGAGATCGCAATCTTGCCGCAGGCGATCACCATCGCCATGATGAAGCTGTTGATCAGCATGGTGCCGACCGGCTCGCGCGTGGTGCCGCTCGTGCCGACGAAGATCGTCCGGTAGTAGTTCTCGATCATATGCGCGCCCGGCCACGGCGGCATCTGGCCGTTGGAAATGATCGTGGGCTCGTGGGTCGAGCCGACGAAAGCGACATAGACCGGGAACGCCACGATCAGGATCCCGATCCACAGGATCAGGTGCGGCAGGACGTTCCCGAAGCGGTGCTGTTCGACCATCAGTACGTCACCTTGCGCTCGACGTAGCGGAACTGGATTGCGGTCAACCCGATCACCATGACCATCAGGATCACCGATTGCGCGGCGGAGCCGCCGAGGTCGCCGCCCAGCCGGCCGTCGAAATAGACCTTGTAGACCAAAGTTTCGGTCGCCTTGGCGGGCCCGCCGGCGGTCATGGCGTCGATGATGCCGAACGTGTCGAAGAACGCGTAGACGATGTTGACGACGATCAGAAAGAACGTGGTCGGAGACAGCAGCGGAAACACGATGGTCCAGAACCGCCGTGTCGGGCTGGCGCCGTCGATCGCGGCGGCTTCGAGCACGCTCCTCGGAATCGCCGCG
This sequence comes from Rhodoplanes serenus, assembly GCA_945897515.1. Taxonomy (GTDB): domain Bacteria; phylum Pseudomonadota; class Alphaproteobacteria; order Rhizobiales; family Xanthobacteraceae; genus Z2-YC6860. Next base: position 48,348 of record CAMDFO010000022.1, on the reverse strand, counting down.
AGACCGGCGAGGAAAAACAGGAAGTTGTACGAAATCTGCTTCCAGGCGGCGGCCGCCACGACCATGGTCATGGCGTGGTTGCCGTCGAGCAGCGGATTCCAGTCGATGCCCATCTCGCGCAGGCCCCTGGCGAGCAGACCTAACGAGGGTTGGAACATGAAGGCCCAGAGTACTCCGGCGACCGCGGGTGCGACCGCATAGGGCCAGATCAGCAACGTGCGATAGACGCCGCCGGCGCGCAGCGGCTTGTCCGCCTGCACCGCCAGCAGCAGCGCGAGCGACAGCGAGATGATTGCCACCAGCGCCGAGAAGATCAGCGTGTTGACCAGCGTATGATAATACTCGGGCTGCCCAATTAGCGTGGCGTAGTTCTCAAGCCCGACGAACATCGTCGAAAGGCCGAATGCATCCTGCAGCAGGAACGATTGCCAGACTGCCTGGATCGCCGGCCAGTAGAAGAAAATGATGGTGATCGCGATCTGCGGGCCAAGCAGCGCGTAGGGCAGCAGGCGATGGGTGAAGACCGAACGCTTCATGGGCTCCTGCGGCGGAGGCGGGCGGACCGACGAATGGTCCGCCCGTTGCCGTTCACCGCGTCACGGTCCGTTCGAACTGGCGAAGCATGGTGTTGCCGCGCGCAACGGCGGCATCGAGTGCGGCCTTCGCCGACTTCTTGCCGGCGAGCGCCGCCTCGATCTCCTCGGCCCAGACATCGCGCAGTTGCACCATGTTGCCGAGCCGCAAGCCCCGCGAATTCTCCGTGGGCTCCTTGTTGGTCAGCTCCAGCAGCGGCGTCTCGAGATGCGGGTTCTCCTTGTAGTAGCCGGACTCCTTGGTCTTCTGGTACGCCGCCTTGGTGATCGGCAGATAGCCCGACGACTTGTGGATCGCGACCTGCCGGTCGGTCTCCGACAGGAACGCGAAGAACTTCGCCACGCCCTTATATTCTTCGGGCTTCTTGCCGCCCATCACCCACAGCGAAGCGCCGCCGATGATCGAGTTCTGCGGCGCGCCTGCCACGTCGTCATAGTAGGGCATCGGTGCGTTGCGCCATTCGAACTTGGCGTTGGCGCGCACGTTGCCGAAGAATCCCGACGAGGTCAGGAAGATCGGGCATTCGCCGGACGTGAAGCGGCCTTCGCCGGTGTTGGTGCGGCCCGAATAATCGTAGGTCTTGTCTTTCTGCAGCGCGATCAGGGTTTCCAGATGCTTGACGTGCGTCGGGCTGTTGAACTGCAGCACGGTGTCGAAGCCGTCGAGTCCGTTGGCCTTGGTCGAGAGCGAGATGTTGTGCCAGGCGGCGAGCTGCTCGACGTTCACCCACGTCACCCAGGCGTTGGAGAAGCCGCAGTTCGGATGGCCCGAAGCCTTCAGCTTCTTGGCGGCCTCGAACACCTCCGGCCAGGTTTTCGGCGGCACGTCCGGATTGAGCCCGGCCTTGCGGAACGCGTCCTTGTTGATCCACATCACGGTGGACGACGAATTGAACGGCAGCGAGAGCATCTCGCCCTTCGACGTCGAGTAGTAGCCCGCGACCGCCGAAACGTAGGCCTGCGGATCGAACTTCTCGCCGGCTTCGCGCATCAGCACGTGCACCGGCTTCACCGCACCGGTCGCCGCCATCATGGTGGCGGTGCCGACCTCGAACACTTGCAGGATGTGCGGCGCGTTGCCCGCGCGGAACGCGGCGATGCCCGCGTTCATCGTGTCGGGGTAGCTGCCCTTGTAGGTCGGAACGATCTTGTATTCCTTCTGCAAGCCGTTGAACTCGTCGGCGAGCCGCACGATCACCTGGTTGTTGCCGCCGGTCATGGCGTGCCACCACTGAATTTCGACTTGCGCGTGGGCGGACGTTGTCGCTGCCACCAGGACAGCGGCGGCGGCGATGTTGCGTGCGATCATGTTCGGTTCCTCCCTGAGTGCTTTTTGCGGACGGGCTTGCCCAATGCGAGCCAGGCGGCGCGTCCGTGCCGTCGATTGGCCGAATTGTAGGGTGCAAAGCGCTCCGGGTGGAAGGGACATGACAGCGCCCGCAACCGAATGGCGCCGTCCGCGTTGTCTGCACAAGTGCCCTTGGCCCTATCAGGGCCGCAATCGCGGGCCTTTTGACCCGCTGGCGGGTGTGACCGCGCGGAGGAGAGTGATTTGATCGGAAAGTCGATTTTGCCGTGTGCCCTTTGCGTGGTCTTTTCCGGTGCAGGCTTCTCCACTGCGGCGCTGGCCGAATCCGGCGTCGCTTCGGTCTATGCCTACAAGGGCGGTAAGACCGCGAGCGGCGAACGCGCCGAACCGGGCGGCCTGACCGCCGCGCACAAGACGCTACGTTTTGGCACCATGGTGCAGGTCACCAACAAACGGAACGGCAAGTCGGTCACGGTTCGCATCAACGACCGCGGCCCCTTCATCCGTGGCCGGGTGATCGACGTAACCCCCGCCGGCGCCCGTGCGCTCGGCTTTTCCGGACTCGCGCCGGTAACGCTGGCGGTCCGCTAGGACTACCGCGGTTGGAGCGGGGCCTCGACCGGCGCACAGGCGCGGCGTCCCATCAGCACGCAATCCTGGTTTTTGCGCATTTCCGCCATGGTATCGGCGATCCACACGCCAATCCCGATCAGCACCACGATCACGAGGGCGGCGAGACCGTTCATCACCATGCGGTGACGGTAGTCGTCCTCGGCGTCCGGTCCGGCGCTCTCGTATTTCGCCAGATCGTCGACCGGTGACGGATGAGGCGCATTTCGTTTGAACAGCGAGCCGCGCTGCCGGAACTGTAAAATACGGCTTTTGGGTTCGTTCGGGGGAGGTGTCGTCACTGGCAATCCCGATCCTGAGAGCCGACCCATAGCATGAACGTCTACCAGGCATTCGAGGCATCCGCCGCGGGTCGGCTCTGCGCACATATCATGCCATTAAATCATTGCGCGGCGTTTGGTCGCGGGATACGATTCGTCTGAGGCTGGACGAGTCAGCGGCAGGTTTACGCAACCGTTTGATAATACATGATTTTCGGGGTGCTTGCTGCCGGCGTCGTAACTGCGGGTTGTGGGTAATCCGTCTGTGATCGTACGCCGCCGCGACCATTCACACTGGGAATAAGCCGAGTTTTCTTGTCGAGCCCTTGAGGCTCGGTCAAACTCTCCGCGAGAGCCGGAATAAAGAACAAAACGCTCTCACTTTCCTAAAAGGGGGCGGCTGCCTCCTGGAGATAAAACGCTGCCGCCTGTTGGCTGCGGCAGACGCAAGGAGACCTTTTCCCGATCGGGACATCGGGAAGGGGAGGAAACGTTGTAACTTTGTTGGGGGCCAGGGTGGACTGGGGGCTGGGCGCGTCGATTTTCAGCGGCATCGATTTGTCGTGGCTGGCCCAGATCGGGTCGCTGCTGGTTCTGCCATTCGCTCACGAAGATCTCGCGATCATCGCCGGCGCCTACATCATCGTAAACGACATGATGCCGGTGGCGCTCGTGACGCTGGCCCTCTATGGCGGCATCGTCGCCAGCGATTTTGCGCTTTACGGCATTGGCGCCGGGGCGCGATACGTGCCGTGGCTCAACCGCTTTGCCATCGACGATCGGGTCCAGCAGTTCAGCGACCAGATCAAGCGCAACATCTTCGGGCTGGTCGCGCTCTGCCGCGTGGTGCCAGGCGTGGTGTTCGTGGCGTTCGTTGCCTGCGGCTGGGCGCGGGTCTCGCTGGCGCGCTTCACCGTGGCGAGCCTGCTGGTGTCGGCGCTCTACCTGCCGCTTATGCTATATCTGGTGATCGTGTTCGGCGAAGCGCTGGATGCGCATGTCGGGCTTTGGACGTGGCCGCTGCTGTTTGCGGCGCTGATCGTCATCGGTTTCGTGCGCGCGAGGGTGTTCTCGTTCGGCGGTATCAAGGAGATCACAACGCCTGCGCCGGCGCTGCCGACGGCCGGTCATCTCGGGATGCCGCCGATCGGGGTGCTACCCCGCAAGGTGGCGCTGGCCGAGCGCATTCCGCCATCGCTGTTTTATTTCCCGCTGGTGCTGAATTGGCTTTGGTTGGGCTTGCGTTACCGCAGCATGACGCTGCCGAGCGCGGCCAACCCCGGGATCGTCACCGGCGGGATGTGGGGCGAGTCGAAGAGCGCATGTCTCCTGGACGTCGCTCTGAACGAGCGCCGATGGGTGGCCGACTTCGTCACCATGAAGCGGGGACCGACTGCGCAAGACGGCAATGACGTCGGTCGCGCGCTTGAACTTCTCGGCAGCGCCGGCGTCGCATTTCCGGTCATCGCCAAGCCGGACATCGGGTGGCACGGCTATGGCGTGCGGCGGCTCGACAATGCCGCTGCGCTGCGCACTTATCTCGCGCAGTTTCCGGAGGGCGAAAAGCTCATCCTGCAACGGTATGTGTCCCATCCCGCCGAGGCCGCGGTGCTCTATGCCCGCGTGCCGGGATCGCCGAAGGGCGGCATCGTGTCGCTTGCCTTCCGCTATTTCCCGCACGTGATCGGCGACGGCCATTCATTGCTGCGCGACCTGATCCGAACCGACCCGCGGGCGCGCTGGAAGGCGCATCTGCATCTCGGGTTCGATCCGACCCACGCCGGGCTCGGAAAGCACAATCTCGATCGCGTGCCTGCGCGCGGCGAGGTGGTGCAGATCGCGTTGATCTGCAACCAGCGCGCCGGCGGCCTCTACCGCGACGCCCATGCCTACATCACGCCGGCATTGGTCGAGCGTTTCGACGCCATCGCCCGCAGCATGCCCGAATTCCACTACGGCCGGTTTGATGTCCGCTTCGCCAGCGCCGACGCACTGGCGCGTGGCGAGGAATTCTCCATCGTCGAGATCAACGGCATCGGCGGCGAGGCGATCGACGTCTGGGACCCCCACCTTCCGGTGAAGGAGACTTACCGGCGGTTGATGGCGCAGCAGCGCTTGCTGTTCATGATCGGGGAATGCAACCGGACCCGCGGCTTTGCGCCGACCCCGGCGGGCGAATTCCTCAACCTGCTGATGAAGCAGACCCAGCTCATCCGCCGTTACCCCAAATCCGCCTGAGCCATCGGTCTCGGTGGTGCGCATCGCGGGAGCATGGACCGGCGGCGTCCGCACGCTTATAGGTGCGCGATGATGCTTCGAACCTTCGCTCTGCTGGCCGGCCTGCTGGTCGCTGCAACGCCCGCCGCCGCCCATGACTACAAGCTCGGCACGCTTGAGATTGCCCATCCCTGGAGCCGCGCAACGCCCAAGGGGGCAAGGGTGGCCGGCGGCTATCTCAAGATCACCAACCGCGGCACGGTGTCCGACCGGCTGGTTGGAGGCTCTTTGGCCGCGGCCGGCCGGTTCGAAATCCACGAAATGCGAATGAACAACGGCGTGATGCAGATGCGGGCGCTGCCGACGGGCGTCGAAATCAGGCCCGGAGCGACGCTCGAGCTCAAACCGGGCTCTTTCCACCTGATGTTCATGGACCTCAAACAGCCGTTCGAGCAGGGCAAGCCGGTCAAGGGAACGCTTTCGTTCGAGAAGGCAGGCACCATCGAGATCGAATACACCGTCGAGCCGATCGGTGGCCCGCCGGCGCCCGCGGGCGGGCACCGGCACTGATCCGCCAATGGGCAAATGCCCTTTAAGTCCAGATGGAACCTGGGAATTTTGGCTCCGCGCGGCCCTCGGCAACACAATTGGTTAAGACTATTCGACTATCCACCTGCACGTGCAACCGCGAAGCAGGCACCAATGAGCGACGATCCGCGCCGCTGGTCCGGGGATAACCTCGGCGACAGGGAGCGCAGCTCGCTGGTCGATTCCATGCGCGGCGCCCGGCCACGCGTCACGATCGACGAGGCGTTGCGCGAGGGCTGGCTCGAAATCTGGTACCAGCCGAAGATCGACCTGCGCCGGAAATGTCTGGCCGGCGCCGAGGCTTTGGCGCGCATCCATCATCCCATGCTCGGCGTGCTGCTGCCGGGCGTGTTCCTCAACGGCGTGGACGACAACAGCCTGGCGCGGCTCACCGAGCACGCGCTGCTCGCCACGTTGCGCGACTGGACGACGTTCGACGACGCCGGCTTCAATCTGCATCTCGCGATCAACGTGCCGGTCGCGGTGCTGTTGCGGCTGCCGATCCCGACGCTGGTGAAGGAAAACCGGCCGAAGGCCGAGCATTGGCCCGGCCTGATCGTCGAGGTGACCGAGGATCAGATCGCGCGCGACATCACGCTCGCCAACGAGATCGCCAAGCAGCTCAAGATCAGCGGCGTATCGGTTTCGATCGACGATTTCGGCGGCGGCTATTCCTCGTTCGCGACGCTCCGCGAATTGCCGTTCGCCGAGCTCAAGCTCGACCATACGTTCGTGAAGAACTGCGCCACCGACGGCACCAACGGTGCGATCTGTCAGACTGCGATCGATCTATCCCACCGCTTCGGCAGCGTGGCGGTGGCCGAAGGCATCGAGAACGTCGCGGACCTGCAGGCGCTGCAGGTCATGCGCTGCGACTTCGGCCAGGGCGTGCTGCTCGCCCCGCCGATGCCGCTGGAACGCTTCATCGCGCTGCTCAATTCGCGGATGAACCGGCCGAAACCGGAAGCCTCCCCGGCAGTGGTAAACGGCGCACAAGTCGCATAGACCGCCGCGTACTGCGCGCATGCAGGCCCGCCGCCTGCACGACCGGCCGGTGCCTGCAAAGTAACCGCCATCTCCAACCACACGAAGACAATGCCGCGTGCCGGAGCGTCGAGCGATTTTCGACCTCGCATGCGCACATTGCATCATGACACACGCTGCGCGTGAATTGATTCAGGTCAAGTGGTCAATCCGGAAACTGTCGTTTCTGATCAGGGAATTCTATCGCGCTCAGCGAGCGCGCTCGGAATCCATTGAAAGGAGCGCTGCATCATGATGCGCGGATTGATCGGTAAGTCGGTTTTTGTCTTCTTTCTGGTTGTTGCGGCGGCGAGCGGTGCGGCAGCACAGTCCCGAATTGCGCTGATCATCGGCAACAGCGCTTATCGATCGGCTCCACCGCTGGCGTCCGCGGTCTACGATGCCGCGATTGTGGCTGAGACGATGCGGGCCGCGGGCTACGACGTCAGCGAAGTCCGCGACGTGCGCCTGGCCGACGTAGGCCAGACGATGCGCGGCTTCCTCGACAAGGTTGCCGCGGCAGGGCCTGAGGCGGTGGCGTTCGTCTATTTTGCGGGATATGGCGCTCAGTCGGAGGGCGAAAACTTTCTCGTCCCCATCGATGCGACGATCGAGCGGACGAGCGATATCCGTCTTCAAGCATTGCCGCTGAACGATCTGATCGCAGAGCTGGCGAGCGTGCCGGCCGCCGCACGGGTGATCGTTCTCGATGCATCGCGTGATCATGGGTTTGGCCGCGCGGCCGGGCAGCCGGTGCCGCCGGGCCTCGCGCTGATCGACGTTGCGGATGGCATGATGGTGGCATCCGCGGCGAGCCCCGGCGCGGTTTCGATCGCGGGCGACGGTACGTACAGTATCTACACCGGTGCACTGGTGACGTTCATGCGTCAGCCCGGTCTCGACATGGAGCAGATCCTCAAGGCCACCCGCTTGCAGGTCAATCAGGCCACCAGTGGCCGTCAGACTCCGTGGATGGTGTCCACTTTGAACGTGGAGCTCCGATTGTTCGATGCGCCCGCCGCGGCTGCTGACATGTCCCCTGCGCCTGCAGGCGCGAGCATTCCGCCGAAGGGCGATCGCGTCGTCACCAAGGATGAATTGCGCCGGCTCGGTCCCGAACAGGCCTATCAACTGGTCATCGAAGAAGACGGGCTCGAGTCCTATCAATGGTTTGTCGAGCTCTATCCGAACCACCCATCCGCGCGGCAGATCTGGGACATCATCGGCCAGCGCCGCGAAGCGATCTTGTGGCGCCGCACGCTCGCGCAGAACACCACACGCGCCTATTGGAATTATCTCAATCGCTATCCCAACGGTGCGCATGCGACCGAAGCCGAAGCGCGGCTGGACAGCCTGTCGGCGGCGCGGCGTCCGCCGCCAAGCTATGTGCCGATTCCTGAGCCGCTGCCGCCCGACTACTATGACGAGGCGCTCGGTCTGGTCGAGGTGTTTCCGGAGGATGTCGCTCCGCCGCCGCCTGTGTTCGAGTTGCTGGCTCCCTTGTTTCTTCCGCCGCCTCCGCCCCGGTTCTTCGGCCCGCCGATCCGGCTTCAACCTCCTCCGCCACCTCCGATTCGCATTGACGGTGCTGGGTTCAGGCCGCCACCGATCAATGTCCGTCCGCCCCGTAGTGGTGGCCAGCGCCCACCCACCGGCATCCGCACGCCCGGCGCGCCGGGCCCGGGTATTCGTACGCCCGGGACTGTCCGCCCGTCAGGTCCGCCTGCTATTCCGCCTACCGGCGTTCGCCCCCCTGGTGGTATCCGCCCGCCCGGCACACCGGCGATTCCGCCTGCCGGCATTCGTCCGCCTGGAGGGCCGGCAATTCCACCCGCTGGCATTCGTCAGCCGGGTACACCGGCGATTCCGCCCGCCGGTGTTCGTCCGCCTGGTTCGCCTACTATTCCGCCGGCAGGTGCCCGTCCGCCAGGGGGGCCAGCAATTCCGCCGGCGGGTGTTCGGCCTCCCGGCACACCGACGCTTCCGCCGGTCCCGCCGACTGTTGTTCGTCCGCCCGGTACGCCGTCGGCCATTCCTCCGACCGGTGTCCGGCCGGGTACGCCGCCGGCCATTCCTCCGACTGGGGTAAGACCGGGTACACCGCCGTCCGTGCCCGCGACCGGAGTGCGACCGGGTACGCCGCCGACCGGCGTCCGTCCGCCGATGCAGGCCGTTCCGCCGGCCGGCGCGCGGCCCCCCGTGCCTTCGGCAACGCAACGGCCTGGCCTACCTCCGGCCGGCGCACGGCCGGCACAACCGCCGAGCCCCGTACGCACGCCGCCACCGGCGGCGACGCAGCGGCCCGGCTTGCCGCCGCCGCGAGCCACCACGCCACCGCCTCGCGTGTCGGCTCCTCCTCCGCGTCCGGCTGCACCACCGCCTCGCGTGTCCGCGCCGCCGCGTCCGGCCGCACCGCCGCCTCGCGTGTCGGCTCCGCCTCCACGTCCGGCCGCACCGCCGCCGCGCATCTCGGCTCCGCCACCGCCCCGGCCAGCGCCGCCGCCCCGCCCGCCATGCCCGCCAGGCAAGCGGTGCTGACCGCCGGCATCCACGTCATGGCCTCCGGGACCCGGAGGCCATGATTACCGCAACGATCGAATTCGACGCCGCTTCATTCGTCCACGGCTCAAACGACAGGAACCTTCACAATGCGAACCCTTCCATCCCTCATCGTCGCTTGCGCGCTCGCAGTGACCGTGTCTGCGGCACGCGCTGACCATCAGCGGCCCGGCATATTCGGCGATGTCGGAGCGCCGGCCGTCGAGGACCCCACCCACGGCAACACCACGACGACGCTGCTTGTGCGGCGCTGCAACGCCTTCATCACTTCAGCGCGTCTCGACAAGGAGCGCCACATCCGCCGCTACCGGCACAATTATAATTCCGGCTTCTGCATCGGCGCGATCAACACCGCCATGGTTTTCATGAATTTTCGCGACAGCGCCGGTGCCCAGCTTCTGGGCGTATGTCTGCCGGAAGGGCTGCACAGCATGGATGTGGTGCAGACGTTTCTCGATCACGTAAAGCAGCACCCGGACGATCGCAAATTCAATCCGGCGTTCCTGATCTACTGGTCGCTGCTTGAAAAGTATTCCTGCAAGCGCTGAGCGTCCATCAATGGCCGTATCAATATTGATGCGCGCGTGACGGCAACGTCCACGCGCGCAAGCCATGCCGGACAATGCTTATTCCTTGAACGGCAATTCTGCGTCTTCCGGGATCGCGGCGCGGAACACGTTGAGCGTCATCGAGATCAGCGAGTAGTAGCCGAGAATGCCGACCAGTTCGACGGTCGCAGGCTCGCCCAGGACGGCAACGACGCGCTTGTAGTTCTTGTCGCTCACGCGCCGCGTCTTGTAGAGCTCCTTGATGAAATCGTAGATCGCGCGCTCGTCCTTCGCTGCGGCCTTCGGCGTGCGTCCGGCCTTGAGATCCTTGATGGTCTGCGGCTTGATGCCGGCCTTGAGCGCCATCGGCTCATGCGCGAACCACTCGTATTGCGCCTTCCACAAATTGGCGGTCACCAGGATGGCGAACTCGGAGAGCCGCGGCGAGACCCCGGTCTTGTAGCGGCAATGCGCGCCGAGCTGTTGCGCAAGATCGCCGAACTCCGGTGCATTCAGCCAGATCTGGAACGGCCCGTTGAGTTTTTTCCGCTGGCCGCGCGGCCCCGCGAAGATCGCATCGCGCAGCGCGCGCTGCGGTGCGGTCATCTGCTCGTCGTCGATGTCCTTGAGGCGTGCGGCGGGGCGTTTGGCAATGCGTTTTTTGGCCATGGTCTTTCTCATGCGGTGAGGTGGATGGGTGAGTGGTGAGGTGAGGGCGCTCAGGTCCCGACTGCCAGCGGCGAATGCAGCTTGCGCAGCGCGGCGATCACCGAGAGCGCGACGTTCTTGCCGGTCTTGGGATTTTCCGACGGCACGTTCTCGATCGACAGGGTGAAGCGCGCGCTGTCGGAATCGACTTCGATCGAATGACAGTTGCGCGAGACCGCGGGGTCGGCCCAGATGTCGATCAGGGTGCGGTCGGGCCCGATGCCGGCGAGCGAAAGCGCCGCCGCGACATTGACGTTGGCGGGAAAGCCCGCGGCCGCTTCGCGCGCGGTGCCGCTGAACACCAGCTTGGCGGTGTTGAGCCCCTCGACCGATATGTTGTTCTTGACCAGATGCGGCGCGCCCACGAGCCCGTTCGGCGGCTTGCGCGTGGTCATCTGCACGGAACGGATCGTGCCCTCCGCCGCTGCGATGACCGCATCGAGGCCCAGCAGCGCCCCGGTCGGCACCAGGATGCGGCCGCCATGCGCTTTGGCGAGCTCGACAAGCTCCGGCCGCGGCAGCAGTGCGCCGCAGCTCAGCACCATCACGGTCTTGCCGGCTTCCAGCATCGGTCGGCAGATGCGCTCGATCAGCGCGGCCGGCGCGCATTCGACCGCAAGGTCGGCGTGCTTGGGGAAATCCTCCAACGCGACCACCGGGCAATCGATGCTCTGCGCCGCAAGCCAGGCGCGTGCCGTTTCCTCGTCGCGCGCGGCGACGCAGGCGAGCGTGAGGCCCGGAATGCCGTCGGTCAGCCGGCGCGCCAACACCTTGCCGATGGCGCCGAGGCCGGCAATGGCGATGCGGGTTGAAGTCATGAGCGCCTCCCTGGCAAAAGTCATACGTGGCGCCGCCCGCACCGACAAGCCGCGCTTATTCCCAAAAAAATGTGAGCTTGCCGGCGGTGGCGGCGGCTTGACCGGCCCGGCCTGTCGGGGCAAGGCTTCGTTCAAACCTAGGGAGGAAGCCCATGTTGAGAGTAACGATCGCCGCGGCCGTCAGCCTTTTCGGCCTTGCGACCAGCGCGAATGCCCAGAACTCCCCGACTCGCCCGGTGACCATGGTCATCCCGTTCGCCGCCGGCGGACCGACCGATGTGCTCGGCCGCATCGTCGGCGCCCGCATGAGCGAGCTGCTCGGCCAGCAGGTGGTGATCGAGAACGTCGGCGGCGCCGGCGGTATGACGGGTTCCAAACGCGTCGTGGACGCCCAGCCGGACGGCTACACCTTCAGCATCGGCACCGTCGGCACCCATGCCCAGGGCCAGACCCTCTACAAGCGGCCGCTCTACAATTCGCAGACCGACTTCACGCCTGTCGCCTTGTTGGCTCAGGTTCCGATCGTCATCACGGTCCGCAAGGACCTGCCGGCGAAGGACTTCAAGGAGTTCGTGACCTACGCCAAGGCCAACCAGGCCAAGATGCAGTTCGGTTCGGCCGGCGCCGGCTCCGCAACGCATCTCGGCTGCGTGCTGCTCAATTACATCATCGGCACCAACATCACCCACATTCCGTTCCGCGGCACCGGACCGGCGATGGGCGAGCTGCAGGCCGGGCGCATCGACTTCCTCTGCGAAGTGATGTCCACGGCCAAGCCGCACATCGACGGCGGCACGATCCGGGCGCTGGCGATCTTCAACACCACGCGCTCGCCGGCGCTGCCGAACCTTGCGACCGCCGAGGAGCAGGGCACCAAGGACCTGATCGCCTACACCTGGAACGCGCTGTTCCTGCCGAAGAACACGCCGGCCGCGATTGTCCAGCGTCTGAACAAGGCGGCGGTGGATGCGATCAACACGCCGTCGGTAAAGGACAGGCTCGCGGGTCTCGGCGCGGAGGTCGCGACCGGCAATCAGACCACGCCGGCCTATCTCGGCCAGCTCGTGAAGAGCGAGACCGAGAAGTGGGCGGTGCCGATCAAGGCGAGCGGCGTCTCGGTGGACTGATCGCAAGATTTATAACGGCTGAATTGAGCGGGCGGCCTAACGGCCGCCCGTTTTCGTTCGACATGATCGTCGCTGCCACGAGGCGGCTTTGCGCGCGTTTACCTTGTCTGCAAAAGCGGCGACCTGCCGCAGGGCCGCAACGGCCGCTCTGGTTTATCGATGAGGACATTCGGGCCGGGGCGGGGCGACACCATCGTTTCCGGAGGTTCGGCGATGCTTCCGCCGAAAGCAGGCGCGCTGGTCGCGTCGATGTTGTTGGTATTCGCCGGTGGTGCGGCGGCTGGTCCTGCCGTGGTGACGGCGAACAATCTCAATCTGCGGGCCGGTCCCGGGGCCGGCTACGGCGTGCTGGCGCGCATGCCGCACGGCGCCGGCGTGCAGATGCTGGATTGCAAGGACGACTGGTGCCGCATCCGTTATCGCGGTCTCACCGGCTACGCCGCCAGCGGCCATCTGGACACAGGAAGCGCACAGGCCAGCGCCACCGACAGCTTCGCCACCGCAATCCCGGCCACGGCACTTCACGCAACGCCGCCGGATGCCGGAGCCCGCATCTGGCAATGGGACGATCCGCGCTCGCGCCATCGCATCATGCGCAAGAGGCAGTTGCAGCGCGGACGGTAACCGCGCCGCGTCACTTCTTCCCGAACACCCGCTTGAAGATCGTATCGACGTGCTTGAGATGGTGCTTGAGATCGAAGTTCGCTTCGATCTCCTTGTCCTTGAGCACCTTGCGCACGTCCGGGTCGGCCTTGAGCAGCGACATGAAGTCGCCCTTGCCCTGCCAGACCGGCATGGCGTTGCGCTGGACCATGCGGTAGGCGTCCTCGCGCGATACGCCCTTCTGGGTCAGCGCAATCAGCACGCGCTGCGAATGCACCAGCCCGCCGAGCCGGTCGAGATTCTTGCGCATGGTGTCGGGATACACCACCAGCTTATCGACCACACCGGCCAGCCGGTTGAGCGCGAAGTCGAGCGTCACCGTGGCGTCCGGCGCGATCATGCGCTCGACCGAGGAGTGCGATATGTCGCGCTCGTGCCAAAGCGCGACGTTCTCCAGCGCGGGCGTCACGTAGCCGCGCACCAGACGCGCCAGCCCGGTGATGTTCTCGGTCAGTACAGGATTGCGCTTGTGCGGCATCGAGGACGAACCCTTCTGCCCCTCGGAGAAGAACTCCTCGGCCTCCAGCACCTCGGTGCGCTGCAGATGGCGGAATTCGGTGGCGAGCCGTTCCATCGACGACGCCACCACGCCCAGCGTCGCGAAAAACATGGCATGGCGGTCGCGCGGGATGATTTGCGTCGACACCGGTTCGACCGCGAGCCCCATCGCCTTGGCGACATGCGCCTCGACCCGCGGGTCGACCTGGGCAAACGTGCCGACCGCGCCGGAAATCGCGCAGGTCGCGACCTCCTTGCGGGCGTTCACCAGCCGCTCGCGCGCCCGAGAGAATTCGGCGTAGGCAACGGCGAGCTTGAGCCCGAACGTGGTCGGCTCGGCGTGGATGCCGTGCGAGCGGCCAATGGTCGGCGTCAGCTTGTGCTCGAAGGCGCGGCGCTTGAGCGCGGCCAGCAGCTTGTCGACGTCCGCAATCAGGATGTCGGCCGCGCGGGTCAGCTGCACGTTGAAGCAGGTGTCCAGCACGTCCGACGAGGTCATGCCGGAATGCACGAACCGCGCCTCCGGCCCGACGTGCTCGGCGAGGTGCGTCAGGAACGCGATGACGTCGTGCTTGACCTCGCGCTCGATCTCGTCGATCCGCGCGGTGTCGAATTTCGCCGCCTTGCCCTTGGCCCAGATTTTCTTGGCCGCCGCCTTCGGCACGATGCCCAAATCGGCCATGGCGTCGGCCGCATGCGCCTCGATCTCGAACCAGATGCGATAGCGCGTTTCGGGCGACCAGATTGCCGCCATTTCGGGCCGGCTGTAGCGCGGGATCATCGGCGGGCCTACTTGATCTTGCCGGTGACCGCGATGAAACGCCGGTCCGGACCTTCGAACGCCTGATAGAAATACTGGATCAACACGGCGAGGGCGACGCCGTCCTTCGCCTTGAGCGCGTGCGCTTCGGCGATGCCATAGCGTGTCGGGCAGCCGCGGCTGTTGGGGATCGCGCGGTCGTTCGCGAGATTGACCGGCGGGCGTCCCTTGCGCTGCAGAACGAGATTGATGCCTTTGGTCTTGTTGTTGGCGACGAAGTCCTTGCAGCGCGGCACGGCGAAATCGGCCTCGCGCAGATTGAGGATCGACACCGGACCGAACAGCTCCTCGTTCAGTGGCAGCACGCCGTTGGCTTCGTCCAGCACGCCACGCATATCGTTTGCCGCCAGCAAGTCGCTCGAACGGCTTTCAGGCAGCGCGGCGATGCGTTGCGCGGGCACTGAAATCTTCAGTTTGTCGAGCATCGGCTTGGCCTGAGCGGCGGCCTTGGCGCGGACCTCGTCGAGCAGCTTTTCTTTCGATTCCTCGGCTCGCTTTGCGGTTTCCGGATTGATCGCGGCGGTGGCGGGCGAACCCGTGACCGGACGGTCGGTCGCCACCTCGATCGCCGTGATGATGGCGTAGGCCTCGCCAGAACCGTCGCGTATGCCGTATTGCTCGAACGCGAAATAGCGCCCATCCGGCGAGAAGCCCAGCACGTTGGCGGCCGCGCCGTCGCTGGCTTGCGCCGGCGCCGCGCCAAACGCCGCGAGCAGCACCGCGATGCCGGCAAGACCGAGGCGGTGGCGCGTCATGCCGCCTCTCCGCGGGCCAGCGCCGCGGCATGGCGGATCGCCGAGATGTTGTTGCGATAAGCCGACGGCCCGCCCTTGAACGCCGCTGAGCCCGCGACCAGCACGTTCGCGCCGGCCTGCGTGACCGCCGCGGCGTTGTCCGGCGTGACGCCGCCGTCGACCTCGATGTCGATCGGACGGCCGCCGGCCAGCGCGCCGACGCGGCGGATCTTGTCCAGCGCGGCCGGGATGAAGCTCTGCCCGCCGTAGCCGGGGTTCACCGACATGACGAGCACGAGATCGACCAGATCGATGACGTGCTCCAGGAAATCCACCGGCGTCGCCGGGTTCATGGTGACGCCGGCCTTCTTGCCGAGCCCGCGGATGGTCTGCAGCGAGCGGTGCAGGTGGGGGCCCGACTCGACGTGCACGGTGATGATGTCGGCGCCCGCCTTGGCGAAGGCTTCGAGTTGTGGATCGCACGGCGAGATCATCAGATGGACGTCGAGCGTCTTCTGGGTGACCGGCCGCAGCGCCTTCACCACCTCGGGGCCGAACGAGATCACCGGGACGAAGTGTCCGTCCATCACGTCGATGTGGATCCAGTCGGCGCCGGCGGCCTCGATGGCGCGCACCTCGTCGCCGAACTTCGCAAAGTCCGCGGACAGAATGGACGGCGCGATCTTGAGCGGGCGGGGCACTTTGGCCTCCGGGTGCTTCGGCGCCTGTCGGGTAACACGGGGAGGGGAACCGGGCAACGGACCGCGCCGGCTTCCCCCAAGCCTTTTGCCCGCAAGGTTATTTGGCCGGCAGCCACAGGTTTGCGAGGTCCTTTGCCACCACGATCTGACCCTTGAAGCCGGCATCCTCGGCAGCCTTGCGGTAGTCCGCTTCGGTCAGCGCTCCGCCCGGTACCTTCCATGTGCCTTGGGTCGGCGCACCCAGCGGCGGGATCAGGTGCGTGAGCACGAGATGCTTGGCGCCCGCGCGTTGCGCCATGGCGCCGAGATCGGAGGCCGAGCTCTGGCGGTGGAACAGCCCTGGCGGCATGCCGCTATCGCGCTCCGGCCCCATTACCGGATGGATCGCCGAATGAACGATGACGTCGGCGCCCTTGGCCAACGTCTCGACTTGCGCCGACGTGGACGACGGGCGCGGCGGTCCGGGCCGGTCGTTGCCGGCATCGCCGCCGATCACCACGCTGCCGGCGGGCGTGTCCACGCGATAGGACGCGTGTCCGGGAATGTGCGTGGAGCGGATCGCGCTCACCTTCACGTCGCCGGAGGACCAGACCGCCTGCGGCTCGTCGCCCGGATCGAAGGTTTTGACGTTGGCGGCTTCTGCCGGGCCGCCGGGCAGGCGGTTGCGGTCCTCGGCGCGGCGCTGCGCGACCTCGCCGCCCTGGATGAAATGGTCGCCGATATGCGCGATGAACTTCTGGCAGCTCACCGCGAAGCCCATCGGCGAGGCGGCGTCGATGCTGCACACCACGTCGAGCTTCGGCCCGCGCGAGGCGAAATGCCAGCGGTGCTGGAGAATGTCGATCAGGCCCTCGCTGTGGTCGGAGTGCATATGGGTGAGGAACACCGCGTTGAGCTGAGCGGACTGCACGCCGACCTGTGACAGCCGCAGGCTCGTGCCGCGTCCAGCGTCGAACTGGAGCCGGACCGCGCTGCAATTGTCGGCGTCGTCGCCGTAGCGCACCAGCGTGCCGGGTCCGGCCTGTCCCTGGTAGGCCTGCGGGCCGCCCTGCGCGCCGGTCACGGTTACGATCATGCAAGGGGCTGCGTGGGCGGACTGCATCGACAGCCACGCGCCGGCGATCAGCGCAGTCGCAATTTTCCATTTCATTTATTTCGCCCCCCAGTGTTGGCCGCATCCTGACGCGGCAATAGCCGCCGCACCAGCGGCTTGAACGGCAGCGGCAGCAGGTAGATCGGAAACTGGGCCAGCGCCACGTAGAGCCAGACCAGTTCCGGCACCTGGCCGGCCGCGGCCGCCAGCATCAGCCCCATGTTGCGCGAGCCGGCGGCGTGGCCGAGCGTGAGCGCCGTGTCCCAGCCGGTGCGCAGGAAAACCAGCGCGGTGAGCGCACTCAGGCCCAGCGACACCGACGTGGCCAGCACGATCAGCCCCAGCACCAGGAGCGGGTTGGCGATGGCGTTCTCCAGCACGTTACCCATCAGTGCGATGGCGAAGCCGAACAGCGCAATGACCGACAATCCGTCGATGCGCTGGGATTGGCGCTCGATCCATTGCTTGCCGGCGATGGCGCGGATCGCCAGCGACACGCTGGCCGCCCCGGCAAGGATCAGAACAAGCCGCAGTCCAAGCGCCAACGGCGAGATCGTCACCTCGGCTCCGAAGAACGCCGCCACCAGCGCGGGCGCCGTGAACGGTGTCATGGCGGTGCAGGCGATCAGCAGCGCCAGCGAGACCGCGCCGTTCAACCCGATCAATGCCGCGAGCGATGGCGAGGAAAACGTCGGCGGCGCCACCGCATGCAGGACAAGCGCCAGCAGCAGCGCAGGCATCGCAAGCTCCGCGCCCAGCAGCGCGAGCAGTCCCAGCACCGGCAGGATCAGCATGGTCCAGGCCGCGGACGCGATCAGGACACCGGGTTTATGCAATTGCGCCAGCAGCGCCGCCGGATCGACACGCAGGAACGCCAGGATCAGCAGCACGACCACGGTCTCGGGGAAATACGGCCGCAGCACCGCTCCCAGCGGCGGCAGCGCGATCCCGACGAACATCGAGACCGCCACCGCCCGAGTGCCATGACGGCCGAGCCAGGACAGCGCCGCGGCGGGACGATCGAGAATGGACATGGCCGGTATCATAGCCACGCTGGCGGCGGCCGATAGCGTCGCTTACATATCGCTGCCGGGTCCGAAGGCCGAATTCGGACAGATGAGAAGGAATACGACTCATGGCCCGAACGGATGCGATCGTGCTCGGCGCAGGCATCGTCGGCATCTCGACCGCGCTGCATCTGACAAAGCGCGGGCTCTCGGTCGCGCTGGTCGACCGGCGCGGGCCGGGCGAGGAAACCTCCTATGGCAACGCTGGCGTGATCGAGGGCAATACGCTGTTCCCGCACGGCTTCCCGTCGGGCTTGCATTCGCTCCTGCGCGTGGCGCTGAAGCAGGCGCCGGAGGCGAACTATCACCTGTCGTTCCTGCCGAAAGTCGCGCCGTGGCTGCTGGCCTACCGGACCAACACCAATCCGGAAAACAGCATCAAATTCGCGCATGCGATGCGTCCGCTGTTCGCCAATGCAATCGCCGAGCACGAAGCGTTGATGAATGAATCGAACGCCATCCGCTATCTGCGCAAGGACGGCTGGCTCAAGATCTATCGCAGCAAGCGCGCACTCGATGCCAACGAGCGCGAGCGGGATTTTGCCGCCAGGCTCGGATTGGCGTTCCGCGTGCTCGATACCGAGGGTGGCCGCGCGCTGGAGCCGTCGCTCGCGCCGGTGTTCGGTCATGCCGTGCATTGGCCGGGTGCGGCGAGCGTCTCCAATCCAGGCGCGGTGGCTAAGGCCTACGCCGCGCGCTTCGCTGCGCTCGGCGGCGTGATCCTCAGGGGCGATGCGCGCACGCTGCATCGCTCGGGCGCGAACTGGCGCGTCGACACCGATGAAGGTCCGGTCGACGCGAAAGAGGCCGTGGTCGCGCTTGGGCCGTGGGCGCCGGATCTGCTGGGACCGCTCGGCATCGACCTGCCGCTCCGCTGGAAGCGCGGGTATCACCATCACTACAAGGCCAAGGGCAACGCCGGCCTCACCCGCCCGGTGGTCGATACCGAGGTCGGCTATTGCCTGGCGCCGATGGAGCAGGGTCTCCGGCTCACCACCGGCGCAGAGTTCGCGCACCGCGACGCGGAGCCGACGCCAGTGCAGTTCGAGCGCCTGATGCCCAAGGCGCGGGCGCTTTTTCCGCTTGGCGATGCACTGGAAGCCGAGCCCTGGATGGGCAGCCGGCCGAGCTTTGCCGATTCCATGCCGGTGATCGGCCGCGCGCCGGGGCAGGCGGGTCTGTGGCTGGCCTATGGCCATGCCCATTGGGGCCTGACGCTCGGACCCGTCACCGGCCGCTTGCTGGCCGAGATGATGACGGGCGCCGTGCCGCTCGCCGATCCCGCGCCCTACGGCGCGGAGCGTTTCGGGAACGATCGCGCAGCTTGAAGCATTGCACCTCTGTGCAGTCGAAACGCCGCCGGGCGCTTAATGGGATGTGGCCGGTCGTGAGTGGCCGCATTCTTGCATTGAAACGTATCACATCGACACCGGACCCGGACGGACTCCATGAACTGGATCAGAGAAGGCTTTTTGGCGCTGCTGGCCGCATTGTGGATCGCGGGCCTGCTGGCGCAGCTCGGTACATCCTTCGGGATGGCGCTGGCCTATGTGGTGATTTCACTGGGCATGGCGGCGCTCGTGTTCGGCAACCGGATGACGCTGCGCTTGGCGCCGCGTCGCAACCGCCGCCGCTGACAAAAACGAAACCGGGCCTCGCGCGTCGCGAGGCCCGGTTTCGTTCGTCTCAATCGTTCTATGCGCGCCGCTTGGTGAGGGCTCGCACGCGCGCAGGCTTGCGTTTGTCGCTCAGTTGCTTTGCCAACATCACGAGCATGGCAACCTTGGCGGCCGCCCAGGCGAAGCGCAGCATCGTGGCCTCCGTTAGTTCAGGCCGCCGAACAGCCAGATCACCAGGATGATCGGCAGCGGAATTCCAATCAGCCACAGCAGCAAACCGCGTCCCATGTTCATCTCCTATTAAAATCGAAACTGACGCACCTTAACGCCGTGGGGAGAGCCGGGTTCCATCAGGCGGCGGATGGCGGGTATCAGCTCGCAATCCGGACCTCTCGGGTCCGATAGCGGTCGCGGATGAATCGGTTGAAAAAAGTGCCCTTGGACCGGTAGGCCTGGAACGCCTCGTGCACGTCCGGCGGCACGCGGTCATACACGTAGGTCTTGCCGCTGACGAACGTCACAAAAAGCTGATGGCGATAGGAGTCGTATTCGAATTCGCGAATGACGGAGGACGGCATGCCGCGTCTCCACACTGTTGACCCTGCAACGTCAACGCGTGTGGAGCGCCTTGGTTCGCCAATACGTCATTCGGCAGGCCGGCGCATCGCGCCGCGCCGCATTTGATTCAAAACCCCAAACTGCCGGCTACATCAGCCGGGCGGCCTCCTGCTCGGTCGGAATGCGGCCCTGCGGCGTCATCTTGTCGACCGCATCGGGCAATTCCTTGCTCAGCCCCGCGAGCAACTCGTCCTTCGACATGCCGGTCTGCTGCATCAGCCATTCGACGCGCTCAGGCCCGAGCGCCTGCTCCAGCTCTGGCGGCGAGACCGACTTGTTCGGTCCGCTCTCGATCCAGGACTGCGCCTTGTCGCCCTGGCCGCGATCCTGGAACTGCTTGAGCAGATCGCCCAACCCGCCGCTCAAAAGGCCTCCGGCTGCGCCGCCGCCAAGCAGCCCGCCCAACCCGCCTTGCAGAAGGCCGCCAAGCCCGCCGCCGCCATTTCCGCTAGGGGTATTTCCGCCGCCGGCATTCGGCGCGCTCTTGCCGAGCATGTCGGCGAGCCGGCCTTTGCCGTTCATCGTCCGGTATGCGAGGACACCGAGCAGCGCCATGGTGATTGGCGACATGCCGCCGCCACGATTGCCGCCGCCGAGAATTCCATCAAGCAGTCCCATCGTCCACCTCGTGTTTCGGTTTCACGAGACAACGGCTGGCGGATGGGAAAGTTTCACGGGGTGCGTTTAGCCGAATTTATCTTTCCAGGACGGCCGCGCGCCTGCGAACGGCAACGCGCGCGCTTCATAAACGCCGCGTGCAACCGCGCGCGCCAGCACGTTGGCCGCGATCATGCCCAGCGTGGTCAGTTCGGTCACCGGGTCCGCGAGCGTGCGCCGGCCCGTGGCGGCTGCGAACACCGTGTCGCCGTCGAGCGTGGTGTGAACCGGATAGATCGCGCGCGCGAGCCCGACCTGCGCCATCGCCGCGAAGTGGTAGGCCTGCGCCTTGGTCAGCGTCGCGTCGGTCGCAACGATGGCGATCGTCGTGTTCTCGCCCGGCTGGCCCTTGAACACCGGCATGAGCGCCTCCGGAGGAACATTGGCGGGAAAACCGAGCCCGCCGAACTCGCCGTTCTGCTCGAACGGCGCCGCCCAGAACTGCCTGGAGGTCCCGATGTTGGCGTTGCCGCAGGCGTTGACCGCGACCAGCGCGCCGACGGTGTGGCCATGCCGCGTCATCGCCGACGCCGAGCCGAGCCCGCCCTTGAGCATCACGGTGGCTGCGCCGTAGCCCGCGCCGGCGGTGCCGAGCGCGAAGTCGGCGCCCGTGGCGGCTGCCGCCGCGTAACCGAGATCGCGATAGGGCGGGAAGCGGCCCCACGTCTTGTCACCGCCGTTGGTCATGTCGAACAGGATCGCGCCACACACGATCGGGATGCGGACGTCGCCGATCGCGAACCCGCGGCCCTGCTCGCGCAGCCATGCCTGCGCGCCGCCGCAGGCGTCGAGCCCGAACGCCGAGCCGCCTGAGAGCACCACGGCGTCGATCCGCTCGACGGTGCGGTGCGGATCGAGCAACTCCGTTTCATGAGACCCCGGTGCGCCGCCGCGCACGTCGACCGACGCCACGGCGGGCTCGTCGAACACGATCGCGGTGGCGCCCGACGCCAGCCTCGCGTCGTCGGCGTGGCCGACCCGGATGCCGGGGACATCGGTGATGAGGTTTCTGGTCATGGCTATTCGAAGGCCGTTCGCGATGGATATTGAACCATACCAGATCAAGCGCCGATCACATCGCCGCCATGTGGCTTGATCGTGCTTGTGCTGCCCGCCGCGCCCATGCATCAAGGCGCACGATGACTCCCGACGTCACCATCCTCGCGGCTCTTCTGGCCGGGCTCGTAAGCTTCCTCAGCCCCTGCGTGCTGCCGCTGGTGCCGCCCTATCTGGTCTATCTCGCCGGCACCTCGCTGGAGCGGCTGACCGACGGCGATCCGCGCACCGGCTCGCAGCGCCAGACCGTGCTGGCGTCGCTCCTGTTCGTGGCGGGCTTCTCCACGGTGTTCGTGGCGCTGGGCGCGAGCGCCAGCATCATAGGCGCGGTGGTGCGGGCTTATTCGTATCACCTCGCCATGATCGCCGGCGTCGCCATCATCGTCATGGGAGTGCACTTCCTCGGGGTGTTTCGGATTTCCTGGCTGATGCGCACCAAGCAAATCGACGTTACCAAGCCGGTTGGGCTGTGGGGCGCCTATGCGATGGGATTGGCGTTCGCGTTCGGCTGGACGCCCTGCATCGGCCCGATCCTCGCCGCCATCCTGGCGGTCGCAGCTTCCGAGGCGACGATCAGCAAAGGCGCGGGCCTGCTCGCGGTCTATTCGCTGGGGCTCGGCATTCCGTTCGCGCTGGCGGCGTTCTTCGTCGAGCCGTTCGCACGATTTCTGACCCGCTTCCGCCGTCACATCGGTCATGTCGAGCGCGCCATGGGCGTGCTGCTGATCCTGACCGGCATCGCGTTCCTGACGGGTTTCGTCACCACTGCGAGCTTCTGGCTACTGGAAGCGTTCCCGGTGCTCGGCACGATCGGCTGAAATAAAAAGCCCGCCCCGTTTCCGGGGCGGGCTGATCTCACGTTATCAGCGAACGCTCACGAGCCCGGCTTGGCGCCCAGCTCGGCGTAGTTGCCGCTCTTGTCCCACTGATAGACCACGTAGTCGACCACTGTGATATCGCCCTTCTTGTCGTAGGTGATCGGGCCGAGCACGGTGTCCCACTTGCCGCTCTTGATGACGGCCGCGACCTTCTTCGCATCGGTGGTGTTGGCCTTGGTCGCGGCGGCGGCCCAGACCTGGAACGCGGCGTAGGTGTAGAGCGTGTAGCCTTCCGGATCGATGTTCTTGGCCTTGAACTTGTCGACGATGGCCTTCGCCGAGGCCTTCTTGCGCGGATCGGGTCCGAAGGTGAACAGCACGCCCTCTGCGGCTGGTCCGGTGATCGAGGCGAACTCCTTGTCGGCCAGCGCATCGCCCGCCATCAGCACGGTCTTGAGACCCTGGTCGCGCATCTGGCGCAGGATCAGCCCGGCCTCCTGGTGGTAGCCGCCGACATAGACCAGATCGACGTTGTTGAGCTTGAGCTTGGAGACCAGTGCGGTGAAGTCCTTGTCGCCCTTGTTGTAGGCCTCGTAGAGCTTTTCTTTCAGGCCGGCGCGGTTGAGCGCCTTCTTGGTTTCGTCGGCGAGGCCCTTGCCGTAGGTGGTCTTGTCGTGGATCACCGCGACGTTCTTGCCCTTGAAGCGCTGGGCGATGTAACGGCCGGCGACCGAACCCTGCTGGTCGTCGCGGCCGCAGACCCGGAACGTGTTCCAGAGATTGCGTTCGGTGAAGTTCGGATTGGTCGAGGCCGGCGTGATCTGCAGCACGCCGCCTTCGGCGTAGGCTTCCGACGCCGGGATCGAGGACGACGAGCAATAGTGCCCGGCGACGAACGGCAGCTTCATGCCGGCGAACTTCTCGCCGACCGAACGCGCCTGCTTCGGATCGCAGGCGTCGTCGCCGATTTCGAGCTTGAGCTTCTTGCCGAGCACGCCGCCGGCCGCGTTGATGTCGGCGATCGCCTGTTCGGCGCCGTTCTTGAGCTGACGCCCGAAGGTCGCTTCGCCGCCCGTCATCGGACCGGCGACACCAACGCTCATATCCTGCGCGGACGCCGCGCCGATAAACGCCAGACCTGCGCCGAGCGCGAGGCCCGTAAGCCACATCCTCTTCATGCCTGTCTCCTCAAGTTGCGGACGCTGACCCCAATGGTCGCCCCGGCCGCGAAAACCGTCCACCTGTTATTTTGTCTGGATTTCAGCGGAAGTCACTTGGAATTCACACCGTTTCCGCCGGTATTTGCGCGCACCCGCCAGGTGAACGGGCTGGTGCGATCATACAGCCAATAATATTGCGTCGCCATTTGGGCGGCGCGCGTCATCCGCCAGGCCAGTGCGCTCAGCAGCAGGAGGTAGACCGTATCCACGGCATAGGACGGCGGTGAGATCAGCGTCGCCTCGAACAGCGCAAAGTGCACGAACCGTACCGCGGCGCCGAGCAGCGCGACATAGGCCACGAGGTGCCAGGGCGGACGCCAGGTCTGCGCGATGGCGCGGCCGGTCAGCCAGGCCGCGCCGCCGCCGATCAGTCCGGTGACGAACACGACCTGCCAGAATGTTTCGTGGGCGTAGAGGTCGAGCATCGGCGAATGCTAGCACAGAGCAGGCGATTCCCGATATCATCGCCCCACCTCATGTCACGGGACATTAATGCCTGCCTCCAGCCGCTCACGGCCCAACTTCCTTCTGTTCATCACCGATCAGCACCGCGCCGACTTCCTCGGCTGCTACGGACATCCGGTGCTGCGCACGCCGCATATCGATTCGATCGCCGCCAAGGGCACGGCGTTCGACAAATTCTATGTCGCAAGCCCGGTATGCCAGCCGAACCGCTCCAGCCTGATGACCGGCCGGATGCCCTCGGTGCATGGTGTGCGCTCAAACGGCATCCCGTTGTCGACGAACGCGGTGACCTTCGTCGATCTGCTGCGCGACGCCGGCTATCGCACCGCGCTGGTCGGCAAGAGCCACCTGCAGAATTTCACCGACTGGCCGCCGATCGTGAAACGTCCGGCGCCACGCGAGGGCTATCACGAACCGTCGAAGGGACTCACCGAGTCGCTGCGCCACGATCTCGCCGAGCCAAAATACGATCAGGAGACGCCGGACTACTGGACCAAAGCCGACGCGCGCGTGCATACGCCGTTCTACGGTTTCGAGCACGTCACGCTGGTGCGCGGTCACGGCGACGAGCCGGGCGCCGACTACGACCGTTGGCTGGAGGCGCGCGACCCGAACGCGAAGAACCTGCTCGGGCCGAAGAATTCACTGCCTCACAACTACACGGTGCCGCAGGCCTCGCGCACCGCGATCCCCGAGGAGCTTTACGGCACGGCGTTCCTCGGCGACCGCGCCGAGGCGTATCTGCAAAACGCGGACGCCGATGCGCCGTTCTTCCTGATGGTGTCGTTTCCCGATCCGCATCATCCGTTCAATCCGCCCGGCAAATACTGGGATATGTACAAGCCTGAGCAGTTTCCGGTGCCGGAGGCGTATTCGCGCAACGACTGGGAGCCGCCGCCGCTGGTCAAGGCGATCATCGAGGACCGCGCCGCCGGCAAGGCGAATCTCACCGGCATGAACACCATCGGCGTGTCGGCGCGCGAGGCGCAGGAGGCGAGGGCGCTCACCGCCGGTATGATTGCCTGTGTCGACGATGCCATCGGCCGGGTGCTGCGCGCGCTCGATGCGAGCGGCCGGCGCGACGACACCGTGGTGATCTTCACGTCCGACCACGGCGACCATCTCGGCGATCACCGGCTGATGCTCAAGGGCGCCGAGCAGTATCAGAGCATCGTGCGGGTGCCGTTCATCTGGTCCGACCCGCAGGCGTCGAATTATCCGAAGCGCACTGACGCGCTCGGCTCCACCATGGACATCGGCACCACCATCCTCGACCGCGCCAGGATCGAGCCCGCCAGCGGCATGCAGGCCAAGAGCCTGCTGCCGGCGATCGGCGAGGGCCGGGCGGTGCGCGACAGCGTGTTCATCCAGTACGACCACCAGGCCACGAGCCCGGGTTCGAACAACGTGCCGCCGCGCGTGCACACGCTGATCGACGGCCGCTACCGGCTGTCCGTGTTCCACGGCACCGGATGGGGCGAGCTTTACGACCTGGAAAACGATCCGGGCGAGTTCGACAACCTGTGGGACCAGCCCGCCCATGCGGCCACGCGCGCGGCGATGACGGAACGGCTGCTACTCACCGAGATTGAACACGTCGACCGCGTGCCGCTTCCGACGCGAAGGGCGTAAACTCGTTCGGCATGTGTCCCGGACAAGGTGCAGCGCGTGAGCGATGCACCGCCGATCCGGGACCCAGCTTGCTTTAGCCGCAACCAACCGGGGTCCCGGGTCTCGCTTCGCTCGCCCGGGACACGTGAGGTCTCTACTTCGTGCTGCCGCGGTCCTCCACCGACCAGCCCGAGGCGGCGACAAGGCGGCCCCAGCGCACGGTCTGCGTCTTGATCTCGGTCTTGAGCTGCGGGCCGGTCGCGCCGGAGACCTCGAACCCTTGCACCTCCAGCCGCTGCCGGATCGATGGATCGGCGTGCGCCGCAACGGCCGCATCGGTCAGCCGTTTGAGCAACTCGGGCGGCGTCCCTTCTTTTACCAGCAGGCCGAACCAGACCTTGGCGGTGAAATCGGGCTGGCCCAGTTCCGCGAATGTCGGCACGTCGGGCATGGATGGGTCGCGCTTCGGGCCGGTGGTGGCGAGCGCTTTCAGTTTGCCGGCGCGCACATGCTGCAGCGACGAATTGACCTGCGCGAAGCCAAACTGCGAGTGCCCGCCGAGCAGCGCCGTCACTTGAAGTCCGGAGCCGCCGAACGGCACGTGGGTGAGGTCGAGGCCGAACTTGTCGTTCATCTGGAAGCCGAGGAAATGCGAGGGCGTACCGGCCTGGTACGACGAATAGCTGAGCTTCCCCTTGTTCGCCTTCGCCCATTCGAGGAACTCGGCGAAGGTCTTGGCGGGCACGCTCGGGTGCGTCACGAAGGCAAGCGGCGCTTCGACCCCGCGGATGATCGGGTGGAAGCTGTCGATCGACCAGCGCGAATTCTTGAACACGTTCGGCAGGATTTCGGTGAACGCCTGGGTGCCGAGCCAGATGATGCTGCCGTCGGCCGGTTGATCGGCGATGTACTGGGCGGCGAGGTTACCGCTGGCGCCGGGGCGGTTCTCGATGATGATCGGCTGGCCGAGCGTCTTCGACATGTGCTCGGCGATCATCCGCGCGTAGGGATCGATGGCGCCGCCCGCGGGGACGCCGATGATCACGCGGATCACACCGGACTGCGCCCAGGCCGCGCTTTGCGCCGCCAGCATCATCACCGCGCCGCCGATCGTGGCCATCCACGCCAAATGCCGTAGCTTCATGAATGCCTCCCGGTTCTTCATAAGCCTAGGACGTCTGATCCCGCTTGTCTAAGCGCTGGCGGCAGTCAAAATGATGCTTCCGATTCCAAAACTGACGGGGCGGCCCTTGGGCGAATGGTTCGGCGTGCTCATCGGCGTCGCGTCCGTCAGTCTTGGCGCAGCCGGACTCGCGGTAACACGCTATCTCGTTACTGCGTCCGATCCAATCACGCTTGGCATTCTGCGTTGGGGCATCGGATTTCTGTGCGTCCTGCCGGTCGCGCTGGTGATGCGTGTGAAGTGGCCGAAGCGCAGCGACTGGCCGGCGGTCGCCGGGCTCGGCATCGCATTCTTCGGGTGCTTCTTCGTCCTCTATAATATCGCAATGGCTTATACGACGGCGGCACGCGCAAGCCTTGCCATCGCGACATTGCCGCTGCAGACCATGGTGGTTGCCGCGCTGTTGGGACTTGAGACGCTGAGTGCGCGCAAGGTGATCGGCGTCCTGGTCGCAGTGCTGGGCGTCGCGGTGGCACTCGCATCGGGATTGTCCGATGCGCCCGCCGGCGCTTGGCGCGGCGAGCTCATCATGGCTGGCTCCACGATGTGCATGGCGTTCTACAACGTCTGGTCCCGGCCTTTCTCGCAGCGCTCCAGCGCACTCGGGTTCCTGACGGTCGGCATGGGCGCCGGCGCGCTGGCGCTCGTCGCGGTCGGGCTGGTGACGGGACATGTCGCGGTGCTCGGCACGTTCGGCGCGCCGCAATGGATCGCCGGCATTTACCTGGGCGTCGGCGCGGGCGCGCTTGCGTTCATCTTGTGGGTGCTGGCGCTGGAGCGCGCGTCGCCGACCCGCGTTGCCAACACCATGACGGTCAACCCGATCGTAGCGAGCCTGGTCGCGACGCAACTCGTCGGCGAGCCGATCACCATGGACCTCGTTGTCGGCATGGTCGCGGTGTTTGTGGGCATCTTCATCGCAACGACGGAAGGTCGGAAGGCCTAGTGCCGCCCGCCTTCCAGATATGCCGCTCGCACCTCCGGCCTGTTGAGCAGCTCCTTGCCGCTGCCGGACAGCGTGATCTCGCCGTTGACGATGACATAGCCGCGGTGCGCCAGCTTGAGCGCATGGAACGCATTTTGCTCCACCAGAAACACGGTCAGCCGTTCGCGCTCGTTCAATTCGCGGATGGTGCGGAAGATGTGCTTGGCGATCAGCGGCGCGAGGCCAAGCGACGGCTCGTCGAGCAGCAGGAGGCGCGGCCGGCTCATCAACGCGCGGCCGATCGCCAGCATCTGCTGCTCGCCGCCGGAGAGCGTGCCGCCGCGCTGGTGCAGGCGCTTTTCCAACAGTGGGAAGAAGGTGCAGACCCGCTTGAGGTCGGCTTCGAAGTTCGCCGGGTCGGAGACGGTCGCGCCCATCTGGAGATTTTCCAGCACGGTCATCCGGGCGAAGATGCGGCGGCCCTCCGGCGCCTGGGCGATGTGCAGCTTGGCGATCTCGTGGCTCGGCACGTCGGTGATGTCGCGGCCCTCGAAGGTGATCGAGCCTTCGCGCGCCCGCGGATTGCCGAAGATCGTCATCATCAGCGTGGATTTGCCGGCGCCGTTGGCGCCGATCAGGGTGACGATCTCGCCGTCGTTGACTTCGAGGTCGACGCCCTTCAGCGCCATGATGTTGCCGTAGAACGATTTGACGCCGCGGATGGAAAGGAGAGGGGTCATATTCCCACCTCCGCCTCGACCTTCTCGACCTCTTCGTCCTCGACGCCGAGATAGGCTGCGATCACCTTGGGATCGTTGCGGATCGCTTCGGGCGTGCCGTCGGCGATCTTGATGCCGTAATCGAGCACCACGATGTGGTCGGAAATCTCCATCACCACGCCCATGTCGTGCTCGATCAGCAAAATCGACGTGCCGTGCTCCTTGCGGATGAACCGCAGCAGCTCGTTCAGCTCGGCGCTCTCGCGGCCGTTCAGTCCCGCCGCCGGCTCGTCCAGGCACAGCAGCGCCGGATTGGTGCACATGGCGCGCGCGATCTCCAGCCGCCGCTGCTCGCCATAGGCGAGCGAGCCCGCGAGATCGTCGGCGCGCGCGGTCAGATGGGTGCGGTCGAGCCAGTAGCGCGCCTTGTCGATCGAAGCGCGTTCGGCCGCGGTGTAGCTCTTGAGCCCGAACAGGCCCGCGAACGTGAAGCCGGAGGCCGCCATCAGCACGTTGTGCTGCGCGACCACGAGGTTCTCCAGCACGGTCATGCCCGAGAACAGGCGGATGTTCTGGAAGGTGCGCGCGACATGCGCGAGCTGGGCGATGCGGAAATCCAGCAGCCGCTCCAGCAGGAACACCGAGCCGTCGGAATGAACCAGCCGCATCATGCCGGCGCTCGGCTTGTAGAACCCGGTGATGCAATTGAACACGGTGGTCTTGCCGGCGCCGTTCGGTCCGATCAGCGCGGTGATCGCGCCGCGCTGCGCCTCGAAGCTCAGCGCATCCACCGCCACCAGGCCGCCGAACCGCATGGTCAGCCGCTCGACCGTGAGGATCGGTTCGGCGGGCGTCATTTGCCCTCCGGCTTGAGATAGAGCGACGGCTCGCGCGTTCCGACCAGTCCGCGCGGCCGCCAGATCATGATCGCCACCATCGCGCCGCCGAACACCAGCATGCGGTATTGCTCGAATTCGCGGAACACCTCGAAGCCGCCGAGCATCACCAGCGCCGCGACCGCGACGCCGAGCTGCGAGCCCATGCCGCCGAGCACGACGATGGCCAGGATCAGCGCCGACTCGCCGAACACGAAGGATTCCGGGCTGATGAAGCCCTGCC
Organism: Rhodoplanes serenus; assembly: GCA_945897515.1. Classification (GTDB taxonomy): domain Bacteria; phylum Pseudomonadota; class Alphaproteobacteria; order Rhizobiales; family Xanthobacteraceae; genus Z2-YC6860. The sequence goes on along the minus strand of CAMDFO010000022.1, from coordinate 18,382 downwards.
GGGTGGCGAAGAACGCCCCGGCGAAGCCGCCGAACATGGCGCCCATCGCGAACGCGGTGAGCTTGGTGTTGGTGGTGTTGATCCCCAGCGACCGGCACGCGATCTCGTCCTCGCGCATCGCCTCCCAGGCGCGGCCGACCGGCAGCCGCCGCATCCGCAGCGTCACCCAGTTGGTGATGAGCGCCAGCGCCAGGATCAGATAGAACAGGAACACGATGCGGTGGATCGGCGAGAACTCGATCCCGAACGTGTGTGCGAAGCCGCCCTCGTCGTCGTTGAACGGCAGCCCGAAGAACGACGGCCGTGGGATCGAGGAAATGCCGTTCGGCCCGCCGGTGAGGTCCTGCCAGTTGAGCAGCACGAGCCGGATGATCTCGCCGAACGCCAGCGTCACGATGGCGAGATAGTCGCCGCGCAGCCGCAGCACCGGAAAGCCCAGCAGCACGCCCCAGAACGCCGCGAGAATTCCGGCGAGCGGCAGACAGATCCAGAACGACAGGCCGAAGTTCTGCGCCAAGAGTGCATAGGAGTAGGCGCCGACCGCGTAGAACGCGACGTAGCCGAGGTCGAGCAGGCCGGCGAGGCCGACCACGATGTTCAAGCCCCAGCCCAGCATCACATAGGTCAGAACCAGGATGCCGAGATCGAGCAGATAGCGGTTGTCGTAGAACACGACCGGCCAGAGCAGGGCGAACGCCAGCAGCGCCGAGCCGAAAAGCGGGCTGACGATGCGGAAGACGTTGGCCGCGCGTCCGGTCAACCAGGCCGGCTGGAGGCGGCCGAAGCCGACCGGTTCCCGTCCGAAAATCAGCGCGCGGGCGAAAGCGCCGGCGAACACCAGGCCGACCACGATGGTCAGTTGCTCGAGCCGCGTGCTGACGACGAGCGCGCCGGTCGGTCCCTGGTCGGTGTAGAGCCCCACCATCAGCGCGAACAGGCCGAACGCCACCAGCGCGGCGAGCGTGGCATCTTTCAGCGCCGCGGCGATCGGAAGTCTGGTGGTCGCGGCGTTGGTGCTCACGGCCGGTTCGGTCTCACACCTTCTCGACTTCGGGCCGGCCGAGGATGCCGGTCGGCAGGAAGATCAGCACCACGATCAGGATCGAGAACGCCGCGACGTCCTTGTACTCGATCGAGAAATACGCCGACCACATGGTCTCGATCAGCCCGATCAAGAGCCCGCCCAGCATCGCGCCCGGCAGCGAGCCGATGCCGCCGAGCACCGCCGCGGTAAACGCCTTCACGCCGGCGACGAAGCCGATGAAGAAGTCGGCGACGCCGTAGTACAGCAGGTACATGATACCGGCGACCGAGGCCAATGCGGCCCCGATGACGAATGTCAACGAGATGGTGCGGTCGATGTCGACGCCAACCAGCGAAGCCATTTTCAGGTCCTGCTCGCAGGCGCGCATGTCGCGGCCGAGCCGGGTCTTCGCCACCAGCCAGGAAAACGCCAGCATCAGCAGCAGCGTGACCATCACCACCAGGATCTGCACGTTGGACAGCCGCACCGCGAAGGCTTCGCTCTCGATCAGGGTGTAGCCGCCCTCGATCAGCGGCGGCAGCGGCTTGACCCGCGCGCCTTGCACGATCTGCACGAAATTCTGCAGGATGATCGACATGCCGATCGCCGAGATCAGCGGCGCGAGGCGAAAGCTGCCGCGCAGGGGACGATAGGCGAAGCGCTCCACGGTCCAGCCGTAGAGCGCGGTCAGTCCCATCGCGATCAGCAGCACCAGGAACAGTGCGATCGGGATCGCGGTGACGCCGATTGCGACCAGCGCCAGGAACGCGATCAGTGCGATGAAGGCCCCCACCATGAACACGTCGCCGTGCGCGAAGTTGATCATGCCGATGATGCCGTAGACCATCGTGTAGCCGATCGCGATCAGGCCGTAGATCGAGCCGAGCGCGATGCCGTTGATGAGCTGCTGGACGAAATATTCCATGCGTCCGATCCGCGAATCCGCTGCAAAGACCGCGATTTGCCGTGCTTAGCAGGGGCGCGAAGCCCGGGCAACGGTAGCCCGATGCGGTGCGGCTCACGTCCCCGTCATTCAAGGAACCGGCCGGGCCAGACCCGCGTTGCCGTCCCGAAGATGTGCAAGGACCCAGGCCTGCCATGAAAACCGTCGTTCTCATCTTGTTGCTGAGCGTCATCGCGATGCTCGCGGCCCCACGCGCGGCGCCGGTGAGCGACCGTGCGGAGCTTGCGCTGTAGGCGTCGTTGCGTTTTCGTTGCGTCAGCGTTCTGGAGTTATCAACAGCGTTCGCCGCCGGCAGGGCTCCCCCGCCGGCGGCGCTGTCTCGTCCGCACGCACTTGTGTGCTGTTTTTCTGCCGGCGATCTGGTCTATCGGTAGTCGATGGACCCGACGCTCGAGATCGTCCTGCGCCTGGCGTGCACCGCCCTCCTGTTTGGCGTGCTGGCCGCGTGGGAGCTGTTCGCGCCGCGCCGGCCGCTCACCGTCGGCCGGTTGCGGCGCTGGCCGAGCAACATCGGCGTGCTGGCGGTCGATGCACTCCTGGTCCGGATCCTGGTTCCGACCGCCGCGGTCGGCGCCGCGCTCTATGCGGCCGGGCAGGGGATCGGGCTGTTCAACTGGCTGCAACTGCGGCTCTCGGTCGGGGCGCTGCTCGGATTTCTGGTGCTGGATTTCGCGATCTGGGCGCAGCACTGGCTTTTCCACCATGTCCCGGTGCTGTGGCGGCTGCACCGCATGCACCACGCCGATCTCGACATCGACGTCACCACCGGCGTGCGCTTCCACCCGTTCGAAATCCTGATTTCGCTCGCGATCAAGATCGCGGTGATTGTTGCGTTCGGCATTCCGCCGGTCGGCGTGTTCGTGTTCGAGGTCGTGCTCAACGCCACCTCGATGTTCAATCATTCCAACGTGCGGATGCCGTCCTGGCTCGACCGCGTCGTGCGGCTCCTGGTGGTGACGCCGGACATGCACCGCGTCCACCATTCGATCGAGCGCCAGGAAACCGACAGCAACTTCGGCTTCAATCTGCCGTGGTGGGATTGGATTTTCGGGACCTATCGCCGCGATCCGCAGGCCGGGCACGACGGCATGACCATCGGCATCCCGCAGTTCCGCGATCCGAAGGAGCAGCGACTCGACCGGATGCTGACCCAGCCGTTCCGGAACGACCGCGGAGCGGCGTGAGCTACCAGAGGATGCGCGTGCCGAACGCTTTGAACGCAGGATCGGCTGTCAGTAGCGGCGCGTCCTCGACCTGCGATTGCGCCGCCAGCATGCGATCGAATGGGTCGCCATGGCGGCCGGGGAGAAACCCTGCGATTTGGGCGTGCCGCAACGTAATCGGCAGCGAAGTGAAACCATGCTCTCGTAGCGTGGTCTCGATGTCGCGCGCCACAGTTTCTGCCCCGGGCCATTTCCCGAGGCGAGCCTTGGTGGCGAGTTCCCAGGCCGTGACCGCGCTGACCAGGACCTCGTTTGCCCTGTCCGAAATGGCCTCGCGGGCGGGTGCCGATAGCCGGGGATCGTTCTTCTCCCACCAAAAGTAGGCGTGGGTATCAACGAGGACCTTCATACTCGCCTTCCCACGCGCGCAATTCTTCTTCTGGCAGCGGATCGAAGAAAAATGAGTCGGGAAGGTTGGGCCATTTGCCCTTCATCAGCCCGGGCTGGCGTTTGCCTTGGGGTGCCGCAACCGGTTCGATACGCGCGACCGGCGTTTTGCCGCGCGCAATCACCACCTGTTCGCCGGCTTCGACTCGGGCGATCAGCTTGGAGAGCTGGGTCTTGGCCTGATGGATCGTGACGGTGATGGCCATCGATTGTTTCCAGTTAGCTAACTTAGCTTAGCTAAGTTAGCTAACTGCCTCAAGAGGGCGTTGCCTAGGATAGAATTCACAAAGCCGTGACCACTTATCCCCGCCCGTTCCGGCGGCTTTATCATGCGCGCAGCCTGGCTCGGAGGGCGTCGTCGATCGCGGCGTCGGAGCCAGGTGCGGTGTCCGACAACGACATCGCGGTGGAGCGCCGGGAGGCGCAGCGTCGCTGCGGATGGGCCTCGCAAACCCGCCGCATGGACGCGCGCGCCACGGGATGGGCTTCGCAACCCCACCCCGGAAGCTCGGTGCGCGGCGGACCGCCAGCCACGGTCTGCCAGACGGGTCTCTCGCAAAGACCTGTCACGTGGGGCCTCGCAAACCCCTGGCGCCTCCCGGCGCTCCATCCCCTCGTGGGGAAACGGAAAAAAGGGGAAAGACGCACCCGGCGTCTCTAACAATACGGGCGATGACGTTTGTCCGGTCGGTTGTTTGCGCCGCGTCCGATGTGCTTGAACTGACGAACGGCACGGCAGCGCAAACGGGAGCCATCAATGAGCCAACAAAAACCCGAAGACATCATCGGCGCGGCGCGGCCGTTCACCGGCAAGGAGTATCTCGAAAGCTTGCGCGACGGCCGCGAGGTCTACATCTACGGCGAGCGCGTCGACGACGTCACCACTCATCCGGCGTTCCGCAATTCCGCGCGCACCATCGCCAGGCTCTACGATGCGCTGCACGATCCGAAGCAGAAAGATGCGCTGACCGTCCCGACCGACACCGGCTCCGGCAGCTTCACCCACAAATTCTTCCGGGTTGCGAAATCGCGCGACGAACTGATCGCCCAGCGCGACGCCATCGCGCACTGGGCGCGTATGTCCTACGGCTGGATGGGACGCACCCCGGACTACAAGGCGTCGCTGATGAATACGCTCGGCGCCAATTTCGCGCTCTACGACAAGTTCGCCGACAACGCCAAGGCCTGGTACGCGCGCTCGCAGAACCACGTGCTGTTCATGAACCACGCCATCGTCAATCCACCAGTCGACCGCATGAAGGCCGCCGACGAGGTGAGGGACGTGTTCATCACCATCCAGAAGGAGACCGACGCCGGCATTTATGTGTCCGGCGCCAAGGTGGTGGCGACCTCGGCCGCGCTGACGCATTACAATTTCATGGGCCAGAACGCAGCCATGCCGATCAACAGCACCGATCTGGCGATCATGTTCATCACGCCGATGAACGTGCCGGGCATCAAGCTGTTCTGCCGCGCGTCGTATGAGATGACGGCCGCGGTGATGGGCACGCCGTTCGACTATCCGCTGTCGTCGCGTTTCGACGAGAACGACGCGATCTTCGTGTTCGACAACGTGTTCGTGCCCTGGGAGAACGTGCTGATCCATCGCGACATCGAGAAGATCAAGACGTTCTACCCGCGCTCGGGCTTCCTTGCGGGCTACCAGTTCCAGGGCTGCACCCGGCTTGCGGTGAAGCTCGACTTCATGGTCGGCATCATCGCCAAGGCGTTGCGTGCGGCCGGCTCCGACGAATTCCGCGGCAACCAGGCGATGCTCGGCGAGGTGATTGCCTGGCGCAACCTGTTCTGGGCGCTGTCCGACGCCATGGCGATGAACCCGACCCAATGGGTCGGCGACACCGTGCTGCCGAACGCGCAGTCCGGCTCGGCCTACCGGGTGTTTGCGGGCGACGCCTTCGCGCGCATCAAGGAGATCGTGGAGAAGATCGTCGCGTCGTCGCTGATTTATCTGCCATCCTCGGCCAAGGACTTCAAGAATCCCGCGATCGATCCCTATCTGAAGCGCTTCGTGCGCGGCTCCTATGGCATCGACTACAAGGAGCGCATCAAGATCATGAAGCTCTTGTGGGACGCGATCGGCACCGAGTTCGGCGGCCGCCATGAGCTCTACGAGCGCAACTACGCCGGCAACCACGAGGACATCCGGATCCACGCCATGCTGAACGCCAAGGGCTCGGGCGCGTTCGACCGAATGATCGGCTTCGCCGAACAATGCATGGCCGACTACGACGAGGACGGCTGGTCCGGCGACACCTGGCTCGATCCGGACGACGTGGCCTATCGGTCTGGCAGGCCTGCAAAAGCGGCGGAGTGACGAATGGGCGAACGCCCATTATGATGGAATCATGAGCTGGATCGACCAACAACCCGACATGGCCGGCGCATTCGCCGCGCTCGAACAAGCCAAAACCGTGGACCCAAGGCCGTTTCGCGACGCGATGTGCCGTCTCGGCGCGGCCGTCCACGTCATCACCACCGACGGCGCGAGCGGCAAGAGCGGTTTTACCGCGACCGCCGTGTGTTCGGTCTCGGACGCGCCGCCGACGCTCCTGGTGTGCCTCAACCGTGGCGCAACCAGCATGCCGGTGCTCCGCCGCAACGGGGTGTTCTGCGTCAACACGCTGCGCGCGGGGGAAGAGGTCATCGCCGACACCTTCGCCGGCCGCACCAAGGTGGCGCGCGAGGAGCGCTTCGCCACCGGCGAATGGATCGCGCTCACCACCGGTTCGCCGGTGCTCGCAAGCGCCGTGGTCGCGTTCGACTGCCGGGTGATCGAGGTCCGTGCGGTGGCGTCGCACGACGTCATCTTCGGCGCGGTGGAGGCGATCCATTCCGGTCCGCCGGGCGCGGCGCTGGTCTATCACGACCGCGCCTACAAGCAGGTGTGAGGGGAAGCCCGCCGATCCGGCGGAGCTTCGCTTTTCCAGGCTTTTCCACGCTGTTCACCTCGCGCCGGTTGCGCTTCGCTATCCCCGCATGCCGCGGCGCGCGTATGCTGGCGGCATGGCCACGGCAACGGCACTCCCGCTGTTCCACCTCTACGGCGATCCGCCGGACGATCAGGCGTTCGACTTCATCCATGTCGAAACCATCGCGTCGCGGTCCTCGGTCCATGACTGGCTGATCCGGGCCCACCGCCACCGCAACCTGTTCCAGGTCCTGCTGATCGAGCGCGGCGGCGGCGAGATGACGTTCGAGGCCGCGACGTTTCCGTTTTCCGCGCCGGCCGCGATCCTGGTGCCCCCCACCACCGCCCACGGTTTCCGCTTTCATCCCGATATTACCGACGGCTGGGTGGTGAGCTTCACCGAGGACGTGGCCGCGGCGCTCGGCGAACGCTCCGGCGACTCGCTCAAGCGGCTCAAGGCGCTGGCGGCAGAGCCGGTCATCCCGCTGGCGAGTTCGGGCGAGACCAGGCGGCTGTCCACGCTATGCGGGGAGTTGCACGAGGAGAGCTTTCTGGCGCGCGAAGGCTTTCGGCTCGCCATGCGCGGCCTGCTTGCGCTGATCGCCATCGAGGTTGCACGATTGGCGGCGAGCCGGGCACGCTCCGGCGTGGTGACGCTGGCGCCTGCCGACGCCACGGTCGACGCGCTGCGCCGGCTGGTCGAGGAGCATTTCCGCAAGGAGCGTTTGATCCGCTTCTATGCCGACGCGCTGGCGATGACGCCCGACCGGCTCAACGATCACGTCAAGCATGCAACCGGCGTCACCGCCGGCCACCTGATCCGCCAGCGCGTGCTCACCGAAGCCAAGCGCGAGCTGGTGTTCACCGGCCGCCCGATCCACGACATTTCATACGATCTCGGTTTCGCCGATCAGTCGCACTTCGCGCGCTTTTTTCGCAAGCAGACCGCGATGACCCCGCAGGAGTTCCGCGAGGGCCGGGGCGGCTGATTGCCGTCTCCGATTATTTAGGCCGCGGCTCGCGCAGATCGTCGTCCGGCTGCTTGAGCCCGCCGGCGCGTATCATCCTCACAGCGTTGACGAGCACGCGCGGCGTTGCGCACCTCTTCATGAAGCGCGGCGTCCTTGTCGAGCGCATCGTGACTCGTCGCCGCTCAGTGACCCCACGGATCGAAGGCGTCGGATTCCTTGATCTTGATCTTCGCCACCTTGACGATGAATGCGTCGAGCGCCTCGACCGGCCGCTTGGTCGGGTTGGCGTTGCAGAATTCGGTGACGAGCCTGGTGATCTGCGGCTCGGCGACCGCGCCGGCATCGACATAGTCGTCGTATTCGTTGATCAGGTGGATGTTGGCGGCGCTGATATAGCCCTGCACCCAGTAGAATAGCAGCGCATTCGGGAGATGATCGAGGCCCGCGCCGGGCTTGAGCTGCGCCGCGAGCTTCTCGCAGTTCTGCAGGCCGATGCCGACCCGCAGCAGCGGCTCGGCGCGGCTTGGCCCCCTCGATCCGATCGTGATGCAAATTGCAGCCAGCGCGAATGCGGCACGAATCCCAAACGACATGACGTGCTCCCTAGGGCAGCTTGCCGTGTTCCTTGAGGATTTCTTCCGCCAGCTTGAAGGCGTGATTGCCGGCCGGCACGCCGGCATAGACCGCCTGCTGAAGGATGACCTCCTTGATGTCGTCGGCGGTAAAGCCCGCTTCGGTCAGGGCGGCGCGCACATGAAGGCGAAATTCCTCCCAGCGGCCGAGCGCAATCATCGTGCCCATGACGAGGATGCGGCGGGTGCGTTCGTCGAAATGCGGGCGGGTCCAGATGTCGCCCCACGGCGAGCGGTTGATGGTGTCTTGCCACTCGCTGTTGAAGGAATTGAGGTTGGCCTCGGCGCGATCGACCCAGGCCTTGCCGAGCACCTTGCGGCGCATCGCGAGGCCGGTCTTCGCGCGTTCCCGTTCGTCCATGGAACGCTCCCGCGCTACTTGAGGAAGCCGAGCATGGCGTCGAGATACGCCTTTGGCTGCTCGACGTTGGATAAATGCGCGGCGTCCAGCGCGACCAGCTTGGAGCCCTTGATCATCTTATGGATGTCCTCGCCGGCGGCCGGCGGCGTGGCCGGGTCCTGGCTGCCGACGATGACCAGAGTCGGCGCAGCGATGGTCGGCGTCGACTGCCGGAAGTCCATGTCGCGCACCGCCTCGCAGCAGCCGATGAAGCCGTCCAGATTGGTCGCCGAAAACATCTCTCCGATGCGCCCGACAGCTTGCGGCGAGCGCTCGCGAAAGCCCTTGGTGAACCAGCGTTCCATCATCGTGGGAGCAAGCGGCGCGAGACCATTGTCCTGCGCAAACTTGATGCGATCGTTCCAGGGGGCCTTGTCGGGATAAAAATAGTGAGTGTTCGTGATGATCAGCTTCTCGACCCGGTCCGGCGCGTTGGCGCCGAGCCATTGCCCGACCATGCCGCCCATCGACAGGCCGACCCAGTTGAACTTCTTCACCCCGAGCGCGTCGGCGATGTTGATCACGTCGCGGCCGAGGCGGTCCATCGTGTACGGGCCCTTTGGCGCGCCGGTCTTGCCGTGGCCGCGGCGGTCGTAGCGGATCAGGCGGAACTGCTGCGCCAGCGCCGGCGCCTGGTCGTCCCACATGCGCAACGTGGTCCCGAGCGAGTTCGACATGATGAGCGCCGGCGCGTTCGCCGGCCCCTCGACCTCGACGTTGATCGGATTGCCGTCGTCAGCCTGGATTATCGGCATCGTTTCCTCACGTGGGTTTGTGCTTGTTTCCGGGCGGGCCGGAAGCGGCCGGTTCTTCGGTGCGGCCGCTGTTGGCGAAGGCGTTCGCACTTCGCAGGAATTCGTCGATCGCGGCGATCGGCTCCAGTCGCGGATCGGGCGTGCGGGGCGGTGCTGTCACGGAAGGCGTCTTCGATTTGTCGGCCTCGGGTGCCGGGTGCTCGCTCACCAGAGGGGCGATGCCCTGGGCGATGACAAACGACGGCATCGGCGTGGCGCGCGGCAGCTTTCGCGCAACGGGTACGGCGGGCGCGGCCGGTTCGGGGACGATGGCCGGCGCCGTTTCGGCCTTGGGTGCGGCCGGCTGGGCTGGGGTAGGCCTGCGGATGGCGCGGCCGTTCGCCGAAGCCACCAGGCGGTCGATAAAAGTCTGGGCTGAGCCTTGATAGCTGGTCGGATAGAATAGCCGGCTGATCTCATCGGCGGTGAGCTGCGCCTTGATCCGGGTGTCGGCTTCCACCACCTCGCGGAACGCGCGCTTGTCCTTGTCGGCCTGCAGGCTCAGTTTCGCGACCAGCGCGTGAGCCTCGGCCTTGCCGATTTTCTCGGCGAGCGCGAACGACACGGCTTCGGCCAGGACCAGCCCGCCGGTGCGCTCAAGATTGGCTTTCATGCGCTCGACGTCGACCTCGAGGCCCTCGGCAATATCGGCGATGGCGTGGAGCGTGCCCGACACGACGAGCGCGAGCGCCGGGAATGTCAGCCATTCCGCCTGCCAGCCGCCCACTGCGCGCTCATGCTCATGGATTTGCGCGGCCAGCAGCGTGGCGGCGAGATTGGGTGCGGCCAGGGCGGCCGATAGCGCCAGTCCGGCTCTATTCGGATTGCGCTTGTGCGGCAGGATCGCAGAGCTGGCCTTGCCGAGCGGGGGCGGCTCGAACGCTTCGGCCACCTCCGACTGCATCAGCAGCGCGACGTCGCGCGCGATCTTGCCGCAAGTGCCGGCGAGGATCGCGAAGACGGAAGCGATTTCGGCGAGGCGGTCGCGGTGGCTGTGCCAGGGGGCGTCCGCCATCGGCAGATCGAGCAGCGCGGCCACCCGATCGGATACGTCGAGACCGTGCTCGCCGAGCGCCGCCAGCGTGCCGGCGGCGCCGCCGAATTGGACCGCCAGCGCTTCGCGGCGCAGCCGCCGCAGCCGGTCGCGCGAGCGTCCGAGCGCTGCGGCGTAGCCCGCGAGCTTCAGTCCGAACGGCATCGGCAGCGCGTGCTGAAGATGCGTGCGCGCCAATGTCATGGTCCGGCGATGCTTGCCGGCCAGCGTGGTGAAGGCCCTGGTGGCGCGGTCGATGTCTTCGAGCAGCACGTCGATGGCGGCCCGTAGCTCGAGCATCAGCGCGGTGTCGATAACGTCCTGGCTGGTTGCACCCCAATGGACGTAGCTTGCGGCCTTGTCGTCGCGCTTGCGCACCTCGGCGGTGAGGCTGTTGATGAGCGGGATCGCGATATTTCCGGCTTCGGCCGCGGCTTCGGCCAGCACCGCGATGTCGTAACGTTCCGCCTTGCAGGCGTCGGCGATCTCGCCGGCGACGCTTGCCGGGATCACCCCGAGCGCGGCCTCGGCACGCGCCAGCGCGGCCTCGAAATCGAGCATGCGCTGCAGGCGCGCGCGGTCGTCCATGACGGCGCGCATCGCCGCGCTGGAGAACAGCGGCGCAAGCAATTGAGAGCTGCCGAGCAGGTCAGACATACCGGCCAAACCCTTAGCCGCCTCCTGGCCCCGCGCCAATCCCCATTTCCGGCGCTCGCCGCAGCCAAACGCATCGCTTTAGCGAGCCCCAGCAAAAGTGCTAGGTTTGACGTTAACCACGTTTGCAAGCGAACGGGTTTTGGGCCACGTCGGCCTCGGGCTGCGGTCGGTGTGCGGGCGCGCCAGCGGTTGCTGTTGTGCAGCGAAGCCGGGGGCGTATGTTGTCGAAGGCAATGGAAGCGAAGGGATTTTAGCGATGGCGATGACGATGTCCGGCGAACAGCAACTTGCGGCTCCCCGCGAAAAGGTCTGGGCGATGCTCAATGACCCGGCGGTGCTCAAGTCCTGCATTCCGGGCTGTGAGACCCTGGACGTGATCGGGGAGAACGAATTCATGGCCGTCGCCACCAACAGGATCGGTCCGGTGAAGGCCCGGTTCAAAGGCAAGGTCCGGCTCACCGACCTCGATCCGCCCAACGGCTACAAGATTTCCGGCGAAGGCGACGGCGGCGTCGCGGGCTTCGCCAAGGGCGGCGCCTCGGTCAATCTGACGGACAAGGACGGCGGTACGCTGCTGTCCTACAACGTGGAGGCGCAGATCGGCGGCAAGCTCGCCCAACTCGGGCAGCGGCTTGTCAACGGGGCGGCCAAGAAGCTCGCGGACGACTTTTTCGTGCGCTTCGCCGCGGCGGTCAAAGGCTGAAGCGGCCTTGACCGGCCCCGCGGCCAACGTTCACACTGCTCTTGTTCTAAAGGCGGAATTGAGCGAAAAACGTTCTGTTTCGTGCCGTTTTGATCGTCGGGTTCGTTTTCCAGTGCGGAAACCGGGCCGTTAGAGCCGGATTTTTTTGGGAGGACTACCATGCCTGTCGTTTCGATGACGGTGAACGGAAAAGCTGTCAGCGCAGACGTCGAGACCCGCACGCTGCTGGTTCAGTACCTGCGCGAGAACCTTCGCCTGACCGGAACGCATGTGGGTTGCGACACCTCGCAATGCGGATGCTGCGTCATCCATCTCGACGGCAAGGCGGTTAAGTCATGCACCACGCTGGCCGTTCAGGCCGAGGGGTGCAACGTTCTCACCATCGAGGGGCTCGCCCAGCCTGACGGCCCGCTGCACCCGATGCAGGAGGCGTTCCGCGAAAACCACGGCTTGCAATGCGGCTTCTGCACGCCCGGCATGGTCATGGCGGCGGTCGACATGGTCAATCGCAAGGGCAACGAGCTCGACGAGCAGACCATTCGCCAGGAGCTCGACGGCAACCTGTGCCGCTGCACCGGCTACCACAACATCGTGAAGGCGATCGCGGCCGGCGCCAAGGCCATGAAGGGGACTTCGCCGTCCGCATAGGGAAGTGGTCGAGAGGTCGGAACAGGAGGCCACCATGACTGCGACCGGAATCGGCGCGGCGGTGCGTCGCAAGGAAGACTTCCGCTTCATTACCGGCAAGGGCCAGTACACCGATGACGTGACGCGTCCGGGTGAGACCCGGGCGATGTTCGTGCGCTCGCCGCACGCTCACGCCAAAATCAAGAGCATCGATACCGCCGCCGCCTCCGGGATGCCCGGCGTGCTGGAGGTGCTGACCGGCGCGGAGCTCGCTTCCGACAAGATCGGCAACCTCATCTGCGGCTGGATGATCAATTCCAAGGACGGCACGCCGATGAAGATGGCGGCGCATCCGGCGCTCGCGGTCGGCAAGGCGTGCCATGTCGGCGACGCGGTGGCGGTGGTCGTGGCTGAAACACTGGCCCAGGCCAAGGACGCGGCCGAGAAGGTCAAGGTCGACTACGAGGTGCTGCCGGCGGTGATCGATCCGGCGAAGGCGCAATCGGCAGCTGCGATCCACGAGCTGGCGCCGAACAACACCATCTATCAATGGCACCTCGGCGACGCCAAGGCGGCGGACGCCGCAATCAAGTCGGCCAAGCACGTCACCCGGCTCGACATCGTCAACAACCGGCTGGTTCCCAACGCGATGGAGCCGCGCGTCGCGATCGGCGACTACGACACCGGGACGCAGAACTTCACGCTCTGGAACACCACGCAGAATCCGCACGTCGCGCGCCTTGTGATTGCGGCGTTCGTCGGCATGGCGCCCGAGCACAAGCTGCGGGTGATCGCGCCCGATGTCGGCGGCGGTTTCGGCTCCAAGATATTCATCTATCCGGAGGAGGTGGTCTGCCTCTGGGCCTCCAAGCGCGTCGGCCGTCCGGTGAAATGGACCTGCGACCGCTCCGAGGCTTTCGTCACCGACGCGCACGGCCGCGATCACGTCACCCACGCCGAGATGGCGTTCGGCGACGACGGCAAGATCACCGCGATCAAGGTCAAGACCGTCGCCAACCTCGGCGCCTACATGTCGACGTTCTCGTCGTCGGTGCCGACCTATCTCTACGCCACGCTGCTGTCGGGCCAGTACGACATTCCCGCGATCTATTGCGAGGTCGATGCGGTCTACACCAACACCGTGCCGGTCGACGCCTATCGCGGGGCAGGCCGCCCCGAGGCGACCTTCGTGGTCGAGCGGCTGGTCGAGGTCGGCGCCCGCGAACTGGGGATCGATCCGGCCGACCTGCGCAGGCGCAACTTCATCAAGTCGTTCCCGCACCAGACCCCGGTGATCATGGCCTACGACGCCGGCGACTATAACGCCTCGCTGAAGAAGGCGTCGGAGATCGCCGACGTGAAGGGTTTCGGCAAGCGCAAGCGCGACAGCGCGCGCGTCGGCAAGCTGCGCGGCCTGGGCTATTCCAACTACATCGAGGCCTGCGGCATCGCGCCGAGCCAGGCCGTGGGCTCGCTCGGAGCCGGCGTCGGCCTGTGGGAATCCGCGGAGGTTCGCGTCAACCCGACCGGCTCGGTCGAAGTCCTCACCGGCTGCCACCAGCACGGCCAGGGCCACGAGACCACGTTCGCGCAAGTGGTCGCCGACCGGCTCGGCATCCCGATCGACAACATCAGCATCGTGCATGGCGACACCGACAAGGTGCAGTTCGGCATGGGCACCTACGGCTCGCGCTCAGGCGCGGTCGGCATCTCGGCGATCGTGAAGGCGCTCGACAAGGTCGAGGCCAAGGCCAAGAAGGTCGCGGCCTTCATGCTGGAGGCCGCCGAAGGCGACATCGAGTTCAAGGACGGCAAGTTCACCGTCGCCGGCACCGACAAGGCGGCGGCCTGGGGCGAGGTCACGCTCAACGCCTATATCGCACACAAGTTCACCGGCGCGCAGCTCGAGCCCGGCTTGAAGGAGGGCGCGTTCTACGATCCGACCAACTTCACCTTCCCGGCAGGCTGTCACATCTGCGAGGTCGAGATCGACCCGGAGACCGGCCACACCGATATCGTCGGCTGGACCGCGGTCGACGACTTCGGCACCGTGATCAACCCGATGATCGTCGAGGGCCAGGTGCACGGCGGCGTGGCGCAGGGCGTCGGCCAGGCCATGCTTGAGAACGCGGTCTACAATTCCGACGGCCAGCTCGTGTCCGGCTCGTTCATGGATTACACCATGCCGCGCGCCGACGACTTGCCGTCGCTCAAGGTCGACATGACGGTGACGAAGTGCCCCGGCAATCCGCTCGGCATCAAGGGCTGCGGCGAGGCCGGCGCGATCGCGGCTCCGGCCGCGGTCATCAACGCCATCACAGACGCGATCGGAACCGAAGATTTGGCCATGCCGGCGACGTCCCAGGCAGTCTGGGCGGCGATCCGCAGGGTCGCGAAGATGCAGCAAGCAGCAGAATAGGAATAGGGAGACTTCCATGTACGCATTTACGTATCACCGTCCCACGACGGTCCGGCAGGCAGCCAATCTGCTCGCCAAGCATCCGGAGGCGAAGCTGCTCGCGGGCGGCCACTCGCTGATCCCGGTGATGAAGCTGCGGCTCGCGAGCCCGTCGGCGATCATCGACATGAACCACGTCGAGGGCATGTCGGGCGTCGAGGTCAAGGGCCGCTCGGTGGTGATCGGCGCCATGACGCGCCACTTCGAGGTCGCCGCATCGCAAACTCTGAAGGACGTGATGCCCGCGCTCGCCGGCGTCCCGGGCTCGATCGGCGATCCCCATGTGCGCCATCGCGGCACCATTGGCGGCTCGATCGCCAACAACGATCCCAACGCCGATTATCCGGCGGCGGTGCTGGGGCTCGGCGCCACCATCATCACCAACAAGCGCCGTATCCTGGCCGACGATTTCTTCACCGGCATGTTCTCGACCGCGCTTGAGCCGGAAGAGATCATCACCAAGATCAACTTCCCGGTCGCCAAGAAGTCAGCCTACCAGAAGTTCAAGCATCCGGCTTCGGGCTTCGCGCTGGTCGGCGTGTTCGTCTCCAAGCGCGGCTCCGACATCCGCGTCGCCGTGACCGGCGCGGGCTCGAACGGCGTGTTCCGGGTGCCGCAGTTCGAGGAGGCGCTCAAGAAGCGGTTCGCGCCGAAGTCGATCGAGGGCATCGCGGTGTCGCCGGATGGGCTGAACACCGACATCCACGCCAGCGCCGAATATCGCGCACACCTGATCGGCGTGCTCGCCAAGCGGGCGCTCGCGGCGGCGTAGCGGGCACGCACGCCCGCGGCGACCTATCTGTTGGTGCAGATTGCACCCTCACGGCGTCATGCCCGGCCTTGTGCCGGGCATCCACGTCTTGGAATGCATAACAGCAAGACGTGGATGGCCGGGACAAGCCCGGCCATGACGGGTTAAATAGTTGGCCATGAACAAAGTTGAGAAATCCCGAGCCGTTCCGGCCTCGATCGACGACACGCTGAAGCTGCTCGGATCGGCCGATTATCTCGCCGACCGGTCGCTCGCGACCGTGCTGTTCCTGGCGCTCAGGATGAACCGGCCGATTTTCCTGGAAGGGGAGGCCGGCGTCGGCAAGACCGAGATCGCCAAGGTGCTCTCGTCGACGCTCGGCCGTAAGCTGATCCGGCTGCAATGCTACGAAGGTCTCGACGTCGCTTCGGCGGTCTACGAATGGAACTACGCCGCCCAGATGATTGCGATCCGCGCCGCCGAGGTCGAGGGCGAGCACGACAGCAAGCGCATCCAGAGCGACGTGTTCTCCGAGCGCTTCCTGATCAAGCGGCCGCTGCTCCAGGCGCTGGAGCCGGATCCTGCCGGTGCGCCGGTGCTGCTGATCGACGAGCTCGATCGCAGCGACGAAGCGTTCGAGGCGTTCCTGCTGGAGGTGCTGGCCGACTACCAGGTCACGATCCCCGAGCTGGGCACGGTGAAGGCCGAGCATCCGCCGATCGTGGTCATCACCTCGAACCGCACCCGCGAAATCCACGACGCGCTCAAGCGCCGCTGCCTCTACCACTGGGTCGGCTATCCGACCGCCGAGCGCGAGCTTGAGATCGTCCGCGCCAAGGTGCCGGGCATCAGCAAGAAGCTGTCGGAGCAATTGGTTGGCTTCGTGCAGACGCTGCGCAAGCAGGACCTGTTCAAGTCGCCGGGGGTCGCCGAGACGCTCGACTGGGCGACCGCTCTCTCCGAGCTCGACACGGTGGCGCTCGATCCCGCGACCGTGTCCGACACGCTCGGCGTGCTGCTGAAATACCAGGACGACATTGCGCGGCTCGAAGGCGGCAAGGTCAAGGAGCTGCTCGACCAGGTTCAGGCGGAGCTGCGCGCGGCGGAGTGACCCGATGCAAGCCCCGCAACAGGACCCGCAAGGCCGTCTCGCCGAGAACATCGTCTACTTCGCGCGCGCGCTGCGCACGGCCGGCATCCCGGTCGGCCCGGGCTCTGTGCTGGACGCGCTGACCGCCATTCAAACGGCCGGTGTCGGCACCCGCGAGGACTTCTACTGGACTCTGCATACGGTGTTCGTGAAGCGCCACGAGCATTCCATGCTGTTCGACCAGGCGTTCAAAATCTTCTTCCGCAAGCGCGGCTATCTCGAACGGCTGCTGGCGCTGATGTCGCCGCCGGTTCCGGGCGCGGTGCCCGAGGCGCCGCCGCAGGCTTCGCAACGGGTGCTGGACGCGCTGTTCTCCGGCGCCGAGAAGGTCGAGCGCGAGAAATCCGAAGTCGAGATCGACGCGCGCTTCACGGTCTCCGATCGCGAGGTTCTTGAGAAGAAGGACTTCGCGCAGATGAGCGCGGCCGAGATCGCCGCCGCCAAGGATGCGATCAAGCGGCTGGTGCTGTCGTTCGACCAGGTGAAGATGCGAAGGCTTACGCCGCATCCGCACGGCCACCGCATCGATATGCGCCGCACGCTGCGGGCGAGCCTCAAGGCGGGCGGGGCGGTGATCGACCTGAAATACCGCGGCCGCCGCACCCGGATTCCGCCGGTGGTGGCGCTGCTCGATATTTCGGGCTCGATGAGCCAGTACACCCGCCTGTTCCTGCATTTCCTGCACGCCATATCGGACTCGCGAAAGCGCGTCTCGACCTTCCTGTTCGGCACCCGGCTGACCAACGTCACCCGCGCCCTGAAGGAGAAGGACCCGGACGAGGCGCTCGCCGCCTGCTCGGCATCGGTGCTCGATTGGTCGGGCGGCACGCGGATCGCGACTTCGCTGGCCGAGTTCAACAGGAAATGGTCGCGCCGCGTGCTGGCCCAGGGCGCCGTGGTGCTGCTGATCACCGATGGGCTGGAACGCGATCCGGACGAGCGGCTGGAGTTCGAGATCGACCGGCTGCATCGTTCCTGCCGGCGGCTGGTCTGGCTCAACCCGTTGCTGCGGTTCTCCGGCTTCGAGGCCAAGGCCCGCGGCATCAAGGTCATGCTGCCGCACGTTGACGAAATGCGTCCGATCCACAATCTAGAGTCCATGCAGGAGCTTTGCCGGGCGCTGTCGGGCATGGGCGGTCGCGAGACCGATCCGAAGGAGTGGTTGCGGCGCGTGGCTTGAAACAGGTGTCGTTGCCGGGCTTGACCCGGCAACCCATCTTCGGAGTGGATGGACCCGCGGGTCAAGCCCGCGGGTGACAATCGAGAACGTTGGCATAGGAGCGCATCATGAGCTTGTCGCGCGACGAGGATATCCTCAAGGCTGCCGAGGACTGGCGGAAGTCCGGGCGCGGCGTGGCGCTCGCCACGGTGGTGGAAACCTGGGGCTCGGCGCCGCGGCCGATCGGCTCCAATCTGGTGATCGACGACCAGGGCAATTTCCTGGGCTCGGTGTCCGGCGGCTGCGTCGAGGGCGCGGTGGTCACCGAGGCGCTCGACGTAATCGAAAGCGGTAAGCCGAAGACCCTGGAATTCGGCGTTGCCGACGAGACCGCCTGGAAGGTCGGGCTGTCGTGCGGCGGTACGATTCGGGTGTTCGTCGAGAAGGTGGAGTAATGCGTCTCGATATTCTCAAAGCGCTGAACGAGGAGCGCGCCGCGCGGCGCGCCGCCCTCGGCGTC